>PNAJ01000022.1 GCA_003170295.1 Bryobacterales bacterium | reverse complement strand
GGCTGGCCCGACATCTATGTCGCCTGCGACCAGACGCCAAGTCTGCTATATCGTAATAATCACGACGGGACTTTTGAGGAGCGCGGCGATCAGGCGGGCGTCGCCTACAATGCCGATGGCCAGTTGCAGGCTGGCATGGGTATCGCGTTGGCGGATTACGATGGCAACGGCTTTCTCGATATCGCCAAGACCAATTTCTCCGGTGACCGGCCTTCGCTTTACAAGAACGAGGATGGCAAGTTTTTTGAGGACGTCTCGGAAATGGCCGGCCTGGGGCGCAATCTGCTTCTTGGCTGGGGTATTGCGTTTCTCGATATCGATGACGACGGATGGCCCGATCTCGTGATGGTGAACGGCCACGTTTACCCGGAGATCGACCGGTCGCCCCTCGGCGAAACATATCGCCAGAAGGCGCTGCTTTACCGGAATCTCGGCAACGGGCGGTTCGCCGATATCACCGAATCTGCGGGACCGGGATTCGCGCCGCGTAGGCCGTCACGCGGTCTCGCGATCGGCGATCTCGATGGCGACGGCAGGCCGGAGATCGTGATCGTAAACATGAACGATAAGCCCACGCTGCTGAAGAACACCGGACCACGGCAGAATGCGATTGCGATCACATTGACGGGAACGCGCTCGAATCGCAGTGCGATTGGCGCGCGTTGTACTGTCGAAGCCGGTGGCCGCAAGCAGATTGCGGAGGTCGTGAGCGGCGGCAGCTACTTTTCTCAGAACTCGTTCACGCTCTATTTCGGACTTGGAAAATCGGAGAAAGCGGATAAGATTGAAGTGCGCTGGCCGGCGGGCGCGAAGCAGGCGTGGCCGGGCGTGGCTGCGAATCGAACGATTGGATTGACCGAAGGCAGCGAGACGGTCACAAGCCATGCCTGGGTGAAGCGTTGAGAATGAGGGTTACAACCGTTCCAGCCGCGTCTCGGCGTCGCCAAACTGCTCCAGCTTTATCCCAAAACGATCCATGAGCGACAAGTACAAGCTGCACATCTGACGGTTGTCCGCGCCCGCATCCAGATAATTCAGCGACCGTCCGGTTTCGAGCGTGCCTCCGAGTCCGCCGGCGAGCACCAGAGGCAATCTGAAGTTGTCGTGCTTGCGGCCGATCCAGAGATTGGAAAGGAACATCAGGCAGGTATTGTCGAGCACCGTGCCGTCGCCTTCCTTCATACTGTCCAGCTTGGACGCGAGATAAGCATACTGACTGACATGGAAACGCGCGATGCGTTCGTATCCATCCGAGTTGTTGCTGTGCGATGCGGCGTGATGCCCTTCCTTGACCTCAAGGAACGGATAATACATGGCGGAAAGATCGCGCGAGATAATCAGCGACGCGACACGGGTCTTGTTGGTCTGAAACGCGATGGCGATGATATCGCACATCAGGCGCGCGTGATCGCGCAGGTCTTCGGGCAGTCCGTTCGCGGGCCGGTCCATGGTGGCTGCGACCGTGTTTTTCGCCTTCGCCTTGTCGTCCGCATTATCTTTGCTCTTGCGCATCCCCTCGACGCGTTTCTCCACTTCGCGCACGCTGGTCAGATATTCATCGAGCTTGCTTTTATCGCTGGAACTGATCTTGCGGCTGAGGTCTTCGGCGCGGCCTTTCACGCGATCGAGGATGCTGATGTTCAGCAGGCTGCCACGGTTGTCAAACAAGTTGTCCCACGCGAGCGATGGGTAAACTTCCACCGGGACGGGCGAATCCGGGCTCTGCCAGGAGATGTGCGAGCTGTAGGCCAGCGAAAAATTCGACTCGTGGTAGCCCGTCATGGGCGGCTCGCAAGCCAGAACGATACTGGACTGCGGCGTGTCGTCACCGACTCGATTAGCGATCATCTGATCAATGCTGATGCCCGAGTGGATGATGGCGCCTTTCGAAATGTGCGCGCCCGAGAGCAGGCTTCCGGTTTGTCCGGGGTGAATGCCCTGGCCGGTCAGCGCCTTGACGTAGAGACCATCGATCACATTGATCTTCTGCTTCAACGGCTCCAGCGGCTGCAGCGTCTTGCTGAGCTTCATGGCCGCACCCGAGCCTTCGGCGCTCCAGTGATCTTCGTTGATGCCGTTCCCCAGGAACACAATGCCGAACCGCTTCGGGAATGCGGCGGGCGACGGCGTATCGGCGAAAGCGTCCAGCGATTCGAGCCACGGCAGCGCCATCGCGCAGCCGGCTCCGCGAAGCACGGTGCGGCGGGAAATCCTTGTCGATCGGGGCATCGTTATTATCTCCTCGATTGGGTCACCGGCTGATCCGGATTTTTTCTGTTCAAAAACTGCGGGCTGGTCACAATGGTCTCGACCAGCGAATTCATACGATACTCTTTCGCTTGCAGCCTGGCTTCCATGCGCTCGATGACGGACTCATCGGACAGTTGGAGCGACCGGTTCAAAGCATAGGCGAGCAATTTACGGCAGAGATTGTCCACAAATCCCGCCTGCCGATGCTCGCGGATATAAGCCTCGACCCCCTCCAATCCAGCGCCCTGGCTGCCACCGGGAAAAACCGCGTTGGTATCGACCGGACGTCCGGCGAGGTCTTTGGTCCGCGCCTCACCTACCGGCCCGTATCCTTCAAACGCCAGGCCGAACACATCAAACCGCGCATGGCATGAAGCGCATACCTGAACGGAGCGATGTCTGGCGAGCATATCGCGCAGGGGCAGATCCGACTTCGCTTCGTCCGCAGGCAATTCGGGCACGACGGCGGGCGGCGGAGGGATCACTTCGCCAAGCACGCGACGAACGACCCAGTATCCCCGCTTTACCGGGCTGGTTCGAAGGCCCGGCGAGTTCTGGGTCAGGAAAACCGCCATGGGCAGCAGTCCACCTCGCTGATAGCGGTCGGCATCGTCCACGCGAATCCAGGTGTCCTGATTCCCATTCACCTCCGGCATGCCATAATGCTTTGCCAGGGTAGGATTCACAAACGTGTAATGCCCATACAGCATTTCGAGCACGGAGCGATCGTTGTGGATCGTGTCTTCAATAAACCGGACCGGTTCCTGAAACATCGCCTCGCGCAAATCGTTGTTGAAAGTGGGGAAACGCTCGCGATCGACCGTGTTGTTCGTTTCGAAGCGACGGAAATCGAGCCAGTTGCCAGCGAATTCAGTAGCCATCCCGCGCACCCGGCAGTCCTTCAGCATCCGGCGCGTCTGCGCCAATAGAACGTCAGGTCGCTGCAGATCGCCTGCCGCCGCGTGCCGCAACAGCTCATCGTCGGGCATACTGGCCCACAGGAAGTAACTCAACCTGCTTGCCAGAGCATAGGGGGACAACGGCTGGCTTGTTTTTAATGCCGCTGCACCGGCGAGGTCGATCCGATAAAGGAAATCGGGCGACATCAGCACGCTGACCATCGAATCCCGGATAGCGTCTTCATGCGACAGCTCGTTCTTCTCGCGAATCGTACGGTAATACGCCAGTAAATCGTCGCGCTCGGCTTTAGTAAGCGGCCGCCGGTAAGCCCGTGTGGAAAACCGGAGCAGGGCCTCGAGTTGCTTCGGCTCGGCGTCCGTCCGCTCCTTTTCCAAAGTCCGGAGGGTGGTGTTCACGCGACCAAAGTGATCGCGGATCGCGTCGGGAGCGACCGGATCGTTCTTCGGGTCGGCCGCAGCCTTGGCCAAATACGCGTCCCGCATTCCCACGATGACCGCGGCGTCGGTGATTTCGTGATCCAGCGGGCGCGCGGTGCCCGACTCAGCACCCTTACCTTGAACCTCGCCGCTCTGATTGAAGAAGTACTGAACCCATGTGCGTTCGGTGTATTTAGCGATGAAGTCGAATTCGTCCCACAGGCGGTTGAGTTCCTTCTGACCTTTTTCGTCGAGGATCAACTCCATAAGTGCGGTATCGTCGCGGAAGTAGCCCATGGTGTTGTGATAGCTCGCGCTCAGGAGTCGTCCCTTGTCCTCCGAATCGTCCGGGAAGTAGCGGCCGCGCTCCTTGACGTAGAAGGCGTCCGGGAAAACGGAAGCGAATCGTGCAAACGCGGCTTCATAGCGCTTGCGCTCGGCAACTGGAACCACGAGATCGGGATCGCCCGCGCGAGCTTTCGCCGAAAGCGCGGCCCAGCGCGGTGCGGCTTCCCGGTGAAGGCCGGGATACTTCGGGATTTCGGGCACTACCGGAGGCGGATCGGTATCGTTAAGCAGATCCGCGGGATCGCTCTCGCGGCGGTGCTCAGCGAATTCCCGCAGCTTCCAATTGAGCAGCGGCTGCGATCCCGCGGGCAATCCTTTCACGATCGGCGCGGCGAACTGCATTGCCGTATGGCTCCGGATCTTCACAACGAAATCGCGCATCTCTATACACTTCGCGTGAACGACATCCGGCTGATTTGCGCCCGGCAGAGCGCGCCACATCGCCTGCAACTTCGCAACGGGACCAACCGCGTCCTTATCCTCCAAAATCCGCCAGACCATGGGTAAATACTTCGCGCTCACCTTCGAATCCCCCGCGATCGCGGCCAGCGTCGCGCCTGGTTTTCCGAGAGCCGCGCGATACCTGAAGCGCCATGCGGCCTGAAAGTAATCCGCAAAATCGGTAGGCTGGCGCGAGTAGAAGCTCACGATGCGCTGGATCGCATACTTGTCGCGATCCGTCTCGACCAGCATCGGATACGGCGCGAAGTCGATTCCATCCGGTGTCAGCACCACGTGATCGGCCACTCCGCGCGCAGCCTGCAGGTACTTGTTCAGCAGCGCGGACGACATCGTTAACGATTCGCCGGAGTTGTCGAAGCCCGCGGGATTGGCCGGGTCCACCGGAAACTCCCGCGTGGGTTGCATGTCCTGGCCCGTGAGGTCCCGGATCGTGTAGTTATATTCGGCGTTGCTCAACCGGCGCGCCAGCACCAATCCCGGATCGCCTGCATGCTTCCGCACCTCTTCCGCGCGCACCGCCTGAATCCAGTCGATCACATGCTGGCGGACGTCCGCGGGCGGCGGCGGCACCGGCTTGGGCGGCATCTCATTCGCGGTCAGCCGTTCGAGCACCAGCGCCCAGCGAGGATAATCCCGGGTCACCATCTCCATGCTGGTGTACGCCTTGAGATCGAACTGCGCGGCGGGCGTCGGACCGCTGTGGCATCCGATGCAGTATTGAGTGACAAACGGCCGGACGGTTTGCTCGAATTGCCGGTCAAGCGCGGGTGTGACAGCGGCCGCGGGAATGGCGGCGATGGCGAGCATGACGGGAACGGCTCGAAGGTTCATTACAACGCTCATCATCATTATGATACTGATTTATTAAAAGAGCGTGTAAAACCGCCTTGCACGCATCAATGCATCGGTTCGCCCGCCAGGACCCGCTTAGCGCGAAGGGGTGACTCATGAACAAGATTCTATTCAGCGTCGTGCCGGGATTGTTAGTGTTGTTGTGTCCGGCGCTGGCGCGTGGCCAGGCAGTCTATGGATACATCGTGGGAACGGTGACCGATTCGAGCGGCGCCGCGGTCCCGAGCGCCAAGGTCACGATTCTCGACGCCGGAAAAGGCGTCAGCTTCTCCGCCTCTACGAACATCGCTGGGAATTACGCCCAGCAGCACCTGATCGTCGGAACCTACGAGGTCCGAATCGAGGCGCCCGGTTTCACGACCTTCGTTCAGCGCAACGTGAACGTGGAAGTCGACACCGGGGAAACAGGGACAGACGGAGGATCGAAGGGATCGAAGGGATCGAAGGATCGAAGGGGACAGCCTGAAGTGACTCCTTCGCGAATCCCGAAAACGAGCCTCGCAACATTCAGTAACTAAACGAGTTACAAGCACCAGGGACACACTGCTCCGTCCCTTTCGTGAAATTAGCTCCTTTCGCGACCGTTTTTTCCAGCGCCCTGTCAGAAGACGGTGAATTATGGTCAAATAAGGCATTTTTCCGCGCGCTAACGAAGCAGTTACGGTCGTTTAAGCTTTCCTAAGGCACGCCGCCGAGCCGCCAATTACAGCTACGACGCCATCTACCGCCTGTTGAACGAGACCATCTCCAGCGATCCCACCTCCACCAATAACGGAGCTCTAACGTACGCGCTCGACCCAGTGGGCAACCGCCAGTCGATGACCTCCACGTTAGCCGCCCTGCAAGCGCAAGCCTTCACCTACGACGCCGACGACCGCATCTCCGGCGATACATTCGACGCCAACGGCAAAACCCTAACCTCCGGCGGCAGCCGGCAGGCATTTGCCTCCGGAGCAGGCGCGAAACAGAGAAAGGAAGCGGAACTGGGCAGGATGCTTCAGCAGCCATGGATTCATGCCCATTTCCAGGCGCGGTTTTATCCGATCCCTCGGTTCGACGATCCCCGTCTTCTCGTTCGATCAGCTCCTCTCCGGTCTCCCTCTCGCCGTTCAATTCGTCAACGTCGCGCGCGAGGCCGGCCTGCGCGCCAAGACCATCTTTGGAAGCGAGCGCAAGAACAAGTTTCTTCTCGAAACCACTGGCTGCGGATGCGCGTTCTTCGATTTCGACAACGATGGCTGGCTCGACATTTTTCTAGTGAACGGCACTCGCTTCGAAGCCAAGTGGCCGCCCGGCCAGGCGCCCGGCGTTTTGGTGGCCGACTTCGATAACGACGGATGGCCCGACATCTACGTCGCCAATGACTCGACCTCGTCGGCGCTCTATCAAAATAATCGCGACGGCACGTTTACCGATATCGGGATCGAAGCGGGCGCGGCTACAGCCCCGATGGTAAACCGCAAGCCGGCATGGGCGATGCCGCCAGCTTCTACCGCAACCTCGGTAAGATGACCTTCGACGATCAGACGTTTCCGGCGGGGCTCGGAAGAAATACCAGATTTCTCGGCTGGAGTGTTGGCTTCCTCGATTTCGATAATGACGGCTGGCCGGATATTCTCGTTTGCAACGGCCATGTTTATCCCGAGGTAGGCGAGACCGACGCCGAGGCCGGATATCGCGAGCGCAAGGTGCTCTACCGGAATCTCGCCAACGGAAAGTTCGCGGACATCTCTTCCACAGCCGGACCCGGGATTCTTGAAAAGGTGGCCGCCCGCGGTTGCGCCTTCGGTGATTTTGACAATGACGGAGACGTCGACGTACTGGTGAATTGCATCAACGATGTGCCGCAGCTTCTTCGTTGCGATCAATTCTCGAAGACCAATTGGCTCAAGATCAAGACCGTGGGCGTCAGGTCGAATCGTTCTGGGATCGGTGCACGGATCTACTGCATCACTCCGGACGGACATCGCCAGATGGACGAAGTCCGCAGCGGCGGCAGCTATATCTCTCAAAGCGATCTGCGCGTGCACTTCGGCTTGGGTGCTTTCACCACCGCGGAACTCGAAATCCGATGGCCCAGCGGAACGGTCGATCGTTTGACCGTGCAAGCGAATCGGGCGATCACCGTCGTCGAGGGCTCGCCGATAATGAAAGCATGAGTTTCCTCGATAATCTGGAAAACGACCTCAAGGCGCTGGAGAACCAGCAGGAGAGGGATCCGGAGAAAGTAAAGCGCGATCGGGAACGCCGCGAGGCGGACAGAAATGCAGCATTGTCGCGCGCCCCGCATGTCGAAGCGTTGAAGAATTCCGCGTTCACTTCCGAACTGCTCACGCAATGCCGGATGATCGGGCACGGACAGCGCGTACTGGTGAAGTTTACTTGGATCGGGGAAAGTCTGCGGCTGGATGCGAAGGCGAAACGCCTGCAGTTGACTCCGACGGCGGAAGGGATCACGGCGGTGTTCTCAGTGGACGGCGTGGAGACGGATCGAGCAATGGCGCATCCTCAGTCCGATGATGCCGTGGCCCTAGCCCGGCGCTGGCTGTCAGGCGAGTGATGGTATCAGGCCGATACGGCCTTCGCGTGTACCTGCTCCGATAGCGCAGCGACCAGCGCCCCGCGCGCCGTTGAATTGAGCGGGTCGCTTGACAGCCTTATCTCGGATAGCTGAAGCGGAAACTCGGAGGTCCGCAACGCCTTCTCGAACCGGTCGAGGAATCCCTTCGGCATGCTCGTGCCTCCCGCGATCACCAACGGGATGCTCTGCTCCATCTTGGGCCTCTGAGCGGAGCTCAGCATCGCGCGCAACGAGTCCGTCAAGCTCAGGATGACGTCGTCGTAATACACCGTCAGTACATTGTCCACGCGATCGCCCGTGAAGCCGTTCAGTTGGAAGGACTGCTCCTTGTGAACCCGCAGCCTGGTGGCCGACTCGCCCGTGGCCGTCGCCGCCTGCCTGTCGATGTAATCGCCCGCCTTGAGCACACTGAAGCTCATCACCGGGATTGAAAGCACCGCCAAACACGCGTTGCACAACCCGCTGCCGAACGAGATTCCGAATCCCGTATAGTTCGACGAGCCCAGTTCGCCGCACACAACCGCAAGCCCTTCGTCGATCGGCTTTGCGTCGTACCCCAGCTCGGCGAGCAGTTCTTTGAACAGCAGTTCGTGATGATAGGCGGCTTCTTTCCCCGTTTCAGCGAGCGGCGCCGGGACGCTGAACCGCACCTTCTGGCCTGGTGTGCCAGCCTTTCCAACCAGCTTGCCGATGATTCGCCGGATCACACCCAGACTGTGCGGTTCCGCGCGATTGAGTGCGCCGTTCACCATGGGCCGGCGAGTCTCCACGTGAAATATCTCGGCGAACTTCTGCTGATCGTCGCCCGCCACGATGAATTCCGAGCCGGCCACTTCATAAAAAACCTCCTCCCGGACCAGGAGTCCCTCGGTAAGCTCGGAGTACGGCAGCGTAATGAAAGCGTTGAGTTCCGCCTCGAATTGATCCTTCCGCCCAACATTCCGGGCCACCACTATGCGGCTTGTGCCGATGTCAAGCCCGAACGGCTGGCTGCGATCTTGTTCGACGTTGTCCATGAAATTCATCTCCTGTGTTCCGCGGCGCGCTGGCGCTCGATCGGGGACGGCGGCAGTCGCGCCCTTAGGCAAGCGCGGCTCTCTTCGCGGCGGCGCGATCGAGGCGGGTTCGTCGCCGAGCTCGGGCCTCGCTGCGTCCTGCTCGCGGTCTTGGCTGCTCATACATTCCTATTCCTATGCGCTTCTCGATACTCACCTCTTGCCCGCGGCGGCATCGAGGCTCTTCCCGACCACCGCATCCGCGCCAAACCGGGTAACCGTAGCGGTCAGACTGCTTCCCCCAGTCGAGCTCTGGGACGCGCAGTACGTCGCCGCCTCCGCAATCTGGTGCGACTCCTCTTCCTAGCGCTCGGTCCACGTCCGCAGGCTGTCCTGCATCCGCGAAAGCTCGTCGAGATTCGCTTGAATGCGAGCCAAATGCGCGGCACTCAGGCGATCCAGCTCCGCGCGGATCAGGGTGTTCTCCTTCAGTTTGGCGGTTTCGAGATCCTTCAGCTTCGTCTGCTGCGATTCCTCGTAGACGTTCAGCGCCCGCTGCCGCACGATCGCGTCCTGCAGCAGATCTTCCGCCTTTACTCCCACGATCTCCAGGGCCATCAGTACCGCGCCCCGCTTGCCATCCGTAGACATTCCGTCCAGGTGCGGGCTGTGGACCATGTCGATGACTCTGAGAATACCCAGACTCGAGAAAGTCACCTGCGGTGGCTTGACTGGAGCGTTTTTATAAATCTCTTCAAACGATTCCAGAGCGCTGCGACCGGGACCGGTGATCTCGCTGGCGGGCATGGGCTTGGTGAGTGGTTTGCGATTGCCCTCCGCATCCGCGAAGCGCAGCTTCTCCCCAGCGCTCTTTTCTCCAGGGCGTTCTTTGGGTGGGGCGGCTAACTCCCAGTGGCGATGTGGCGAAGCTTCCGTGCCCTTTGCGCCAAGTTCGGTCGCACTCGTCCCATTCGTCGCGTCCGTATCTCCCTTAGGTCGAAATAGTTGCTTGAACATTGGGACCTCCCCAGATTTTGCGTCTGCTCTCGGCGGAGAGCAGGTCCCGAAGCAGAGTCCGTTCCTAAACGGTCCCAGCGCTCGTTTGCCTTGGGGCATTATCGTAGTGCCGCGAGAACAATCATCATCTTTTAGGAAAAATCCGTGACGCCGGCTTCACGGGAGTCATGTTCTACGCGGCGGCGCTGTCGCGGCGGTAGGGGTAGGCTTTCTCGATCAGGCGTTCGCGGTTGCGGGTGCGGAGGCCCAAGTTTTCGCGCAGGATGGCAAGCAGGGATCGATCCTGAATTTCAACGCCGATGGAACCGTTACACTGAACACCACTCCGCGCGGGCAGCGGCAGGATCGACGATTGAAATCTATGCGACTGGTGAAGGACAAACGAATCCTCCCGGCGTCGATGGAGTTCTGAACAACGGTCCGACGCTGCCGAGTCCTGTTCTGCCGGTTTCCGTGGCGATCGGTGGCAAGCCCGCGCAAGTAACCTATGCGGGAGCAGCCCCGGGAGGAGTTGCGGGATTCACGCAATTAAATGTGGTGATTCCGAGCGGTCTGACTCCCGGAGCGCAGCCACTCGTGCTGACCGTCGGGACGAATATGACGCCTGCATCCGTCACCGTTTGGGTGAAATAAGGTCGACAAGCTTCCTAGGCATAGGGAAGCTCCAGTCTATCGGACAAAGCCGTAAACAAAATACCGTCCACAGGGGATTGTGGCCATCCCCTCAAGTTAGGTGTAATGTAAGAAAGAGGATCTATGAAAAACGCAACTTTAGCCCTGTTGGGATTGGCGACCCTGCTTTCGACGGCCGCATGCCATAAAGCCAAACCGGTGGCGGCCAAACCGGCCGACACCACGCCGGTCGCTTCCGCACCGGCCCCCGCGCAGGCCCAGCCATTGCAGCAGCGCCAGATCGCATCGACTCCCGCGGAGACCCCGCAGACGCCCGGACCGGGAGCGCACCTGACGCCGGCGGAACGCATCCGGTTGAACGAAATTCTCGCGCGCCTCAACGACGCTCTGTTCGATTACGATAAAGCCACCATTCGCGACGACGCGTCCACCGTGCTGAAGGCCGACGTCGGCGTCATTCGCGACATCCTGGCCAACTACCCCAACCAGAAGCTTCTCGTCGAAGGCAACGCCGATGAACGCGGCTCTGAAGAATACAACCTCGCCCTCGGGGATCGCCGCGCCCGCGCAGCCCAGGAATTCCTGGTCTCGATGGGCATCCCGTCGGCTCAATTGAGCCTGGTCAGCTACGGCAAGGAACGCCCGATCTGTACCGACAAGACCGAGGATTGCTGGCAGCGCAACCGCCGCGCCCACGTCACCGCCGCACCGTAAGAAGTTTTCTCAACTCGAGCTCCGGCAGCGCGACCTTCGACGTCGCTCCGGAGCCGTCAGCTTGGTGGCGCGCGCACTCGTGCGTGCCGCCCCGGGACCATCGCAGTCTCCCCACCGAACCGCCATGCGTAAGCATGCGGACAAACGGCGACCAAATGCGAGTGTTTTCGAGAGTGTCGCCACCGAACCGCGACCGATCCCCAAAAAACTCCAGCCCTCTGTCCCCTCCTAGCGCCCGGCGCCTCGGGGCCAGTCGCGCGATCAATGTTATACACTGTACCTCATGCCGCGAGCGGTCCAACTTGAGCGGCGGAGGAAACCAACATGAAATGGTATTACGCTGATGCGGGACGGCAAGTGGGCCCTGTGGACGACGCTCAACTCGATGAACTCGTGCGCTCCGGAGCCGTTCGAGACGACACCCTAATCTGGAAAGAGGGAATGGCCAACTGGCAGCCGCACTCCGCCGTCCGCGGACCCTCGAAGCCCATTCCGATTCCCGCCGCCGCCGTTCCTATCGCCGGCGAAACGCGTTTCTGCTCCGAATGCGGACGCCCTTTCCCGGCGCAGGAAATGGTCACCATCGGAACGGCCACCGTGTGCGCCCAGTGCAAGCCCCTCTACATGCAGCGCGCGCGCGAAGGTGGACAGGCCATCGGCGTGCGCCGCTACGCCGGCTTCTGGATCCGCTTCGTGGCGTTCATTATCGACCTTATTATTCTCGGGGTCGTGAGCATGATCGTCAGCCTTCCTCTGCGCTTGTTGCTCGGCGTCGCCACCATCCCGGTTGCGACCTCGCAGGATCCCAGCGCAGCCTTGGCGATGATACCCGCAATCATGGGAATGATGGGCGTCAGCATGTTGATCAACCTCGCGATCGGCCTAACGTACGACGTGTATTTCGTATCCCAGAAAGGCGGCACCATCGGCAAGCTGGCGCTCGGCCTCCAGATCATCCGTCTCGATGGATCGCGCCTCTCGGTGGGCCAGGCGGCCGGCCGCTACTTCGCTAAAATTCTCAGCGCCATCATCCTCTACATCGGATTCATCATGGCCGGGTTCGATCCGGAGAAACGGTCTCTGCATGACCGCGTCTGCAATACGCTCGTGATTTATTCCAAGTAATGGCGTCGGACGCCATCGCCTGTGCCGCGTGCTCCTATCCGGTTCCCGGCGAAGCCTGGAATCGCGAAGAAGGAATGCGTTGCCGTGGCTGCGGCAATAACGTGCGCGTGCTGGTTTTTCCGGCCATCCGCCGCGCGCATGCGGGCGTTGCTCCCGAAGCGCTTCAAACGGAAACCGAGGCGAGCTGTTTCTACCACCCGCAAAGCCGCGCCGCCATCCCCTGCCAGGAGTGCGGACGGTTTTTATGCAGCTTATGCGAGCTTGAAGTCGATGGCCGCCACATCTGCCCGCGCTGTTTTGAAAGGGTGGCACTGGAAACGGTGGAGACCCGCCGTCCCATGTACGACACCATCGCCTTGATCTTGGCGACCTTTCCCGCCGTGCTGTTCTGGCCGGCCTTCGTCGGCGCGCCCTGGGCGCTGTTTCTGGTTTTCCGCCGCTGGAACGCCCCCGGGAGCGTCGTGCCAAGAACGAAAATCCGTTTCCTCCTGGCCGCCCTGTTCGCTCTTGCGGAACTCAGTTTCCTCGTGTTCATAATCTACATGCTGACCAAGGTCGGCCTGAGAGGCCCCCGCCGATGACCCGAGCCTCCCGGCCCCGCATCTTTTCAAAAACCCTCCCGACGAGCCGTGTGGGGCCGCCAATTTTGGCGGCAGCCGTCCTATCAGACGGCTCTTCGAGCGTTTTCCCAGTATCCCTACCGAGCCGCGACCACAGGGAGCGGAGCTGATGCCGCGATCCATCTACACTAAACTCACCGCGCGCAACCGCAGCCTCACCGGCTACACCCAGTTATGGCTCGCCCCCGATCATCTTCTTCTCCTCACCTCCACGCGCATCGCCGAGGAGTACAAGCGATTCTCCTTCTCCGACATTCAATCCATCGTCGTCACTCAACTGTCGCCGCAAATCGTCCTCCAGGTCATCTTGATTTTCGCGGGATTGGCCTGGACGTCCTTCGCGTTCACGGTCGATTCCAGCTTTGCGAAGTGGGCCATCATAATCACTGGCGCGCTCGCGCTGCTGTTTCCGCTGCTCGATATCGCGCGCGGCCCCCGCTGCCGCTGTTATCTGCATACCCGCGTCAGCGGAGAACTGCTCGCGCCCGTCTCGCGGATGAACACCGCGGGTAAATTTCTCGCCGCCATTCGTCCCCGCATCGAGGCGGCGCAAGGCGTCCTGCCCGCCGGAGATCTCGCCGCGATCGAAGACTCCGCGCCCGCGTGGGAGACTCCGCCGCCCGCCATTGTGGACTCGCCCGGATATTTGCCCGAGATTCTGTTTGGAACATTCCTGCTCAACGCGATTTTGCTGTGGAGTGCGCTGCAGTTTCCCAAGGTCGCGGAAATTACCGGTCTGCTCATGTCCACGCTCTTCGCCGAAGCCCTCCTCATCGTCGTCGCTCTGGTGCGCCGCCGAGGCCGCGATGAGCGCGTCATCGTTTATGTGGTCGTGGCTCTGGCCATCCTTGGAGTCGGCTTCGACATCGTGACGTTTGGCGGCGAGTTCATCGGCTCGTACATGAAGGTGATCGAGAGAGCGAAAAACGGCGACCATACCATCACGCCCATGACGATGATTCCCTCGGGAGGCACTCGCGTGTTGATCGCCTGTGCCTGGCGAGTGGCCGCCGCGGCAATTGGCCTCGTCGCGGCCTTCGCTGAACGGTGGCGCAAATGAGTTTGCTCGACCAGCGCTGCCTGAATCACGCTTTGCGCGAAGCGGCGGTCGAGTGTCCATCCTGCAAACGCTTTTTCTGCCGCGAGTGCTCGACGGAACACCAGGGCCGCATGATCTGCGTCGGGTGCGTAGCGGCACTCGCGCGAAGTGAGAACAAAACCGCCCGCACGAAAACGGTACGATGGTCCGCGGCGGCGCTGGGCGGCATTCTCCTGGCGTGGCTGGTGTTCTACTATTTGGGTTTGACGCTAGCGCGCATCCCGTCAGAATTCCATGGAGTCGTCGAATGAAACGCGACCGAACCTCCATCGACATCCTGGAAGAAGCCGTCGCCCTGCTGCGCGCCGCGCCGCTCGAAACCGCCGTGACGTATCTCATTGGAGCCGCGCCCTTCACGCTGGCGTTTTTGTTTTTTCTAGCCGACATGAACCGCAGCCCCTACGCGTCCGAGCATCTGCCCTGGGCCTCGCTCTCGCTCGCGCTGTTGTATGTGTGGAAGAACGCGTGGCAGGCCGTATTTATGGCGAAATTGTACTATCAGGTGTCGCCATCGGAAACGCGAATCAGCAACCCTTGGCAGGCGATCCTGATGCAAGCCACGCTGCAGCCCATAGGCCTGCTCGTGCCGATTCCCTTATCTTGGTCGACGGCTTTTTTTCGCAACGTCGCATTATACGCGGCTCTGGGCAGACCAGATGCGGTCGCGGCCGCTCGGCGGCAATCCGTTTATGCCACGCGGCAAAATTGGGGGGTGCTTTCGATCGTCACGCTAGGCTCCCTCCTGCTGTTCTTGAATGTATTGGTTACCATCTTTATGCTTCCGCAGCTGGCGCGCTCGTTTCTCGGAATCGAGGGCGATTTAGTGAGGCTCGGCATCGGCATTCTCAATTTGACGACGCTCAGCGTAACGGCCGCCATCACCTGGCTCGCGGTCGATCCTCTGCTCGATGCGGTCTACGTATTACGGTGCTTTTATGGGGAATCGGTGGTAAATGGCGCCGATTTGCGCGCGGCGTTGAAGCGCGCGGTGGCGCTGGTTGCAATGCTTATCGTGATGATAACCGGGGCACACGCCCAGTCGATCGATGAAAAACAACTCGACCGCGCCATCGATCAAGTGGTGCATCAGCGCGAATTCACCTGGCGGTCGCCGCGACCGGCAGGCGAGGAGCCGCAAGGCAAATGGGTCGGCTGGTATCGCAGCGCCGTCCGATTGATCGAAGACACTTGGGATTGGATCTGGAGCAAACTGCGGCCCGGGAAGCAGACCAGTTCAGGCGGTAAAGACATGCCAGTCAATAGGAAAGCGATGCTGGCGCTGATCACGGTGATCGTCGCGCTCATCGCCGGAGGGCTGGTGTTGTATTTCCTAAAGAGAAAACGAACTTCCGTCGTCACAGCGCAGGCAGTCGCCGCGGCGCCGGCGGTGAATCTTGCGGATGAATCGCTGACCGCGGATCGGATGCCCGAAAGCGAATGGCTCGCACTTGCAGACGAGTGGATGGCGAAGGGCGATTTTCGATTGGCTCTGCGCGCGATGTACCTGGGAGCGCTCAACTATTTAAGCGCGCGCGAGTTAGTGTCGCTGCGGCGATGGAAAAGCGGGCTCGATTATCGCCGCGAGTTGGCGCGGCGGGCGCGTTCGAAACCGGATCTGCCACTCGCGTTTACGCGCAGCGTGGCGATTTTCGAGCAGGGCTGGTACGGGCGTCATGCGGTTGATCGCGCGATGGCCGAGTCGCTGGCCAATGGCCTCAATGAGATGAGAACCCATGCGCAATAAGATCGCAATTGTGATGATTATCGCCGCGTTGGCCTGGGGATTGGAGCAAGTCGTGGTATCGCCACTCGAAACCGGGGCTGCTTATCCGGAATATTCGTCGCTGCGATCCGACCCGATGGGCACCATGGCACTGTATGAAAGCCTCGCTAAAGTGCTGAAGGTCGAGAGGTTGTACAAATCCCGCATGAAGAGCGACCCGGGTCCCGGGACCACGATTTTCGTGCTGGGCGTGGAACCGGTGGCCTGGGCAAAACTCGAAGAGGACACGCTCAAAGAGTATGAAGAGCTGACCAGCAAAGGCGCGCGCCTGGTGATCGCCTTTCTGCCGGTTTCTCAGCCTTGGAAAGATAAAGACGTGCGCCCGGTGGAGAGCCGGTGGCATATTCACTTTGATTACAAGGATTTGCATGCCGGACACGGAGAAATTCCACGTGAATCGGCGCTCGTGCTGCGGGGTGGGCCGGAATGGAAAATGCTCACTCAGGACCAAAACGCGCTGGAGCGTCCCCTGGGCACGGGGTCGGTGGTGCTGTTGGCGGAGAGCTATCCGCTTAGTAATGAAGGGCTTCGAGAAGACCGCTACGCTTCCTTGATCGTCAAACTGGCCGGTCCCGCCAAGAATATTGTGTTTGACGAAAATCACTTCGGAGTGGTCGAAACGGGCAGCATTACCAAGTTGATGCGCAAGTATAACTTGGAGGGTGCGCTGGCGGTGCTGGCATTGGTCGCGGCGCTGTTTTTGTGGCGAAGCGCGTCGAGTTTGCTGCCATCGCGGGCGCCTCGCGCCGAGCAAGCGGTGACCGGGCGGGATTCGCTTGACGGGATGACGGCGCTGCTCCGAAGGGGCATTGCGGAGAAGAATCTGGTGCGGATTTGCATGGAAGAGTGGAAAAAGACGTCCTTAAATGACCATAAATCGCTCAATAGCGGCCTTAGCGAAACCTTAATTGACCATAAAAACGTTGTTTTCGCATATCGTGAAATCGCGAAAGCGCTGGTGGAGAAAAAATGACGGAACGACTGGAACAACTGCATCAGACGCTCAATCGCGCCAGAACGGAAATCGCGAAGGTGATTCTGGGGCAAGAGGCCGCGATCGATAGCGCGCTGATCGTGATTCTGACCCGCCAGCATGCATTGATCGAAGGGGTGCCGGGCGTGGCGAAAACATTGCTCGCGCGCACGCTGGGGCAGGTGCTGGGCTGCGAGTTCGCGCGCATTCAATTTACGCCGGATCTGATGCCGGCCGATATTACGGGCACGAGTGTGTTTCATTTCGAGCGCAACGAATTTCACTTAGTGCGCGGGCCGGTGTTCACATCGTTTTTGCTGGCGGATGAAATCAATCGCGCGCCCGCGAAAACGCAATCGGCGCTGCTGCAAGCGATGCAGGAAAGGGCGGTGACCATCGATCGCGATACGCATCCTTTATCGCCCGATTTTACGGTGTTTGCGACGCAAAATCCGATTGAGTATGAAGGCACGTATCCGCTGCCGGAGGCGCAGAAGGACAGGTTCCTTTTGAAAATGCCGATGATGGCGCCGGAGCGCGAGGACGAAGTGGCGCTGGCGAAGAGGATGCTTGGTGTCGATGCGCCGGAGACTAGTCTCAATCGCGGCGATGTTCACGCGGTGCTGAAGGCGGGTGAGTTATCGCAGGCTCGCGAGGCGCTGATCGATGTATCGATGCGCGATGAACTGGTCGCTTATATTGTCGATTTGGTCCGAAAGACGCGGACGCATGAAAGTGTTCTGGTGGGCGCGGGTCCGCGCGCGACGCAAGGACTGGTCGCGTCGAGCAGGGCGCATGCGGCGATTGCGGGGCGGGATTTCGTCACTCCGGATGACGTGAAGGCAATGGCGATTCCGGTGCTGGATCACCGGTTGATTCTGCGGCCGGAGTTTGAGATCGAGGGGATGACGGCGGCGGAAGCTGTGGAGAAGATTTTGGAGAGTGTGGCGGTGCCGGTTTGAAGGTCGGGGCGATACCCTCGAAAACATCGTCCGACGCTGGGGTGGAACAGCGCGACGCGTCCGGGCTATGCCCGGATGGACCGATTGCCAATCGGTCCGCAGGTTGCCAACCTGCCCCACACAAGAAGAAGGCCGGTTGCCAACCGGCATGCACTACATAATATGGTTCCTTCTTCTCGGATGATCTGGGTTGTCGCTTTGGTGGGGTTTCCCTCGGCTACTTTGGCGGCTTTGTCGCCGGAGACTCGGGTGGCGGCTTTGGTGTGTCTGGTTGTTGTGGTTGCTGTTGTTTTGGGGGATGCGCTGATGCGGGGGCGGGCGCTCGACGGGATTCGCGTTGAGTTGCCACCGTTGGTGCGCATGTTTAAAGATCGCGCCTGTGAGATTCGTGTGCGGGTTCATCAAAGCCGCGAGACGCGGGTTCGGGTGGGGGTTGTGGTTCCGGAGGGGATTCATGCGGATTTTGAGGAAACCGATGTGGAATTGCCATCGGAGATTTCGGAATTTGTGTGGACGTGGACGGCGTACCGGCGGGGGCTGTATCGGGTGGATGCGGTGTATCTGGAGGCTCGGTCGCCTTGGGGGATGTGGCAGGTGCGGCGCAAGGACGCGGCCGCGATGGAGATTCGTGCCTATCCGAACCTGCGTCGCAAGGATGACTTGAAGGCTCTGCGGCAAGGAGTCAGCGGAGTGCATGCGATGCGGCAGATCGGGCGCGGGCGGGAGTTTGAAAAGCTGCGCGAGTATTTGCCGGGGGACGGCTTCGACGAAATTCACTGGAAGGCGACGGCTCGGCGGGGAAGGCCGATCACCAAAGTGTTTCAGGTGGAACGGACGCAGGAGGTTTACGTCATTATCGACCGGTCGCGGTTATCGGCTCGAACGGCGGGGGAAGAGACTGCGCTCGAACGGTCGATTTCCGCGGGGCTGATTGTGGGCGCAGCGGCGGAGAAGCGCGGGGATTTGTTTGGGCTGGCGGCGTTCTCAGATCAAGTGGACGCGTTTGTCAGGGCTCGGAATGGGAAGGCTCATTATGCGGCTTGCCGTGATGCGATTTATCAGTTGCATCCGAAAGCGGTGTCGCCGGATTTCGACGAGATCGCAACGTTTTTGAGATTGCGGTTGCGGAGGCGGGCGCTGCTGCTGTTTTTGACGTCGCTCGACGATCCGGTTCTGGCGGAGAATTTCGCGCGGGCTACGAAGCTGCTGGCGCGGAGGCACCTGGTGCTGGCGGGGATGCTGCGTCCGGCTGCGACGCGGAAATTGTTTGAGAATGGCGATGTCGAGTCGGCGGAGGACGTTTATCGGGATCTGGCGGGTCATTTGTCGTGGAAGAGATTGAAGGAGCTGGAGGGGTCGCTGGCGAGGCAGGGGGTGCGGTTGTCGGTGATCGATCCTGCGAATTTTTCCAGTGCGTTGATTGGGATTTACGATTCGGTGAAGCAGAGGCAGTTGTTGTGATTCGGGTGCGAAAACTGATGAAGATCTCAGACTGTCCGGCGCAGTGGGAAGGGCTTGTGGGAGATGGCGGGTCCTTTTACGCCCGGTATCGGCATGGAGAGCTTACCGCGCACGTTTCTGAAACATCCTTGGATCCGCTTACTAGGCACTAACGGCGAGCGAAAGGCACAGACAGAGTGGCCGGTACAGGTGCATGTGTACCAATACAGGTCGTCAAGAAAAACGCTACGCTACGCCGTCACGAGCGTGATGATAGTGTAGTCCAGAGTGATGCTCGATGGCGATGAAAACGGACAAAGAGCCGCCTGAAAGGGCGGCTGCCGCCAAGATTGGCGGCCCCACAAAAAGCGAGACATTCACAGGCTGAAGACTGTGCCACCAATATGATTCTGGATATTTCACGATTTGTGGAGACGGAGAGGCCGCATTGGACGGCGCTTGAGAAGTCGCTGGCGTGGCTGGAGGCGAATCCGGAGGCTCGGCTGACGCTTCACGAGGTCGAGAATCTGCAAGTACTTTATCAGAGGGCTTCGGCCGATCTGGCTCGGGTGCCGGAGGGGGAGTTAAGAAAGTACCTGGAATGGCTGGTCAGCCGGGCTTATGCGGAGGTTCACGAGGCTCGGGAACGGAAGCGGTTCCGGCCTTGGCGATGGGTGACGGAAGAGTATCCGCGGACGTTTCGTAAGCACTGGAAGGCGTTTCAATTGGCGGCGGTGTTGACGATCGGGGGAGTGGCGTTCGGGGCGCTGGCGCTGCGGATCGATCCGGAAGCGAAGAGCGTCATCATGCCGTTCGAAGGACTGCAGGTATCGCCGGCCGAGCGCGTGGCGAAGGAGCTCGAGAATCGCGGGCAGCGCATGGCGGGGAAAAAGAATCGATTCTCCGCGCAATTGATGACGCACAATACGCAGGTGGCGTTGACGACGCTCGCGCTGGGGATGACGTTCGGGTTCGGGACCATTGTGCTGCTGTTTTATAACGGAGTGATTCTGGGGGCGGTGGCGTTCGACTATATCCATGGCGGGCAGACGGTGTTTTTATTGGGGTGGCTGCTGCCGCATGGGGTGATTGAGATTCCGGCGATCCTGGTGGGCGGACAGGCGGGACTCACGATCGCCTACGCGCTGATCGGATGGGGCAGCCGGATTTCGAGGGCGGAGAGATTGCGGATGGTTTCGCGGGATGTCGTGACACTGGCGGGCGGGGCGGCGATGATGCTGGTGTGGGCGGGGATCGTGGAATCGTTTCTCTCGCAGTATCACGAGCCGGTGATTTCTTACGGGACGAAGATCGCGTTCGGGCTGGTGGAGGCGGCGCTGCTGACGTCTTATCTAGCGTTTTCGGGAAGAAAAACGTAATGCAGAGGCTGACGATCCGGACGCCGGAAGGGATCGAGTTCGGGCTACCGCTGGCGGGGCCGGTGAGCCGGATGCTCGCGTTGGTGGTGGATATCGCGGTGGTGATGACGATCGCGCGGACGGCGGAGAAAATTCTCGGACCGCTGGGGTTTCTGGGGAAGGATTTTTCGGAAGCGATTAAAATCCTGGCTTATTTCGTGATTTCGCTGGTGTACATGGCGCTGGCGGAGTGGTTGTGGCGGGGACAAACGGTGGGGAAACGGCTGCTGCGGCTGAGGGTGGTGGACGCGGGCGGACTGCGCCTGGAGGCGAGTCAAGTGATGGTCCGTAATCTGATGAGGTTTATTGACGGGCTGCCGGCACTGTATCTAGTGGGAGGGATTACGTGTCTGGTGAGCCGGCACCGGCAGCGATTGGGCGATCTGGCGGCGGGGACGGTGGTGATTCGGGCGCCGAATTTGTCGCGTCCGGATCTGGATCAGCTCCTGGGAGGGAAATATAATTCGCTGGCGGAGACGAGGCATCTGGCGGCTCGGCTGCGGCAAAAAGTGAGGCCGGAGATGGGCGCGATTGCACTCGAAGCGCTGCTGCGGCGCGACGAGATCGAGCCCCGAGCGAGACTCGCATTGTTTGGCGAAATGGCGGGGTATTTCCGGGAATTGGTGGCGTATCCACCGGATGCGGTGGAGCAATTGTCGGACGAACAGTACGTCCGCAATGTGGTGGAGATACTATTTCGGGCGCAAAAAGAAGTAGCCAGGAGCCAGTAGCCAGTAGCCAGTAGCCAGAATGCGTTGAGGGACTGCGGTTCGCCTGGGGGCGGCGGGGCGCAGTCTGAGGGAGGAATCAACCGGGCGCGGAACGAAACGATCATTCTGGCTACTGGCTCCTGGCTACTTCCGTACCGTTGCAACGTAGGTCCGATTGTGGTGAAGTGGGAGGGTATGAAACGTTGTAAAGTCCTGAAATTCCTGCCTCTATTGCTCCTGCTGCTGGCAGGTTGCAACCGCGATCCCAAGGCGCGGTCACAACATGAGCTGGACAATGCCAACAGATTTTTCGCCCGGGCAAAATACCGGGAAGCGGCGATTATGTACAAGCGGGCGCTCCAGCATGACATGCGCTTTGGCGAGGCGTACTACCGGTTGGCGCTGACGGAGCTGAAGCTGGGCAACTACGGCGACGCGTTGCATTTTCTGCAGCGCGCGGTGGAATTGCAGCCCACCAATTCCGACGCGATCACGAAGCTGGCGGATCTGTATCTGCTGGCCTCGACGCAGAACGCCTCGCGATCGGAACAACTGTTGGGCGAGGTTAGGGACTTGTCGGACAAACTGCTTCACCAGAATCCGGATTCGTTCGACGGGCACCGCCTGAAGGGGCAAATCGCGCTGCTGAGCAAACATCCGGACGAAGCAGTGAAGGAGTTTGCAATATCGAACCAGGTGAAGCCGTATCAAACCGACCTGGTGCTGGTCTATTTCCAGGCGCTGGTGCTGAACAAACAGTTTCCCGAGGCGGAGAAACTGGCGAACGACTTAATCGCCAAACAAAAGACATATTCGCCGATGTACGATCTGCTGTATGTGCAGTATGCGCGGCAGAACAACGTTCCCGCGGCCGAGGCGCTGCTGAAGCTGAAGGTGGCGAACAATCCGACGCAATCGCGCTACCTGGTGCAATTGGCGGGGCATTATTTTTTCACCGATAAGAGGTCCGATATGGACGCGGTGATGCAGCAACTGACCGACGAAAAGAAATTTCCCGAAGGCCATCTGTTAGCGGGAGACTTCTACAATTTCCGGTTGAAGGACTCCGACAACGCGCGGGCGCAGTACGAAGCGGGCATCAAGGCGTTTCCGAAAGACAAGCTGGTTTATCAGAAGAAGCTGGTGGAGTTGTACGCCACGACGGGAAACAGTCCAAAGGCGAACGAGCTGCTGGCAGCCATTCTGAAAGACAATCCGAAAGACAACGACGCGATCGCGATGCGCGCGGCGCTGATGCTGACAACCGGAAATCGCGACCAGATCAACCTCGCCGCGAACGATTTGCAGGCACTGGTGACCAAGTCGCCGACCAACCATCTGTACCATTTCAATCTGGCGCGGGCGCTGGTGGCGAAGGGAGAGATCGAGCCGGCGAAGCTGCAACTGGAAGAGGCGATCAAGCTGCGCAGCGATTTTATCATCGCGCGGGAGATGCTGGCGAAGATTTACATGGCGAAGGGCGACCCGGCGAAGGCGCTGAAGGAAGCCGACGGGGTGCTGACGCTCGATAAGAATAATCTGCAGGCGCATTTGATCCGGTCGAGCGCGCTGCTGGGGGTTGGCGAAAAGGACAAAGCGCGGGCGGAGCTGGAGCTGATTACGAAGGCTTATCCGCAGAACGCGGAGGCGCGCTACCAGGTGGGATACCTGGCGTACCAGGACAAGGATTTCAAGAAAGCGGAACAGATTTTCGGCGATATGTACAAAGCGAATCCGAACGATACCAGGGGACTGGCGGGGGTAACGGAATCGCTGGCCGCGGAGAATCGCATGGGAGACGCGATCAAGGAGACGCAAAAGGCAGTGGACCGGGAGCCGCAGCGGCGGGACCTGAAACTGGTGCTGGCGAAGTATTATTACCGGGCGCAGCGTTATGACGAAGCGATCGCGATTTATCAGGTGCTTTTGACGCAAGACCCGCGGTCGGCCGATTTACTGTTCCAGTTGGCGGAGACGCAGCGGAGCAAGGGCGATTTGAACATGGCGGTGGACACGTTCCGGCGATGCAGCCAGGCGGCTCCGGCGGATACGGCGTGCCTGATCCAACTGGGGCTGATTCTCGACGGCACGGGGAAGCGCGAACAGGCGAAGCCGATTTATGAGCAGATTCTGAAGATCCAGCCGAATCATCCAGTGGCGCTGAACAATCTGGCGTTCATCAAGGCGGAAGAGGGAGTGGACCTGGACCAGGCGCTGACGATGTCGCAACAGGCCCGGCAACTGATGCCGAACGCGCCCGAGGTTTCCGACACCTTGGGATGGATCTACATCAAGAAAAACTTGAGCGAAGACGCGGTGCGCGTGTTTAAGGATCTGACGGCGCAGGTTCCGAAGAATCCGACCTTCCATTATCACTACGGCATGGCTCTGCTGCAAAAGGGCGACAAGCCGTCGGCAAAAAAAGAGTTCGAGACGGCGCTGGCGGATAATCCATCGAAGGACGACGCGGCGAAGATCAGAGACTTGCTGCAAAAAATATAAGGGGCGATTGACCTGTTAAAATCTCCTTCGTTCCCTTACATCGCTCCGTTTGCGGTGTTCATGGGGTTGCTGGCGCTGCACTCCGTGCTGCCGCTCTCCGACCTTGCCGATCAGATCCTGCGCGTTACAGTGATGACGGCCGCGCTGTGGTTCTTTGCGCGCCCGGTGATCGACCTGCGGGTGCGGCATTGGGCGGCGACGATTGCGATCGGAGTGGCGGTGTTCGCGGTATGGATCGCGCCCGATCTATTGATCCCCGGCTATCGCCATTTCTGGCTGTTCGACAACGCGGTGACGGGCAAGGCGGCCACATCTCTTTCGACAGGGGCGACGATGAGCTGGCCGGTGCTGGCGCTGCGCATGATTCGCGCGGTGGTGATCGTGCCGATCGTCGAAGAGCTGTTCTGGCGGGCGTGGCTGATGCGCTGGCTGATCGACAACGACTTCGAAAAAGTGCCGCTGGGGAAATACACGGCGCAGGCGTTCTGGATCGTGGCGGTGCTGTTCGCATCGGAGCACGGATCGTACTGGGACGTGGGCCTGGCGGCCGGGATCATTTACAACTGGTGGATGGTGCGCGCGAGAAGTCTTGGCGACCTGATCCTGGCGCATGCGGTGACGAATTTCATCCTGAGCGCTTACGTGATCGCGGCGGGAAAATGGGAATACTGGCTATGAAATTTGAAAGAGTTGGGGAACAAATCCGGCCGGGTGCGTCGGCGGCGGGCGCGCGCGTGGCTTTTTTCGATTTCGACGGCACTCTGTCGCTGGTCCGCTCCGGGTGGATCGGCGTGATGGTTCCGATGATGGTCGAGATTTTGGCCGATCTGAAATCGGGCGAGACGGAAGCGGCGCTGACCGCGGTGGTGGAGGATTTCGTGTGGCGGCTGACCGGCAAGGAGACGATCTATCAGATGATCGAATTTGCCGCGAACGTCGAGAAGCGCGGAGGAAAGCCGCGGGCTGCGCTGGAATATAAGAAAATGTATCTCGACCTGCTGTGGGAGCGAATCCGGGGCCGCGTGGAAGAGTTGAAGAGCGGCAAGGCTGCGCCGGAAAAATATATGGTTCCGGGCGCGCGGGCGCTGCTCGAAAGCTTGAAGGAGCGCGGGTTGAAGATGTACCTGGCGAGCGGAACCGACGAAGCGTATATGAAGGAAGAGGCCCGGCTGATCGACGTGGCGAAGTATTTCGACGGCGGCGTGTATGGGGCGCTCGACGATTATAAGAGCTTTTCCAAAAAAATTCTGGTGCAGAGAATTTTGGCGGGGGCGGACGTTCGCGGCGAGGAGATTATCGGTTTCGGCGACGGCTATGTGGAGATCGAAGAAGTGAAAGTAGTGGGCGGCGTGACGGTGGGAGTCGCGACCACGGAGCCGGAATGCCTGGTGGTCGACGATTGGAAGCGGCAACGGCTGATTGGCGTGGGAGCCGATTACATCGTGCCGAATTTTCTTTGCCACGCGCAACTAATGGAGTCGCTCTTCGGCTCATTCAATCATGCCGTCAAAGTATGAAACCTTCGATCGCGGACGCCTCGAGATTAAGCCACTGGGCGAGCGGAAGAACGATTTAGAGATCGGGCACTGGCTGAAGCTCGGGGAGGCGACGCCTCCTTTTGAGCACGCGGATCTGGCGGAGGTCGCGGCAAGGCTTCGCGCGGCGAAGGAAAAAGGCGCGGCGCGATTGCTCGCCATGGGCGCGCATGTTTTGCGGGCTGGCGTGAACAGGCACCTGATCGACCTGATGGAGCGCGGTTTTGTTACGCATCTCGCGGTGAACGGGGCGGCAGCGATTCACGATTACGAACTGGCTCGCATCGGCGCCACGACCGAGAGCGTCGCGCGATACGTGCGCACCGGCGAGTTCGGGTTGTGGCGCGAAACGGGCGAGCTGAACGAGTGGATTATCGAGGCGGCGCGCGAAGGATACGGACTCGGCGAGAATGTCGGGCGAAGGATCGCGGCTAGCGACTATCCCTATCGCGACTGTAGCGTGTTCGCGGCGGCGTATCGATTGTCGGTGCCGGTGACGGTGCACGTCGGTATCGGCTACGACATTCTGCACGAGCATCCGAACTGCGACGGGGCGTCCGTTGGCGCGGCGAGTTATCGCGACTTTCTGATTTTTGCGCGAGCGGTGGAGAAGCTCGAAGGCGGAGCGCTGATGAATTTTGGGTCGGCCATCATGGGGCCGGAGGTTTACCTGAAGGCGCTCGCCATGGCGAGAAATGTCGCGCATCAAGAGGGACGCAGCATCGCGAAATTCACGACAGCGGTGTTCGACGTCGTACCGATTCATGGCGATTTTCGGAGCGAGCTCGCGAAGTCCGATCCGGGATATTATTTTCGTCCGCACAAAACGATTCTGGTCCGAACGGTGCAGGATGGCGGCGAGAGTTTTTATTTTTGCGGGGAGCATCGGGGGACAGTTCCCGCCTTATGGCGGGAGCTGCAGAAGCCAGTAGCCAGTAGCAAGTAGCCAGAATGAACACCTCGGAGATTTTGCGGGCATTTCGTGGGTTACGGGTTTTAGTGGCTGGGGATGTTTGTCTTGACCGGTGGTGCCGCTACGATCCTCGGGAGGGTTTGCCATCGCGCGAAACTGGGTTGCCTCGGGTTGGTGTTATCTCGACTGAGGTGACGGCGGGGGCGGCGGGGACTATCGCGAATAATCTGGCGGCGTTGGGCGCGGGGCGTGTGGCGGTGCTCGGGGTGGTGGGCGAGGATGGGTTCGGGTGGGAGCTCGATCGGGCGCTTCGGGATCGCGGCATCGACGCGGATTTATTAATCCGGTCTTCGGAAGTGCCGACATTTACGTACACCAAGTTGATTAATAATGCGACCGGTGAAGAAGATTTGCCGCGCATCGATTTTATTCATACGCGGGAAATATCCCGGGAGTTGGAATCGCGAGTGGTGGAATCGCTCGAACGGATCGCGGATGACTTCGACGTCGTGATTGTTTCCGATCAGGCGGAGACGGCGGCGGGTGGCGTGGTAACAGCGCGCATGAGGGAGGCGCTGACGACGATCGCGAAGAAAAAGATTGTCTGGGTGGATTCTCGCGTGCGCGCGGAACATTTTCGCGGCGTGATTCTGAAGCCGAATCGCGATGAGGCGGAGGCGGCGTCGAGGAGAGCGCTGGGGCGGGTCGACCTCCCTGCTCTGCTGGCGTACACGGTAGCCCGCTTACTGTTTGTCACAGATGGTGGCGAGGGCGCACTGGTCGTCGACGAACGCGGGCAGACGATGGTGGCGGGGCGCGCAATTAAGAAACCGGTCGATATCTGCGGCGCGGGCGACAGCTTCTCGGCGGGCGGGGCGATGACCCTGGCAGTCACGGGGTCGGGGATCGAAGCGGCGCGGTTCGGGAACCTGGTGGCGTCGATTACGATCATGAAGAAGGGGACTGGGACGGCAACGCCCGAAGAAGTTTCACGCAGAGACGCAGAGAGCGCAGAGAACTTCAATGAACACGCTGGCGATTGATATTGGCGGGACGAAGTTTTCTCTCGCTTTGTTTGAAGACGAGCGGATGACTCGGCGCGAATCGCGCACGACGGATCGTGACGGCGGACCGGAGTGGATGGTCGATCAGGTTCGGTCGATCGCGACGGCTTGGAAATTCGAGCGGTGCGGAATCGGATTTGGCGGACCGGTCGACTTCACGGCGCAGCGCGTTGCGCTTTCGACGCACGTCAAGGGGTGGCGGGATTTCCCTCTCGGCGAGAACATCGAAAAAGCGTTCGGCGTGCCTACGGTGATGGACAACGACGCGAACGTAGGCGCGCTGGGCGAGGCGATTTACGGCGCGGGGCGCGACGCGCGTCCGCTGTTCTACATGACGCTTTCAACCGGCATCGGCGGAGGCATCGTGCTCGACGATTCGACGATTTATCGGGGTGCGGATTCCTATGCGGGCGAGTTGGGGCACATTACGCTGAAACCGGACGGGCCGGAGTGTCTGTGCGGATCCCGCGGATGCTTTGAGAGGCTCTGCTGCGGCATGTGGCTGGAGCGCGACCATGGCAGGACGGCGAAAGATCTGATGCAGGATCGGGCGTTTGTGGAGCGCTACGTGATCGATCTGGCGCAGGGGCTGAAGGCAGCGGTGATGATGCTGAACCCCGCGCGCATCGTGATCGGCGGAGGAATGGCCAAGGCCGGCGACGCGTTATTTGTACCGTTACGCACAGAACTGCGGCGGCAGGTTACTACCTGGTCGCGCGCGCGGCTGGACGTGGTTCCAGCCGGATTGGGCGACGACAGTGTGCTCTACGGGTGCTTGTCTTTAATTGATGAGCTGCCTATTCGGGCTTCTTAAACAGGCTATCGAACGCCGCGCGTGCATCGGTCGAATTGCGTGGAGTCGCAATATTCGGCGATGGGGCGGAGTTTCCGTTCGAGCTCCCATAGCCGTTCATAGCGGGAGGATGCACCGCTTCGCGCGCCACGGTAAAGCGCGGTTTGAACAGCGTACACTCGTTCGCCTGATCCTTCGCCACGATCCGCACCGGCACCGGCTTCAAGCATTGGAAGCGGGTGGAGGGCTCAAAATAGGAACACTGCTTGCAGCAGTGCAGAGCCGCGCCGCACTTCGGACACTTGGTGGCAGCGTCGATATCGGGAAGAAGCGTGGTGGAACAGTTGAAACATCGTGCCGCCGTCACCGACTGCACCATGCGCGGAAGCCGCGGACCGGTGATGTCGAGAGGCGGGCGTGGACCCTGGGGCTTGGGGCGCTCGTCACGCCTCTCACCTTTGTTGTTGGAGAAATCACGGCTAGTCGAGTCCTGATAGCCGTTTTGACGGTACTTGCGTTCGCCTTCCATAAATAACACTTGCCTTAAACGAAGGTGGCTTGGCTCACTCCTTTGATGAGAAGGTATACAACACTCGTTGGGATAGAAATCAGAAAGTTCTTTTTCTTCGAGGAGACAGCGGGACCAACCGGCTGGGCACGTGGGAGGTTAATAACCCGCTCAAAAGCCTAAACCCTATGTACCACGGATTTCTGAAAGAATCCAGCTAAATCTTATTCTACCAGAGTATCGGCCTTCCTAGTACGAATCTTTAGGACTGGCCGGCCCATTTTAACAGCGCGTCGCACGGTCTGTTCAACGGATCGTCACAATGATTAGGACTAACGCGCAACGCGTACCCCAGACGGCCAGTCGTAAAAGGGGCAAAATCGCTCCCAAACATAAATACCGATTCCTGTCGACCCGCCGGAGCAAGCGTCAGGACCTGGGTATCTTCGAGTTCGCCGTGCGCGCCCACCCTCCCGACGACAGCCTCGACGCGGACGTCCTCCGGCGTCAGGCCGGCCAGTTCCAGGCTCGCGCGCAGGGTCACGGAGGAGCCGGCGGAGACGGTCTCTCCGCCGATCCCATAGTCGACAAACTTCACTTGCGGCCACTTTTCGGTCAGCGCGCTATGCCACCGGACATACTCGCGAGGAGACGCGAAACGGTCCCGGCGAACGCGCTCATATCCGACATGGGCGGGCTCGTACAATTGCGACGCGTACTCCATCACCATACGCTGGCAGTTGAAATGCGCGCTCACGAACTTCAACGATTGTTTGACGCGCCGCATCCATTCGACGGGTACGCCTTGTTCGCGGCCTTCATAGAACATGGGCACGATCTCGTTTTCGAGAACCGAATAAATACCTGCTGCGTGGGCGTCGTCGCGATCGTCGGTATAGGCGTCGCGGTCGCCAATGACCCAGCCGCCGGATTCCTCGGCCGCCTCGTCGAACCAGCCGTCGAGAATGCTTAGATTGAGGTTGCCGTTGATGCCGGCTTTCATGCCGCTGGTGCCGCAGGCTTCCTCGCCGCGGCGCGGATTGTTGAGCCACACATCGACGCCCTGCACCATTTCGCGGGCAACTTGCAGGCCGTAGTCGGCGACAAACACGACGCGTTTGGCAAGCTCCGGGTCCTGGGAATACTGGACGATTTCGCGAATGAGCGTCTTGCCGGGAATATCGAGCGGATGGGCCTTGCCCGCGATCAGGATCTGCACCGGCATGCGCGTATTGGTGAGGATCCGCTTCAATCGGGCCAGATCGCGGAACAGCAGCGTAGCGCGCTTATAGGTAGCGAAGCGGCGCGCGAAGCCGATGGTCAAGGCGTCGGGGTCGAGCACCTCCTGCAGGCGCCTGATCTCGGAAACGGGGGCGTTTCGTTCGGCCGCATTGGCCGCGGCACGGTCGCGGACGAAGGCAATTAGACGGCGCTTGCGGCGGCGATGCGCTTCCCAAATCTCGGCGGCGGGAATTTCCGCGATCTGATCCCACACGGTGGATTCGGTGTGACCTTCGCGCCAATCCGGCTGCAGCGACTGGTCGTAGACGCCCGCCAGGTCGCCGTTAATCCAGGTCGGCAGGTGCACGCCGTTGGTGACGGAGGTGATCGGAACTTCCCACACCGGCAGTTTGGGCCACAGCTCCTGCCACATCTGCTGCGAGACGTGGCGATGTATGCGGCTGACGGCATTTCGAAACGCCGACGTCTTAAACGCCGCGACCGCCATCGAGAACGACTCCTGCGCATCAGACGGATTTTTGCGCCCGAGTGAGAGGAGGTGCTCGAACGAGATGCCGGACTCGCGGCAGTAGTCCTGAAAATACTCGTACATGATGCCGGTGGTGAACAGATCGATTCCCGCGGGGACGGAGGTGTGCGTGGTGAAGACGTTATTAATACGGGAGGCGTTGAGCGCCTCTTCGAAGCTCATCTGCTGATCGGCGATTAGCCGGCGAATTCGCTCGATGGCGAGAAATGCCGAGTGGCCTTCATTCATGTGATAGACGGTGGGCTGGATGCCGAGCTCTTCGAGCGCGCGCAATCCGCCAATGCCGAGAGCGATTTCCTGGCGCATGCGGTTGTGCAGGTCGCCGCCATAAAGCTGGGCGGTGATGGCGCGATCGGCGGGGTTCGGATTCTGCGGGATGTTGCTATCGAGCAGATAGAGCTTCACGCGGCCCACATCAATGTGCCAGACCTTGAGAAATACTTGCGTGCCGGCGAGCATCACGCCGACCAGCATTTCGCTCCCGTCGGCGCGCACCACCGGAGTCACCGGCAGCGAATAGAAATCGTTGACCGGAGTCCGTTCCTTTTGCCAGCCATCGGGATCGATGGATTGGCTGAAGTATCCGTTCTGATAGAGCAGACCGACACCGGTGAGCGGCAGATTCGCGTCGCTCGACGCTTTCAAATGATCGCCCGAAAGCACGCCCAGGCCGCCGGAGTAGATCGGCATGCAGTCGAGCAGCCCGTACTCCATCGAAAAATACGCGACCATCATGTTGGACGGTTGGGTGGAGGCGGTGGCCAAATAGGCGTCGTGCGTTTCGCAGGCGCGGCGATACAACGCAAGATAACGAGGATCGGCTGCGGCGCGTTCGAGCGTCGCCTGCGAAACACGGCCCAGCATGACGATCGGGTTATGATTCGATGCTTTCCAAATGACCGGGTCTAACCGGCGGAACAGCGAACGCAGCGAATGGTTCCAGCTCCAATGAAGATTCAGCGCAAGTTCCGACATCCGCAGCAGCGAAGCCGGCAGCGCGGGCCGGACTAGGAATTCCTTGAGTGGCTGAATCTGGAACGACATCTTTATAGAGGGTTAGTTCTACAGAATAGCAGAGGATCGCGCTATGCTAAATCGCGTGATGAATGGAAAAAGATCGTTGGGATGGAAGACGCTCGCGGCCCTGGCACTGCTGGGCGCGAGTTGCGGCGGGTCGAAGAAACCGATCGTCGTGGGATCGAAAAGCACCACTGCGCAGGTGGTGCTGGGTGAAATCGTGGCGCAGCATCTGGAGAACCGTTTAGGACGAAAGGTCGGGCGGAGTTTTAGTCTCGGCAATACGCAGCTGGTCTATCAGGCGCTGGTGAATGCTCAGATTGGCCTCTATCCGGAGGAGACGGGTATGGTGCTGGCGGGAATTCTGAAGGAGTCGGTTTCCTCCGACGCGGCCAGCACGTTCGAGCGTGTCCGCAACGAAATGCGGCGCATCGCTCAACTGGAAGTGCTGGACCCTTTGGGGATCGATAACTCCTGGGCCATCATTGTGTCCAAAGACAAACAATTCGAGACGTTGAGCGACGCGGAGCGCGCCCAACCCGGCTGGAAACTGGGCGTCACGCGCGATTTCAACGAGCGTAGCGATGGCTTGGCGTCCCTTCATCAATATCGCCTGCCCATGGGCGCCATGACGCGGGTGAGCGACGCTGACTCGTTATACGCGGCTCTCGGCGCGGGGGAACTGACGATGGTTGTGGGAAATATCAACGACGGTCCGCTGGCTCGCCACGACGATTGGAAAGCGCTACGCGACGATAAGAAGGTCTTTCCGTTCTACCAGACCTGCCTGATGGTGAGGGCGGACTTGCTGGCAAACGATCCGAAGATCCAGCCCGCACTGGCCGAGCTCGCGGGCAAGATCGGCAACGACACACTGCGCAAGCTCAACGCCGCTGTGGATGTCGATCGCAAAAAACCGGCCGAGGTGGCAGCCGGATTTTTGGCACAGGCGGGGTTGAAATAATTCTTACGGAACAAAACGGAATTGGACTGCGTTCGTCTTATTAACCAAAGCAGCTAAGCCTCCGTGCGGATCCTTTCCCCAACATAACCCCCGCACGGAGGCTCCTAAATTCATAAACTGTTCACAGTCTACTAAAAAATTCCAAAAGCGGTCAATAAGAACATTCGAATCCCGCAGCCGGACACTTAATCGCGAAATTCGACTGCGCGCGCGACCGTGATGGATTTGTTTTCGAGCAGTTCCGCAAGCACCCGTTCACTCACCGGCTCATCGGTCTTGACGACGGCGATCGCTTCGAGCACTCCGCCCTCCTGGGACGGCGCATGCTGGCGGCCGAGCGAGAAATTCGCGATGTTGATATTATTTTTGCCCGTCACCGAACCGACGTAGCCGATCACGCCCGGCACATCCGCGTTGCGCAAATAAATCAGATGTCCGGTAAGAGGAGCCTCGCAGCGAATGCCATCTACGGCGAGCAGGCGTGGCCGGTCGAGCACCAGCGCTCCTTCCACCTGCGTAATCCCTTCGTCGGTTTCCAGTTCCAGCTTCAACGAATCCGCGTGACCCACGCGCTTGTCGTGCCGCTCCGCGTAGCCCAATCCGCGCTCGGTGGCGATTTGCAGCGCATTGACGACGTTCGCTTTCCGGTGCAGCGATCGGCTCAGCACCCCGGCCAGTCCCGCGTTGCGAATCAGGTGGGTGTTGTGATCGGCGATGTTGCCCTGCGCGGCGCTTCCGTAATAGACCAGCCGTACCATGCGCGGATTTCCGGTAGCGACGTAGGCGGCGAAAGTCCCCAGCCGCTCGGCGAGCGCGGCGTATGGACCGACGGTCCGGAACTGCTCGCTGGTCATCGCCGGAACGTTCACCGCATGGAGCGCGACGCCTTGGCGCAAATATTGCACGATCTGCTCGGCGATGCGCACACCCACGGTTTCCTGCGCCTCCTCGGTAGCTCCGCCGATATGCGGCGTCGCGATCACCTGGTCCATATGGAGCAGCGGTTCGCTCGAATCGGGCGGCTCCGTCTGAAATACGTCGAGCGCCGCACCGGCCACCTTGCCCGATTCGATAGCCTTGCGCAGCGCCTCGCCATCGATCAGCTCGCCGCGCGCGCAGTTGACGATCCGCACGCCTTTTTTCATTTTCGCGAAAGCCGCGGCGTTCAGCAGCGCGAACGTCTCCAGGGTCAGCGCGACGTGCAGCGTGATGTAATCGCTGTGCGCGAACAACTCGCCCAAAGGCGTCAGCGTGACGCCCAGATCGGCCGCCCTCTGCGAATTTACGTACGGGTCGTTGGCGACGATCTTCATTTCAAACGCCCGCGCGCGCCGCACCACCTCCTGGCCGATGCTGCCGAGGCCGACCACGCCGAGCGTCTTGCCGCGCAGTTCGGTGCCGACATACCTCACCCTGCCCCAGTCGCCGCTCTTGGTCGAAACGGCTGCCTGCGGGATGGATCGCGCCATCGCGAGCATCAGCCCCAGCGTGTGTTCCGCCACCGAAACAGCGTTGCCGCCCGGCGTATTCATCACCAGGACGCCCGCCGACGTGGCGGCCTCCACGTCGATATTCTCCGCGCCCACGCCCGCTTTTCCGATCACCTTGAGCTGCGGCGCGCTGGCCAGCAACGCGGCATCCACTTGAATCGCGCTACGCACAATCAGCGCGTCGGCATCGGCAAGATGCTGCCGGAACTCTTCCGGATTGGAAACGACCACATCCCAGCCGGGTTGGGGCGTCAGCAGTTCCACGCCCGCCGCAGGCATCGGTTCGGCGATCAAGATTTTCATACGGAGTTTAGACGTTTGCGAGTTCCTTTTTGGTTATCGCGATTTCGGCATACACGCGCTGCACCGCAGCCACGCCCGCACCCAGTTTCACCGGAACGCCGTTCGCATAAAGGATCAGCTCGAGCTCTGCGATCACCGCGAACAGATCCGCGACATCGAAATAGCCGAGATGCGCGATCCGGAAGATGCGGCCCTTCATCTCCCCTTGTCCATTGGCGATGATGGAACCGAAGCGCTGCCGGAATTCCTTGACGATGACACCGGAATCGAGCCCGTCGGGAGCCTTCACCGCCGTGACGGACGCGCTGGGATTTTCCGGAGAAAACAATTCGAGGCCCAGCGCATGGCACCCTTCCCGAGTCGCGCGCGCTAGCTGCTCCGCGTTGGCGATCAGCTTCGGCATGCCGATACTCTTGATATATTGCAGCGCTTCGTTGAGCGCGAGCATGAGCGCGGTGGACGCGGTCCAGGCCGATTCTCCGTTCGCGGCGTATTTTTTTTCGCGTTTGAGATTGAAGTAGTAACGCGGCAGCGTCGCGGTTTCCATCGCCGCCCACGCCTTCGGGCTGATCGAGAGAAACGCCAGGCCGGGCGGCACCATGAACGCTTTCTGCGACCCTCCGATGACGATATCGAGCGACCAAGAATCGATATCGAGCGGCATCGTGCCCAGGCCCGTGATGGCATCGACCACGAAAATCGCCTGCGTCTTCCGGACCGCCTCGCCCATCGCGCGAACATCGTGCACGGCTCCGGTGGAGGTTTCAGACGCCTGCACGAACACGCCCTTCACGTCCAGGTTCGCCGCCAGTGCTTGCTCCAGTGCTTCCGGCCGCACAGCTTTTCCATACGGCGCTTCGAGAACGATCGCGTCGAGCCCGTACGACCGCGTCATCTCCACCCAGCGCTCGCCAAATTTTCCGGCCGTGCATACGATCGCGCGATCGCCCGCGGAAAAACAATTCGTCACGGACGCTTCCATCGCGCCGGTTCCCGAAGCCACCAGCACCAGCACGTCATTCGCTGTCGCCATCACCAGTTTCAGGTCCGCCAGCACGGCAAGGAACACGTTTTTGAAATCCTGCGTGCGATGGTGCATGTCCGCGCCCAGCATGGCCTGGAGCGCCTTCGGATAAACAGGCGTCGGTCCGGGAGTCAGTAGACGTGTCTTTTTAATGTGCATGGCGCAGACGAAATTCCAGAATACCATTCTGACTCCTGACTCCTGACTTCTGACTCCTTTAATATGAAGACAGCATGCCGTTGCTCGATCAAATTCAAAAAGACATCACAGCCGCCATGAAGGGACGGGAGGAAGCTCGTCTCGGTGCGCTCCGCATGATCAAGACCGCGCTCAAGAAACACGAGGTCGATTCGATGAAGCCGCTGGACGAGCCGACCGAATTGCAAATCCTCAACACTCTGATCAAGCAGCGTAAGGAGTCGTCGGACATGTTCCGCAAGGGCAATCGCCCGGACCTTGCCGACAAGGAGGACGCCGAGCTGAAGCTGATCGAAACCTACATGCCCTCCGCGCCCACCGCGGAAGAGGTGGATGCCGCGATCGCGGCGGCCATGGCGGAATCCGGCGTCACCTCGCTTAAACAAATGGGCGCCGTGATGAAGGCTGCGCAGGCGAAGCTCGCCGGCAAGCGCGTCGACGGCAAAGCGCTCAGCGATCGCGTGCGATCGAAGCTAACCTAAGCCAGGCTTGACGCGGACGTTCGCTCGCGGTATAACAGTTCGGTTTATTTCTATCCGATTTATTTGACATGACTCCCACCTTACAATCCGAACCCGCCTCCGAGGTCTCCCGAGAATCCGTGCTGCATGCCATCGCACACGAAATCCGGCAGCCGCTCAGCACCATTGAATCCATTGCCTACTATCTTTCGCTGGTGCTCGACGATGATAAGCATCGCGAACAGCTCGCTCGCGTTCAGCAATTGGTAGAGCAATCGAACTGGATCCTGTCGAACGGAGTGGAGCTCGCCGATTCTCGCCTCGCCGCGCCCGTGCCCATCGACCTGGGAGAACTGATTGCGCAGACCGTCGCGGGCCGCCCGGCATCGGTGGACCCGCCCGTGAAACTGGAATTATCCGCCGATCTCCCCGTGGTCCAATTGGACCCCTGGTTCGCACGCGCTCTGATCGAGAATATTCTCGGACTGTTCCGGCAACTCGCGGCCGAAGAGCATCCCACGCTCCTCAGAACTACAGCGGCCGGAACTGGAGTCGAGATCGACGCTTCGACAGCCGCTCCGGGCCACCGCTCGATCGAGTCGCTTCCGCCGGGAACTGCCTTGAGCCTTGAGAGCGCACGGCACATCGCGACGCTGCATGGCGGTTCCTGCACCTGGACGATCGACCCCGCCAGCGGGATTCGGGTGCGCGTGATGCTACCATGAAGTTTCCCCGACATGGCTGTTGTTGTTCCGGACATCCTCGCGCGCATTGTCGATCATAAGCGCGCTGAACTGCGAATCACTTCGCGGCAGCGTGCCGAGTTGGAGAGAACTGCGGCAAATCGCAAGGACGTTCGCAATTTCCGAACCGCGCTAACAACCTCCGCCCCGGCCGTGATTGCGGAGATCAAAAAAGCGTCGCCCAGTAAAGGCGTGTTGTCACACGATTTCGATCCCGCGGCCATCGCACGCCTGTATGCATCGGGCGGAGCGGCTGCGCTCAGCGTGTTGACCGATCGCGAATTCTTTAAAGGCTCGCTCGACGATCTTCTATCCGCCCGGAATGCCGTCGATCTGCCTGTTTTGAGGAAAGACTTCACCATCGACGAGTTCCACGTCATCGAAGCCGCCGCGCACGGAGCCGACGCGATTCTGCTAATTGCCGCGCTGCTCGACGAATCGGACCTGCGCCGGTTTCGCGAACTCGCCGCGAATTATCAAATGACCGCGCTGGTCGAGGTGCACGATCAAGAGGAGCTCGACCGCGCACTCGCATCGGGCGCGGAGATCGTCGGCGTGAATAACCGGAACCTGCACACCTTCGAAGTCACGCTGGAAACATCGCTGCGGCTTGCCGGGAAAATTCCGGCGGGCGTCGTCAAAGTCAGCGAGAGCGGCATTCATTCGCAGTCGGATGTGAAGAGGCTGAGCGACGCGGGCTTCCACGCATTCCTGGTCGGCGAGCATTTGATGAAATCGAAAGATCCAGCTACGGCGCTCGGCGAGTTGCGCTCATGATCGTCAAAATCTGTGGTATCACGCGTCGCGAGGATGCCGTGGCAGCGGTCGAAGCGGGCGCGTCCGCAATCGGATTTATTTTTTATCCGAAGAGCCCGCGCTACGTCACGCCCTCGACCGCCGCCCTATTGGGAGAAGGACTCGATACCTGGAAAGTCGGCGTGTTCGTCGACGAATCGTCCGCGACAATTGAGTCCATAATGTGCGCGGCGAAGCTAGATGTCGCGCAAATTTACGGCGCCGCCATTCCCGAAAACATCCGAGTCTGGAAAGCATTCCGACCAGAACCGCGCGCGTCAGCAAGCGGACAGACGCAAATAGTCACGACCCAAGGCGCGGAAGCGATCCTGCTAGACGGGCCCGCGAATGGAATTTCCTTCGATTGGAAAATCGCGCGCGACCCTCTTCACAAAATAATCGTCGCCGGTGGACTCGACGCCTCCAATGTCGCCGAGGCCATCCGCATCGCAAAACCCTGGGGCGTCGATGCGAGTTCGAAGCTCGAGTCCGCGCCGGGAATCAAAGATCACGAAAGGGTGCGCGCGTTCGTCAAAGCCGCGCAGGAAGCCAAATGATCACTTCGCAACCAGATGCAACGGGACACTTCGGACCTTACGGCGGACGCTTCGTCCCCGAAGTGCTGATGACTCCGCTCGATGAATTGGAGCGCGCTTATCTCGAAGCTCGCCGCGATCCCGCATTTCAAGCCGAGCTCGCCGATCTGCTCAAAAACTTCGCGGGCCGGCCCACGCCGCTGTACTACGCCAAGCGCCTCACCGAACAGCTCGGCGGCGCGAAGATTTACATCAAACGCGAAGACCTGCTCCACACCGGCGCGCACAAAATTAATAACTGCCTGGGGCAAGCATTGCTCTCGCGAAAAATGGGCAAGAAGCGCATCATTGCTGAGACGGGCGCGGGTCAGCACGGAGTCGCGAGCGCGACCGTCTGCGCGCTGTTCGGACTCGAATGCATCGTCTACATGGGCGAAGAAGACATGCGCCGCCAGCGGCTGAATGTGTTCCGCATGAGGCTGCTGGGCGCAAAGGTCGTCGCAGTGACCAACGGCAGCAGAACCTTAAAGGACGCGGTCAGCGAAGCTCTTCGCGATTGGGTGACGAACGTTCACTCGACGTATTATCTTCTCGGCTCGGCCTTGGGTCCGCATCCCTATCCTGTGATGGTGCGCGATTTTCATCGCGTGATCGGCGAAGAGACGCGCGCCGAGTTTCTGAAACGCGAAGGTCGCTTGCCCGATTCGATTTTCTGCTGCGTCGGCGGAGGCTCGAACGCCATCGGCATGTTCCACTCCTTCATCGGCGATGAAAATGTGAAGTTGATCGGCGTCGAAGCAGGCGGGCGCAGCGAAAAACTCGGCGACCATGCCGCGCGATTCTCAGGCGGCTCGCCGGGCGCGCTTCAAGGAGCCTACAGTTATGTTTTGCAGGATAGCGACGGACAAATCTCGCTGACGCATTCCATTTCCGCCGGGCTTGATTATGCGCTGGTCGGTCCGGAGCATGCCTGGCTGCACGATCGTCATCGCGCCGAATATGTCGCCTGCAGCGATATGAAGGCTCTCGCCGCCGCGCAAAGGCTCGCGCGCACCGAAGGAATTATTCCAGCGCTCGAATCCGCCCACGCGGTCGCCGAAGCGATCGAGCGCGCGCCGGAGGAACCGGGGAAATTGTTCATCGTAAATCTTTCCGGCCGAGGCGACAAAGACACCGACATTTATCGCGAGAATCTACCCGAACTCGACGATCCTATCTAAGACGATGACGACCCGAATTCAGCAAGCATTTGATCGCCGCAAGAGTGAAGGCAAGGCCGTGCTGGTCGCCTATCTGACCGCGGGCGATCCCACGCCAGAGCACACGCCCTCGCTCGTCGCCGCGCTTGAACGCGGGGGCGCGGATCTCATCGAATTGGGTGTTCCTTTCTCCGATCCCATCGCCGACGGCCCGGTGATCCAACAGGGCTCCGAGCGCGCGCTCAAAGCCGGCACCACAGTCGCGAAGGTTCTCGCTATCGCACAAAAAATACGCGAAGCATCGCAGATTCCGCTCTTATTGTTCACGTATGTGAATCCCGTACTGCGCTACGGCCTCGAAAATCTGGCGCGCGACGCGAAGGCCGCGGGCATCGACGGCTGCCTGCTCACCGACGTCAGTGTCGAAGAAGCGGCAGTGTACGTGAACGCCATGCGCGCCGCGGGACTCGACACGGTGTTTCTGGCGGCGCCTACTTCCACACCCGGGCGTTTGAAGCTCGTCGCAAAATATTCCAGCGGTTTTATCTATCTCGTCTCGCGCACAGGAGTCACCGGAGAGCGCGCTGAATTGTCCGATTCGCTCCAGCCCTTGATCGATTCGACGCGCGCAATCAGCAAACTGCCGCTCGCAGCCGGCTTCGGAATTTCGACGCCCGCGCAAGCCGGAGCAGTCGCGAAAATCGCCGACGGTGTGGTCGTCGGCAGCGCTATTGTGCGCTTGATCGGCGAAAATGCCGGTGAAGCAGGTCTCGAAAAGTTCGCGCGATCCTTACGCACAGGAATGGATGCATGACCCGCGAGGAAGCGCTGCGCGCGCTGGCGGACGCACGGAAAAATATCGACGCCATCGATCTGCGGTTGCTCGAACTTCTCAATCAGCGTACGCGCATGGTGGAGGAGATTGGGCGAGCCAAGGAATCGCTTGCGCTGCCGATTTACGAACCGACGCGCGAAGAAGATGTGTTTCGCAACGTGACCGATCACAATCTGGGGCCGCTCACCTCCGACGCGGTGAAGGGCATTTTCGATCGCATCATCGATGAAATGCGCACGCTGCAGCGAATGCGGCGTCAGCAGAAGGAACAGGGAGAGAAAGACAAATGTTAGTGGTAATGCAAGAAGGCGCGACCGATCTCACCATTCAGGGGGTGATCGACCGCCTGGTAAGCATGGGTTTCACCGTGCACCGGTCGACCGGCGTAACGCACACGGTGCTCGGAGGCGTCGGACCGGTTGGCGATTTCGATCCGGCGGATTTTGAGGCGATGGACGGCGTGAAGGAGTGCCATCGCATCGTCTCGCCCTACAAGCTGGTCAGCAAAAACTTCAAGCCGCAGGGAACGGTGATTAAGATCGGCAAGGTCGAAATCGGCGGTCCACATGTGGTAATCATGGCTGGACCGTGCAGTGTCGAGAGCCGCGAGCAAATTGAAACGGTCGCCGATATCGTGGCGAATGCCGGCGCCCAGGTGATGCGCGGCGGCGCGTTCAAGCCTCGTTCGTCGCCCTACAGTTTTCAGGGAATGGGCGAGGAAGGACTGAAGATCATGCGCGCGGCCGCCGACCGCCGCGGACTTCTGGTCGTCAGCGAAGTGATGGACCAGACGCAGATCGAGTTGCTCACCGCCTATTCCGACATCCTGCAAATCGGCGCGCGCAACATGCAAAACTTCAATTTACTGCGCGAAATCGGCAAAACGCGCAAGCCCGTGCTTCTGAAACGAGGCATCGCCGCCACCATCGAAGAGCTGCTGCTCGCGGCCGAATACATCATGAGCGGCGGAAATTACGAAGTGATTCTGTGCGAGCGCGGTATCCGCACCTTCGAAACCTACACACGAAACACCATGGATATCGCCGCGATCCCCGTAGTGAAAAAATTGTCGCACCTGCCGATAGTCGGCGATCCTTCGCATGGCACGGGTCGTCGCGATATGGTAATTCCGATGGCGCGCGCAGCGGTCGCGGCGGGCGCGGACGGGCTCATTGTGGAAGTTCATCCCGATCCCGATAAGGCCGCGAGCGATGGCGCTCAAACTCTCACGCCGGGGCAGTTCACGGAGATGATGCAGCAAGTGCGAGCCATCGCGACGGCGGTCTCGAGATCCGCGTGAAAACTGTCGCCATTGTCGGCGTCGGCTTGATTGGCGGATCTTTCGCGCTCGCCCTGCGCGCGGCCGGATTCGCCGGGAAAATCATTGGCGTGAGCTCCCCCGATGCCGTGCGCGCGGCGATCGAGCGCGGCATCATCGACGAAGCGCTCCCCCTCGCCGATGCCGCCGCCCAAGCGGATCTGATCTACCTGGCGCGCCCCATCGAAGGAATTCTCTCCGTTCTCGACGATCTCGATGCGTATGTGAAACCGGGAACACTCATCACCGACGCAGGCAGCACGAAGGAGGCAATCTGCGCGCGCGCCACAGAGAAAATCCACCGCGCCCGATTCGTAGGCGGACATCCGATGGCGGGCAAGGAAGCTCGTGGCGCAGCCGAAGCCGAGGCGTCTCTATTCCGCGGCCGCCCCTATATTCTGACGTCTCCATCCGCCGAACTGGAAGCGCGCATCGCGAGCTTCGGAGCTCGCATCGTAATAATGTCCGCAGAGCAGCACGATGTTCTGGTCGCATTCACCTCGCACCTCCCGCAATTAATCTCGACCGCGCTCGCCGCATCCATCGGAACCGAGCCCGAAGCCGCGCGTGTTGCCGGTCCCGCCGCGATGGATTTGACCAGGCTCGCCATGAGCCCCTATGAAATTTGGCGCGATATCTTCGCGACCAATGCCACCAATATCGACGCGGCCCTGAGCGTGTTTATCGCGAAGCTCGAGCATCTCCGCTCGGCCCTGAGCAACGCGCAGTTAGAGCGCGAGTTTGAAAACGCAGCAGCCGCGGCCCGTCTCCTGCGCAACATGGAAAATCCGTGAAAGCCCACCTGTGACCTGTGCGCACACGTCACACCACCCTAAATTATTGTAAATACAAGTGAAACTTCGTGGCCTTTCGCGTGCGTCTAATAAAAGCATGAAAATGCTGTTGCTTGCGGCCATCGTTTGCTCGGTCCCGCTCGCCGGGTGCGATGTCCCATATGGTAACGATGATCGCTCCGACGACGAGAAGGCGCTCCAGGAATTGAACGTCAACGCGAAGTACACTGTCGAGAGCGTGCAAGTCTCCGGGCAGAAAAACTGGCGCATCAGCGACGCCCTCCGCACCGAGGTCGACAAGATGGTCGGCTCCAAACTCGACTACCCCGCCCTCGACCGTCTCGCCGACCGTATCAAAAAAGAACTGCATGTGCCCGCCGTTTCGGTCAACGTCGGCAAGGGCACCGAGCCCGGTCACGTGGTGGTGAACTTCGAAGTGCCGAAGTCGCATGAGCAGCCGCTCGAACTCAACGTCGCGAAATTCCTCTACGATTCCAAGCTCGGCTGGAGCGCCGAAGGCGACGGCTCGACCGCTATCAAGGGTAACAAGTTCACCTTCGGCATCGTCAGCGATAGCGACGCGCTGATCGAGCGCTTCGCCGGCATCAAAGCCAAGTTCGAGCGCAAGCATGTGGCGACCGAGCGCCTCCGAGTCCGCTTTGAGTTCGACAGTTTTCACGAGCAGTGGAATGCATCCACCCTTCTTGCTTCCGATCAAGCGGGCATCTATCGTTCCCGGCAAGTATTCATGCCGGAGGCGACGCTCGTAATCGCGGCGCCGCTCGAGCTCGACTTCGGTACCAGCTTTTCGCGCTATCGGCCGGAGCAGCCTGGTGCGAAAACCGAATCGTCCAACGCGGTGGTGACTACTCTGCGCTACCACCAGCGTTGGGGTTCGGCCAAAGATCCTCAAGACCAGGAGCTGAACGGCAGCTTCTCCATGCGCGCTGGAATTCGCGCCTTCGAGACGGATGCCGATTTCACACGTCAGATGGCTCAGGCGCGCTACCGGTTCCGGCGCGATCGTAATAAGGTCGAGGTCGGATTCGTCGCCGGCTCGATTCACGGAAACGCGCCTCTGTTTGAGAAATTCGTGGCCGGCAACGCCACCACTTTGCGAGGCTGGAATAAATTTGAGTTGGATCCGCTAGGAGGGTCGCACATCGTGCACGGATCGATTGATTACGGCTACCGCTGGTTGCAGGTTTTCTACGACACCGGCGCGATTTGGGACACCGCGCGGGAGCGCGAGCGGAAACAATCCGTGGGCACCGGATTCAAAAAGGACGGATTCCAGCTCGCTGTCGCTTTTCCGATTCGCTCCAGCCACATGGAACCGATTTTTTATGCGGGTTTGAATTTTTAAAGGATGCTCGTGCGGACCATCAAGACGTGGTGGTTGGTCGCGGCGTTTGTCTCCGGCTTCGGCCTCGCGATGTGGGCGGAGGACCTCGCCCTCCGCTGGCACAACAATCTTCTAGAGTTTTCCGCGCCGCACCTGCACTTTCTCACGGGTCAACAATTAGAGCGGTTGCACCACGGCGCGCAGGTGCCGTTCGATATCAAACTTTCCCTGTACTCGGGAACAAAAAGTCTTCTGTTCCGCCAAATCGGCGAACGATTCCTGATGAGTTACGATGTATGGGGAGAGCAATTTTCGGTGGTCAAAACGTTATCGCCGAGGCGAACCGTCGCTCATCTCGACGCGGCCGACGCCGAGGCGTGGTGCCTTAAGCAGATGCCTTTCGACCCGTCTGGAATCGGCGATACCGAAAAATTCTGGGCTCGCGTCGAGGTCCGCGTGCCGCAGGACGGCAAGATCGCGAATCCATTCGGACGCGACAGCATCAGCGAGTCCGGCATCAACCTGACGGGCTTAATCGAACTGTTCAGCCACCCTCCGGTTTCCACGCAGTTCCACACCACGTCGGAGTCCGGTCCCTGGACGTTGGAAGAATTAAAGCGCGGCGGCCGCAGAGGCAGTTAAAATGATTCGCGCACAATGAACCGCCTGCGCACGCGACTGATTCTTGTCTTTGTCCTCGCCACCATTCTGCCCCTCGGTCTCACGCTGTGGACCTCGCTCGCCCTCCTGGAGCGAAGCCTCAAACTGGCGCCGCTGGCGGAGCTCGATGAAATATCGCAGTCGCTGCAAAAAACCGGGCGCGAGCTTTATAGGGAATCCGAAGAGCTGTTGAAACGAGATGCGGCCCAAGGAAGCGTCGCGCCGCGGCACCTGACTCCGGCCCAGGCACAGTCATTCTGGGACAGCGAAAAAACGGAGTGGTTCGAACTGGCCGGGAATCAGGGCGACCGCCTCGATTACTACGTGCGGCGTGAGGAAGAAGTTCTGGTATATTCCCGGCCCATGGGAATTGCGATGGATACGTTGGCAACACAGTACGGCGGGGCGAGAGAGACGTTGGAGCGCTCCGCCACACGCGATCTTCGTCGTGGTTTCTCAGGCGCGCTATTGGTGGTCGCCGGCGCGTTATGGCTCGCGGCATTGGCGGCGTTGATTTTTTTAGCCGCGCGCATCAGCCGTCCCGTGCGGCAATTGACGCAAGGATTAGGGCGCGTCGCGGCAGGCGATTTAGGCGCGCGCGTGGAACCCGGCGGATCGGACGAAATCGGCGCTGCGGTGGAGGCGTTCAATCACATGGCGGACCAACTGCAACAGGCACGCGAGCATTTGATCCAGGTTACCCGCCTCGCCAGCTGGCAGGCGCTTGCGCGCAAGATGGCGCACGAAGTGAAAAATTCGCTCACGCCGATTCGCCTCACCATGGAAGAAATCATCAGCCGCGGCTCGAATCACGACGGAGCTTTCTTGGAGCAAGCCTCGCAAATCGTCGTTGATGAGGTGCAGACGCTGGAAAGACGCGTGCGAGCCTTCTCGCAATTCGCCGCCGAGCCACCCGTCGAGCCCCGCGAGATCGATGTCAACGCCATGGTCGAGGAGCGCGTCTCCTTCCTCAAATCCGCGCATCCCGAAGTGATCTACAACATGACGCTAGCTCCCGGGAATCCCACCGCGCTAGCGGATCCGGATTTAATCAAGGGCGTGCTGACCAATCTGCTCGAAAATGCCGCCGAGGCCGCTCAACCTGGCGGAGTAGTCCTTGCGCGCACAGCGCTGGCCGGTTCAAAACTGAATATCGAGGTCCACGATTCCGGCCCAGGCCTCAGCCTGCAAGCGCGATCAAGTTTATTCGAGCCGACCATCTCTTTCAAAAAAGGTGGAATGGGCCTAGGCTTGTCAATCGCGCGCCGCAGCGCATTATTATGCGGCGGCGATCTACAAACATTAGACGGAGAACTAGGAGGCGCAGCCTTCCGCGTAATTCTAGTCACGCCCACCCAATGACGAATCTCTCTGCATTGGTGGCGCGAGCTTTAGCTTGCAGCGGCGGCTTCAGCCGCCGTTTCCCCGTCCCTGCCCTCACCGGGCTGGTTACTTTTCCGCATCCGTTCGCGTCCCCAAGTGCCGACACGGAACCGCCATGCGTAAGCATGCGGACAGGCACGAAAAAATGACCGGGTGGTCCATATTCCCGATGAAAACCTCAGGAGCAACATGGCGCAAAGACGAATCCTAATCGTCGATGACGAAGAAAACATCGGCCGCTCGCTCAAATTAATTCTGGAGCGCGAAGGCTACGCCGTCACCGTCTGCCTCTCGGTAGCCGAAGCCCGCGCCCATCCCCATCGTCCCGACGCCTATCTGGTCGATGTTCGCTTACCCGACGGCAGCGGCATCGACTTCGTGCGCTGGCTCCGATCCAACGATCGCGCTAGTGATATGGACGCGCCCATTCTGATGATCTCCGGTCACGGCACCATCGCCGATGCAGTCGAGGCCGTCCACGCGGGCGCTTTCGATTTCCTCGAAAAACCGTTGAGCCGCGACAAGGTGCTGCTCTCCTTAAAGCATGCCCTAGATCAATCCAAGCTGCGCGAGGAGAATCGCCGCCTCCGCGAAATCGCAGGTTCCGCGCGCATGATCGGATCGTGCGCCGCGTTTGAACGAGTGCTCGATCAGGCCACCATGGCCGCGCGCAGTGATGCTCGCGTCTTGCTCACCGGCGAATCGGGAACGGGAAAAGAATTGCTAGCGGCGCATCTGCACGCCGAAAGTCCGTTCGCGAACGGCCCCTTCGTGAAGGTCAATTGCGCAGCCATCCCAACCGAGCTGATTGAAAGCGAACTCTTCGGCCACGAAAAAGGCGCCTTCACCGGAGCGACCGCCGCGCGTCGCGGCAAGTTCGAACTGGCCGATGGCGGAACCATATTCCTCGACGAAGTAGGCGACCTCCACGCGGCATCGCAAGCGAAATTGCTCCGCGTTTTGCAGGAAGGCGAATTTCACCGCGTCGGTGGCGAGCAGGCGATCAAGGTCACGGTCCGCGTGATCTCCGCCACTAATCGCGATTTGCAGGAAATGGTAGCGCAGCAAAAATTCAGGGAAGATTTGTACTATCGCTTGTGCGTCGTGCCGGTCCGCGTGCCGGCCCTGCGCGAACGCAAGGAGGATATTCGTGCGCTGGCCGAATATTTCCTGGCGGAGTTTTGCGCCCGCAATAATTTCAAGCCCAAGTCCCTCCATCCCGATGTGGCGGAAACGCTGGAGGATCATCACTGGCCCGGAAATATTCGCGAATTGCGAAATACCGTGGAGCGAATGGCGATTCTAACGCGCGGCGACGTACTGACCGCCGAATCGATTCCCATCGAGATTCGCTTGTCGCGCGGCGCGGCGCAGCCCAAAGGAAATTTGCGCGAGGCCAAGGAATCCGCGGAGAGAGAACACATTCTCCGCGCACTCGACGAAGCAAAATGGAACGTATCGAGCGCCGCGCGTGCGCTCGGAATGGAACGGACCAACCTGCATAAACGAATTCGCGCGCTAGGACTCGCGAGAGAACGGTGAAATATGAGAAAAATACTGGCAATTGTCGTCATTTCCAGCGTGTGTTCGAAGTGACGCTTCGCTTGCTGTAATTATGGTCAATTAAGGCCTCGCGGAGTGCAAATCTCGGTCATTTAAGGCGTTCTAACGCAGCATACCGACGCCTATTTGGCCATGTAAGCCCTGATCCGGGCGTGGTCGATCGCCTCCCCCGAACCAGACTCGCACCCCTTCGGGCAGCAATTCGACCGTCGGATCGCACACCACTTCCCGATCCCAGTCGCTGGTCCCCTCAATCACGAGCGGCTCGCGCGACCAATGGACGCCGTCTGGTGATTTCGCCAGTCCAATCCGTCGCTTTTCGCCTCGTGCTCGCCCGGTATAAAGCATCCAATAAGAGCCTCCGGACGACCACACAGCGGGCTCGCCTAATCCCATTTCATCAAAAGCGCCGGAGGCTCCTAACTCTAAGATTGGATTGGCAATAAGCTTCTCCCATACGACCCCGTCGCGGGATCGTGCGACTCCGAGCCTTTGCCGCCGCGCGCGATCCATCCCGAGGTAGTAGAGATAAAATTTCCCATTGCGCTCAATTACATACGGATCGGCAACGCCGATCTCATCCCAACTGCCTCGCGGACCGGTTTTTAGGACGATCGAACCCTTGAGCGCAATCTGGACCGGAGAACCTGTCTGATACCAATAAAAGATCTCCTCGCCGCGCACCACCGCTGACCCGTTCGCGGCATCGGGCGACAGAATCCTGCCGCGTTTTGTCCAATGAATTCCGTCATTTGACGCCGCCAGTCCCGTGCTCCATGTGCGACCGTCGTATCCCGAATAATAGTTCAAATATTCGCCATGAAAACGGACCACGGACGGGTTCAAAACATCGCCCGAATCCCAATCGCCGCGCGAAAGCACTGGTTCGGGAGACCCCTCCCAATGAAACGGCGCTTTCGGTCCAGCGGAATCGGGCGGAGGCAGCGTGAAATCCGCATATTTGCACGCGCACAATGCCAGCGGAATGAGTGCAATGCGTTTCAAACCGGAATCCTGATCTGCAAACTAACGCCCCGCCCCGGCTTCGATTCGAGCTGCATCTCGCCGCCCAACATTCGAACGCGGCGCTTAATGCTGACCGGGCCTAACCTCAACAATTCCAACTCTTCCAAGTTGAAGGAGCCACTGAACGGAAACCCGCCGCCGTTATCTTCGGCTGAAATCTCGAGCCTTTGCTCGCGTTTCACGATCGATACGGCGAGGCGCGACGCGCCGGAGTGTTTATTGATGTTCGTGAGCGTTTCGCGGACAATTTGCAGCAGTTCAAGAGAAACTTCGATTTCCTCGGGATCGTAAAAATCGCCGGCTAAAAAAGTGCAGGAAATGCCCGTTTCCCGCTGAAATTGCTCCACCATGCGGCTTAATGACGCGCTTAAACTGACGCCTTCGTCGGTGGGGCGCATGCTGCGCACGAAGCCGCGCAATTCACCGACTTGCGAGCGGCACAAATCCTGCAACTGCCGCAACTCTCCGGCGGCTGATTCCACATCGCGCGCCAGCAGTTTCTTGATGACCTCCAGGCGCATCTGGAAACTGATGAAGCTTTGCAGCGGGCCATCGTGAAAATCGTGCGCCATGCGCTCGCGCTCCGCTTCACGAGCGCCTTGAGCCTGGCTGCGGATAATGACGTTGTGACGCAGAGTGCTCGACATGCGCCGCTCGAGATAACGTTTATAGAGCGCGATTGCGATCGAGACGGAACCCATGCCCAGCATGGTGGTGACCAGCGACATTTCCTCGGGGGGCGTGAGGATCACCGAGTCGAGCAGAGTGATCCCGGCCACCATCACCACACGCGATACCTGCTGCAACAATACTGCCGATGCAAACAGATAAGCTCCATCGAGCGCGGATAACCAACTTGCGGGCGTGCTGCCGGTCCAGCCTCCGGGGGCAAGCCAGGTCCACAATCCGAAGTACGCGGTATCGATGACCAAGCCGAGATTGGCGCGCGAGGAGGAATCGTAGCGGACCTCGAACATCGCGCCGACGGAGTAGACCAGGTAGGCGATGAGAACGGCGATGACCCAGGTGAAGCGCCAGCCAACGGCCCGCCCGTAGCCCATGAGGCACGCGCAGGCGAGCAGCAGACGCGCGATGCGGAGGGAGAATCGCCCCCGGAAAGGAACCATAAATCAGCGCCGGTACAGGTACAAACGGTGGCTGCGTCCTTCGCCGTCGTCGTCGATATCCTGAATTTTCTCGGGCTTCCAGGCCGAAAACTCGAAGTCGTGCGCGACGATGCGCGCGCCTTTCTTGAGCTGCTTTTCGAGGATCGGCGCGACCTTGTCGTTGGACATGGGTAGTAAATAGACGGTGAGCAGATCGGCGTCCGAATAATCCTGAACGAGCAGGTCGCCATGAATGATGCGCGCGGTGGCGGCGAGTCCCAGCTTGGCGATGCGGTCCGAGCTTTGCTTTGCAAGGCTATCGTCGAACTCCACGCCCACGGCGTTCGCCTTGAACTTTTTGGCCGCCATGATGACGATGCGTCCGTCGCCGGAGCCGAGGTCGTATACTTTTTCGCCGGGCTTTACGTCGCCGAAGCGAAGCATTTTTTCGACGATGGTTTCGGGGGTGGGGTAGTAGGGAGCCAGTTTCTCGGTTTTATTCTGGGCTAAGAGTGAGAGCGCGAGGATGGATAGTAGTACTGGGCGCATCAAAGTTCAATATAGCGTATCCCAGGCGATTTGTTGACGCATGTTCGCATCTATGCGAACATTGAACTGTGCCGAAGTCGGACTTGATCTTCTACAAAGAGGAAGACGAGGTCCCGATGCTCGAATGGCTGGAAAGGGTTCCTTCCAAGGCCTTGGACAAATGCCTCGCCTACCTGGGCCAACTCGAAGCGATGGGACACGAACTACGGCGTCCGATTGCCGATTTTCTTGGGGGCGGTATTTATGAGCTGCGCCCATCCTACCAGGGTGTCCACTACCGCATCCTGTATTTCTTCTCGGGCAAGAATGTTGTCGTGGTCTCCCATGGGCTGAAAAAAGAGGGTGTTGTCCCGGCGGTTGAGATCCGGCGTGCAATCAAACGAAAGCGGAAGTTTGAGGCCGATCCGAAGGCACATACTTTCAGGAGATAACGACACAATGGACACTAAGAAGCGATTTCAGTCTGAAGCACTCCAAGTCGTCTACGAGAAGATCATTGGCGACGATCCGCGGAGACAAGCCGATTTTGAACAGGAAGTTGTTAACGTTGAAGCGGCCCAATTGATCTACGACATGAGAACGAAAGCAGGCCTCAGCCAGCGCGAGCTGGCCAAGCGTGTGGGGACGACAGCCTCCGCGATCTGCCGTCTGGAGGCTGCCGATTACGAAGGCCATACGCTGGCAATGGTGCGCAGAATTGCCGCGGCGTTGAACCGGCGGCTTGAGCTGCGGGCCGTTCCGATCAAGACTCCAGCGAAGCCCCGAACGGCGGTCAAAGCGCAGCGTTGATCAGAGAGAGCGAGTTTCTCCTAGCAACTGCCATGCAGATACTCCTCTATTGTGGTGGCTTGGTAGAATCGCCGATAATCTTCTTAGACCGTAAGATCTCGATATAGTCATCCCGGCTTACGGTGCAAGAGATCAATCCGGAGAACTGGGTTTCGTTGAGCTTAAGTTGCTGGCGGATGAGGTTTTCAGGGAGATCCTTGTTGCCGTGGGAACGCTTTGTTCTAACGACCACTGTTCCCTCATGTTCGAACCACGCCAATCGATCACCGGCGTTCCGAGTCTTCAGGCCAAGCTTGTTCTCAAGCCTGGTAAACTCGTGGACTTTCATCGTTCGATTCGCGTCACATGGCCCTTTAACCGGTCCCAGACCGAGAGCAGATCTCCGGAAAGCCGCGATTCATCGCGCTCCAGGGAAAAATAAAGCTCCTGGAGCGTGTTGCCAAGATCTTCGAGAGCGTCATCTGGCGTGTCCCCGAGTCCGTATTCATCGAGGTCGTGAACAACAGCCGCATAACCGTTCTCGGTGCGTTCGAAGCGCACTTCAAATGGCACTATAGTGCGCAGGACAGGATGAAGGGCCTCGGCATAAAACAGTTTGTCGGGAGCTGTCTTTATGTTTGGCAAAGGCATGACTGCGGATCCCGTCTAAGGCTCAATATACACCCGGACGCGATTGCTGGATTGGGTGCCGACCTCGAGATAGAGTTCCGCAGGGCCGTAGTTGACGATTTTGGGGACTTCTATTTCGATCAGATAGTAGCCGATGTAGGGCGCGAGCACCGCCTTGGTGACTTCGACGGGCTGGCGGTCGAGATATGCACGCACCGTTGCCGCGACCTTGGGGGGATTGTCGACTGGACCGGCGATGCCCGTGGGCCAATCCGGCGTAACACGGCCCAGGCCGGTGGTTAGGATCTGAATATGCCCGCGCGAATGGGCTGGGGTCATGGCGTCCAACATGACGCCGGATTCCGCGTCGAGAAGCATGGGCGATCCGTCGCGCGCGACGAAAATCGCGGGGGCGGCCGCTTCCAGCGGAACGGAAGGCAGGGTCATGTTGCGGTCACCTGAAGAGACTGCGAGCGAGATACTGGAGCCTCGCGCTTCAAACGGAATTTGGATTTGCGATTCAGTTTCTGTTGACGCGAGCACTGCTACGGGCAAATTGCCGGCTTGGCCTGAACTGACGCGTGCTCCGGCGACGCTGACGAGCGATCCCGGTGCGGCGGCGCGAGCCACGAAATCGGCGGCGCTCACCACACGCGGATCGCGGAAACGATGCGGGGCTAGCGTCGAGTACACGCCAAAGCCATCGAGGGCGGCCCACAACTGATGGGCTCCTTCGTCGAGTTTCACATCGGCAGCGGGAGCTTCCGGAAGTCCGCCGAGTCGCAGCCAAGATGCGGGTTGTCCCAGAATATCGAGGTCAGCGGAGGCGTAGAAGACTCCTTGATCGGTTGCGATGTAGACCGCGCCGCTCGCTCGATCGGCGGTGACGCCGTGGATGGCGGAATCCGGTAAATTTCCGGTCATATCGTCCCATACCGCACCGCCGGACATTGTTCGCAGAACGTGAGCGCCCACGACAGCGATGGCGATTCTGGGATCGGCGGGGTCGGTCCAGAAGCGTTCGACGGGGCCGCCTTGGGGGGCCCTGGATTTTGTCGAATAGGTCTGGCCACTGTCTGTCGACACCCACATTTGCGCGTCGGCGGTGCCCAGGTAAACCATCTCGCTGGATAACGCGACCGCGGTGACCCTCACACCCTGCGTCGCGGTGAGGGCTTGGCGGAGCCCCAGATCCTTCATCACATACTCGGTATTGTCAGAGGGCAGCCACGCCTGCTTCTGTCCGGGCTCCCATTCGACGACGCTCGCGTCGCGCAGACCGAGGCGCGCGCCCCGATCACCCGAGGGGAGGCTCAGCAGGCGCGCCACAGGAAGATTGGGCAAGCCCTGATTCAGGCCGCTCCAGGATTTTCCTCCGTCGACGGTGCGGTAGACGCCGGAGGCGGAAGCCACGGCCGCCTCTTCCTCATTCGCGGGCGACACGGCGAGGTCATGCAGGCCGCCGCCGATAATCGAAGTATTGCGAAATGCCGTCAAATTGTCCCAACTGACGCCGTTATTCTCCGATGAATATACGAATTTCGCGAAAGAATACAAGCGCGAGGAGTTGGAGCGGGCGGAGCGCGTGACGGCTCCAGGCTCGGGCAGGGTCGCGGCGCCGGGGCGGGCGACGGGCGCGGGAGGAATGGCGGACGCCGCCTGCCAGGTCTCAAAATCGGAGGTCGCGAACACGCTGCCGGAGGCGGTACGGATCAGGAGTTGAGACCCGTCCGCGGAGTACCAGACGCGGTCGACTGGGCCGGTGGCGAGGGCGGCTAGGGAGCGGTCGATAAGGGAGTTGCCGATGCGGCGCCAGTCACCCTTTATAACAGCCGTATCTCCTTTAAAAACAGCCGTCGCCGATGCTTTCGCGTCCACGTTGATAACAGCCGTCGAGGATGCTCGCGCATCCCCTCCCTGGGTGCCAGCCGGTTGGGCCTGGAGGCCCAGCGCGGCCAAAAGTGTGGCTATCAGGACTCGACCTGTGGCGATTTTATACATCCGACCCGTCCATTGTACCCTTTATCATCGGCTGTTCCATCCCGAAACTACTGATTCCAGTGCGTCCAATGCGAAAATTATCTCTTAGGTTGATAACTTGCCTGCAATTTTAGTGTTAGACTGGTTTTTCGCTGATTCCCTTTGCGGGGATCCAGGCGATGAGTGTATTTATGCCCGTTCGGAGACGCGCACTTACGGCGAAGCTGTCGCTGCTTATCGCGGTTACGGCCGCAGTGTGTCTGGCCCAATTCCCGCCTCCCTCCGATTCCGGCCAGTACGCCGCCAAGGTTTTGACGATGACCGGGCAGGTGTCGGTACTAAAAGATACAATCCTTTACGGCCTGTTGGAAGGCAGCACGGTGGAAGTGCAGCAGATGATCGTCACCGGGCCGGATGGCCATGCGACGTTCCAAGTATCGGACGGCAGCACGTTTGAAGTGTTCCCCAATTCGCACCTGGTGTTCCGGAAGAATGCCTGGAACGTGAAGGATCTGATCGACCTTTTAGTAGGCAGAATCCGGGTGCATATCGAGCACTTTGGAAACGTTCCCAATCCGAATCGGGTGCTGACGCCGACCGCGGTTATTTCGGTGCGGGGCACGACGTTCGATGTGACGGTCGACGAAAACGACGAGACGACGGTGATCGAAGTGGAAGACGGCCTGGTGGAAGTGCGCCACGCGCTGCTTCCTTCGGATCGTCCGAAGATGCTGGGGCCGGGCGACTCGGTTAAAGTTTATAAGTCGCAGCCGCTGGATGCGCGGCTGCTCGATAAGGGCACGATTCTGCGCTACGTATTCAATGCGATCCGGGACGCGGCGAATGTGGCGTCGATGCGATCGACTCGCGGGGTTCTGGGCAGCGGATCGACGGGTGGCCCGATTGGTGTGGGCGATACGGGCAAGGGTTCGGCTCCTCCGCCTCCGCCTCCGCCGCCTCCTCCGGGGCATTTGGTGGATGCAGGCTCCTCGGATACAGGTGTGATTGCGCCTGAGCCGAGAGCCAAACATCACAGCGTTGGCGCGGCGATTCGCGGGACTGCGAAATGGCTGGGCCGGTTCGCCGGGATTTACTAAACCTTAGCCCACTTCCCGTGAGAGACTGGAACTACGCATGAAGTTTCTCCTCCTGCTGCTCTCATTCTCCGTAGCAACCTTCGCGCAGACCGCAGGTGTCGCTACGCCTTGGGATACCACGCCGATGATCGCGTCGCTTTCGGCGCAGGCGGCGCGGCTCAAACCGATTCTGGATCAGTTGACGCCGAAAGAGTGGGTGGCGAAGGGCGCTCCCGACGCCTATATCGCGCAATGGAAGGGCGCGGAGGATGAGCTGGGATTTCTGAGCGATTCGGCGAAGGCGCTGGAGAAACAGCCGGAGCGGTTGACGCTGGCGCTCGATACATATTTCCGGTTGCAGTCTTTGGAATTGCGGCTTCATTCGCTGGTAGAGGGGGTACGGAATTACCAGAATCCGGCGGTGGGGGATCTGCTGATCGGCGTGGCGGCGGAGAATTCGGCGAATCGCGACAAGCTGCGGCAGTACATCACGGACCTGGCGTCGGCGAAAGAGCAGGAATTCGAGATCGCGGATAAAGAAGCGCAGAGGTGTCGCGGGACGCTGACGAAGCAGACGCCGGCGAAACCGCCCGCGGCGAAGAAGAAGACACCTTGAGCGATACCACTACGTTCCCTTGCAGCATCTGCGGCGAGCCTGCGACCGCGATCTGCGTCCACTGCACCAAAGACGCGTGCCCCAATCACTGTTGCGAAAAATGCGGACGGTGCAGCGACTGCTGCCAGTGCGATTTCCGGCGGAAACAGGATTAGCGTGCAGGTACACGGGCATCGGGGCGCAAGAGCGGGTTTGTCCAAGAATGTTCCCGAGAATTCAATTGCGGCGTTTGAATACGCGATTGGAATCGGTGTCGACGCGATTGAGCTCGACGTGGTGGTATCCAGCGACGACGTGGTCGTGGTGTCGCACGATCCTTATCTTTCGACAGGCACATTTATCAGGACGCTGACGGCGGCGGAGACGGGACTGCCGACTTTAGACGATGTTTTTAAGTTGGCGGGGCTTGGGGAGTTTCTGTTTAACATTGAGGCGAAGGTGTCGGAGCACACACCCAGGAATTTCGCGGAGCTGGTTCTCGACCGGATTGGCGAGCATGCGGTGAAATCGCGCGTCATTTTCCAATCGTTCGACTTCGGGATTCTGCATCGGATGGGCCGGCTGGCGCCGGGGATCACGCTGGCGGCGCTGTGGGAGGGCGAGGCGCGGAGTTTTGTCGAGATCGCGAAAGACGCGGGGACTCGCATTGTCGCGCCAGAGTATAGGCTGGTCACGGAGGAAGAAGTTCGGGCTGCGCATGAGGCGGGGTTGCAGGTGATTCCGTGGACCGCGAATACGAAAGAGGATTGGAACCGGCTCATCGCGGCGGGGGTCGATGGGATTATCACGGATGATCCGGCGGGGTTGATTGGGTATTTGCGGGGTCAGTTGAGCTCGGCGAAGGAATCGGCATCGTTTACTTAGATTTCTTCTTCGCAGTCGCCTGCATGATGACCCATTCGCGGTCGCCTCTTTCCCAGGCGGCCTGGACTTGATCCTCTGGCAATCCCGCGATGCGGCCTAACAATAAATATGGCGGGAGGGCGTGGGATAGGGTTTTCCATCTGGCCATCTCTACCAGCGATTGCAGGGCTCGGTCGCGGATTTGATCGAGGGTTCCGGTGTCTGGTTTATCCGTCAGGATCTGCAAGGCCATCACGGCTCGGTTGCGGTCCGACCAGGAGAGCGAGTTTAGCATCTCGATGAACCAGGTGGGGGAGATTTTTATGCCTGACTTCGGGTCGTTCTTGGCGAGGCCTTCGATCGCGACTAAACTGCGGGTGGCGTTGGTGCGGACTCCGGCGTCGGAATCCTTTAATGCGTATTGCAGATCGTTGAGGACGTCGAGCTTGTTCGGCGCGTAGCCGATGACGTACGCGGCGATGGCGCGCTGCTCTTCATCCGACGAGTTTCTCAGCACGTCGCGCAACTCCGCTAAATGGTCCGTGGCGAACAGAGGAAAGCGGTCCTGAACGGTGCGGGTGGACGGGTCGGCAGAGCGGGCGTGGCCTTGCGTCAGGTCCTCTTTTGGGTTTTTGGCGGCGGCGAAGGCTTCGACGAAATTGCGGTACTCGGTGGTGATCGCCTCCGGCAGGCGCATGTCGCCTTCGGGGGATTCGCGAATCTCGAAGTGCGGCGCGCCGCGCTCCTCAACGCCTACGTAGAGGATCGTTTTCCCGGCGTCGTACACGGCTTCGAGGTGCGATTCGACTACGCCGGGGATGTTGTCGAGATGCTCCTCGGTATCGCCTTTGGAGGCGGGAAGAGGGTCGCCTTCCTTGACCGCGATGGTCTGGCGGACCTTTCCCTCAGGGGTTTTGCGGAGCCCGTAGAAGTCGAGAACGTCGATGCGCGGAGCCTGCGCGTAGAGGGCTCCGCCAAGGCAGACAAATAGCGTTAAGAGTCGCACGAACTATGAGACGCGCGGCGCGGCGGTTAGGCTCCAGCTTGTTTTTCGGCCAGCGGTCCGATGATCGGAATAACATACTTCTCTTTGTTATAGGCCTTATACATCAGGAACGCCCACATGCCGACGAAGACGACGAACATCACCAAGTAAATCAGCAGCGCGAGGATGGTGCCCAGCACCGGGATAAAGTGCAGAATCGAGGTCAGGATAAAGACCACAATCCAGAGAGCGAACGCGGCGACGTTGAAAAAGATCGATTGGAACGCGTGGAACTTGACGGTCCTGTTCTTGTTGTATGGCTCGAGTACGAGGAAGATAACGCCGGTCAGCCAGCCCAGCAGATAGCACAGAGCCGAGGCCACGTTTTCTTCCATGCCGGCCGATTGCGCCACGGGAGCCGCCGGCGGGGGCGGCGTATAGGTGCCTCCACCTTGGACCGGAGCTTGGCCCGGATCGGGCATCGGCGAACCGCATTTGGCGCAGAACTTTCCTTGTGTATCTGTACCGCAGTTAGGGCAAAAAGCCATTGATCCTCCAGAGATTCGGGCGCATCAGATTAACTCTACTCTTAATAGGCGCAATCCGCAATCGGTTTTGATGTGTCAAGATAGACGGAAATGACTCGCGCGCTCATTCTCTCTCTTGTTATCGCGGCAAATCTCGCCGCATCGGATCATCTTCTCAAAATTACGCCGGAAACGGTGGCGTGGGGCTACTACTGGTCGGCCGCCAAGCCGGTGCTTACGGTGAAAAGCGGAGACACGGTTACGGTGGAATGTGTATCGGTCGGGAATCCCGCTACGCTCGAACGCGCGGGGCTGCCCGCGGATCAGGTGGAGGCCGATATTCGGCGTCTCTATGCCGAGGTGCCTAAGGAAAAGAAAGGTCCGGGCGGGCATCCGCTGACCGGGCCCATTGCGATCGAGGGCGCGGTCGCGGGCGACGTGCTCGAAGTGCGGATCAAGGAAATTCGACTGCGATCGGCATACGCGTTTAATAGTTTTGGCCCCGGGCGCGGGTTCCTGCCGGACGATTTCACGCAAGGGAAAACGCGGATCATTCCGCTCGACCGGGAGAAGATGGTGGGGCATTTCGCACCGGGGATCGACGTGCCGCTGCGGCCGTTTTTCGGCAGCATGGGTGTCGCGCCGCCGGAATCCGCCGGAAAAATCAGCAGCGCGCCTCCGGGGATTCACGCGGGCAACATGGACAATAAAGAACTCGTGGCTGGGACGACCCTCTTCATTCCAGTGCACGCGGCGGGGGCGTTGTTTGAGGTCGGCGACGGGCACGCGGGCATGGGAAACGGCGAGGTGGATATCACGGCGATGGAGACTTCGCTGACCGGAGTGTTCCAATTTATTCTGCACAAGGACATGCACCTGGAATGGCCTCGTGCGGAGACGCCGACGTACTACATCACCATGGGTATTAACACGGACCTGACGGAGGCGGCGAAAATCTGCGTACGCGAGACGCTCAACTTCCTCATGACCGAGAAGAAAATGACGCGTGAAGACGCGTATCAGCTCGCGAGCGTCGCGGTGGATTTCGACATTACGCAATTGGTCGATGGGACCAAGGGCGTGCATGGGATGATCCCGAAGAGTATTTTCGTTGGCTCGAAATAGGTCGAGTCACACCGTTGGTCCCGCGCAGGCTGCCAGAGGTTGCTGAAAAAAGCAAAAACAAGGTTGGCCGCCGATGAACGCTGATGAACGCCGATTGAAAACACAAATACCTCCCATCCGAAATCCGCGTCCATCTGCGTTTATCAGCGGCCAATAAGCCTTTTTCAACAGTTTCTAACGGCACCGTCGAAGGATCGCGAGGCCGGCCAGTGCCGCCCCCGCCATCAGGAGCGTGGCCGGTTCCGGCACCAGAAAGCCGCGGATCTCGCCGCCTGGGAACGAGTTGGTGTGGATATTCAGGTACGTATCTCCTGCGGCCATGGCTGCCAGCAATGCGGCTTCCGCACCAGCGGTGGTCCCCCCGTTCGCAGTCTCAAAGGACGAATTGTAAGAACTGGCGAGCGTGAGATCCAACGTGTTGTCGTAGGTGCCACTGGTCACGCCGATGGGAAAGCCGGCAAAATACGGCACCGTCGTGGCGACACCCGCAGTGCCGACACCCGGGCTTACCGTGCAGCAGTGAATGTGCGACGCGGTGTCGGGCCCCAGAAGACCGGAGAACGACACTTGCACCCTCATCGTTTGAAGGATCGTGTCAATGGTGATCTCCGCGAATCCCGTTCCGGGTGAAGCGTTCGCCGGAGATTCGCTCGGCCCATTCAGAATGGCCTCGTAGCCAATGATCCCGGCGGATGCGGCCTGCCCGAGAACAAAAGCCCCGAGCATCGCTATGTTCAAAATCTTCATGATTTCCTCCTCCGTCAGAAAACGGACCTTACTAGAATACTCCTCTTTTTTCTCATCTTGGTGACCTTCCAGAGTAAAATTAGTTCAGTGCCGCCCTACGAGGACGAACTGGCGCAAATTGTCGCGGAACTGAACCGAGCCTCGCCTCATGAGTCGCGGCAGTACTCCGCGGAGAATCTTGCGTCGCTCGATCAACTGCTGGCGCAGGCGGTGCGCAAGACTGCTTCCGATCTGTTGCTGATCGCCGGAGCGCCGGCTCATCTGCGGGTCGGAGGGTCGCTTTCACCCACGGGTCCGCCGCTCGACCCGGAGGAGATTCGGAAGCTGTTGCTGCCGCTGCTGACGGTCGAGCAGGGCGGGGAATTGCAGTGCAACAAGTCGGTCGACTTGTGCTTCAGCCGGGAAGGGATAGGACGATTTCGCGCCAACGTGCATCATCAGCGGGGAACCATCGCCGGGAACATCCGCCTGCTGCCCGAGAAGATTCCGACGCTCGAATCGCTGCATTTGCCGCCCATCCTTCGCAAACTGGCCGAGGCGCGGCAGGGGCTGGTGCTGATCACGGGGCAGACCGGGTGCGGAAAAAGTTCGACGCTCGCGGCGCTGCTGGAGCTGATCAACACCCACCGCCACGATCATGTGGTGACCATTGAAGATCCGGTCGAATATGTGCACACCAACCGGTCGTCGATTATTGAGCAGATCGAAGTCGGTCACGATACGCCGGATTTTGCCACTTCTCTGCGCAGCATCCTGCGGCAGGATCCCGACGTCATTTTAGTCGGCGAGATGCGCGACCCGGAGACCATCGCGACGGTGCTGACCGCCGCGGAAACCGGGCACCTGGTGCTCTCGACGCTGCATACCAACGACACCTCGCAGGCGGTGTCGCGCATTCTCGATTCGTTTCCCACGGGGAATCAGCTACAGATCCGGCAGCAGCTTTCTCTCGCGCTGCTGGCGGTGGTCGCGCAGCAACTGGTGCCTGGGAACGCCGGACGATATCCCGCGGTCGAGATTCTGATGGCGTCGAGCGGCGTGCGCAGCCTGATCCGCAAAGGCGAGGATCATCAGCTCTACAGCGCGCTCTCGACCGGTCGCGCCGAGGGCATGATGACGATGGAGCAGTCGCTTGCCGAGATGGTGCGCGCCCAAAGGATCACACGGGAGACGGCGCTGGCTCATTGCTTCCGCCCGGAGGATCTGCGGCGGTATTTGCAGGATTAAAAAGCGAATCCCCTGGCTCACGCCAGGGGTTATAACCCCGTCCCGTGAGGGCGGGGATTCAGCGACCCGATATATTAGACCGCGATCTTTTCTAAAAGCCTGAGATTCGAGACAGCTTCCAGCTCCGTCGTAATGTTCTGACTGCCGATCTCGATCTGGCCCTCGGCAATCAGCTTGACGAATGCCTTGGCCGCCGCCGGATCGAACTGCCGCCCGGCGTTTCTCTCGATCTCCTGAATCGCGGCCCGCAGCGGCAGCGCGGAGCGGTAGGACCGTGTGGTCGTCATCGCGTCGAAGGAATCGGCAACGTGAACGATGCGCGCGTCCATCGGCACGCTGTCGCCGGCCAAGCCGTACGGATATCCGGTGCCATCGTAATTCTCGTGGTGCAGCTCGACCACGTTCAGCAACTGCTCGAACCGTCCGACCCTTTCAAGAATCCTGCGCCCGATCTGCGGGTGCAGTTTGATGAGTCCATACTCTTCCGGGGTCAGCGGGCCGGGCTTTTGCAGCACGACGTCGGGAATCCCGATCTTGCCGATATCGTGAAGTTGCGCCGCGATGCGAATGGTTTCCGCGTCCGTTTCGGAAAGACCCATCTCCCGAGCCAACGTATACGAATAGGAAGCGACCCGCAGGCTGTGACCCGCCGTGTATGGGTCGCGCGCGTCGAGGGCCTGCGCCATCGTCTCGACGAATTGCAGATAAGCCCGATCCAGGTCGGCCTGCGAATGCAGAATGGAGTTCGCCGCGCCGTTCAGCGCCGCCGAGAGCCGGTTCATTTCCGACAGCGCCGAGTTCGCGGGGAAATTCGGCATGAACTTTCCCGTGCGCTCGCTTTCGCGAACCACCTTCATCATGTCGCGCCAGATCGCAGTGCGCAGGCGGCCAATCGCGACGCACAGCACGATCGAAAGGAGCAGTCCACCCGCGGCAGCGTGTGACATCGTGGCTTGAAGAGCCCCCGTCACGCGGGCCAACACTACCGCCAGACCGATCGTCGATAACACCACGAGGAAGATGCGGTAGCTTCGCTTCGTAAAATTTAGCACCCGCGTCATGGCCTGTCACTTGACCATATCGGCGTGGAGGCCGAGTGTTTGAAGGAAATCGACCGCCGCGTGACGCCAACTCCGCGACTCTATTTCGCTCAGATTCAATGGAGTACGCCATTCGACCGGCTGCCGGTCCGACCCAATGACCTTACCGTGAGCATGTGCCAAGGAAGAGGGAGCCGCTCGCATCCACTTATCTGCCTGACAACCCCGATTCGTCCCACCTACACTTGCCTACCCGCTCAAGGAGCGTACTTCTAAAAGCAGCGAGACTCCCTCTTGCACACTTCGGCCCGTCCTATCGTCTATCGTCAAAAGACACGCTATGACGCTGCGGAAGGTCGTGCTCCAAATCCATCTGTATCTGGGACTCGCCGCGGGAATTTTCCTCGTGATTCTCGGCCTCACGGGCAGCATCATGGCGTTTGAGGGTGACATCGATCACTGGCTGCACCCGGAGCTCTGGTATGTCACGCCCGGGCCGCGGCCCCTGCCGGAGAACGACCTGATCTCGACCGTGCAGAACCGGTTTCCTGGCGCGCGCGTATTAGCCGTGCAATTTTTCAGGGCGCCGAATCTTGCCCAGTTAATGCAATTGACCGATGGAACCGCCGTGTACATCAATCCGTATGACGCGGCCGTGTTGGGCGACGCAGTGGGACTCTCCACTAGCGATCGGGCCCTTGGCTATATCCACCAACTGCATCTGCGGCTGGTACCCGACCCTCGGTCGGCGCCGAAACTCGCGGCGGCGGGCAAAATCGTGGTGAGCTTCGCGGGCCTGTTCCTGTGCCTGCTGGTGCCCACGGGAGTCACGCTGTGGTGGCGCACCAAACGAACCTCGATCAATTGGAAAACGGCGGTTTGGAAACAACCATGGTTTCGAGTTTGCTTCGACGCTCATCACCTCATCGGCATCTACGCGTCGCTGTTTCTGTGGATCGCGGCATTCACCGGAATCATGATCGGTTTCGATTTCGGAGAAACAACGTTTTACCGGATCACACGCTCCTCACGTCCGGCTCGCCCGCAATCCTTTGCATCGGTCCCGATACCGGGAGCGGACCCGATCATGGCGGATCAGGTCCTCGGAATCGCCCGCGGCGCCATGCCCAACGCCACGCCCGCCGTGTTGGTGTTGCCCGTGCGTAAAGCAGGTTCCTTCACGGTGCTGATGCGCGTCCCGGAGGAGACTTCCGAGGCCGTGCACAGCAGCGTCACCATCGATCAATACAGCGGCAAGGTGCTCAGTGTGCGAAGTTATCTGAAAGATTCCACCGGCTACCGCTGGATCCGCTTCAACCGGTCGATTCACACGGGCGATGTGTTCGGGCTCCCGACGCATATTTTGTTTTCGCTCTCCAGTCTGCTGCTGGTCGCGATGGTGATCACCGGGTTCGTCATCTGGTGGAAGAAGCTCGCGATATGACGGCTCGCGTTCTGTTTCCGTGCCTGCTTGCCGCGACCGCCGCGCGCGCCGGAGTCATTCAAGGAACGGTGCAGGAATATGCTTCGGGATTGTCTCTCTCGCGGACCGTCGTGCGTCTCGTACCCGTGCCGCGCGCGGATAATATCGATCTGCGGACGCTCCAGTTAAGGACCGCCTCCGCGGGACAATTCGTGTTCTTCAATGTGCCCGATGGATATTACTTTCTGATCGCGACGCGCGAAGGCTACTTTCCCGGCGCCTACGGCCAGAGGCGTCCGAACGGCCAAGGGACGCCCATTCTGATCACCAAGGATTCCGATTTGTTCGCGCAGCTCCGCCTGCGGCGCAAAGGGGCCATCACCGGACGTGTGCTCGATGAGAACGGCGTCGGTATTGAGGGCGTGCCAGTGGTGGCATACCGCGCCCGCCTGCCTCTGCGCGTTGCCGCGCAAGGTGTTTCCGACGATCGCGGCGTGTACCGCATCCACGGCCTGGATGCCGGAAAATATTGGGTGCGAAACATTGCGCACACGCTCGACGACGGGTCGGGAATGCTGCCGACGTTCGGTCCTCAATCGCGCGAAGTGAGGGAAGCGCGCGCGCACGATGTGAGGCTCGATGAGGACACGCCGGATGCCGACGTCCATCCGGAATTCGGCGCATTGTTTTCGGTCGGCGGCCAGTTGCAATGCCTCGATGGCGCCGTGAAAGTAACGCTCACTTCCGAGACGGTGCGCCGCACGACGCAAGCGCCTTGCGGAGAGAGTTATAGCTTCCCCAGCCTCTCGCCAGCGGTGTACGAAATCACCGCCGAGCTCCTGAATGGAAAAGAATCCGGATACACGGAGTTATTTGCCGACAAAAATACCGCCGCGGCCGCGATAAAACTCCAGCCTCCGCCCACAGTGGAGTTCGATATACGGCGCGCCGGTTCCGGGAGCGCCGTGAATTTTCCCGTCACCGTCACCGGCCGGCGCCAGGACCTTTATGAGTCCGGAACCGAACAACAAATCCCGACGCCTCACGCGACGCTGCTGGCGGGTCATTGGGAAATGAGCGCGCAGGCGGGAGCGGATAAGTACATCGAGTCGATGACGAACTTCCGGGGGCAAGTCCGGCGCGAGCTGCAACAGGAGAAGTCCGTCGATTCGTTCGACCTCTTTATCGACATGCGCTTTGCTCCGATAAGGATCACCGTCTCCGACAAAGCCGCGCAGATCAGCGGAAGCGTCGTAAAGGAAGCCAAAGCAGTGCCCGGAGCGCCGGTTTTTTTATGGCCCCTTGCGGAGGCCGGAAGACGGTCCTTAAAAGGATACCGGATGGTGATCGCGGATACCGAAGGCAAATATCATTTTGAAGGGCTGCCGCCGGGAGATTACCGCATGCTCGCGACCTACGACTTTACGGAGATCGACGAAGCGGCGCTCGATGAGGGGCTGGCGGTAACGGTCCACGCGACGGATTCGCAGAGGACAACAGCGGATCTGCCGCTCTGGGTGTCGCCATAGCCGGAAGGCGACCAACCGCTCGCTATCAACCCTAGCAAGAACAATCGCTGCGTCTTTGTGGCGCACGCACTTTTGCGTGCCGCGTCGACACTCGTGTCGCCGCTCAGAGCACCGCTTGTGGATCACTTGTCCGAGATGCCAACTTACCGGCGCCAAGCGGATAACTTCCGAGTGGCCGACCATCTGGACACAATCGCCTCGCCCAAGTTCTAATGTAGTGCCTTGCAAGGCCAAGTGACGAAAACGGACTTCACTCCTGGGAGTGCTATTTGCTCCCCACTGGCACTTTCCGCCGCAGCTCGTCGAAGAAGTTTTGGAGGAACACCACTTCGTGCTCCTGCTTGGGCGCTTCCGCGGATTCTACAGGCGTCAGCACCGCCACGCGTTTGCCATCCGGAGCCAGATCCCAATAAGTTCCACCGAGCTTCGCGATCCGCACCCGGGGCTTATCCACCACGAACGTGTCGCCTTTCACTGTGTAACTCGCGGCCATGATCTGGTCGCCGGACTGGTAGACCAGATCGCGTCCGTTCCGCGACCACCGCGGCTCGCTACCACTGCTGTTGGAGATCTGCCACTTTCCACCTTGCCCGGACGCTGGCGGTGGAAACGCCCGGACGTACACTTCAAACCTTCCCGATTCGTTCGATTCATAGGCCAGCCATCGCCCGTCAGGCGAGAACAACGGGGCTTGGTCGGCGAAGGTGCTCTTGAGAAATTGCTCCGGCGTGCCAGCCTTCAGTTGGCCTCCCTGGTCCTCCAGTGGGACCGTAAACATTTGCGAGTTCCCGGCTCCATAATCGCCATAAGCCAGCCGCTTGCCATCCGGCGAAAAAGACGCCGGTATCTGTGTCATCTTGCTCTGCGTCAACGGCTGCGGCTGGCCGGCCCCGTCGGCACGAGTCCAGTAGATCCCATTGGGGACGCCGAAAACGATACGCCGGCCGTCCGGGCTCCAGATCGGTGAAACGTGCCGCCCGCCGAACGTCAGCCTCGTCATCGCGTCCCGCTGCGAGTCGTACACCCACACATCCCGGCTCACTTCCCCGGTGTCCAGAAACGACAGCAGTTTACCGTCTGGAGAAAGCCGAAGCTGCGAATAGGCGCCGGGCTTGGCCAGCAGCGGTTCTCTCTTGCCCGCGCCGTCTACCCATTGAATGCTCCGCATGCCGGGACTGCCTCCGTTGCCCGTGCGGTAGACCAGTGTGCCCGTTTTGGAAACGTCAAAGTCGGCACCCGCGGAATTTGGCCGGAAGGCAGCGTGGTCCAGAACGGATGTCGCCGTCCCTCGGGTTTCCAACTTGTCCAGATCGAACGGGATCGCAAACAGTGCTCCCATGCGCGCGTAAACCAGATGACCGCTCATCAGATAGTGGGGCGAAGTTCCTCCTTGGACCAGGACCTTCCGGCGGCGGTCGGCCAAATTGACGACCTCGATGTGAGATTGATCGGCGTCATACGACAACGGCACGGCCACGAACAGTATTGCCCGGCTACCGGGAAGCATCTGCGGGAACGCGTGGGTCAATTCTACGCTGGAGTTTTCCGTTACCGGCGTTAGTGAGCCTCCACCAGGGGGAATCCGTACTAGGCCCTTGCCCACTATCTCCAAAACGATACTACCGTCGTCTCCCCAACTCGCGTGGGCGCTAGGGTCGTCGCTCACCGTAACCACCGCGCCCCCTTCCACCGAGATTTTCTTCAGTTTAGTGCTGATGTAGAAGCCCACCCACTGCCCGTCGGGCGAGAAGAACAGTCTAGAAGCACCTTCGGTGCCCAGAAATTCGGTGGCTTTCGGTTGATCCAACCTCCTGGTGAAGATTCTTGGCTGGCCCCCTGGGTCACTCGACACGTACGCCAGCCGTGTTCCATCCGGCGAGATCACTACACTGCCTTGGTGAGGAGCGGGCAAAGATACCTCCGGCCCCAGGTCCACGTCCAGTCGCACCACCGGCCGCTCCACCGGCTGCGTCGCACGCCACGGCGCCCACAGCGCAACCGCTGTGGCGACCGCCAGTAGGGCAGCAAGTACAACCCACGGTAACTTTCCGGATCGCAACGGCAACGGAGCGATAGCTGCAGCGGACTCGTCCTTTCCGGCATGGTCGAGGCCAAGCATTCTCCTAGCGTCGCTGATAGACGCCAGCCGTTGCTTACGATCTGTTTCCAAGCACCAGCGCAACAGTTTGTGCACGCGCGGCGGCGCCGCGGAGATTTCAGGGTCGCGATTCAAGACAGCCCCGAGAATCTCTACTGCCGTTTCGCCGGGGAACAATCTCCGACCAGTTAGAACTTCATAGAGAATCACGCCAAACGACCAGATGTCGGAGCGCCGGTCCGCCGCCTTGCCCATGGCTTGCTCGGGAGCCATGTAAGCGGCCGTGCCGAGAATAGTTCCCGCCTGCGTCGTGCCGATGGTTAATGTGGGAGAGTTGTCAGGATCTCCGTCCTTCGAGGGCGCGGCCGCCATGGCCTTCGCCAGTCCGAAGTCCAGAATTTTTACGACACCTTCCGGGGTGATCCTAATGTTGGCGGGCTTCAGGTCCCGATGGATGATGTTCTTCTCGTGCGCGGCTTCGATACCGTCAATCAATTGCTGAATGATGGGAAGCGCGTCATCGAAGTCTAGCGGACCACGCAGGTCATGGCCTTCCACATACTCCATGACCAGATAGTCCGGCCCAACATCGTACAGATGGCAGATGTTGGCGTGGTTAAGCGCGGCAATCGCACGGGCTTCGCGGGTAAAGCGCTCGGTGAACTGCGCATTGGACACTTTGATCGCGACATCCCGATTCAGCCGGGAATCATGGGCGCGATACACTTTGCCCATGCCACCCGCGCCAATAGATCCAAGGATCTCGTAGGGGCCGAGTTTTTCACCCGTAGAGAGCGGCATACGCAGCATTTAGCTAAAGTGTACTGGATCACGAAGCGGGTTGCGCCTGGACCACGGCGCATCCGGAAGTTATCGAACTTTGACTGGTAAAGCCCAACCCGGCCAGTCCTAGAGTGCAGCGCGCCCCAGCTTCTCGATAATCCGACACGAGGTCCACTCGGCCGCCGTTCGTCGGAACCGCCATGCGTAAGCATGCGGAATTCGAAATCCCCGATGAACGTGCACTCCAACTCCCCGTTTTTTCAACGACCTCCCACTTCCACCCACCTCGACCCCAACTCCGCGGATGCTAAACCAAGGCATGTCGACACCAAACCGAACCGAAATCAACCGAGCCAACTCGCAGCACTCCAGGCCCCAAAACCCAAGCCGGTAAGCAGCGATCCTCCCTAAACGCCCTCCGTCACGGACTAACCGGCCAACTGGTCGTCATGCCCAGCGAGGACCTCCAAGCCTACCAGCGCCACATCACATCTTTCACAGATGAATATCATCCCAAGGGCGCGACCGAAGCCCATCTGGTACAAGCCCTGGCCGACGCCTCCTGGCGCCTCAACCGAGTCGCCGCTCTAGAAGCCAATCTCCTAACCCTAGCCGCCGCCCGCGAACCCAACCCTCTCGCGGATGCTCCCGGCCAAATCCAAGACGCCATGGCCATCGTTGCCGCGCTCGAAAGTCAGCCGAAAGCGTTAGCGAACCTGAGCATGCACAGCTAGCGCCTCTCGCGCCAATTCGAAAAGACCGTCGCGCAACTCCGCGACCTCCAGAAAACCCGTCTGACCAAGGAGAAACACGAGCTGAACGACCTTCTCAATATCATGAAAATGTACGAATCCAAAGGAGAAACCTACCGCCCATCGGACGATGGCTTCGTTTTTTCACAAACTCAAATCAGCTTGGGAATCCTGACCCGCAACCGCGAACGCCTGGCACAAAAAGCCTGGAAGACCGCCGCCGCGTAGGCGCCGGGTTTGTCGGAAGTAGGTGGATCGGATACCGATAGCTGGCGGAAATTATTTTCGCGCGCCGCGTTGCGGGTGCTTCAGCTTCGATTGACGCCGTTTGGCTGCCTTGCGCTTCGGCTTGCTGATGATAAAGGTGCCGCTACCCTTGTATTCGGCGGCGTAAAGCTTGTCGTCTGCCATGTAGCTTTAGTTTAGCGTATATGTGAATGGAATGTTACTGTGAAAGTGGATGCTAGTCCGTTTCGTTCTGCTGGCGCTTCTGGCCGCTGCTCTCGCGCCCGCCCAGCAAAAGCCCTCAAATCTGTTCCAGGAAGTCGACGAAATGACGTCGGCGCTCTCTGAAATCACCGGCTGGCCAGTCAAGCGCAAAGTTCCCGCGAAAATCATCACCAAGGATGAGTTCCGCCATCAGGTGGAATCGCGCATGAAGGGCTCCTCGACCAACAAGGAGCTACGCGCCGAGGAGCTGACTCTCAAAATGTTCGGCTTCATCCCGCAGGACTTCAATCTCGCCAAGGAGACCGTCGACCTGGTCAGCGAACAGGCGGCGGCATTCTACGATTACTCCAAAAAGCGCCTGTTCGTGCTCGATTCGACCTCGGAAGGCGCGGAGCAGAGAGTCGCGCTGGCGCATGAACTGGCGCATGCGTTGGCCGATCAGCAGCATCCCCTGGGAAAGTATCTGCACAAAGGCTCGCCCGACGACGACGCATCCATCGCGCGCGAAGCGGTGATGGAAGGGCAAGCTACCTGGCTCACTTGGGCGTATGTCTCCAAACACAATGGAGGCAAGGCCGAGGTGTCCCAAGAGACCATCGCCAAGCTGACGGACAACTCCAGCGCGGGCGGCTCCGATTTTCCAGTGTTCGCAAAAGAGCCGCTCTATTTGCGCGAATCGCTGGTGTTTCCCTACGACGAAGGGATGAAATTTCAGGACGCCGTGTATCAACGGCTCGGGCGCAAGAGTTTCGACGAGATTTTCAATCGTCCGCCGCGCAGCACGCAGCAGATCCTGCACCCGAAAACTTACCTCGAAGACGAAATACCGGCCGATCCCGAGGCTCCACCGCTCGACAAGAAGAAGTTTCGCGTGCTGAATGACGGCAGCGTGGGCGAGTTCGATCATTCCATGCTGCTGCGGCAGTATGTCGGCGAAAAAGAAAGCCGCACCGCCGCGAGCCATTGGCGTGGGGGAGCGTTCCGGTTGTACGAGCATAGGCGCGATAAATATCCGGTGCTGAGCTATGCGTCGGAATGGTCCTCGCCCGAGGCGGCGCGGACGTTCTTCACGCTCTATCAGCGCGTCATGAAAGGGAAGTGGAAGCGAATGTTGGTTTCCGAACGCGCGAGCGACCACGTTTATGGAACCGGCGATTCCGGCAAGTTCGAGCTGCGCCTTTCGGGCACCGGAGTTACATTTCTCGAAGGTCTGCGGTAAGATCGAATCATGCGCCTTACTGGGCTTTTTCTCGCTCTCTCTTTAGTCTCTCTGTCGGTTTCGGCACAGCCGGCGATGCCTCGCAAGGCTCCCGAAATCACCATCGTCGAGCCGTCGGGCAAGCAAACGCTGCTCTCCAGCTATAAGGGGAAGGTCGTTGCACTGGCCTTCGTATCCACCGCTTGCTCCCACTGTCAGGCCGAGTGCCAACTCCTGACCAAACTGCAGGGCGAACTCGGCCCGAAAGGTTTTCAGCCGCTCGCGGTCGCATTCATCGAGAGCACCCCGCCGCAGGTGGAGGGGTTCGTCCGCAACTTCCACATCGGCTTTCCCGTCGGCTACGCGGCCCGCCAGACAGTGCTCGACTATCTCCAACTTAGCGACGCAGATACCGGTTGGAAAATCCCGCAGATGGTCCTTATCGATCGCAAAGGCATGATCGTCGCGCAGAGCGCTTCCCAGGGCTCCCCGGAGTTGCAGGAAGAGAGTTCCTTGCGCATGAAGATCACCGATCTGCTTAGCGGCGGCGCGGCGAAGAAAAAATCGGGGCTTTAGATGCGGAAGATCTGGACGCTGATCTTGTTTGCTGCGATTGCGTTGGCGATTCCACCGCTGCCTCGCAAATCGCCCGAATTCACGATTGTCGATGCGAGCGGCAAACAAACCCTCCTTACGAGTTATCGCGGGAAAGTGGTGCTGGTCGGGTTTTTCTCGACCTCGTGCGTACACTGCCAGAACACCGCCAAGGTCTTCAACGGATTACAGGAAGCATTCGGCGCGGAAGGATTGCAGGCGATCGCTATCGCGTTCAACAAGGACGACGATGCTGCTAAGGCGAGGGAATTCTCTCACCTCTACGCCCCGTCCTATCCGGTCGGGCTGAGCAAACCAGAAAATGTCATCAGCTACTTAGGGATTTCAATTATGGAACGCTACGTGTACCCGCAGGTGGTCCTGATCGACCGCAAAGGCATGATTCGCGCGCAGAGCGACGTAAAAGGCTCAGCCGAGTTGCAGGAACTGGTTACGCTGCGGCCGAAAATCGAAGAACTGCTTAAAGAGCGCTAATTGCTTCGGCAATGATTTTGCCGTGAAAGCGACCGTTTTCGATGAAAATTTCGTTGGTGTGCATGCCTGCCACTAATACTCCGGCAAGATAGATTCCTTTGCGGTCGCTCTCGAGGGTCTCCGGATTGGTGTACGGGCGCTGGGTTTCCGGGTCGAGGCGGATGCCGTGGGCTGCTAAAAACGTCAAATCGGGGCGATAACCGGTCATGGCGAAGACAAAATCGTTTTTGAGCGTTATTTCGCCTTCTGGAGTGGTGATAATCGCCCTTAATTCGTCGATTAAGAGCACTTTTGAGCGGAAAAAAGCCCTTATTTCACCACTCTTGATGCGGTTTTCGATGTTCGGCTTGATCCAGTATTTCACGTTCCGATGGATGCCTTCGCCGCGATGGACCAGCGTCACACGTGCGCCGGACCAAAGCAGCTCCAGTGCGGCAATGGCGGCTGAGTTTTTTGCTCCGACAACGATCACATCGTGGTTGTAATAAGGATGCGCTTCCTTATAGTAGTGGATCACCTTGGGCAGATTCTCGCCGGGGACGTTCAGCATGTTGGGGACGTCGTAGTAGCCGGTGGAGAAAATCACTTTCTTCGATCCGTATTCATGGGCCCGGCCGTGAATGTCGGTGGAGTGGGTGACGAACGCTCCGTCAGCTCCTGATATTTGACTGACGTGCTGATACTGGCGGATGTCGAGTTTATAGTGGTCGGCGACGCGGCGATAATACTTCAGCGCTTCGGCGCGGACGGGCTTGTCGTTGAGCGACGTCATGGGGATGTCGCCGATTTCGAGAAGCTCCGGCGTGGTGAAAAACACCATGTTGGTCGGATAGTTGTAGAGCGAATTGACGACGCAGCCTTTGTCGATGAGGACGGCGCTGACACCGCGGCGCTTCAGTTCGATTCCACACGCGAGGCCGGTCGGTCCGGCGCCGGCGATCACTACGTCGAAATTTTCCACTTACAGCATGCCCTCGACTGAGGTGTAAACTTGCTCCAGCGCGGCGGGCAATGCGGCGGCATCCCTTCCGCCTGCTTCGGCCATGTCGGGGCGTCCGCCGCCTTTGCCGCCGACGGCTTGTGCGACCGATCCTGCTAATTTTCCAGCATGGACTTTCGACGTGAGGTCCTTCGTGACACCGGTGACTATGGCGACATTGCCGTCTTCGACGGTCGCGAGCACGATTACCGCAGTCTTCCATTTGTTGCGCAGCGAGTCGACCAAGGTGCGGAGTTGCTGGCGGTCGAAGCCTTCGACTTGCGCGGCGAGCACCTTTACACCCTTGATATCGCGGGCTTCAAGTGTGTCCGCTTCGGCTTGGGCGGCTTTGTTCTTTAATTGGGCTAACTGCTGTTCTAGCGATTTTTCCTTGGCTAGCAGTTTCTCGACTTGTTCGACCAGTTCGGATTCGGGCGCATGTATTAGGCTTGCTACGCGGGCCAGTTCCTTTTGTGAATCCTGAAAACGGCGGAGCGCGCCTTCTCCAGTAATGGCTTCGATGCGGCGCACTCCGGCGGAGATGGAGCCTTCGTAAACGATCTTCGCGATGCCGATATCGCCGGTGCGGGTGACGTGCGTGCCTCCGCAGAGCTCCTTGCTGAAATCGGCGATGGAGACGACGCGAACTTTATCGCCGTACTTTTCGCCGAACAGCGCCATGGCGCCGGTGGAGAGAGCCTGGTCGAGATCCATGACGTTAGTCGTCACTTCGCGATTGAGAAGAATCTGGTCGTTCATGAGGCGCTCGACTTCGGTGAGTTCGTCTGCATCCATGGCGGTGTAGTGCGTGAAGTCGAAGCGGAGGCGGCTGGGCTCGACCACGCTGCCGGCCTGTTTGACGTGCGTACCGAGGACGGTGCGCAGCGCGGCATGAAGGAGATGCGTGCCGGTGTGATTGCGCATGGTCGAATGACGGGCCTGTGGGTCGACGTGGGCGATGACGGTTTCGCCTTCCTTGACGGGAGCGAGGATTCTCACTTTATGGACGCTCTTGCCGGGGGCGGCGGAGTACGTGGATTCCACGATTGCGACAGGTTCACCTGTTTCTTTTGACAGGAGAATGCCGGTATCTCCAACTTGGCCGCCTGCTTCGGCGTAGAACGGAGTTTTGTCGAGCGCGATCTCGCCTTCGAGTACTGCGGTAACTAGTGCCGGGGCTTCCAGCGTCTCGCGGCCGATGAATTCGGTGCGCGGAAGGGCTTGATAGACGGGATTGACCTGTGCTTTATCGGCACCCTTCCATGACGCGCGGGCGCGGGTGCGCTGTTTTTCCATCTCGGCGGAAAAACCGTCGCGATCAATTGCGAGGCCGAATTCGCGAGCCATTTCCTCCTGTTCGTCGATGGCCAGGCCGTAGGTGTCATACAGCTTGAAAGCCGTCGCGCCGGGGAGCACGCCGCCCACGGCGGTTTTGGCTTCGTCGTGAAAAACTTTTTCGGCCACCATGAACGTGGTCGCGTAGCGATGCTCCTCATCCGTAACGACGCGGGCTACGCGGGGGATGCTCTCCATCATTTCCGGATATGCGTCGCGCATGTGCTCGGCGACGAAGCCGGTTAATTTGTGGAGATACGGATCGACAGTGCCGAGCATGCGGGCATTGCGCATGGCTCGGCGCATGATTTTTCTGAGGACGTAGCCGCGTCCTTCGTTCGACGGAACGACGCCGTCGTTGATGAGGAACGCGGTGGAGCGGGCGTGATCGGCGTTGATGCGCAGCACGGTATCGGCCCGGGAATCGTCGCCGTAGGTTTTGCCGAACAGCTCGCCGGCTCTATTGATGATGGGGCGGATGAGGTCGGTATCGTAATTCGAAAGGACGCCCTGCATGACGGCGGCGAGGCGTTCGAGGCCCATGCCGGTATCGATGGACGGCTTGGGCAGAGGAGTCATTTTTCCAGTCGAGTCGCGATCGAACTGCATGAAGACGAGGTTCCAGATCTCGACGAAGCGCTCGCCGGGATCGTGCGGGAATTCGCCTTCGCCCGCAGCCGGTCCAAAATCGTAGTGAACTTCCGAGCAGGGTCCGCAGGGGCCGGTGTCGCCCATCTGCCAGAAATTGTCCTTCTCATCCATGCGGAAAATGCGGCTTTTAGGGATGCCAGTGACTTCCTGCCACAGATTTTCAGCGTCGTCATCTTCGCGAAAGACGGTGACGTAGAGTTTCTCCTTTGGCAGTCCATAGACCGAGGTGATGAGTTCCCAGGCGAAATCGATGGCTTCGCGCTTGAAGTAGTCGCCGAAGGAGAAGTTGCCGAGCATTTCGAAAAATGTATGATGGCGGCGGGTGTAGCCGACGTTATCGAGGTCGTTATGCTTGCCTCCCGCGCGGACGCATTTCTGGGAGGTTGTCGCGCGGGAATAATCGCGCCGTTCCTCTCCAAGGAAGACGTCCTTGAACTGGTTCATGCCGGCATTGGTGAACAGCAGAGTCGGGTCGTTGGCGGGGACGAGCGAGGAGCTTCGCACGATGCGATGGCCTCGGGCGGCAAAATAGTCTAGAAATTTCTGGCGGGTATCGGAGCCGGTCATGATTTGATCTTTTAGGGCGTGCACTTTTATTCTGGCACGAATGAAAAAAGGGAACGGCCTGTTGTGGGCCGTCCCCTTAACGATTTGCTGCGATGCAGGTTTCGTCTAGAAAACGAAACGCGCTGCGATTTGGATGATTCTAGGATCGGCGGTCGAAGAAACCTGACCGAACGATCCGCTGGTGATGCTGGTGGACGGATTGTTAAACTCCGCGTGGTTGAATATGTTGAAGAACTCCCCGCGAATTTCCAACCTGGCGCGCTCCCGAAAGATATCCGTCGTCTTGCCAAAGGCGATGTTGGCATTGACCTGATCCGGTCCGCGGATGGCGTTGCGGCCTAGCGTACCGTACGTCGCGAGCGCCGGAGTGGTGAGTCCGTTGATGGCGGACAGACCGGCGTTGGAGAAGGCAGTCGGATCAAAGTAGAAGTTACCGGTCTTGCCATTGGCGCCGGTCTGGTAGGTCTCCGGGCTAAAGAAGGTAACCGGTTTTACCAGGTTGGCGCGGACAAGCTGAGAGTCGCCATTACCAGAGGGTCCTGGTTTGGTTCCCGACTGGCTTAGTCCCGCCGTGATATTGAGCGGGGTACCGCTGGCGTAAGTAATGATCGGAGTGATCATCCAGCCGCGAGTCAAGCGCTTCGGGCCGCTCGACCACATCTTGGCAAAGGGGACTTCCCAGTTTCCGCTGATGGACAGGAAATTAGGGATATCGAAGTTCGAGACGGAGCGGAACTGGTTGAAATTGTACGCGGGCACCGTGCTGCTGGCCAAACGGAAACCAGACGTGTTGTCCATCGATTTGCCGTGAGTATACGAGATTTGATACTGCAACCCTCCGGCCTTGGTCTCGTGGAATCGTCCGGTGAGGCCGACGGCGAGCGAATTGTAGTTCGCTTGGCCGACGTTATCGAACTCCGCCAAGTAGCTGAAACCGCCCGGCGCGGCCGTATTAAACAGCCGAGATCCGGTTGATCTCACGTAGGGGTTGGCGTCTTTCAATCCCGTCAGTTTATGCGAATCGGATCCGATGTAGGAAACCTCGAGGGTAGTGTTGCGCATGAGTTCACGCTGGACGCTGAGGTTGTACTGGTATACGTAGGGAGTCCGGAGGTGGGGATCGACAAAGTAGACACCGCCGCCACCGAACGGCAGGTCACCCGCCGCGCCGAAATTCAGGTTGTGCGGAGGCGGTGTGGACGGGAAGGAATTGGGCGTACCCGTTGCAACGAACGGGTTGCTCAGGAGGTTCAGCGGACCAGTGGGATTGGCGCTGAGCGGGTCGGGGAACAGGTCGGCAAATCCGAAGAACGGAGCCTGCCCGTTGAACTGCAAGTTGTCTTCGCCCTTCAGGATGTCGTAGAACATGCCGACACCGCCGCGAATGCTGGTCTTACCGCCTTTGCCAGGGGCGTAAGCGAAACCAAACCGCGGCGCCCAATCGTTTCTATCCGGGAAATTGGATCCGAGCGGAGCCTGCGGATCGCCGGGGAACAGCAAGCCTTTCGGCGCGCCGGGGAATACCGTGGACTGCACCCCATAATCTAAGGAGAACGAACGGCCCTGGAGATCGAGCTTCGGAGAGCTGTACTCATAGCGGATACCCAGGCTCAAGGTCAGGTTGGGGCGGACTTTCCACTCGTCCTGGAAGAATCCGGAAACGTTGTGCGTGCGAATGTTGCTGGGCGCCTTACCGAACTGCAAATACTCATCGGGAAGGCCCATCAGGAAGTCGGCGCGGTCGTTCTGCGAGAAGCTGCCGCCACCCGTTCCGTAGAAGAAGAACTCACCGTTGATATAGAAATCGTAGTTGGTGTTGTTCTGATACGGCGTGTAGCTGAAGCCCATTTTGAGGCCGTGACGGCCCTTGGTCATAGTGAACACGTCACTCCAGATATACGTGTTGTCGATCAGATGGGTGGGACCCTGAGGGCTGAATCCGGTGGTGAGACCGCTGTTGAACCCAAGATTGGTGGGGCCGCTCGGATCATCGGAAATGATGTTGATGCCGAGAGCGTTTGGCTTGGGCAGCGTGGTGGCCGGAGATGCCTGCAAACCGTTATTGCGCTGAGCGGTAAAGCGGAATTCATTCAGCATGGTCGGCGAAATCGTCTTGATGTAAGAGACTGTGCCGGCGTAGCGATCGTTATTGCCAACATACGGATAGGTCGGATTGCCAGGAGTCAAGATGGGGTTGCGCGACGACGACAGCGTGACGGTAATCTTGTCCTTTTCCGTGGCGAGGAAGTCAATCTTTTCGGTCAACTCATCGGCATTATTCGTACCGGCGCCCTGGAAGAACAACGCGCCATTGCCAGCGGTCGGTATCAGATTCGCCTTGATGTAGTTCTTCGCCACCGGGTCGATCCTGGTGGGATCGATAATGCCCTGGGCAGCCAAGGCCGCGTTTGGCTGGAAATACGAATACTTCTTCAGCCAGGAAACTACGTTGGCATCGGGAGCGCCGCCGGTACCGGAGTGCGAGAAATCTCCACCCAGCTCCGCGGGAGTAAAAGTGGTGATCTTCGACGAGGTCGATAATTGCGAGAGCCGCTGGCCCTGATACGAAACCATGAAAAATAGCTTGTTCCGGCCGTGAATCACCTTGGGGATGAAGACGGGTCCACTGATGACCGCGCCAAACTGGTTGCGCTTCAGGATCGGGACCGGGAGGCCCTGCTGATTGTTGAAAAACGAATTGGCGTTGAAGTCGTTGTTGCGAACGTAGTCGTAAAGAGCACCATGAAACGTGTTGGTGCCGGACATGGTGACCACACTGACGATTCCGCCAGCATTGCGGCCGTATTCGGCGTTGTAGTTGCTCGTGAGGACTTTGAATTCCGCGATGGCATCTGGGTTCGGATTGACCACCAGAGCGTTGCTCAAAAGGTTGTTGTTCATGCCGCCATCGAGCAGGAAGGTGACCGAATCCGGCCGGCCTCCGGCGATACTGAATGACGTTCCGCCGGCTGTGGTGAGTGATGAATTCGGGATGACGCCGGGCATCAGCGTGGCGAGGCTCATGACATTGCGGCCGTTGAGCGGCGCGCTATGGATTTCGGCGCCGGTGACCGACATCCCAAGCTGGGCATTCACTGTTTCGACGCCGCTGGCGCTCGATTCCACTTGCACCGTCTCCGCCGTAGAACCGACTTCCATTTTTATGTCGAGTTTTAGGGATTGGTTGATCTCAAGCTGCTGCGGCGCGGTAATGGCCTTGCGGAATCCCTGTGCCTCCGCGGCAACGCGATACGTGCCGATCGGCAGCAGTAACGCCTGATAGCTGCCATCGTCCGCGGTCGTCGCGTTGGCGGTGGCGCCGGTTTCCGCGTTGGTCACCGTAATTTTCACCTTCGGGATCACCGATCCTGAGGGATCGGTAACGACGCCGATAATACGGCCGGTGGCATCCTGCGCCATGATGGGCAGGCTCATTAAGCCAAGACAAAGCAGCAGCGCGAAAGCACACTGCGGACGGAGCGATCTTACAAACTTTTGCATGTAATTTCCCCTTGTTGATCCAAAGCGTTTAAACCCCTCGGCACTATGAAGCATGCACCCGAGCGTCTACTTGGCACCCAAATGTATTCTCTCTGGTTTACCAGATTCAGTCACGCCAGTCAATCAAGTCCGAAACCTTCTTGTAACGGAAGCAGCGGGTCGTTACCACCCGGAGGGTTTCCGCGATTCTGATCGTCGAGCGGTTTTTGCGGCTGAAGCTGGAATTGCAGGATGTCGGCGAGGAAGTATCGCGTGTAAGGGACATTCGCAGCAACGCGATATTTCGCGGTGCGGTCGAAGTCCCTTTCGAATCGGTTAGGCTAACCGCGACAGATTATGCCGCTTTCGCCGGGGTGAACCTCAAGCTCGGCAGCATGAATCTTAGGACATCCTCAACACGATCGGCGAAGAGGAACTCCATCTCATTGCGAACCTCCTCAGGCAGATCGCGCAGATCTTTCTGATTGCTGCGAGGCACGATGACGCGCTTCAGACCCGCGCGCCGAGCCGCCAGCACTTTTTCCTTCAATCCGCCGATCGGCAGAACGAGTCCGGTGAGCGTGATTTCGCCCGTCATCGCCGTATCCTGGCGCGCGGGAACTCCAGAGTAGACGGACGCGAGCGCCGTCGCCATGGTCACGCCCGCCGATGGACCATCCTTCGGGATCGCGCCCGCGGGGACGTGAATGTGCAGGCCCGAGTTCAGGAACAACTCGGCATTGATACCCAATTCGGCGGCGTGCGCCCAAACAAAACTACGAGCCGTTTTCGCCGACTCCTGCATCACCTCGCCGAGCTGGCCGGTGATCGTGACGTCCTTGCCGTTCGGCAGCAAGGTAGCTTCGATGTATAGAACGTCGCCGCCGGTTTCGGTCCAGGCGAGCCCTGTGGCAACGCCCGCCGGCAGTTCGCGCCGCGCCATTTCCGGCGTGATCGGCTCCGGTCCGAGCATCTCGGCTACGTCGTCGGCTTTCACGGTGACAGAGTCGGTCACGTTTTCGGCGAACTTCAGCGCGACCTTGCGAATCACGCGGCCCAGCGTCTGTTCGAGCCGGCGCACGCCCGCTTCGCGCGTGTACGACGCGATGATCTTGAGGAGCCCTTCCTCGGTAATGTTGCACTGCTCCGCCGTCAAACCGGCATGGGCCAACTGGCGGGGCAGCAGGTAGCGGCGCGCGATCTGCGCCTTCTCCTCCTCGCTGTAACCGGAGAGGCGAATGATCTCCATGCGATCGAGCAGAGGCGCTGGTATCGTATCGAGCGAATTTGCCGTGGTGACGAACAACACCTTCGACAAATCGAACGGCAGATCGAGATAGTTATCGCGGAACGCTTTGTTCTGCTCCGGGTCCAGCACTTCGAGCAGAGCGGCGGCTGGATCGCCACGGAAGTCGCGTCCGAGCTTGTCGATCTCGTCGAGCATCAGCACGGGGTTATTCGCACCCGCGCGCCTCATGGCCTGAATCAAGCGGCCCGGCATCGCGCCGATATACGTGCGGCGATGGCCTCGCAGTTCGGCCTCATCATGTAAACCACCGAGGCTCATGCGTTCAAACTTGCGTCCGATGGCGCGCGCGATCGATTGTCCAAGCGATGTTTTTCCTACGCCGGGCGCGCCGACAAAGCACAAGATCGGCGCCTTCGCCTCGGGATTGAGCTTCAGCACCGCAAGCTGTTCGAGAATGCGCTCCTTCACCTTCGTGATGCCGAAATGATCCTCGTCGAGCACTTGCCGCGCCCGCGCGATATCGAGATTGTCCTCACTGCGCGTCTTCCACGGCAGCTCGATCACATATTCGAGCCATGTGCGGATCACGTTGTGCTCCGGCTGCGCTGGGTTCATCCTTTCAAGACGGGCCAGCTCGCGTTCGGCTTCCTTGCGCACATCGTCTGGAAGCTCGATTTTCGTCAGCGTCTCGCGCAGCGAATCGACTTCTTCTTTGTCCTGATTCTTCTCGCCCAGCTCGTTCTCGATGGCTCGCTTCTGCTGCCTGAGAATGTAATCGCGCTGCTCCTTCGACATCTCGCCGCGGGCGTCTTCGGTGATTTTGTTGCGGAGATTCAATACCTCCACTTCATGAGACAACCAGCCGTGTACCAGGCGCAGAGCCTCGACCCGCGTCGGCGCTTCGAGCAGCGCTTGCTCGCGCGTGCCTTCCAGGTTCATGATCGAAGCGACCATGTAGGCGAGCTGCAGGGGATCCTCGTGGGTGGTGAACATGCGCGCCAGTTCGTGCGGCGTGTGGCGATCGTTTTGAATTAGCCCGACGAATTTCGAGCCCATTTCGACGATCGAAAGCGTCAACGCCTCCGTCTCGCGGCTGGAATCGTCGGGCATGGGAAGCGCGCGGACGCGGGCGGTCATAAACCCTTCGGTGTCGTCCACTTTCACGATCACCACGCGCTCGATACCGAGAACCAGAACGTCAATCTGGGAGCCGTTCGGACGCGAAACCTTCTTGATCACCGCGCGCGTGCCGAGCGTAAACAGATCTTCCGCGCGCGGCGCATCGAAAGAAGGATCGCGTTGCACGACGACGACGATCTCCTTGTCCTCGGTCGAAAGCGCCTTCTCGACCGCGCCAAGCGAGGCTTCGCGGCCGACCGATAGTGGCATCATCAAGCCAGGGAACAACACTGAATTCTTCAGCGGCAGCAAAGGCAACGAGCGAAGATTATTTTCCATTCCGATCCTCTTTCCTTTTCTTACACCGTGCGCAACGGACCGCCGGGGCGGCGATTACTCAAGTGCCGGAGGGGGCCCGGCGGCCTGCGCGCTCATTACTTAGATGCTTCGGCATGTACCGCCGATTCCACCTCGACCACCATTACGCGATCGCGTTCATCGACAACGACTTTCTGGCCGTCGCGAATTTCGCCAGCCACCAGTTTCCGGGCGAGCGGCGTCTCAATCTCCTTCTGAATTGCGCGCTTCAGCGGACGCGCGCCGAACGCCGGATCGTAACCCACCTTCACCAGCCGTTCGCGCGCCGCATCCGTTAATATCAGTTCGATGTGACGCTCGGCCAATCTGCCGCGCAGACCGCCCAATTGAATGTCGACGATCTTTTTGAGTTGCGCTTCCGTCAACCGGTGGAACGTGATAATCTCGTCCACTCGATTGAGAAACTCGGGGCGGAACAGCCGTACCAGGTCGTCATGCGCCGCGTTCGACGTCATCACGACAATCGTGTTTTTGAAGTCGACCGTGCGCCCCTGCCCATCGGTCAAGCGCCCGTCGTCGAGCACTTGCAACAGCACGTGGAATACGTCGCTGTTCGCTTTCTCGATTTCGTCTAACAATACGACGCAGTAAGGATGACGCCGCACGGCCTCCGTCAACTGGCCTCCTTCGTCGTATCCGACATAGCCCGGAGGCGCGCCCACCAATCGCGAAACGGAGTGTTTCTCCTGATACTCAGACATGTCGATGCGGATCAGCGCGCGTTCATCGTCGAATAAATACTGCGCGAGCGCCCGCGCCAGTTCGGTTTTTCCGACGCCGGTTGGGCCCAGGAATAGAAAACTGCCGACCGGCCGCTTGGGATCCTTTAATCCACCGCGCGCGCGCATCACGGCGTCGGCCACGGCATCCACGGCCTCATCTTGACCGATAACGCGCTTGTGCAGTTCGTCGGAAAGATGGAGCAGCTTTTGGATCTCCCCTTCGAGCAGCTTGGAGAGAGGAATTCCGGTCCACCGGCTGACGACTTGCGCGATGTCCTCCTCGGTGACCTCTTCTTTGAGCAGCGTCGTTTCGTGCTTGGCCGCTTCGAGCTGTTTTTCGAGCGCGGTCATGCGGCCGTACTTAAGCTCGGCGGCCTGGTTGAGATCGTAGGCGCGCTCCGCCTGTTCGATGTCCTGCTTGACTTGTTCAATCTGCGCGCGCAGCTCGCGTTGCTTGCGCAACACTTCCTGATCCGCGCTCCATTGCGCTTTCAGAGCCGCCGAGCCGGTCTTGATCTCAGCCAGCTCCTTTTCGAGCTTCTTCAATCGCTCTTTCGACGATTTGTCCGATTCCTTCTTCAGTGCCTCGCGCTCGATTTCGAGCTGCATCTGCCGGCGCAGCGTTTCGTCGAGCTCGGCCGGCATGGAGTCGATCTCCGTCCGCAATTTCGCGGCGGCTTCGTCGACTAGATCGATGGCCTTGTCGGGCAGGAAACGATCGGAAATATAGCGCTGGCTGAGGACCGCGGCGGCGACCAGGCTCGAGTCCTTGATCCTGACGCCGTGATGCAGTTCATAGCGCTCGCGGAGCCCGCGGAGAATCGAAATCGTGTCTTCGACCGTCGGCTGGTCGACAAGCACTGTCTGGAAGCGCCGCTCCAACGCCGCGTCCTTCTCAATGTACTTGCGATATTCGTCGAGCGTGGTCGCTCCGATGCAATGCAGCTCACCGCGCGCAAGCATCGGCTTCAGCAGATTGCTCGCGTCCATCGAACCCTCGGACGCGCCCGCTCCTACAACCGTATGCAGCTCGTCTATAAAAAGGACGATGCCGCCCTCGGCCGACTGCACCTCTTTGAGGACAGCCTTGAGCCGCTCTTCGAACTCGCCGCGAAACTTCGCTCCGGCGATCAACGCGCCCATGTCGAGCGCGACCACCTTCTTATCCTTTAACCCCTCGGGAACATCGCGGCGGACGATCCTTTGCGCGAGTCCTTCCACAATCGCGGTTTTTCCCACGCCCGGCTCGCCAATCAGCACGGGGTTATTTTTTGTGCGGCGGGAGAGAACCGTAATCACGCGGCGAATCTCGTCGTCGCGGCCAATGACGGGGTCGAGTTTTCCAGCCGCCGCGAGCTTGGTCAGGTCGCGACCATATTTTTCAAGGGCTTCGTAGGTCGACTCGGGATTTTGCGACGTGACCCGCTGGCTGCCGCGTACTTCCTGGAGCGTCCTCATCAGGCGTTCACGAGTCAGGCCCAGGTCCTTAAAGGATTTTTCCTCGGTCGCCGCCAGGAGAATATGCTCCACCGAAACATACTCGTCTTTGAGTCTCTTCGCTTCGCGTTCCGCGCTGGTTAGAAGAGCTTGGAGGCGAGAAGTGACATAGATTTGGTCAATTCCGGTGGCGGTGCCGGAGACGCGGGGGAGTTTGTCGAGATCCTGTATCAAGCGGCGGTGCAGAGTTTCTGGATTCGCTTCCGCCTTCAATAAAATAGATGGAGCAAGACCGCCCTGTTGCTCAAGCAGCCCAACGAGAAGATGCTCGACATCGAGCTGCTGCTGGCCCCGGCTGCTGGCGAGGGATTGGGCGGTACGTACGGCTTCTTGAAGTTTTTCAGTAAATCGGTTGAAGTCCATTCAGCGACCTCTCTCAGAAAAAGTATAGCATGTTAGTGCAATACAGTTCAATAATCTTAGCCCAATGTTGTCATATAATGGACGCGGAACTCCGCGGGTTGGATTCAACTCTTTTCGTGATATCTTGGAGTTAGGCATGGCGACCCCATCGACATCCCGTCCTTCCTTGTTCGGCTCCGACTAAGACTGCTTCCCCGTCGGCCCCTCGTCCTCACAAGTCGATACCGCAAGAAGGAGTAGTTTTATGAATACTTTACAAGAAGTCCGTTCGGACTTCCCTCACTTGGCCACGACCCTGCCTGGTCCCAAGGCGCAAGCCATCATCGATCGTGATCAAGCAGTTTTGTCACCATCCTATACTCGCGGCTACCCGCTGGTGGTCGCGCGCGGCGAAGGCGCGATGATCGAGGACGTTGACGGCAACCGCTTTCTCGACTGCAACGCGGGCATCGCGGTGGTCGCGACGGGGCATTGCCATCCCAAGGTCGTGGCGGCGATTCGGGAGCAGGCGGGCAAGCTGATCCACATGTCGGGCACGGATTTTTACTACGAAAACATGGTCGAGCTGGCGGAAAAGCTCGCTGCGCTGGCCCCGGGCGATTTTTCGAAGCGGGTCTATTTCGGCAACTCCGGCACGGAGGCGGTGGAAGCGGCACTCAAAATGGCTCGTTATCATACCGGACGCGGGCAGTTTGTGGCGTTTTTTGGAGCGTTTCACGGCCGCACGATGGGATCGCTGGCGCTGACGGGATCGAAGAGCGTCCAAAAGAAGGGATTTTTCCCGATCATGCAAGGCGCGCACCACGTTCCCTATGCGTATTGCTATCGCTGCGCCTATGGAGAAACACCCGATTCGTGCGCGGTCGAATGCGTGAAGGCGATTGAGGATACGTTGTTCCGGCATACGCTCCCAGTGGAAGAAGTCGCGGCAATCGTGGTCGAACCGGTGCAGGGCGAAGGGGGCTACGTCGTTCCTCCACAGAAGTTTTTCGACGAACTCCGACGGCTCGCCGATAAACACGGCATCCTGCTGATCTTCGACGAAATTCAGTGCGGGATGGGTCGCACCGGCAAGATGTTCGCGGCCGAGCATTTTGGCATCTCGCCCGATATTATGACCATCGCGAAAGGCATCGCCAGCGGAATGCCTCTGGGCGCGACGATCGCCCGTGCCGAGGTCATGAACTGGAAGCCCGGCGCGCACGCATCGACGTTCGGGGGCAATCCTGTGTGCGTGGCAGCGGCGCTCACGACCATCGAACTGCTCGAACAGGAATTGGTCGAGAACGCGGCGAAGGTCGGCGCGCATATGAAGGGACGGTTGGACGAACTGCCGAAACGTTTTCCAATCGTCGGCGATGTGCGGGGTTTAGGATTGATGATCGGCATCGAGATGGTCCGGGATCAATCGACGAAGGAGCGCGCGCCGGAACTGCGCGACAGGCTGGAAGAGATGTGTTTCGAGCGAGGCGTACTAGTGCTGGGCGCCGGTCCGAATACGCTGCGCATTTGCCCTCCTCTGGTGATTACGAAGAATCAGGCGGATTTCGCGGTGGATACAATCGAAGAGTGTTTGCGTGAAATGATAAAGTGAAGTTATGAGGAAGCCGGTGATTGTCGACACGCCTTACCCGACTGTTTGGCAGACGGCGAAAAAGATGGGTGTTTCGCGCAAACGGACGCTGGAGTTGATCAAGATGGCGAATGAGGGCCTTGCTCGCCTGGAAGAGAAGCGGAAGGCGGAACGAGCTGCCGCGCGAAAGAAACGGCTGAAAACGGCGTGAGATGCCTGGCGCTCAGCGTGACAGCGCATTTCTCAATATTCCGTACGATCCCGGCTATGAAGATCATTTTCTCGCTTATATCACTGGAGTAGCGGCGTTCGGACTTGATCCTCGCGCAACCCTCGAATTAACTGGCGGCGAGAGAAGGCTGGACCGGATTTTCAAGCTCATTAAGGCTTGTAGGTATTCCTTTCACGATTTGTCATTTGTGAAACTGGATCGAAAGCTTCCGGCGACACCGCGATTCAATATGCCCTTTGAGTTGGGTTTGGTGGTCGGATGGCAGAATGCCTCGCCTTCCGGTCACGAATGGTTTGTTTTTGAGTCGTCGCGCCACCGGCTCCAAAAATCGTTGAGTGACATGAATGGCACGGACCCGTTCATCTATGGATCGAGCGCAGACGGGATTCTCCGCGAGATTCGCAACGCGCTTTCGCGGCACGACGTGCGACCGGCTGCGGAGCAAATGCGAGATATTTTCGACGTCTTGAAAGAGAAGGTCCCACAGATTCTTACCAAAGCCGGAGCGTCATCGGTGTTTGAAGCTCGCCCGTTTGCCGACCTGGTTGTCATGGCCCGCCAGCTCGCACAGGCGGTCGTTCCCGGCCTGCCGGAAGATTCCTAAAACATGCGAACCCTCGACGTCGGATGCGGTATCAACAAACTCCCCGGCTCCATCGGCATCGACCGCAACGCGGCCAGCCGCGCGGACGTGATCTGCGATCTAGACCACTTTCCCTATCCATTTCGCGATTCCTCCTTCAACGCTTTGCAAGCCGTCCACGTGGTGGAGCACCTGCGCGACGTCATGAAAACCATGGAGGAGTTTCACCGCCTGGTCCGCCCCGGCGGCGAGGTGTTCATCGTCACGCCGCACTATACCGACTTCAGCTCCTTCTGCGATCCCACGCATCGCTGGCACCTCAACAGTTTTTCGCTGCGCTATTTTGGCGAGGACAATGCCGGTTACGGTTATTATTCCAATGTCCGATTTGAGGAGATTTCGGTCCACGTAAAGCTACTAGCGTTGTGGAGGTGGCTTGGATTCGAATTTCTCGTCAACGCCTTCCCCCGCTACCGGCGATTCTGGGAACACTATCTCTGTTACGTGGTTCGCGGGAAGGTGATCGAGTGGCGGCTTCGAGCAATCAAAAAGTGATTCTGCGAATATCCGACTGGCTGCGCCACCTCGGCCGGCGTCGCGAATGGACCCCGGCGCTCGCGCTTGGCCGTCGCGGCGAAGATCTGGCCCATCGGTTTTTACGCGCCCGAGGATTCATTATCGTCGCCCGCAACTATCGTCTGTCGTCGGGCGATGCGGAGGCGGATTTGATTGCCTGGGACGGCGAGAGTCTCGTCTTCGTCGAAGTAAAATCGCGGGAAACGGCCGATTTCGGACCTCCGGAGCGCGCCATCGGCGAGGAGAAGCGCAAGCATCTGCTACGCATTGCCCGCGAATACACCCGGAAAACCGGGACGCCATGGGATCGGATCCGGTTCGACATCGTGAGCGTGGTCCTGACAAAACCGCCTGCCATTGAGCTCTTTCGCGGCGCATTGTCCATCAGGAGCAAAGCGTCGAGCAACCGCGCAGGGGCATAATAAAATCTTGGACGCCGAAAAAACACGACTTCTTGAAGCTTCCAGCCGCTCGCAGCATTGGCGGCGATGGGGACCCTTTCTCTCGGATCGCGAATGGGGTACCGTGCGGGAGGACTACAGCGCGGACGGCACGGCGTGGGAATATTTTCCTTTTGAACATGCGCATCTCCGCGCCTACCGCTGGGGCGAAGACGGTATTGCAGGGATTTGCGATAACCATCAGCGCCTGTGCTTCGCGCCGGCGTTCTGGAACGGCCGCGACTCGATTCTAAAGGAGCGGCTGTACGGCCTCACCGGGAATCAGGGCAATCACGGCGAGGACATCAAGGAGATTTACTACTACCTCGACTCCACGCCGACGCACTCCTACATGAAGTGCCTGTACAAATATCCGCAAGCCGAATTTCCTTACGCGCGGCTGTACGGAGAAAACCGGCGCCGCACGCGCCTGGACCCTGAGTTCGAGCTGATCGACACCGGCATCTTCGATAGCGATCGCTATTTCGACATTGAGATCGAGTACGCCAAAGTCAGCACCGACGACGTGCTGATTCGGATCACGGTGACAAATCGCGGGCCGGAAAATGCCATTCTGCATGTGCTGCCAACGCTATGGTTTCGCAACACGTGGTCCTGGACGCTCGATCCAAAGCGTCCCTCGATGGGGCGATCTGGCGATGCCACCATCGATATTGAGGAGGCGTCCCTCGGCTCGTATCGATTCACGCTGGATCGCGCCCAGCCGATGCTGTTCACCGAAAACGATTCCAACGCGCATGCGCTGTGGGGCACGGAAAACCCTCAACGCTTCGTCAAGGACGCGTTTCATCGCCGCGTTGTCCACAACGACCTGGACGCGGTGAACCCGGCTGAGAAAGGGACCAAGGCGTGTGCCTGGTATCAACTGGATGTGGCACCCGGCCAAAGTGAAACCATACGATTGAGACTCGCCGAAAAGTCCCAACCATCGACGCTGGTCCATGACATCGACGGCATCTTCGCGCGCCGCATCGCCGAGGCCGACGAATTCTATTCGTTCTGTCCCTCGTTTCTCTCCGAGGACGGACAGCGTGTCCAGCGGCAGGCGTTTGCAGGACTGCTCTGGTCCAAACAGTATTACCACTTTGTCATTAACGACTGGCTGAATGGCGATCCCACGCAGCCTGTTCCGCCGCGCGACCGGCTCAAAGGGCGGGACTCGCAGTGGGTCCATTTGTTCAATGAAGATGTTCTTTCGATGCCCGATACATGGGAATATCCGTGGTATGCGGCTTGGGACACATCGTTTCACATGATTTCGATGGCTCTGGTCGATCCGGATTACGCCAAGAGTCAGTTGAAATTATTTCTTCGCGAATGGTACATGCACCCGAACGGGCAGATTCCAGCCTATGAATGGGCCTTTGGCGATGTGAATCCTCCGGTCCACGCGTGGGCTTGCTGGCGAGTGTTCCAGATCGACCGCAAGCTCTCCGGCCGTCCGGATTACGCGTTTCTCGAAACTATTTTTCACAAATTATTGCTGAATTTTACCTGGTGGGTCAACCGGAAAGACTCCGAAGGCAGCAATATTTTTGAGGGCGGATTTCTGGGTCTCGATAATATCGGCGTCTTCGACCGCTCCGCGCCGCTCCCGACCGGCGGCCACATCGAGCAGTCCGACGGCACCAGTTGGATGGCGATGTACTGCCTCAACATGATGAAAATCGCGCTCGAACTGTCGACGAAGGTCGACCCTCTCTATGAAGATGTCGCCAGCAAATTCTTCGAGCATTTCCTCTATATCGCCCATGCAATGAATCAAATGGGGGACGGCGGATTGTGGGACGAAAGCGACGGCTTCTTCTACGACTCGCTACATCTTCCCGACGGTACCTTGATGCGGATGCGCGTCCGCTCCATGGTCGGCCTGATTCCACTATTCGCCGTCGATACCATGGAGCAGGAAACCATCGACAAGCTGCCGGGATTTAAGCGTCGCATGGACTGGTTCACCACCCATCGTCCGGACCTTTGTGGAAATCTGGCATCGCTCGCGCGGCATGGCGTCGAACATCGCAGGCTGCTCAGCGTGGTGACGCGCCCGCGCCTGGTTCGAATCATCGAACGCATGCTCGCCGAAGCGGAGTTTCTGTCGCCCCACGGAATCCGGTCCCTTTCGAAGTTTCACGATGCCAATCCGTACAAAATGATCGTGAACGGGCAGGAATACCGTGTCGATTACGAGCCCGCCGAATCGCGCACCGGCCTGTTCGGAGGTAATTCCAACTGGCGCGGACCGGTGTGGTTCCCTCTGAATTTTCTGCTGATCGAAAGCCTGCAGCGCTTCCACTATTATTTTGGCGACGATCTGAAAGTCGAGTTTCCCACAGGCTCCGGCAATCGGATGAATTTAAGCGATGTCGCGCAACAGTTGTCGAAGCGTCTCTCGCATCTGTTCCTGCGCGATGGCCAAGGCAACCGCCCCGTCTTCGGAGGAGCGCAAAAATTCCAGAACGATCCTCATTTCAAGGACCACATCCTGTTCTACGAATATTTCCATGGCGACAACGGCGCGGGCATCGGAGCCAACCATCAAACCGGATGGACCGCGCTAGTGGCGAAACTTCTGCAGCAGAGCGGCGAGTAACGCTATTCTGGTATTTTGACTGCGTCCACTTCACAACAAAAACGCCGTTCGGTGTTTCTCATTATCCTGTTCACATTCCTGGCCGCCACAGCGCAAGTGATGTGGAAATATGGAACAGCGCGCCTGGGCGACCATCCCACCTTGCGGATCGCGATTACCGACGTTCCGCTGATTGCGGGCCTGGCGGTCTATGGCGTCGGCGCCGTTTTGATGATCGTGGCATTGAAGCATGGCGAACTCTCCGTGCTCTATCCACTAATCTCGCTCAGTTACGTATGGGTGGCGATTCTCTCCGTTCTGCTGTTTAACGAGTCGATGAACCCTCTGAAAATCGCCGGTATCTGCGTCATCATGGCGGGCGTCGCGGTGTTGGGCAGAGGAGCGCACCGGTGAACACGCCGCTTTCGTCCATTGCGTGGGTTTCGGTCGGATCCTTCATCGGCAGCCTCGGCGCGGTCGGATTAAAAGCCGGCGCGAAGCACGTCGAAATGAACCTCCGCGCTCTGCTGACCAACTGGAAACTGGCGTTAGGACTTGCGCTCTATCTCATTTCCACAGTCTTTTTTATAAAGGGAATTGCCCACGGTGAGATCAGCATCCTGTTCCCGCTGGTATCGCTCGGCTACATCTGGACGGCGATTTGGTCCAAGCTTTTCTTCGGCGAATCGATGACCACCGCCAAGTTCGCGGGTCTCGCGCTGATTCTCGTTGGCTGCGTGTTGCTGGGCCTCGGCAAGCGCTAGATCGACTGGAACCGCACTAAATCTTCCACCGACATGTTTCCGCCGCAGAAAATCAGCACCACGTGCTGCTCCGGCGTAAACTTCATGTGCAGCTTCTCCGCCGCGGCCAGCGTGCAGGCTGCCGCAGGCTCGGTCATGACCTTGAGCCGTTCCAGGATGAATCCCAGGGCGTCCATTGCCTGACGATCGGAAACCACTGTCACGCTCTCGAACAATTCCTTCGCCAGCGCGAACGTCGTCTCGCTCGGAGCGGGCGCGCCCAGCGTCCGCGCAATCGACGTGATCGCATCGAGCGTCACGATTTCTCCCGCCGCCAAAGATTTCGACATGCAATCGGCGCCCTCCGTCTCGACGCCCCAAATCCGCACACCCGGCTTCAACGATTTGATCGCAGTCGCCACACCCGCCGCAAAGCCTCCCCCGCCGATGCTGATCACGACGTCGGTCACCTGCGGCACATCTTCCAAAATTTCGAGCCCCACCGTGCCCTGCCCCGCCATGACGAGGAGATCGTCGAACGGATGAACGTACGCCCATCCCTCGCGCTCAAACTCCGCCACTTCGGCGAACGCCGCAGCAGCCGTGGCTGCGAATTTTACCTCCGCCCCATAGCCTCGCGTGGCCTCGACGTAATTGCGCGGCGTCGATTCCGGCATCAGCACTAATGCCCGCAGTCCCAGTGCTCGCGCCACGTAGGCCACCGCCTGCGCGTGATTGCCTCCGCTCACCGCGACGATCCCTCGCCCCCGCTCCTCCGGCTTCAGGCTCAGCGCCTTGTTGAACGCTCCGCGCACCTTGAACGATCCGGTTTTCTGGAACATCTCGAGCTTCACGTAGGCGTTCGACTTCAGCCGCTCGCTCAATGTGACACTCGGCGTCAGCGGCGTCCGCCGGATACAAGGAGCAATTCGCCTGCGAGCGGTTTGAATATGGGACAGCGATAGCGTTTCAGCCATGAACACACTAGTGTAACCGGCCCGGGGTCTATGTTATTTGTGAAACCATGAAAGACACCAAAGCCATCCTCCACTACGCCGGCGACGATTTCTTTGTCGGAGTCTCTCCCAGCGGCCACGCGCTTACGCTCGATATCAAAGGCGAGCGATCCAGCGCGCCCAGCCCGATGGAACTGCTCCTGGTCGCGCTCGGCGGATGCACCGGAGCCGACGTCATCGATATTCTTCGCAAGAAACGCGAAGTCGTCACCGAGTACCGCGTGGAAGTTCACGGCGAGCGTCGTGAAGAACATCCGAAGAGCTTCCGCCGCATCGAGGTCCGCCACATCCTCCACGGCCGCGGCCTCACCGAAAAGTCCGTCGCCCACGCCATCCAGCTCTCCGACGAAAAATACTGCGGCGTCGCGGCGACCCTACGCCCCACCGCCGAAATCGTGACCAGCTACGAAATTCACGAGCAAGCACCTTCTTGAAAAACCAGGTTCCTCTCTGAAGGTCGCGATAACTCTGTGTGGGGCGGACCCCCTGGTCCGCGCCGGACCCCCGGTCCGGCTCTGCTAGTGCACTCCGAGACTCGACCCGACGAGTGCGTCAGATAAAAGGGCATTAAGCGTAACCATTCCCTCCCCGCGCCGTATGTAACAGGAAGGAGTCTCGCCCGTGTCGACTTTCCTCAAGGATCTTCGTTATGCCACAAGGATGCTCGCGAAAAGCCCCGGGTTCACTGCGGCCGCGATCATTTGCCTCGCCCTCGGCATCGGCGCCACCAGCGCGATTTTCAGCGTGGTGCACGCAGTCTTGCTCCGCCCCCTCGGTTATCGCGAGCCCGGCCAGCTCGTCCGCCTCTATACCGAATTTCCAAAATTTCCGAACGGCGGATTGCGCCGCTTCTGGACCTCGCCGCCTGAATATGACGAGCTGAAGCACGGCCTCCAATCCTGGGAATCGCTCGACGCGTGGACGACCGGCGGCATCAACCTCGCCGGCGCGGCAAACCCTATCCGCATCACCAGCGCATTCGTCACCGGCGGGCTTTTCCCTGACCTCGGAGTTTCGCCCGAACTTGGCCGCGCCATCACCCCTCAGGACGATGTGCCCGGCGCACCGAATGTCGCCCTGATTTCGCACGATCTGTGGCAGCGCGCCTTCGCGGGCGATCGCGGCATCGTCGGCCGCGCCATCCAGATCAATGGCAGCAAGGCGAACATTGTCGGGGTGATGCGGCAAACCTTTTCGTTCCCTCCGGGCGAGCTCGATCCTCCTGAGATATGGGTCCCGTTGCAGCTTCCCGCGCCAAATCCACAGCGGCGCGGGAGTCACTTTCTTTACCTGGTCGGACGCTTGAAGCCCGGTGTGCCGCTGACTCGCGCGCAGGACGAGCTTGCGCGTCACGTGCAACAATCCACCGATCGCATCGGTCAAAAGAACCATCCCTTCAGCCCCGACAATCATCCGATCGTCGCCTACGGCTTGCAGGACGAAGTAGTGCGCTCGATCCGGCCCGCGTTGTGGACTCTGATGGGCGCGGTCGCCTTCGTGTTGCTGATCGCCTGCGTCAACGTCGCGAATCTTCTGCTCGCTCGCGCCGAAGCGCGCCAGCGTGAAATCGCGATCCGCAAAGCGCTCGGCGCGAGTACCGGACAACTCGCCCGCCAATTCACCGTGGAAGGCCTGCTTCTATCGCTGTGCGGCGCGGCACTCGGCTTGGCCTTCGCCATGGCCGGCTTGAAGGTCCTCGTCGCCACCGGCAAAGCAAGCATCCCGCGCGCCGCGGAAGTCAATATCGATCTCACAGTGCTCGCCGGCACCATCGCCGTCTCCTTATTCACTGCGCTTTTCTTCGGACTCGCACCGCTGGCGCAAATCGCGGGCGGCACTTTGCATGACGCACTAAAAGCCGCAGCCGGACGAGGCTCCGCGGGCTCGGTCTCCTCGAATCGATTCCGGTCCGCGCTGGTTTCGAGCGAGCTCGCCCTCGCATTGATCCTCCTCATCGGCACCGGACTCATGATCCGGGCTTTTTGGAAGCTCAGCGAAGTTGATCCCGGTTTTCGCCCAGAAGGCCTTCTAACCTTGCGCGTGAATCTGCCAGCTACGGTCTATCCTCAGGAAGCGAATCGGACCCGATTCTGGCACTCAATACAGGAAACAATCGCGACCATTCCGGGCGTGACTTCTGCAACCGCCATGAGCGGCCTCCCTCCGGAACGCCCCATCGACGCCAACGACACGCAGATTGAAAACTTTACGCCCGTGCCTGGCGGCCCCGGTAACAACATCGACTACTGGCAAATCGTAGGCGACCGTTTCTTCGAAACCATGGGAACTCGCCTCCTCGAAGGTCGCTTCTTCGACGCGCGCGACATCGATGGCGCGCCCGCCACAGTAATCGTCAACCACACCATGGCGCGCACCTACTACGGCAATGAGAGCCCTATAGGCCGCCGCATTCGCCCTGGCTTTCAGGACCCCTGGTGCACCATCGTCGGCGTCGTCGAGGACCTGAAAAACGCCGGCCTGGACAAGCCCGCGGGTACCGAGCTGTTTCTACCGGAGCGCCAGGCCAATTCGCGCAATCAGGTCTATCTTGCAATGCGCACCGCGGGCGACCCGCACTCTCTAATCGGCGCCGTCCGGGCCGCCGTTGGGGCCATCGATCCATCGCTCCCCCTCGCGCAGGTCCGCACCATGGACGAAGTACTCGCCGGCGCACGCTCCCGTCCCCAATTCCTCACTACTCTGCTCGGCCTCTTCTCGACAATCGCCTTGCTGCTCGCCGCGGTCGGATTATACGGCGTCATCTCCTATTCCGTCACACGCCGCATGACCGAGTTCGGCATCCGCATGGCGATGGGAGCAAAATCGAGCGACGTCCTCGGCCTGGTCCTTTCGCAAGGTCTCAAGCTCGCCGCCGCCGGAGTGCTTGCCGGAGCCGTCGGTGCACTCGCCCTCACCCGCCTGATCCGCGGACTCCTCTTCGGCGTCAGCTCCTTTGATCCGCTCACCTTCTGCGCCATGGCTCTCCTGCTCGGCGCAGTCACGGTTGCGGCGTGCATCATTCCAGCGCGCCGCGCGACGAAAGTAGACCCGTTAATCGCGCTCCGCTACGAATAACAAAATGCGCAACCGAGCCGTGACCGCAGGGAGCGGAGTTCTAGAGCACCCTCTCGGATGACATCGATTGCTATGATAAAAGCTTCCACCATGCCCAACCTGCGGCCCCAACCCGCTCCGATGTCCGAGGCCGTCACCAACTCCATCCGCGTCGAGGTGATGTCGCAATACTCGGCCGAAAATTCTCGGCCCCACCAGGACGTGTGGGTGTTCGAATACACCGTCCGCATCACGAATCAGGGCGAGGAAACCGTGCAGCTCATCAGTCGCCACTGGATCATCACCGATGGCCTGGACCACGTCGAAGAAGTGCAAGGTCCCGGCGTCGTCGGCGAACAACCCGTCCTCGCGCCGGGCGAGTCCTTCAAATACTCGTCGTGGTGTCCTCTGAAAACCCCAACCGGCATGATGCGCGGGACCTATCAAATGAGCCGCGCCGGTGGAACCCAGTTCGATATCGAGATCGCTCCCTTCGCCCTAAAAGCCCGCTACATGGTGAACTGATCTTACGGTATCGCCGCCAGGATTTGCTTGCTGAATTGCACCGCTCCCTGCACGTTCGGATGTCCGGCCGAAGCGCGATAGCAGAGCTCGCGATCGAGGAGTTGTGCCGGATCGGAGTGCGCGATATCGCACAGTGGATGCCGCGCCGGGGCGGCCGGATCGAGCGGGCTCATGTCGTCATCCAGATCCAGCGCCCAAAGCAGCGATGTGCCGGGAACGAACACGGAATTAGCGTCCGTGAATCCCGTGGGAACGAAAGTAACCCGGGGATCGCCCACGTCCACCACGGCCTGCTTAAGTTGCTGGTTCGAATCTTTGTAAAATGCCTCGCACCGATCGAGCACGGGATTGATAAAGTCGAGATCCTTGTCGAGAAAATCAGGCACCGCAATGCCGAAAAGGCTGAGGATCTTGGTCACTCCCACCGGATCGCTCCGCCCACTGAGGATCGCATAGTAACCCGTCACCAATATCTTACAGCTGGGCTTTGAGAATTTCGCGGTCACTTTTTTGAGCAATACCACCATCCCGTCGTGACACGCATGTTGGACTCGTTGACTGAGCCGCGGAATCAGCGAAAATGGATTCAGGATCGACGCCACGCCGACGTCGTTAATCCCCCCATCCATCAGCACCAAATCCACGTTATCGGGAGCATTATTATATCCGTCGCACTGTTCGATGATGGAAAGCCGCGAAGCCGGGACTTCTCCTACTTGCGGAGTTCCGCTCGCTCCGGTTGCGCCGATAACCGCACCCGAGTGAGCCACGGATTCGAGTGTAACCCCGCCTGGATACTTGGGCAATAGCGCCTGTTGCACCAGCGTATTGAACTTCTCGTTGGGCAGCAGACCCTGACCCCAGACAATCGAGTCGCCGAGACAAACAATTCTGAAATTATTCGCCACAATTCCTCCTCATTTCGGAGGAATTATACACTCTTTTGGCTACTGATTGACTACTTTAGGTCCGCTATCTAACCCATAAATAACGGGTTTGGTCTGCCTTTGGATCGTGAGATCGCGCACCGGAAGATAGCGCGCCGCTTCCACCAAAGCCGCCAACCGCTCGCCAACGGGACTGGCGACAATCTGACCGAATTTCATCTGCACTTCGTCAGCTTCCATCGACATCCTGGCGTGGAGCACGTTGCCTTCAAGCGTGGCGCCACCCGGCAGCATTTCGAGTGTCTTCGCGCTCGGCACTCCGTTGAATTCGAAAGCCAGGTCGCTCGTCAGGCGATTCCGGATCGAGACCGTCAGCCAGAACCGTTTCACCCCCGCGTTCAAAGCCTGTGGCCCGACAATCTGCGCCGACCCGCTGGCCCAAAACTCGCTACTCGCCTGCCGCTCCTCCGCCGACCGCGCTAACTCACTCAGAGGGACCCTCATCGCGATGCGCTGTGCCGCCTGGTCCACTAAGTCGGCAGTCCCGACCAGCATCGCGCTTGCATGCACCGATACCGCCTTCCATCCTGCCTCCGGCGCAGGAAGAGTTAGATCCGCCACGCTGCCGCTAAGCATAACCACGACACGGTTGTCGCGGATGGAGAGCGCCACCTGATCCACGCCCGAGAGTCCGTCGAAGATCTTTTTCATGTCCGCCTCAGTCAGGCCCTGCTTGGCTCCCAACTGGGCGATCAGACCGCGAGCCAGAGGCGACGCCGCAAGCCCGCTGAAATTGAATCCGGCGACTGCGTCCGCACAAGGATCCGCGAATCTCCAGTCAAGCCCGCCCACCACGATCAGGGAAGGCGTCGCCTTCTGGGGCGTCGAGGGGAATGGGTTCGTAATTTTTGGCCGTAAAGACTAGCCGCGGCAAGGCCCAGAGCGAATATAGAGAGTCTCACATGATGATTCTGCGGGCTTCCGCAGGCGAGTCGAACCAGGCGAAAGCCTGAGCTTCCGCAGCCGGAAACTCTGAGTTATGCTGTACCCATGCAACCAATCCAACCCAATGAAGCCGCGTTTTTGCTAAATACTATTTATCTCCCTGGACTAAAAAACGAGCACCGCCTCACCAAGAGCGTTATTGAAGCTATTCCGCCCGATAAAGGCGACTATCGCCCGGATGGGATCTCGAAAAGCGGGTTGGATCTCGCCTGGCACATCGTCGCGACCGAGAATCGGTTTATGAACGCAGTAGCGACCGGCGCGTTCGACCTCACCCCCACGCCTCTCCCGGATTCCATCAAGAACTCGAAAGATCTGACCGCCTGGTACACAGAAAACTTTGACCAGCGCTACCAGAAGCTAACGAAGCTGTCGAATGATCAGCTACTAAAGATCGTAGACTTCCGAGGCATGTTTCAGCTCCCCGCGGTAATGTACCTGGGCTTCATGCTGCATCACTCCGTCCACCACCGCGGCCAGTTATCGATGTACCTGCGCCCGATGGGAGCGAAAGTGCCGTCAATCTACGGCGAAAGCTACGACGCCGCGGAAGCCCGCAAAGCCGCCCAGCAGACCGCATAGGCACCCATTCTTGTGGGGCCGCTAATTTTGGCGGCAGCCGCTCTTTCAGGCGGCTCTTCGACGAGACAAACTCGGGGACTGACACCTTTTTCACCCCACGCTCTACGAAAAACAGAGCCACGGTCGGTGCGAAAAAGGCTGTCTGTCCCCTGGGCTCACAAACGCAGTTCGAGCGAGGCGCACAAGTCCTCCTATGCATCTCTATCGTTGCCCAGCCGCTGCACAGGACAACCGCACCACTCGGGCGCTGCCGGAGCTGGAGTGATGGCTCATAACAGGCAAGGTCAGCGTCGTAAATCGAGCAGGATGAGCACCCTGTTACGTTTGGTGCCCAGAATTGAAGGGCTGCCAGTCGCAAGGAAAGACGGTTGAGGAAGCACTAGCGAACATCCGCGAAGCAATCGAGCTCTTCTTAGAGACTCTACCCGATGAAGAGCGCTCGGCGGTGAGCCGGGAGATCTTAGACCACTGCAGTCATTAAACTGGCACCTCCGCAACCCACGTCCCGCTCAAACCCCGCACCGAACCGCGACCGTCAGGGAGCGGACAGGCCGATCTCCGTAGCAGGGTGGCGCGAGCTTCAGCTTGCAGCGTCGGCTTCAGCCGGACGTCCTTCGTCGATCAATTCGCGGATCGTCAGACCTCCGAGACTGACTCCTTCGCGCAACTCGCGAATGCGGGCGCCTGCAGCCTGCGCCCTTTCCTTATCGAAGAGAGGCCGGTTCGCGTCAGACGAAAGATGGGCAGCCTCTTCGAGCAGGCTCGCCACGTGCGCCTCAATCGCTTGTCCTCGTACAGCAGCTTGACGCGCGAGTTCAGCCTTCACCTCTGGCTTGATGTCAACCGTGATCGTCATCTTGGCCCTCCTCTCAAGCCTAACCTACCGTGCCAGTCCACCAATCGTCAAGCCAACCAAGCGTCAACAAGGTCTAGCGCTATTTCGACTGCACAACGTCCACACCCCACACCCCGCAATTGGAAACAGCGCCGCAACCAGAAACGCAAAATCATACCGATGCATATCGAACAGCCTTCCCACCCCCGGCATCACCAGCGCAATCACCAGCGACCAGCTCCCCGCTCCCAGCCCCGCGATAAAGCCCGCATGGTCGATGGAAAAATGGTGCGTCGCATACGCCACCGCGCCGATGATGAATCCCGAGGTGACGAACATCGCGAAAAACATCATCGCCAGCGTCAGGCCATAAAAGTGAACGTGAGGAATCAGCGCCAGTGGCGTACTCAACACCGTCAACACCACAAACTGACGCCGCATCGACGCCCCTGCTCCCGAAAACCGGTCCGTCGCCCACCCCCAGAAAAAATACCCAATCTCCCACCCCAGCGGAGGAATCCACAACACCTTCCCAATTTCGACCTGCGATTTGGAAAATGCCGCCGTCAAAAAGATCGACGCCTGATACAGCACGAAGCCGGACGGAAACGCTCCCATCGCGTAAGCCGCAATAAACGCCACACGCGAGGATCGCCGAATCTCGGCGCATCGCTCCGCACCGCAGCGCTTTTGGGAGCCCTCGCGATGTCCTTCCGCCGCGATAACACCACCCATAACAGCAGCCACGCCGCGCCCACCGCGCCCGTCGCCCAAAACGCTCCTCTCCATCCCCACATTGCGGCGATGGGAGTGATAATCACCGGCGTGATCACCGCGCCCAGCGACCCTCCGCTATAGGCCACCGCGATCCCGCGCGAGCGTTGCTCCGGCCGCAGCGTCTGCACCACCGTTCGCAAGCTTCCCGGAAACGTCGCGCCCTCGCCAAATCCCAGTACTGCCCGAGCTACCGCAAATCCCCGGAATCCAAAAGCGAATACATGCGCCACCGACGCGAACGTCCAGATCGAAACCGCCGCCGTCATCCCCGCCCTCACGCCAATCCGGTCGAGAACATACCCCCACAAAGGGTTCCCCAGCATGTAGGCGACCGAAAATGACGAAATAATGAATCCGTACTGTTCGTTCGAAAGGTGCGCTTCGCGAAGAATCGTTGGAGCCAGCAGCGCCAGCGTGTTGCGGTCGATATAGCTGATCGTCGAGACCAGCATCATGGAAAACGCAGGCAGCCAGCGCATTGTCATTCGTCCAGAAATCTCCGCCGTTCGCCGGTTTTGTGAAGACTCCCGGAGCCAGGTAACCTATTCTCACATTCAAAGGTACTGTTAATCATGAAGCGCACCAAGTGGAAGCTATTCATCGCCGGAGCAATCGCCTTCATCGTGGGATTCCTCACGGCGCTCCGCAGCGCGCCCGCGCAACAAACGGATCGCTTCGATATGAAGGTCCGCGAATCGTTCTTCGCTGGCTTTGCCGGAGATAAGGAGGCGCTCGCCCGCGGCATGAAAGCATCCGAGGAAGTGCTCGCAACCAATCCCAAGAACGCCGAGGCACTCGTCTGGCACGGCTCCGGCCTCACATTTCAATCCGGCCAGTCGTTCATGACCGGCGATCAGCAGAAAGGCATGGAGCTATGGACGCGGGGAGTCAAGGAAATGCAGACCGCCGTTGATCTCGCGCCCGATAGCCCCGCAGTCCGTATTCCGCGCGGCGCCGATCTTCTCGCAATCTCGCGTTTTGTGTCAGACCCGGAACTGGCGCAGTCCCTCGTCAAAGATGGTGTGGCCGATTTCGAACGCGTCTATAAGATTCAGAAGCCATATTTCGAGACGCTCGGCACGCACCCGCGCGGAGAACTGCTCTTCGGCATCGCGGAAGGATACAGCCGTTTAGGCGACGAAGAAAAAGCCCGCGTCTATTTCGAACAGATCCGCGCGGATTTGCCGAACACGCCCTACGCCAAGCGCGCAGCCATATGGCTCGAGACCCAGCAGCTTCCGGAAACGCAGTGCATCGGTTGTCACAACCCGCATAACTGACTTACGGTTTCGAAAGTAAATCCGCGTTCTTTCAAAATCGGCACAGCAAACTCCACCGCCTCGATCGTCGCGCGAATATCCGGAGTGCGCTGGATCGCCCGCCCATCGTGCAAACACAAAATCGCCCCATTTTTGGCCCTTTTTAGCAGCATCCGCGCAACACGCGGCCCCGGCCATTTCCAATCGTGCGCGATCGCGGTCCACATCACGCCGGTCAGATCCAGGCGGGCTTGCGCCTGCCGCAAGCCGACCCATCGCACTCCATAGGGCGCGCGAAATAATTTCGGATTCACTCGTGTTATCTGAAAGATGGACTCTTGCGCGAGCGCCGCTTCGCGGTAAATAAACTCCGCCGATTTGAAGTAAAACGGGGCGTGGGATTCGGTATGATTGCCGATTTCGTGTCCCGCGGCCACAACATCGCGCGCTATCTCACTGCAGCGACGGACGTTGCGGCCGCACATGAAGAATGTGGCTGTTACGCCGTGCTTGGCGAGAACTTCGAGCAGCGCTGGCGTCGATTCGCTGGGCCCATCGTCGAAAGTCAGTGCGAGCGAAGGCCGTTTTCTATCGCCGTGCCATATAGATGGCGCTAGCAACTGGGACGATCTTCCGCGCACCGCATAGGCCGCGAGTCCGACGGCCCCGGCTGTGGAAACTATGGCCGCCTCAACCACGCCCGATGTCCCTTAAAGCGCGATCCGCAGCCGTTACGCCTCGATATTGTGCTTCTTCGAAGATGCTAAAACCGCTTAAATCGCTATTTGCGTAGCTCAGCGGACCCTTAATTGACCATAATTCGCGTCTCTTTTGCGATGTCAGAAAGCCCGGAACAGGCCGCGCCATGGCGTGGCCGAAGCGCATGATGTCAATACGCGAAACGCAATCGCGAATATTCGGATGGGCGCGCGAGAGATCGTGAAGAATCGCTTCGCGCCAGTACATCCAATCCTTCTCAAGCAGCAGCCTTCGCATTTCTTCGGGTGGTTTGTGCGCGAGCGCCCAGTAAAATGTCCAGACAGAACGATCGATGTGCGAGCTGAGACTCATGTGCGTTGCGACCACGTAGCCGAGCGCGGGCGAATCGTAAATCACGTTATCCCACGCGGTTTCTTCCTGAGGCAAACGGTCGAGCGTGAGGTTCGCGGTGAGCCATGGCGAATAGACGAAGCCGGGGGCGGTTGCGCCTTCAATAATGTACGGCGCAAGAAATGTCGGGGCGGCGAAAATTACTCGCTCGGCGATGTACTCGATGGCCTCGGTGTATACATGCGATTTGGAGATGTGGAAGACCGGCGAGTTGGTGCGAATCCATTGCTTCAGACGATTGGTGAGCTGGCGCACAATCCAGCCGTTGCCTTCGGGCCAGACTAGCGGACCTTTTTCTTCGGGCTCGCGCGATGCGAAGTAATGAATGCCGGCCCAGGCGGAGGTGTCGCTTGCGAGCGCCCCGTAATCGTCGCGGCAGGCGTAGTTCACGTACCAGTTGAGATAGGGGGACGTGAAGCGATTCGACTCCATCCACTGCTGCATCGACATTTTATCCAGAGGAGAAGGTTTCGCGCCTCGCGCCATGGGAATCGTGAACTGGCCCGAGGCGCGCATTTCTTCAATGAAGCCCTGAAAGCGGCGGTAATCTTCGCGGTCGCGCTCCGTTGCGGCGATTTCGGGTTCGATTCCTTCCTGCCAGCGGCCGTGGAGGAAGAGGCGCTCCTGGGGAGCAAAACACAAATGGCGTTCGTCCCACTTGCCGTCTTTGAAGACACCGAGATCCTCGAAAAGCTCGCGGGCGAGGGTTTCATGAGGTCCCGGCACCGGCACATAATGGGCGGCCCAGGGATACGCGGTGATTTCGTTCTCGCCCCAGCGGGAGTTGCCTCCGGCGTCGGGCTCCATTTCCAGGACGACGAAATCGCGATAGCCTTTTTTGTGGAGACGCCAAGCCGCGCTGAGTCCGGCGATGCCTCCGCCAACGATGACTACTCCGATTTTCTCGGTTCGCTTGGGAGCGGAGAAGGCGGCGTGATCGCGAATACGGTGGCCGAGACGAAAACCGTCGTTAACGAATCCACCGTCGATGCGTTTTTCGGCTTTGGCGGTGAGTCCAATGAGGGCGGGAGCGGCTACTGTCCGGAGGAATCTCCGTCGCGTCGGCACTTGTTCAGTGTAGCGTTGCTGGCAGGCTAGAAATGAAAAAGGGCGGCGTTACTGAACTGCCTCATACGGGATCTTACGTTGACGCCATCACGATGCGCGCAATGCGCTACCTTTTGGGTGTTGTCCGGTCGTTCGCGATCCCTAACTGCTGATGAAGGAGCTCAAAGTTTCGCCGCCCTGAGAATGGTAAGGTGGATTGTCCAAAGGCCTCCTCTCGTCTTTCCCCGGCGTCGTTCGCCGGTGCGTTTCACTTGACTCTTGATCTGATTGAAATATGCGCCTGGGCGTTGTATTTGTCAATAGGATTGAAGGAGGAAATTTTGACCGCGCGATGAGGTCGACTAGCAAGGCCCATTACCGCCGAATCCCCTGCCTCACGCCAGGGGTTATAACCCCGACCGTGGGCGGGGATTCAGTGATCCGTGTGATAAACCGCCTTATCCGCCCACTGGGGCAATTTCGAGCATCTCGGCGAGCGAGGAGGGTTTCGGCACGGTTTCGCCATGAAGGCGCATGCCCTCGATTTCGAACTCGATGGCTTCTTCCATCAGCTCGCGCGTCTCTTTGACGCGGCTGTGGGCTTTCCTAGCTACAAGTCTACGAAAACAGAATTGATATCGAATGCAGCGTCTGAACTTGAGCGATGGCTCTCGTACGAAGAATCATCCTCGTCTTCGTCTTCCTCCAGTTCCGCATACTTTTGACGGCATCGATTGGCATTTACGGTAAGGTTCTTAATTGTTTCTGTCGCTGCGCCCTCGATGCTGGGCGCTACGGCACAGAGACGGTTGAGCGAGGTTGCAAGTCCGAACGAAGCGCTAGCTTCGCCGTCGTACGAGTCTCTGTCGTCGTAGGATTGAGGGTCGCGCAATTCTGCGTCGATCTCTTCGAGAAGCGTCTTGAGGTCTTCGTCAAGAGCGTTTGGGAAACCCATTCGATGGAGAAGCCGTGGCTCTGACTCTTTAATCGCCTGGACGATCGCTAAGAAGTCGTCGAGCGGTTCGGGCCAAAAAAGGAATGGGAGGTCGGGTTCCGAGGCTTGCGATCGCAGGCGCGAAACCGCTGCGCGCCATGTAGCCTCTAGTGCTGGCATTGGCACCATGGGAGACGTGTACTCAGTTGCCGCAGAGAAGGCCTCAATTGCCGCGGCATCGAGTTCAGTTTGCTCCACGTCCCATTTCGCGCGAACGGCTTGGCACGTGCTCCGGAGAATCTCCGACAATGCCAGCTCACGGGCCGCAGAACCACCCATCGCATTCGCTAAAACCGTCAACAGCTCGGTGAGTTGCGCGATGCTGCACGACTCCGCCAGTTGTAAAGTCCGATCGCGCAGGACGTCCCAGTCCTTTGACGACGTGACGAGTGGGAATCTCCGCTTGCCTGTAGATCCGCCGGTGTCGGACAGGGCTAATTTCACGCCGGTCACGTTCATGCGGTGTAAAAACTCGGATTTCAGAGAACCACCGTCCCGTAGTTGCTCAATAACCAGGTCGCGATAGCTTGGGTGTATCCACTCAACCCACCGCTGTGTTGTTCCTTTGATCGTGACAAACGCCTCGGTCAGCTCCTCAAGGTCCTCTTTTGGCCTTGCGTCCGCGTCGTTATATTGGCTTTGATACCTCGATAGCAGTTCCTCGGTTGTGCAGTAGTGCTCGCTCTCGAGTAGTGCCAGCAACATCCATTGATGTTTTAGCTGCAAAGCGTGGAAGCACTTGCGCATTCTGTCCGTTGGGTTCTGAATCTCCTTGCTGATTCTTTCCGCTAGCGCCTTCGGATCGTCTTGCCCCCGCGCATCCAACAGCAATTGCGGGACGCCGTCGGAGATGAAAAGGCGGATGCGCTCCGGAGTAAAGGCATCGTTGGAGACGATCTGAACCGCATGCTTCTTTACGAAATTCCTAGCGTCAGCACCGCTCAAAGTGTGCTTGGAATGCCTGTAGAGGATTAGCGCCTTGTCGCGGACCGTCAGGCGCCCCGCGCTCACTAATACTTCGCCAGGTTGAGGAAAGCGATGCGCAGTACCTTGAACATCCATTTGCTTTCGGGCACGCTCAAGTATGTGCTTTCGGCTAGTCCAGATGAGCCAGGTCTTATTTCCGAGGCGTGCGAACACTCGATGCAATTGGGCTTCCCAGCGGGCACCCCTCGATGGATCGTATTCGGTCCGGCCGAATGCGTCGTCTGCGATAAAGATCTGCGATGAATCTGCGCGAAGCGACCGAAAGAAATCACGCGGATCATCGCATACGATCGCTTCCCATGAATTCGCCAGTTGCGCGAAAGCCACCATCCAGGCAATCGCGCTCTTGCCCATTTCCGGTGGCCCTTCCAAGACTACAAAATGATGTTTCTTCAGGACTTCCCAAGCTTGCGCGTAAGCATCCGTAGGCACGAACACGGCTGGGAGATCCCGGGCGTAGGATATTGCTGCCGAACTCCGCTCCACGACGTCACGATTAACCACATTTGCTAGGAGGACGTCAAGATCCTGAAGGGAGAGTAGCTGTGGGAAGGATCGCTTCAGCGTGGGATTGGCGTCGAGAAGATCGCAGATGTCGTTGCCACCTAGGCAGTGGACCACCGTGTTTGGGAAGGTCTTTTCTATCTCCTCTCGTACCTTGTCGCGACCCTGCGGAGAGATCAAGGAATTGGTAATCAGTACATAGTACCTGCATTTTTGAATTTCCTTGGATTGGGTTCTGCGTCGGTGTGTTGTGACCATTTCGGCCTTCACGGCAGCAATCAACCGTGGGAATGGTTTAGCCCCTGCCGCGTTGGCGCCCTCAACGAATTTCGCTTGAAAAAGAAACGGACCAGTCGATTTCAATTCCTTGGCCGGAAAGTGCAGTGGCTCGCTACACCAAGCGTCGCGTCCGTTGTCGCCGTGGCCGCCCCATGACTCGACGCCGATCCCTAGGTGGTCCTTCAGAAGAGCCTGCACAAGCCATTCAAATTGGTACCAGCCGAGATCGTCTAGCCTATAACGGATCATTGCGGTCTCCGCCTTGTATTGTAGGGGACTGAGGAGGGTACAGAGAATCCCGCGCCTGTCCCCTTCCTGACGGTCGGGGTTCGGTGGGGGATGCCGATGGTCTCGTGGCGGCGCTCTCGAAAACTGGGGCTTTGACCGCTCCCGTTGGTCGCGGTTCTTTAAACCGTCCGGGATTTCGCTCGGATGGACCGATTGCCATTCGGTCCGCACCTGCACCACAAGGAAAGCATCACTTGTTGAGCACCGCTCCCTGCGGTCACGGCTCGGAAGACGTCACGCGGGCGTTGGCTGAGAAGGAAACCGACGGACGAGACCGTCCTGTGGTCTGGTGCTCCCGCCGAAACCACTCTGGCCCTCCTTTATCTCTTTTCCTTGGCGAGATTTGCAACTTTGCGTGAAATGGGTTCTGCTTTTCTTAGCGTACTCTCAAATCAGAAGGAGCCTTGGCAAAGCTCTTTTGATTTTCCTGCAGGAAATGTCGTATTGCGGTGGTGCTGAGCTTGCGGAGGACCTCCTCCTCTTCGGGCTTTAACCGCCTCGTGATCTGGACAGACATATCGTCGAGTATTCCTCAGGTGACGTCAAACTGTTTCACGCGGAGTTTTACAGCTGCTGGCGACTGGAAACGATAAGGATAAAGAACGGACTTAGGCGGTTGAATTCAGAGACGTCGGCTGAAGCCGACGCTGCAAGCTGAAGCTCGCGCCACCCGGACGGGACGTGCTTTGACCGCCTGTCCCCTTCCTGACGGTCGGGGTTCGGTGGGGGATGCCGATGGTCCGTGGCGGCGCTTTCGAAAACTGGGGCTTTGACCGCTCCCGTTGGTCGCGGTTCTATGAACGCACCGGATGGACAGATTGCCAATCGGTCCGCACCTGCACCACCAGGAAAGCATCACTTGTTGAGCACCGCTCCCTGTGGTCACGGCTCGGAAGACGTCACGCGGGCGGTGGCTGAGGGGGAAGCCGAGGCGGACGAGACCGTCCTGTGGTCTGCTGCTCCGCCGAAACCACTCTGGCCCTACTTTTATCTCTTTCCTTGGCGAGCTTTCCGACATTGCATGAAAGGGGTTTTTCTTTTCTTAGCGTACTCTCAAATCAGAGGGAGTTTTGCTACGCGAATCGGTTAAACAGCAATGTTCCCGTCGATTCTAACGTCGCTTCTGCATTCGCAGTCATCGTTCGTATACTTTGCTGCGGTGCCGGATTCGGGTCACATCCACTTGAAGGTTCGTATCGTCGATGGTGTAAACCACGCGGTAGGCGTCTATGGCTTAGCGCAAGAGGCAGTCCAAGCCATTAGCGGCCGGGGGATGGCGGGTCACTCGGTCGCGCACGATTTTTCGTACAGCCTTAGTGTCCCTTAAAGTCCCCCCGGTGGAAGTTGTGGTTGCTTTGGAGTATGCTAGCACCGGATTCACAGAAAGGAGTCCTGTATGTCCAGCTATTTGCTCCAAGTCGGCTACACGCCAGAAGCGTGGGCCAATATGATTGCTCATCCACACGACCGTCTCGATGCTGTCCGGCCGGTGATCGAAAAGCTCGGCGGAAAGATGGTTCACGCCTGGTTCGCCTTCGGCGATTACGATATTGTGTCAATCGTGGAAATGCCCTCCAACGTCGAGGCTGCCGCGTTCTCCCTGGCGGCTGCGGCGGGAGGAGCCGTCCGCACGATTAAGACTACGCCTCTGATGACGACAGCCGAGGGAATCGAGGCGATGAAGAAGGCGGCAAAATCGGGGTACAAGGCGCCGTCGCGCGCGGCGCACGCTTGAGCATCTGAGATTTGGGGACTAAAAATGGGGACAGAGTGGTCAGTCCCCATTTTTCGCGCATTTTCGCACGGGAACAAACGCGACATCGGTGGCGTCTATAGGCCATGCTCGAAGCTCGCTCGCTTACGAAGCGCTATACCACTACTACGGCGGTCGATGACGTTAGTTTTACCGTCAAGCCCTACGAGGTTTTGGGCTATCTGGGGCCGAATGGGTCGGGCAAGAGCACGACGGTTAACATTATTACCGGCTTGCTGGAGCCTACGCGCGGCGAGGTGTTGTTTGAGGGGCGCAGTATTCAATCGCAATTGATCGAATACAAGCGGCGGCTCGGCTATGTTCCGGAGCAGCCGCATCTTTATCCTCACTTATCGGGGCGCGAGTATTTGCAACTGGTGGGGCGGCTGCGGGGGCTACCGAAGAAATCGCTGGACCGGAAAATCGACGACCTGCTGCAATTGTTTTCGCTGGGCGCGGCGCGGCATTCGGTGATTGCTTCCTATTCAAAAGGGATGCGGCAGAAGGTGCTGATTTCAGCGGCGCTGCTTCACAATCCCGACATTCTGGTTTTCGATGAACCGCTTTCCGGGCTCGACGTGACCACGGGGCTGGTGTTTCGCGACCTGGTGAAGACACTGGCGCGCGAAGGGAAGATCATTCTTTATAGCTCGCACGTGCTGGAGGTGGTGGAGAAAATCTGCACGCACGTGATGATTCTGCGCAAAGGACGCGTCGCGGCGCACGATACCGTGGAGAGCCTGCGCAACCTGATGCATCTTCCATCGCTCGAAGATATTTTTTCGGAGCTGGTGCTGGAGCAGGACACCTTGACGACCGCGAGTTCTATTGTCGATGTGATGAAGAGTGCATAAACCATGTTCGGTGCTTTAGTAAGACACTTCTTCGGGCGATTTTTCGATAACGAGTTCGTCGCGCAGAATACAGAGATGCAGGTGACGGTGACGAAGCTGCTGGCGCTGCTGTCGTCGCCAGGCATTATCATGCCTTGCCTGCAATACCTGGAGTATCTGAGCCTCGACTACATGCCGCGCGAGATGCGCAATCCGGCGCTCTGGTCGGACCGGACGCTTTACCTGTCGTTTTCGATGCTGATCATGGGCGCGGTTACCGTGCTCGAATGGGATGCGCTGTTCCCGGATCGTCGCGATTATGTATCGCTGATGCCGCTGCCGATCCCTGCGCGAACGATATTTCTAAGCAAGATCGCGGCACTGGCGCTGTTCATGATTGCGTTCACTGTGTCAGTCAACGCTGTTTCGACCGTGGCGTTTCCTGCGGTATCTTATCGTGGAGCTTTCCCGGGACTGCTGCGCGCCATGGCCGCGCAGGGGATATCGATCTTCGCTTCCAACGCTTTTGTATTTCTGTTTCTGGTTGCGCTCGAAGGCGTGCTGTTGAATATTTTGAGCGTGCGGTGGTTTCGAAAGATATCCGCATACGTGCAAGGGGCGATGGTTTTCGCGCTGCTGTGGTTGTTCTTCCTGTTCCCGGACATCTCGATATCGGTGGCGCGGCTGAAGGCGCACAATCCGGCGGTGCTGTTCGCGTTTCCACCGGCTTGGTTCCTGGGATTGAATGAAGTGCTGCTGGGATCGCGCGATGCTGTATTTGTAGCACTCGCGCATCGGGCGGAGATGTGGTTGAGTGTGGCGGTCATCGTCGCGGCGCTCTCGTATACCGTGGCGTATCGGAGGCACGTGCGGCGGACGCTTGAATCGACGGAGGGCAGCGATTCGACGAGGACTGCGATCCACGAATGGATTGGACGGATCGCGGATCTTGTCGCGCCGGATGCGGTGGAGCGCGCGACGGTTGCGTTTATCGGAAAAACGCTGGCGAGGAGCGCGAAGCACCGGGTATTTCTCGCGGTGTACGCGGGCGTCGGCTGCGCGCTGGCGGCGCAGGTATTCTCCGCGGCGAAGATCCACGATCAATGGCTGTCGCTGCCGTTGGTGGTCGGATTTTTTGTGTTGAGTGGAATGCGATTTATCTTCACGATCCCGTGCGAGCTGCCGGCGAACTGGCTGTTTCGCGTGAGCGATACAAATCATCAGAGGGCGGCTTTGAATGGGACGCGAACAGCGATGCGATGGTTCGCTGTTGCGCCTCTGTTTCTTGGATTGTTGCCGGTGTACTTCGTTTTGTGGAGTCCCGCGATCGCGCTCGCAAACTTTTTGTTCAGCGTCACGATCTCGCTCATCTTGATCGAGGCGCTGACGATGGAGTTCCGCAAGATTCCGTTCACGTGTTCGTATCCGCCGGGGAAGGCGAACATTTCCATAATGTGGGGCGCTTACTGGGCGGGGTTTCTGGTGTACGCGTTCTCGATGGCGTCGCTCGAATCGTGGATGGTGAAGCGGCCGCTGCGGCTGATTCCGTTCTATCTGATCGTCGCGATTATTTTCGGCGGGTTCGAATGGTGGCGGCGGAGGGCCGACTCGGTGGGCGTGGCGTTGGTCTTCGACGACGCGGCGGATCCGGTGATTCTTACGCTGGGATTGGGTGAGCTTGCGTGGACTCGGACGGCGACATCACGCGGGGATACCGCGCTTCGGCGACCATCTTCATCCCGTGTTTCGCGCGTAGAGTGATCAACGCGTCGGTCGCGACGGGATGTCCGGGGACCAGCTTGAAGCGCCATCGTTGGGCGACAGTCGAGAGAAGCAGGACGCCTTCCATCCACGCGAATCGCTCGCCGATGCAGACCCGGGTGCCTCCGCCGAAGGGGAAGTAGGAAAATTTGGGGCGGTCAGGCGGGGCGGGCCAGCGGTCTGGGAGGAATCGATCGGGGTCGGGAAACCAGCGCGGGTCGCGATGGACCACGTAGGGGCTCATCATGAAAATCGATCGCGGCGGGACGGAGTAGGGACCGATCGCGTATTCGGTTTTGACGCGACGCCCGATGACCCACGCCGGAGGATAGAGGCGCATGGCTTCGGCGAACACGCCCTCGGTGTACTTGAGCTGCGCGAGATCGTCGAACGTGGGCAGGCGCCCCTGGAGCACTCGGTCGACCTCGTCATAAAACTTTTCAGCGGCAGAGGGATTTTCAGAGAGCAGGTACCAGGCCCACATGAGGGCGTTCGCGGTGGTCTCATGTCCGGCGAGGAAGAGAGTGAGGGCTTCGTCGCGAATTTGCTTGTCGGACATTGACACATTGGTCAAACCGTTGCCGTCTTCGTCCTGAGCGAGCAGCAGCATCGAAAGGAGGTCGCCCTTATCCTCATTACTGGCGCGGCGCTCGGCGATGATGCCGTAGATGGTCTGGTCGAGAAAGTCGCGCGCTTTTTCGAAGCGGCGGATGGAGGGCAGAGGAAGTTTTTCGATCCATTCGGAAAACGGCATCAGCACCATGTCGAACAGGACCATGACCTGCGTGAGAGCCGCTCCAATATCGTCGGCTTCGGAGGTCACGTCGGCGCTGAAGAGCGTTTTCGCGACGACGCCGAGGGTGAGGCGCATCATCTCGCGCGACATATCAAGCTCCGCGCTATCGTGCCAGATTTCGCGCGCACGGGCGGTGGTTTCGACCATGGCCGACGCGTAACCAAGAAGGCGGTCGCGATGAAACGCGGGTTGGACCAGGCGGCGCTGGCGGTGATGAAACTCGCCTTCACTGGTGAGCAGGCCTTCGCCGAGCAGCACTTTCGCGCGTTCGAGAAAACGGCTCTTGGTGAAATTAGTCTGATGCGTTACCAGAATGTCTTTGATCCACTCCGGATTGCTGACGAGGTAGACATGCTGGCGGCCCAGCCGAAAATGCACGAGGTCGCCGTGATCGCGCGCGAGGCTTTGCAAGAACGCGGGAGGATTTTTGCGAAACTGCGGCAGCAAGCCGATCAGCGGCAGTCCTTTGCGCAGAGGCGGGCCAGCAATCATGCTTTCAGATTAGTTTATTGTTGCTGTTGTTGTTGCTGCTGCACGTCGATCGGCTCGGCCTCGGCGGCGGGTTCCCACTGGGGAGGGGCGTTCATCTCCGTTTCGGGAGGCGGCGGGGCATCGGATGGCGCGACGCGAACCGACACCTTCAACTCGCTCGACGCTTTTCCTTTGAAGACGCCGCGCGTGGGAGGCACGTCGGCATAGTCGCGGCCGATGGCGGTTCGAATGTGGCGCTCGCCGGCCAACAAATTATTGGTGGGATCGAAGCCCACCCAGCCGAGTCCGGGCAACAGCGCCTCCACCCACGCGTGCGTCGCGCCTTCGGACGATCGATCCGGCCGCAGCGCGTGCGGGTACAAATAACCGCTGACGTAGCGGCAGGGAATTTTCACATGGCGCACGAGCGCGGTCATGATGTGCGCGAAATCCTGGCAGACGCCGCGGCGAGCCTCAATCGCCTGGTCGATCGGCGAATCGACGTGCGTGGCCTTAGGCACGTAGTCGAACCAGTTGTAAATGCTCTCGTTCAACTCGCGCAGAAATGCGAGTGGATCGTCGCGCCGTTGAACGGACAGCTCATCGGCCAATTCCAGCAGGGCCTCGGTCGGCAGAGCGAACTGGCTGGGCACGAGCATTTCCCAATAATCTCCTGTCGACGCTAGCGAATCGAGCTGCATCCATGCATCGGCTCCGAGGCGCTTGGGCAACTCCGGAACCACCTGCACTTCGACCAGCGCTTCGGCCACGATCCGCAATTGAATATGCTTGCCCGGCACATCGAAGTGATGCACGCTGTTGCCGAGATAATCGCGATATTGATAGACCATCGCGCGCGGGTCGACGGAGAGCTGGAACGAGAGGCATCGCTGCGAACCCTCCGTGCGCGGATGCATGCGCGCTTCCATCAGACTCTCGCTGACGGCGGAATCGTAGCGGAATTGGGTTAGATGACGGATGGAATAGAACATATTAAGACAAGATCGATGACGCACGGAGAGCCGCCTTTAAAGGCGGCTGCCGGCTGAATAGCCCGCCCCACAAGGCGCGCAGTCCTTAGTATTCGCATATTATGAGGCTTGCAGGGCCGCTTCAATGGGATACGTGATGTACGTCTGATAGAGTGCGCTATGCGCTTGCGAACACTGCCGAAGCACCGTTTCGAGATAGGCGTGCAATCCGCCGCTCATGATTTCATCGATCTGGCCGAACGCGAGCGTGGCCTGCATGCGGCCGGCGATTCGCTCTACGCGTGCCGATCTTCGGCTCGATACTTCCGCGCCAACCTGTTTTAGTGCGGTTTCAAGTGCATCCGCCGAGAATCGGATGGAGTGCGGAAAACTTGGGCTCAGCATTAGAAACTCGGCTATACGGTCCGGCCGGAGATCCGCGGTGTAGGCTTTGCAATACGCCTCGAACGCGGTGCAGGAACGCAGCAGGCCCATCCATTCGAGCGGTTCCGGCTCCGCGTCCGTGCCGTAAAACTCGCGGAAATGCACGCCTAGCAGGGTGGAGAGCGCCGCCGCGCGTTCGAGCGACCGGCCGGCTTGAATGAATTGCCAGCCCTCGCCGTGGGTCATCGTCGAATCCGTGATGCCCTGAAACAGATGCGTGCCTTCTTTGATGGCCTGCAAGAAATCGTCGACGTCGGATACTTCATTGGCATCGGCTCGCTTCACTTCGATGAACATGCGGTTCAACTGTTCCCACATTTCGGAACTGATCTGTTCGCGCACCTGGCGCGAATTTTCGCGCGCCGCCATGATGCAGGAAATGATCGAAGAGCGGCTGGCGGTGGAATGAATCAGCGAGTTCGCCACGGCGTGCGCCTCACCCTCCTTCACATCCGTCATCTCGACGGCGAGCGATTTCAACATGCGTTTCCAGTGGCGGTCGTCATCCTCGGTCTCGCGCTCCAGCATCAGGTTCAACTGGACCCTGATTACGCGAGCCGTGTGCTCCGCCCGCTCGAGATAGCGGCTCATCCAATACAAACTTTCCGCGACACGAGAAAGCATTAGTGCAACACCCACGTGACCATTTAGTGAAGGACCCAAGTGTCCTTGCTGCCGCCACCTTGCGACGAATTCACGACCAGCGATCCTTTTTTGAGCGCGACTCGTGTCAACCCGCCGGGCACGACCGTGATCTTCTCGCCGAACAAGATATATGGCCGAAGATCGACATGGCGCGGCTGCACTTTTCCATCGATGATGCAGGGGGCGCGCGACAGCATGATGGTCGGTTGGGCGATGTAGTTACGCGGATCTGCCTCCACGCGGCGTCGAAATTCGTCGCGCTCCGCAGCGGTGCTCTGCGGGCCGATCAGCATGCCGTAGCCGCCCGATTCGCCCACCGCCTTGACGACGTATTGTTCGAGATGGTCGAGCACGCGATTGCGCTCGGCGGCGTCCGACATCTGAAACGTCTCGACGTTATTGAGCACTGGATCTTCGTTCAAATAATACTTGATGATCGCAGGCACGTAGGCGTAGACAGCCTTATCGTCGGCAACTCCGGTTCCCAGCGCATTCGCGAGGCTGACGTTCCCGGCGCGATACGCGTTGAACAGGCCCGGCGCGCCCAGCGACGAATCCTGGCGAAAAGCCAGAGGATCGATAAAATCGTCGTCGATGCGGCGGTAGATCACGTCGACGCGCCGCAGGCCTTCGGTGGTCCGCATGTAAATGAAATTGTCGTGGGCGACGAGATCGCGGCCTTCCACCAGCTCAATTCCCATCTGGCGCGCGAGGAACGCGTGCTCGAAATACGCCGAATTATAAACGCCCGGCGTGAGCAGAACGATGGTCGGCTCGGCACATCCTTGCGGCGCGAGCGCACGCAGCGTGGCGAGCAGCGCCTGGCTATAATGCTCGATTCCCTGCACACCGCACTGCCGGAACAAATCCGGGAAAATACGTTTCATCACTTGCCGGCTGACCAGCATATAGCTGACGCCGCTGGGCACGCGCAGATTGTCTTCGAGCACCACGAATTCGCCCGAAGGCGTGCGGATCAGGTCGGTTCCGGCGACAGTGACATAGGCGTCCTTGCGAACGTACAAGCCTCGCATCTGGCGTCGAAAATGTTTGCAGCTGTAGACCAGTTCGCGCGGCACGACACCGTCGTTCAAGATGCGCCCCTCGTGATAAAGGTCCTTGAGGAAAAGATTCAGCGCGGTGATGCGCTGCGCGAGGCCCTTCTCAATGTGCGACCACTCTTCATTCGTGATAATCCGGGGCAGCAGATCGTTCGGGAAGATGCGTTCGGTGCCTTCCGTGCGTCCGTAAACGGTGAAGGTGATGCCCTGATGCAGAAAGGAGAGATCGGAGATTTGCTGCCGCCGCCGAAACTCGCTCGCGGGCAACTCGCGCAGCGCTTGATACAGATGTTCGTAATGCGGACGAGGCGTCCCATCCGGTGCGACCATCTCGTCGTAAGCTTCGTCCAGTCCGTAATCCTGAAAAGGAGCTGGAAGGGCGCTCTGAGTTACTGTACCCGCCATCGAACCATCCCTTGGGCCGGCCTCTTCTGACGGGGAAGAGCAATGAATAGAAAGTTAGTTTAGCATGCAAACGAAAAGCGCGCCCCGTTCAGCGGCGACCTTCTTCGATGATGCGCGCTAACTTGTCGCCTTCCTCAGGAGTCAGTGAACCCGCCGTGCGCTCGATGATTGCCTGTCTTTCGGCGCGACCGATCGTTTTCAGGCGGTGGATGTAGTCCGCCGCGCTATCCAAACGATCCGGCGGCAGGGTCTTCAACTCCTCAACGATGACTTCCAGTTTGCTCACGGCTTCTTTAAAGCTACTCCGTGAGGCGTCGCCGCGCAAGTCGAAGATATCCTACTCGTAAGCCGGGGCATCGCCCGCCGGTCTCAACACCAAATGATGAAAATCGAAACTGAAATCGGTTAGCGGAGATACCGCGGCCATCTTGATTTGATCCACTGATCCGTCCGGTTTCAACGAAAACGTCACGTACGCGTCCGCGTCCATCGCCCGATTCTTCCATCGCGCGATGAACGTGTCGTATTGCCAATGCTCCAGCTCGCCCGTGAGGTCCGGCGTATGCGTGAAGCGCATGACCAGCTTGCCGCTCTCCTCCTTGATGGTCACGTCGCCATACCAGGGGTCGCGATATCGACCGGCATAACCCGATAGCGGGAGCGACGGCTCCGAGGTCGTATCGCGAGTACCGCTTGCCTTTTTCATGACCTCCGCCGCGTTCTTCTCGCGAAGCTTCACCGCGGCATCGTGGGCCGCCACCCAATCGGTTGGCGGAGCCTTCATGTATTGATCCAGAATCGCCATCGTGATCGACGAAAACGCTCCGCCCGCCTCCTGATTGGTCAGGACGATCACGCCGAGCTTTAGCTCTGGCACCATCATCACTTGCGAGACCATTCCCGATAGTCCGCCGGTGTGCGACACGAGCTTGTAGCCGCGATAATCTCTTAACCCCCAACCCAGCCCGTACGCGGAAAAATTCGCCTTCAATGCCGCGAGCCCCGGGGGCGGATCGCCGATCGGAATCGGCGTAATGGCCGACCACATTTCCTTCGATTGCGCCGCGCTGAACAACCGCTTCCCTCCCGGAATTTCGCCCGCGTTCAGCTGCATCTCAATCCATTTCGACATCTCCGCGACGCTCGATTGAATCGCTCCGGCCGGAGCGTTGTTGTCGAGCACGCTGGGCCGGACCAGCGTCAACACGCCATCGACATGCGCATGTGGCTCGGCGGAATCGTCACCGGGCTTGATATCCCGAATGCTGGTCTTGCTCGCGGACATCCCGAGCGGAGAAAAAATTCGTTCCTTAATAAACGCAGCCCACGGCTTCCCGCTGACCGCCTCGATTAGTTTCCCCGCCACTAGGTAAAGAACGTTGTCGTAAGCATAGGTGCTCCGGAAGCTCGTTTCGAGCGGCACGTAGCGCAGGCGCTTCACGATCTCGTCGCTCGTCAGATCGGACGCCGGGAAAAACATCAGATCGCCCGCACCGAGCGCGAGCCCACTGCGATGCACCAGCAGATCCATCACTCTCATTTCGCGCGACACGTACGGGTCCGCCATCTGGAACGACGGCAGATAGTCGATCACGCGGTCGGTCCAGTGCAGCTTGCCTTCATCGACCAGCATGGCGAGGGACGCCGCGGTGAACGCTTTCGTATTCGACGCGATTCCGAACAGCGTGTTCTCCGTTACTGGCGCAGCTTCGCCCAATTTGCGCACGCCGAATCCTTTGGCAAATACGACGCGCCCGTCCTTCACCACCGCAACGGCGATGCCGGGGACTTCGAAGGTCTTGCGAGCTTTCTCCGTCACCGCGTCGATCGACTCCTGTGCGAACGCCGAGATCGCGATTGCAAGAACAAGGAAGAATCTCATAATTGGCGCTATTATACAGGTGAAATGCGCATCTCCATCGCCGGCGACCACGCTGGATTCGATCTGAAAGAGCACATCAAGACATTCCTCGCCGCCGAAGGTCACCAGTTGCAGGATCTCGGCGCTTACGACACGACTCCATCCGACTATCCCGACTTCGCCGAAGCCCTCGCCAAAGTGATTCTCGACGGCGGATGCGACAAAGCGATCCTGTTGTGCGGCAGTGGTGTCGGTGCGTCGGTCGCGGCGAATAAAATCCCCGGCATCCGCGCCGGTCTCTGCCACGATACTTACTCAGCCCATCAGGGCGTCGAACATGACAACATGAACATGCTGGTGCTGGGCGGACGCGTGATCGGCGAAGCGATGGCTGAGGAACTGGTCAACGCCTTCGTCGCCGCGCGATTCTCGAACGAAGCGCGCCACGTGCGCCGCCTCGCCAAGGTCCACGCCATTGAGGAGAAATATGCCCGCTAAGAACGTTCTTGTGATCGACGTCGGAGGCACGCACGTGAAGGTCGGTTCCTCGGATCACAAAGACATCGTGAAGCTCGAATCCGGTCCCGCCGTGACGCCGGCCGTTATGGTCGCGGCCGTGAAGAAGGCAACCGCCGGATGGGAGTACGACGCGGTCGCGATCGGCTATCCCGGCCCCGTGCTCCACGGGCGGCCCGTTGCCGAGCCTCACAATCTGGGCGTCGGCTGGGTCGGGTTCGATTTTCGAAAAGCCTTCGGCAAGCCCGTAAAACTGGTGAACGACGCCGCCATGCAGGCGCTCGGAAGCTATGAAGGCGGCCGCATGCTGTTCCTCGGGTTCGGCACGGGACTCGGGTCCGCGCTGATTGTCGACGGCCTGCTGGAGCCGATGGAGCTGGCGCACCTGCCCTACAAAAAAGGCCGCACTTATGAGGATTACGTCGGCGCACGCGGCCTGGAGCGCCTCGGTAAAAAGCGCTGGGCCGGACACGTCATCGATGTCATCGAGAAGCTCAAAGCCGCGCTGGAGGCGGACTACGTCGTCGTCGGAGGAGGCAACGCCAAGCTCCTCAAGGATCTGCCAACCGGCGTACGCCTGGGCGACAACGCCAACGCGCTGAAGGGCGGCATCCGGCTGTTCCAACATTCCGCGACTTCCTAAAAATAGAACTTCAGCCCGAACTGGATGTACCGCGGGGTGTTGTTGTTGTACAGCGTCCCGAAGGCCGTGCTGTACGCGTTCCGCAACTGATACAGCTTGTATCCTTGCGTCGTTCTGATGTCGTACGAATTCGCGGCCGCACCATAAAAATTCGCCGGCAGCGGAATCGTAAAGAAGTTCGTCGGCAAGACGCCCGCCGCGCTCTTGTTCGTATTCACATTCGCGACGATTTGATTGTAAAGCGCTGCCCCCGCCGTGGTCGCAAACAGCGGCTGATTGTTCGCCGTGGCCCATAGATTGTAGGCCGCCGTCGATAGCATCGCGGTGCTTGGCGCGCCCATGAAATCGGCGCCGCCCGCGTTGTTCGGCACGTTTCCAAACGTCGGATGGTTGAACGCGTTCAGCAAATCGACGCGAAATTGCAAACGGTACTTGTTGCTTTCGCCGAACTTGAAATTCTTCTGAATCGAGGAGTTGAAGAACTGGTTCCACGGTCCCGTGGCCCCCGGCAGCGTACGAGGCGCATCGCCCAGTTGTCCCAACGGAGGACGCTCAAACGCCGACGGATTCAAATAAGGCTGGCATCCCGCACCGGTCGGACAACTCGCGTTGTACAGCGGATTGACGATCGGCACTCCCGACACGATTTCCGGCCGCGCCGTGTGCGTGACGTCGCCTAATTGATTCGAGTCCGACAGATAAACCATCGCCGGGAATCCGCTGTTGAAGGTGATGGTGCCCGATGTGGTCCATCCGCCCGCGATCAGATCCAGCGGCTTCCACATGTTGTTGCCGATCGCGCGCCCGCGACCGAACGGCAGGTCGTAAATGTACGAGCCGTGAATCACATGCGTCTGATTGTACGTGGAGACCGACCGGTCCAGATAACGCGGCGCACCATAGGCCACCTGGCCGTCGGTTTGTCCGCCCACCGCCGTCAGCACGTTCTTATCGCCGCCCGCGCTCGAACCGTCGTCAATCGATTTTCCGAACGTATAATTCGAAGTGAACGTCAGCCCGCGAGCCACCCGGTGAACCACGTTGACATAGCCGGCATGGCGGATGCTGTCGCCCGACGCGTCGAACAGTTCATACAGCGTCGAGAAGCCCAGATACGGACTGCCGAGGCTCCCGTTCTGGTCCGTCAGGACCTTTCCTGTTCCTGGATTGATGCGCCCCAGAGGATCGCTCACCGTCGCTGTCGTGCTGATGTTGGCAGCATTCTGCGCGTTCAACAGGTTCTGATCCTTCGCGTTCAGATCCTCATGCGGCATGAACAGGTGCGTCCCCTTATTGCCCACGTAAGTGACTTCCATCGTGGTCGACGAATTGACCTGCCAGGAGATCGTTAAATTCCAGTTCTGCACGTACGGCGTGTGATAGTTGGGCGAGATCGCAAATCCACCGATTGCATTCTGATAGTAGAGGCTGTTCGCAGTGACCAGACCGTTTGACGGCGGCCCGGCATTTCCGAAGATCACCTGCTGCTCGGTTTGCGGAATGATCACCGGCGGATTGTAGCCCAGGCGCATCACGTTGTTCGGATTCGCCGTGCTCGAAGGCGCTTGCGTCGTGTAATTCGCGGTCGCTCCGAAATCCGGCTGCGGCAGACGATTCGCGCCGCCCACGGGCGCGTGCGAGAGTCCGTAGCCGCCGCGGATTACGATGCGATGTTCCTGCAGCCTTGTCGGACTCCATGCGAATCCGAAACGAGGCTCGATATCCTTCCAATCCGGCGGCGTCAGATACGGTGAATTTCCACCGCGACCGGCGAACTCAAACGGCGGCACCAGAGTGGAGGTAATGGTTTCTCCGTCGGTCAGCGTCAACGGGGTTGCCAGATTCACCTGCTGCGCCAGATCCGGCCGGAACGCTCCCTGATTGTTGTATTTTTCCGTGCGCGGCAGTTCGACGTTCCAGCGCACGCCCAGGTTCAGCGTGAGGTTCGGCTTGATCTTCCAATCGTTCTGAACGAACGCGCCACCGCCGAACCAACGGTAGTAGTAAGGAACCTCTAAGGCGCGCAAGGTCACGTTGCCGTTCGGCACGCCCAGCAGGAAACTCGCGAAGCCGTTGCCGCCGGTGCCGCTCGAGGTCCCGGTCGAATCCGTCTGAATATTACTGAACGCGTAGTTCCCTCCCAGCGCCGCGTACAGCGGAATCACGTTCTGTAGGGACTTGTTGAAATCGACTCCGAATTTCCAGCTCATCCTCCCATTGGTCTTATAGAGGATGTCCGAAGCGGCATAACGCTCCTCCCGATCCTCCACTTCCGTTGAGCCGCCGGAACCAATTCCAACTCCCGTACCCGAGCCTACGCCAAGCCCCGAAATCAGCGGCACGCCGCCCTTGGTAATATTCGGCAGCCCCAGGATCGCGTTCAGATTCTCGCCGGTCGCCGCGTCAAACTGGGGAGCGACCGTGTTGCTGAACCGTCCCCGCGTGTAGTTCAGCCGCAGGTCGTTCATGCCGGTCGGCGAAAACGTGTGCGTGTCTGCGAGCATCAACTGCTTCCCGTAGCTATACTCGGCGCCCGATCCGGTCGGGCTCACCGGATAGTTCTGCGTCTTGATGATCGGCGTCGCGGTGTAGCGTCCATACAACCGGTTGTTCGCATTAATAATCTGATCGATGCGCAGCGTGTACCGCTTGGTGTCCTGCCGCAGCAGACGCGGATTATCGAGATTCGATACCGTGCCGTTGGAGTTCAGATAATACCCGCCTGCTCCCGCAGGCGCCAGATATTGCAGCGCCTTTACGGCCGACGGATCCAGCAGAGACTTGGGAATGATGTTGTTTGGGAATGGCACATACGTCGCCGTGCCGGTCGGCGCGGGAAGCAACGTGAATTGATTCGCCGAATTGACGCTGTAATTCTGATAGATCGTCGCGTCGCCCGTCACCGCCTGGCCGAACTGCGCCGCCACATTGGCGGGCAGAAATCCGCTGGCTGTATTCACCATGCCGCTGAAATCGCCCGTGCGATTCGCGGCGGTGGGAACCAGCGCGTATTGATCCAGGTAATCCCGCCGGTAATCGGGCTCAATCGCGCCGAACCAGAACGTCTTATTGCGACCGTCGTAGAGGGGCTTCCCTTTGATCTTGTAGGACGGGATCACCACCGGTCCTCCCGCGGCGAGCGAAAACTGGTTGTATTTCAGTGTGGCAGGGGACCGGTTGGCGGTTGCCAGTGTGAACGGCGCGGCGGCAAAATCAGGATTCCGGTTGTACCAGAGCGCGGTACCGGTGATCCGGTTCGATCCCGATTTCGTGGTGGCGTTGATCACTCCTCCGCCCGTGCTGCTGTACTCGGCTGAATATACCGACGTCTGCACCGTAAATTCCTGCACCGTTTCCGGCGTGAAACTGACGATCGTCCGCGCCAGGCTGATTCCCGTATTGTTCGTTCCGTCCGCCAGCATCAAGGTGTTCAGCGGACGGCCGCCGTTGATGCTGAGGTTGCAGCCGGGGCACGTCGTCGAGGTGGTGATCGTCGGATTCTCGCTGCCCGCGTCGCCGCTGACATTCGGGAGCGTCATAGCCAGATCCAGCACGCTGCGGTTGATCAGCGGCACGTCCTGAATCTCGCGCTCCGTTACGGTGCTGCCCGTGGTGCCCGATTCGGTGTTGACCATCACGGCGTCCGCGCTGATCGTGATCTGCGTGCTGATCGAGCCTGCCTCCAGCTTCACGTTAAGCGTCTCAATCGTCGCGGTATCCACCTTGACGTTTTCGATCACTTCCTTCTTGAAGCCCTTCGCCTCCACCAGGACGCGGTAGACTACCGGCTCCAGATCCTGCGCCGAAAACGTACCGATATTCGAGGTCGTCAACTTGCGGGTCTCATTTGTGCCAACGTTGGTGATCGTGACACTCGCGCTTGGAACCACCGCGCCGCTGGCATCGGAAACCGTGCCGCTGATACCTCCGCGGTTGGTCTGTCCAATGAGGAAGGAGGCGCACACGAGTAGCGCCGCTACAAAAATGCAAAGACGTGTTTGCATTGCAAAACTCCTTTTTTCGAACCAGGCGAGACGGCGGCAAGCTGCGCTTGCGGGATTTATCGGAGGAGCATACCATAAGACCGCCAACATGGACAGGGAAATCCGCTGGGCCACGTTCATTTTGTATTGCGAAACGAATCCTCAAAGAGACTCTGATCGAATCAATTGAATTAAAATGGGTTACTAAAATAAGTCGCGCCTAAGAAGGCGGATCGCGCAATCCCTATGAAATCAGAAATTTCGCAATGTGAATTACGATGGGCACTAAAAAACTAGCCGTTTGCTTCGTAGGATGCGGCGGAATCGCCGCGAAATACTGGAGTGTTTATCGCGACCTCGACTTCGTGCGCGTGGTCTCCTGAAAACGAGCTCGTCTCGGTCAACGGCACGCGTGGCCGCATCGATTATCACAACAACCGGATGCTCTCGCTCGCATCTTCTTCTCAACCCATGGGTCCGTTTTCAGGTCGCGTAATCTCTTGTACCGGCGAACCGGAACAACTGGAAATCGTTGCGCCCGAGTTGGGCGATGCGTCCAATCCGCTCAATCAGCATCGAGCGTTTCTCGAAGCCGCGCGCGACGGAGAACCAGCGCCGGTATCGATCCGCTCCGGTGTCGACGACATGCGCGTCGTCGCCGCGCTGTACCAGCAATTGAAGTGATACGCTGGCGGAATGCGGCTCAGTTTTTCCTTGATTGTGTTGGTCTCGACAGTGTTCGCGGCAGATCCGCCAACGTTGCGGCTACCCGAAGGAGTCCGCCCGGTCCGATACGCCGCGGACCTCACATTGCTGCCCGATTCACCGACGTTTCACGCAACAATCGACATCGACGTTTCCTTCGCGGCGCCGGCCACTCTGTTCTATCTCAATGCCCGGGAAATCGAGATCGCTAGCGCGCAAATCAACAAAATGAAGCTGACCGTGGAGCAGGTAAACGAAAACTTCATCGCCCTGCGAGCACCTTCGGAAATCCCCGCGGGAGCCGCCAAACTGCACTTCGACTATTCCGGAAAAATCAGCCCGAAAAGCAGCGAAGGCATTTTCCAGGAGCACGACGGCGACGTGAACTACCTGTTTACTCAGTTTGAAGAAATCGACGCGCGACGGGCATTTCCGTGTTTCGACGAACCCGGTTTCAAGACACCTTGGCAAATCACTCTGCATGTGCGGTCGGAGGATAAGGCATTCGCGAACACGCCGCAGGTTTCAGAGACCGCGGAGCCGGGCGGAATGAAGAAAGTCGTCTTCGCGCCCACCAAACCTTTGCCGAGTTATCTGGTCGCCTTCGCAGTAGGTCCTTTTGAAGTAGTGGATGCCGGAAGTGTGGGCTTAAATGGCCTTAAAGTACGCATTATTACCCCTAAAGGGAAGCTTAATCAGGCAAAATACGCAGCGGAAGTAACATCCACGATTGTCGAGCGCCTCCAGAGCTATTTCGGGATTCCCTATCCGTTTGAAAAAATCGACAGCATCTCTGTTCCTCTGTTTTTTGGTGCGATGGAAAACGCTGGTCTGGTGACCTATGCGCAGAGCATTTTGCTGGCGGATCCGGCGACCGACACTGAGCAGCGCCATCGGCTCTACGCCAGTACCGGCGCGCATGAGCTCGCGCATCAATGGTTTGGCGATCTGGTGACACTAACCTGGTGGGATGACACTTGGCTTAATGAAGCCTTTGCAACTTGGACGGCGTCGAAGATTCTGGCCGAGTGGAAACCGGAATGGAGAGCGCGCCTCGACGATTTGTCCCCGAAGTTCGGTGCGATGCGCAAGGATAGCCTCGTGACGACTCGCAAGATCCGCCAGGAAATCCTCACAAACGACGATATTTCCAACGCTTTTGACAACATCACCTACGAAAAAGGAGCCGCAGTTATCAGAATGTTCGAAGTGTGGACCGGCGAAAAACAGTTCCAAAGCGGCGTTACGTCTTATTTAAAGCATTATGCGTACAAGAACGCGCGAATGAGCGATTTTTTGGATGCGATCAGTCAAACCGGCCAGCCCCGTTTGACTGCGGCGTTCCTGACGTTTCTGAATCAGCCGGGCGTGCCGGAAATTTCGGTGACGCTGAAGTGCGACGGTCCTCCAGCGGTCGCTCTGAGCCAGAAGCGGTATCTTCCCATCGGCTCACGCGGCTCAGCCGAACAGATCTGGCAGGTGCCGGTTTGCGTTCGCTACCGGAGTGCCAATGGTATCGAAAGAGAATGTTTTCTGCTGGACAAATCGAGCGCCGATTTCAAGCTGACCAAGGCGTCCGGATGTCCGGCCTTGATTGCCGCGAACGAAAGCGCGTCGGGCTATTACATCTCGTCCTATCAAGGCAATCTGCTCGACAAAATGGTGGCGCAAGGACCGGAGTTCTTGAATCCGGCGGAGGAGTTGACGCTGATTCACGATGTGTCGTCGTTGGCCGGCTCGGGCGATTTGAAGATTAGCCGCGCGCTCGACGCCGCGGTGAGTTTTGCGAATTCGCCGGAACGGGAAATTGTGAGCCAGGCGAAGGCCATTATTGCCGGGGTGAAACCGTTCGTCCCGCCCGCGCTGGAAGCCAACTACGCGAGGTTCGTTGTGAAAGTCTTCGGCGACCGCGCGAGGAGTCTCGGCTGGTCGGCCAAACCGGGCGAGGATCAGGAAACGGGGCTGCTGCGCGGGGATTTGGTGTGGTTTGTAGCGCGATACGATGCGACTCTGGCGGAGCAAGCGCGCAAACTTGCGGCTGGATGGTTGGAAAATCGAAAGGGAGTGGACGCCAACATGACCGGATCGGTTCTATGGACGGCCGCGTATCATGGCGACCGCGCGCTTTTCGATTCCATGGTTCGCGAGTTGAAGAAGGTGCAAGATGTGCGGGTGCGCAACCAGATTATCGCCGCTTTCGGATCCTTTCGCGGTCCGCAACTTGTGGCCGCGGTGCTGGACCTGGTGATCCATTCCGATATCGACACCCGCGAAACGGCGCGGCTGCTTTATTCCGGGCTCGACAATGCCGCGACCGAGCGAATGCCCTTTGAGTTCGTGAAGGCCAATTACGATGAAATCCTAAAGCGCGCGCCGAGCGGAGGAGGCTTGGATTTTGGCGCGGCCCTGCCTTATTCCGCAAGCTCGTTCTGCGATGCGGCGTCGGAAAAAGAATACATCGATTTCTTCGGCGAGCGCGCGAAGAAGTTCACAGGCGGTCCGAGAAACTACAATCAGATGCTGGAAGGAATCCGGTTGTGCGAGGCGGAGAAGGCAGCGCAAGCCGCCGACATCGCGGCGTATTTCGCGAGACAATAGGGTCATGCGCCAGTTTGTATTCATCATGCTCGGTACCTGTTCCATCGCGGGCGCGCAGACTGCGTCGCTTAGCGTGTGCGAGGTGTTGAATTCAACATTGGATCATTGGGAGACGACGATCCGTGGGAAAATCTCCGGCTCCTCACACCATGGATTCTTTTTGAGTGAGGGAATCAATGCTGATCCGTGTCCAGGTTGGCCGCGACGATTCTTCACGGCGCCAGCCGTCATCGGGCTTTATCTTGCTTCGGCTCTCGGTGTGGAAGTCACGGAAGAACAGAAAGCATCGAATATTGCGTTCCTCCGCCGATTGCGCAAGGAGAAGCGACCCTACGAGCCGACCTTTACCATCACCGGCGTGGTCGTGAGAAGGCCATGGTCGCCGACCTATAGACGTGCGGACGGAAACTATATGAGTCTTCCGGACGAGTATGGGTGGCTCAGGGCTGTAATTGTGATGAAATCGACCAAGGAAGAAAACAACTGAGCGACGATGAGAGCATGACGCTCACCATCATTCGAGATCCGGAAACGATGCGCGGCACACCCGTGTTCCATGGAACGCGAGTGCCTGTCCAGAACTTGTTCGATTATTTGGAAGGTGGCGACACACTCGACGAATTTCTTCAAGGATTCCCGACGGTGTCCCGCGCACTGGCTTTGGAAGTTCTGGAACTGGCGAAGGAACTCTTGCTTGCCCGAGCTTGACGCGCCGGCCGGCCTTACAGCAGATCCTTAGCCGCCAACCGCCGCTCTTCCACTTCGCGATACCTCTTCAATATGACCAGCGAGTTCCCGCCCACTACCAGCGTTCCGATCGCGCCAGGCAACAGCAGGCCGTACCAAACGCCCCACGGCTGCTTGTTGATCAGCGCTATCGTCCCAACAATGAGAAGTGCGATCGCCACTAACCACAGCGTGAACCAGGCGCGGAGAATGAATCCCCGGGCAATGCCGCGAGGCACCAGCCAACCCACGAGCCCTCCCATCAGGCCGGCAGCGACTCCATAGGCTGTGCCTGGAATCCAAGCATATTGATTCGGATCGAACCACGGCTGTGTCATGATTACTTCGTCCTTTCGTCCCCGACCAGGCGGTGAGCTTTCCACAATTCCCGAGCCATCGCCGCCGGCAGTTTTCCATCGGCCACCAGAACATGCAGTTTGCGCTGGAATGAATCCACCACCTTCGGGTCTTCCGCCGCCTGCACCTTCGCGATCAAACGATCCAGCCGGGAGCGCAGCGTCGGATAGGACACCTCGTACTCGTCACACAAAGCTTTCAGCGATCCCGAACTGAGGACGAATCGCTTCAAAAACTGAAGATCTTCCTCGTCCAGCGCGTCCAACCACGGCGGCTGCTCCTTCATGAATTGAATATACACTTTAACTTTATTAAAGTCAATAAACTTCAACCACACTTTAATAACCTTTAGGGGGACCCCCTCGGCACGCCTCGCTTGAGACGATTCAACTTTCGAGAATAGCGCTACCGCTGGTATCCTAACGCTAGAAACCATGAAACACGTAAATCACCTCTGGGACGACCAGAAGGCTAAATCTCTGTCTCCGGCGGAGCGTCTCGTCTATCGCTCCAACCTGCTGGGCTCCGATCAGCGCATCACCAACACGGGCGGCGGAAATACCTCGTCAAAACTGATGGAAAAAGATCCGCTGTCGGGCGAAGAAATCGAAGTGCTATGGGTGAAGGGCTCGGGCGGCGACCTGCGCACCAGCAAGCTCGAAAATTTTTCTTCGCTCTATCAGGACAAGCTGCTCGCGTTGCAGGCGATCTATGCCTCGGGAAAAGAGAAAGGTCCGAAGACGCCGCATGAAGACATGATGGTCGGGCTGTTCACGCATTGCACGTTCAATCTGAATCCGCGCGCGTCCTCGATCGATACGACGCTTCACTCTTTCGTCCCGCAGAAATTCGTCGACCACATGCATCCGAATTCGGTGATCGCCGTGGCTGCGTCGAAACGTTCGAAGGAACTGACCAAGGAAATTTTTGGGAACGAGATCACCTGGACGCCTTGGCTGCGGCCTGGTTTCGAGCTTGGCCTGGAGTTGGAACGCATCGCCAAGGCCGAGTCGAAGGGAAAGGGCGTGATTCTGGGCCAGCATGGGCTGATTAATTGGGCCGATGACGATAAAGAATGCTACGAGCTGACGCTGGCGCTGATCGAGAAAGCGGCGGACTATATTGAAGCTCGCGACAAAGGCGCGAAAACGTTCGGCGGTAAGAAATACGACACCATCCCCGATGCGGAGCGCGACGAGTTGCTGTTCGAGTTGCTGCCCTGGCTGCGAGGGCAAGTGTCCAAAAAGAAGCGCTTCATCGCGACGCTGCAATCCGATCCGACCATTCTGCGATTCGTCAACAGCCACGATGCGCCGCGCCTCGCGGAACTGGGGACGTCCTGCCCGGATCACTTCCTGCGCACGAAAATCAAGCCTCTTTACATCGCTTGGAATCCGCAAAAGGAAAATCTCGACACGCTCAAGACCAAGCTGACCGCGGGTCTGGAGCAATATCGCAAGGATTACGCCGCGTACTATGAGCGCTCGAAGCATGCGAATTCCCCCGCGATGCGCGATCCCAATCCGACGGTGATTCTGATTCCCGGCATCGGGATGATCGCGTTCGGCAAGGACAAGAGCGAATCGCGCGTGACCGCCGAGTTTTACAACTGCGCAGTGGAAGTGATGCGCGGCGCGGAAGCGATTGACGAATACATCGCGCTGCCGCAGCAGGAAGCGTTCGACATTGAATATTGGCTGCTCGAAGAGGCGAAGCTGAAGCGCATGCCGCCGGAAAAAGAACTGGCGCGCAACGTGGTGATCGTGGTTGGCGCGGGCAACGGCATCGGGCGCGCGGTGGCGCATCGGGTCGCCAAAGAAGGCGCGCACGTGGTCTGTGCCGACCTCGATAAGAATGCGGCCGACGCGACGGCGAAGGAGCTGACGAAAATCTACGGGCTCGGGATCGGTGTCGCGGGCACGGGAATTTCCGGATGCGGGCCCGCCATCGGGGTCGAGGTAAACATCACCGATCGGGCGAGCGTTCGCGAGATGTTCAAGCAGGCCGTGCTCGCCTACGGCGGTGTCGATAACATCGTCGTCACGGCGGGCGTGTATGTTGCGCCGGATCGCGCCGGCCACGTGACGGACGATCAATGGAAACTGACTTTCGACGTCAACGTGATGGGCGGCTACCTGGTGGGTGACGAGGCTCGGCATATTTTCGCGCGGCAGGGACTGCGCGGAAGCCTGGTGATCACCACCAGCGTAAACGCGGTAGTGGCGAAAAAAGGTTCGCTCGCCTATGACGCATCGAAGGCCGCCGCGAATCATCTGGTGCGCGGGCTGGCGGTGGAATTATCGCCGCTGGTGCGCGTCAACGCGCTGGCGCCCGCGACGGTCGTGGCGGGATCGACCATGTTCCCGCGCGACCGCGTGATTGCGTCGCTGGTGAAGTACTCGATCGCGTTTGAGGAGTCTGAGAGCGATGAATCGCTGCGCGACAAACTCGCGAATTATTACGCGCAGCGGACGCTGACCAAGGCGGCCATCACGCCGGAGGATCAGGCGGAGGCCGCTTATTTCCTGCTGTCGGACCGCTCGGCGAAAATCACCGGGCAGACGCTGCAGGTCGACGGCGGGCTGCAAGAGGCCTTTGTCCGCTAGCTTTAGCCTGTGAGAACTTTCAGCTTACTTCTTTGCGTCCGCCTTCGCGGCCGCCTTCGGCGCAACCGCGCGCTTCACCGGCACCGGCAACGATTCCAGCCGCAAGCACCCGGCGGCCGCGCGCAGCCGCACCGAGGCTTTCTTGTCGTCGAGCAGCGGAATCAACTCCTTCTCCAGTTTTCGATCGTTGCGAAGCGCCAGTGCGTGACACGCCGCCGCGCGCACCGATGTTTCTTTATCCTGCAGCGCGTCGATCAGCGCCGCCAGCACGCGCGGATCTTTCTCGGAACTCAGAAGCAGTGCGGTTGCGGCACGGCCCGACATACTGGGATCGGACAGAATCCCTTGCAGGGAAGAAATGCCCGCACCTAAACCGGGCACAGGCGCGAACCCGGCTCCCGCTTTAATCGCAAACATCATCAATGGCCGCGGGGTGTGCAGCATACGCAGCGCTTCGCGCTTCTGTTTGGTAATGAATCCGGAGGATGCCTTCGTTTCACCGCTCAATACCGAGATCAGCGCATCTTGGCCATCTGGATCCTTCAAAACCCACAGCGCCTTCGCCGCCGCGAAACTGACTTCGGGAATGTCCTCGTTGAGTGCTTTTTTCAGCGCCGCCACCGTGCCCTTGTTCTTCAGGTCGACAAGACTCGTCACGGTAGCCAGGCGCACCTCGACGTCTTTATCGTCGAGCATCCCTTCGAGCGCCTTGATGTAAGGCTCGTGCGCGCCAATCAATCCCATCGATTGCACCGCCTGCACGCGCGTGTCGGGATTCTTGTCGCCCAGCGCTTCGGTGATTAAACTCCAAGATTGTTGTGTTACAGAACCAGGCGCCGGAGTTTGCGCGAATGCACTGGACACGAAAATCAGAACAATCAGATTTTTCATAAATTTCACCCTGCTACCGCGCCAGCGCCACTGCCAGCAACAGCGCTCTCTGCGTTCCCAACCACGAATCTTTCGTATCGAACGCCTCGGTCAACGCATGCGCGCCCGTTCCGATGCCTCCCCCGCCAATCGTGATTGCGGGAATTCCCGCATTCATGGGGACATTGGAATCCGTCGACCCTTCGCGGAGGCCCTCTTTGTGCCCAAAAATCTTAGACACCGCCAGCGCCGTAATCACGATCGCGGAATCGGCAGACGTGCTTCCCGCAGGCCTATAGCCCACCAGATCCGGTGACACCGAAACAGCGCCGCGACCGGTCCATCGCTTATTCTCCTCGTCCACCGCCTCCTGCACCGCGTTCTTGAACTTCGCATGCAGCGCTTCGAGCGAGGTTTTATCGGAGGACCGCATATCGACCTCCATCCACGCTTCAAACGGAATCGCATTCACCGACGTTCCGCCTCCCACGCGTCCCACGTTGAACGTCGTTTTCGGATTCGTGGGCACTTCGAACGCGTCGATCTTCGCAATCGCGCGACCCATCGCCTGAATCGGATTGGCCATGCCGAAAGCGCCGAAGCTATGCCCGCCGGGCCCCTTGAATGTCACGCGGTAACGATAGCTTCCCACGCCGATGTTGGTGATGCTCAAGCCCGTGCCGTCCACGGAAATAAATTTATCGATTTGCCCCTTCAGGCTATCGGCAAAAAGATTCTTAGTGCCGCGCAGATCGCCGAGCCCTTCTTCGCCCGTGTCGGCGACAAACGTGATGGTGCCAGGTGTCTTCACGTTGCCGTCCTTTAACGCTTGGATCACGCCCAGCATGACCGCGAGCCCCCGGCAATCGTCGCCGATGCCGGGTCCTTTCAGCACCGTTCCTTCGCGCGTTACTTTCACGTTGGTTTCTGGCGGAAACACCGTGTCCAGATGCGCCGCGAACACCAGGTTCGGATGCGCTGCGGCTCCACTCCGTACGCCGATCACGTTGCCTGCCTTATCGATCCGGACGTTTTCCAGGCCCAGACTCTTGAACAGCCGCTCGAACTCTTTGCCGCGCGCCTCTTCTTTAAATGGCGGCGCAGCGATTTCGCAGAACCGCGCCTGCTCGTCGATGAAGTGCGCTTCGTTGCGCTTCGCCGCGTCGAGCGCAGCCTTCACCGTCGGATCCTCCGCGAGCCTCACAGCATCCTGCGCACTCGCAAGCGCCGCGATCGTCAGGTATAGACAATAATGTTTCATTTATTTCCGTACTGCCCACGCCATCCCATCAGGGCCGGCGCCAGTGGCGATTCGTTCGATAACTTCCAGTGTGTTCAGATCGACAATCGCCACTTGGTTGTCACCCGCCACGCCGACGTAGGCGCGGGATCCATCGGGTGTAATCAGAATGCCCTCCGGAGTTTTTCCCATCGCAAAGCGCTTCACCTCTTTGCGTGAAGCCCGGTCCAGCACGATCAGATGTCCCGCGTCCAGATCGGTGATCAGCACCATCTTCCCGTCGGGCGTAAATTTCAAACGATTCGACCGCTTGGTCCCGAGGCTCAACGTCTCTGTCACCTTCTTCGCCTCGATGTCGATAATGGAAACTCCGCCGTCGCGCGAATGCGCGGTCCACAACTCCGTGCCGTCCGGCGAAATATCCATGCCCTCGGGACCCTTCCCCACCGGGATCACCGTTTGGTTCCAGTTCATCGGATTCGTCCCGCGTTCGAATATCGATATGCTGTCGGAGCCAATATTCGCCGTGAAAATCTTGCTGCCGTCCTTGTTCAGCATCACCATGTGCGTGCTGTTCTGCCCCGTGCCGATCATCCAGTCGATCTGATTGGTCGCGGGATCGTAGCGCGCGACGATTTTGTTTACCTCGGCGGTGAAATAGACTTTTCCGTTGTTAAACGCGATGCCGTGCGGACGCCGCAGAGGGCTCACATCCACGCGCCGCACCTCTTTTCGTGCGACCAGATCGATGACGGAAATCGTGCTGCCCGGCGTTTGCCCGCTGCCGTAGTTCCCAACGAATGCGAATCGCCCATCGGTAGAAACGGCAACTTCGTGCGGACCTTCCCCGGTCGGAATCTTCGCGAAGAAGACATTGCTGGAAGGCTCGACAATGGCAAGCGTCTTGTCCTCTTTATTCAACACAATCAAAGAGGCCGTTTGCGCCGCCAGAATATGGGCGCCCACGAGCAGTGCCGCCGCTATCGTTTTCATATCTTTCTATTGTGCATCATGCTTCCAGCAGCGCGCTAAAATGAAAGTCCATGCGGTTTGTACTGGTTTTGTTTACATCTGGCGCCCTGTTTGCGCAACGGCAGACCTTCGACGTTCAAATGATGCTCGGCTTATCGCGCGTCAGTGAGCCAGCGCTCTCTCCCAACGGCAAGCAAGTTGCGTTCACGGTGCAAACGGTGGATGTCGAGAGGAACGTCAAGCCGAAGCAAATTTACGTAGTGGGCATCGATGGCTCGGCGCCTCGCCAGTTGACCCACGAAGGCAACGATAATGAGCGCCCGCGCTGGTCCCCCGATGCGGAACTGATTTATTTCATTTCGGATAGGAGCGGCTCGTCGCAGGTTTGGGTGATGGATAACGCCGGCGGTCACGCACGTCAGATCACGCGGCTTTCTACCGAGGCCGGCGGCCTGCTCCTTTCGCCCGATGGAAAAAAGATTGTTTTTGAGTCCAGCGTCTACCCCGAATGCGGCGCGGACGACCGGTGTAATAAGGATAAGATCGACGCCGAGGCTCAGAACAAGGTCAAGGCGCGCGTTTACACGTCGCTGCTCTACCGGCATTGGACCGCTTGGCAAACCAAGCGCCGCCAACATTTGTTAGTAGTCGATGCCGATGGTTCGAACGTGAAGGATTTGACGCCGGGCCCTTACGATGTCCCGCCGTTTTCGCTCGGCGGTCCCGAGGATTACACGATTTCGCCTGATTCAATTGAAGTTGCGTTCGTGATGAACGTCGATCCGGATCCCGCCACCAGCACGAATTCCGATATCTACACCGTTCCCATCGCAGGCGGAGAAATTCACAAAATCACCATCGGACTGGGCGCGGACAATTCGCCGCTCTATTCGCCCGACGGAAAAATGCTCGCGTTTCGCTCCCAGTTTCGCGCCGGGTATGAAAGCGATCGCTGGCGGTTAATGGTGCTCGATCGCGCCAGCGGAAAAACTACAAACTTAACGGAGGGCCTTGATCGTTGGGTGGGAGGCATGACCTGGCTGCCGGATTCGGAAAGGCTGGTATTTACCTCGGAAGATCGCGGCCGCACTGGGTTGCAGATGATTGCAGCGTCAGGCGGCGGCTTGCGTCCCATCATTTCCGGCGCATCGACGCTCGATGATGTTCAATTCACGCCCGACGGCGAGACGATGATTTACACTCAGCAGAGCGGATCGAAACCAGTGGAGATTTTTCGCGCCACGGCGGGCTCCGGCACCGGCGTTGCGCTCACACATTTCAACGATTTGGCGCTTTCATCCTCCACGGTGCGGCCGCTCGAAGAAATATGGGTCGATAGCATTCAAACGTTTATCGTAAAGCCGCCGGACTTTTCGCCGTTGAAAAAATACCCGGTGCTGTTTCTGATTCACGGCGGTCCCCAAGGCGCGTGGGGCGAGACGTGGAGCTATCGCTGGAACCCGCAAGTGTTTGCATCGGCGGGGTATTTGGTGGTGATGCCGAACCCTCGCGGGTCGACGGGGTACGGGCAAAAGTTCATCGACGATATCAACGGCGACTGGGGCGGCAAGGTCTACGAAGACATCATGGCGGTGGTCGATCATGTGGCCGCGCTTCCCTACGCGGATGCGGACCGAATGGCGGCGGCGGGTGGTTCGTACGGAGGCTATATGGTCGACTGGCTGCTGGGGCATACTACTCGATTCAAAGCACTTATTTCACATGCAGGAGTTTTCGATCTGCGCAGCATGGCGGGAGAAACCGAGGAGTTGTGGTTTCCGCAATGGGAGTTCAAAGGCATGCCGTGGGACAATCCGGACATGTATGAGAAGTGGTCCCCCAGTTACTTTGCTAAGGACTTCAAAACGCCCACCTTAGTGCTGCACGGCGAGCTCGATTACCGGGTTCCGGTGGGCCAGGGGATGCAATTGTTCACGGCGCTCCAGACGCAAAAGGTGCCGTCGAAAATGGTGCTGTTTCCTGACGAGGGGCATTGGATTTCGAAGCCGCAAAATAGCGTGTTGTGGTACGGGCAGTTCCTGGAGTGGATCGGCGAATGGCTAAAGAAGCCTTATTAGCCCTTAAATTCACGTTATGTGCCCTCAGCGTAGCCATAATCGACCTTAATTTCACCGGTTGTGGAGGCACTGCGGAATCGCGTTTGCGAAAAACGCTGGCGTCGGAGATCACCGGCGTGATTCAATTGCCGACCGGAGTGATCGAGGTTTCCTCCGAATTGCATTTGACACCGGGTGCGCACGATCTGGAGATTGTCGGCTCGGGGACGATTCTCAAAGCGGCGAGCGATTTTAAAGGACGCGCGGTGCTGGTGGTGGAGGAGGCGCGGGCGATCCGGCTTCGCGATTTTTCGATCGACGGGAATCGCGTGGCGTTCCCCCAGCCCAAGGAGATGGCTCCGCCGGAGAACTACTTCCGGGTTTTTTATTCCAACAGCGGCATCCTGCTCGACCGCGTGCAGGGCGCTGAGATTTCGCAAATACAGTTCTCGGCAATTCCGAGTTTCGCGATTCTGGTGAGCCGTTCTGCGGGAGTCAAGATTAAAAGCGTTCTGGTGGAAGACTCCGGAACGCTCAATGCGAAGCGCCGCAACAATACCACGGGCGGGATTGCGATCGAGGAAGGTTCGTCCGATTTCGAAGTGAGAGACTCGCGATTCCGGCGCATCCGCGGAAACGCTTTGTGGACGCATTCACTATACATCTCGCCAAGGCTCCACGATGGAGTGTTTGCCGCGAATCGCTTCGAGACGATTGGACGCGATGCGATTCAGGTGGGTCATGCATCGCGCGTGCGCGTGGAGGAGAATACCGGCGACCACATCGGATATCCACCAGAGGCCGTGGACGTCGAGAATATGGGGACTCCGGTGGCGATCGACACGGCCGGCAATGTCGACCACTCGACGTATGCGCGGAACAAGTTCGAGGAGATCGACGGAAAGTGTATCGACCTGGACGGTTTTCACGATGGTTCGATTGTCGAGAACAAGTGCACCAGCCGGGGCTCGGCGGTGTCCTATCCGTTTGGACATTTTGGAATCGTGATGAACGACACGGATCGGAGCATGCGGTCGCAAAATGTCGAGATCCGCGGCAACGTGATCGATGGCACTAAGTTCGGAGGATTGTTCCTGGTGGGCAGCGGGCACCGGGTGATTGGCAATTCGTTCCTGCATCTAAACACGGCCCAGTGCAACGAGAACGCGAAGCAATTCGGGTGCATCTATAAAGCGGATGAGCCGAAAATGCTCGAAAGCGGAATTTATCTGAGCAAGGGGTTTGAGCAGATGGGTCCCGTGCGCGGCAATGTGATTCGCGATAACAAGATCTCGGGCCACAAGATGAAGTCGCGTTGCATCGCGGCGGGGCCGGGAGTTCGTCCCGGCGAAAATTCTATTGGCCCGAATGAATGCGAGGATTACACGACGGTCCCGCTGCATCCTTTGCATCCGTCTGCTTCCGATGGGAAGTAAGTTAGAACTCCACTCCCTGCAGTCACGGCTCGGTGAGAGGCTGAGATGGCGTATGCTGTTTTTGAATGTCTATCGAGTTTAAGAACGTCTCCGCGCCTCCCCTGAACGGGTTCCGGGCGGTTGCCCCTTCGGGCGCGATCATCGGAGTGATCGGTGAAAAGAATTCCGGCGTGACCGAACTGTTGAAGCTCGCCTGCGGAATCTTGAAGCCGGACGAGGGAGAAGTGGTGGCTGAACCGGAGAGGCGATTCGTGGCCTTGGGCGAAACGTTGAACCTTGCGCCAGCGGCGGTGGTGGCGCTCGATCAAGCGCTCGCGACACAGGATGCGCTAGTGCGGGCGCGCACGCTGACGGGGCTCGACCGGCTGCGGCGCTCTGGAACGACGGTGCTGCTGGCATCGCACGAAGACCGTCTGCTCGAAGCGCTGTGCGATGAAGTGTGGTGGCTCGAAGCAGGGCAACTGGCCGCGAAGGGCGATCCGAGCGAGACTCTGCGGAAGTACCGGCGCGCGGTGTCGGAGAAGATCCGCGCATGGGGCGAGACGATTTCGCCACGCCTGGCGCCGTCCTATCGCAGAGGCGATGGTCGGGCGGAGGTGCTCTCGATCGAGACGCTGGGCACCGACGGGAAGCCGACCATCGTGTGGAAAAGCGGCGAGATGGTAAGCATCAAAGCGGCCGTCAGATTTCATGAAGCGGTCGAGGACCCGGTGCTGGGCATTCTGATCCGCACGCAGATCGGGTTTGAAGTATACGGCACGAACACGGAGCTGGAACGCGTGAAGATCGGACCGCGCGCGGCGGGCGATACGGTGACGCTGACGATCTCGTTTCTATGCGACCTGTGCCCGCATCCGTATACGATCACGATTGCGTCGCACGATCCGGATGGGACGGCTCACGATTGGTTGGAGGATGCGGTGGCGTTCACGGTGACCGATGAAAGGTACACGGCGGGCGTGGCGAATTTGCGGGCGAAGGTGGTGGTGGAGAAATAGCGGCCGGAAGAGGGAATGGATGTCACGCGGAGTCATCGAAAACTCATTGCTTCAATTTTTCCGCTTTCGGCAGCTCGATCCATTCAACGAACAGGTGGACCGCAATCGGTCGCTACAACTTGTACAGAATGTCAGTTGTCCGGCCGGGCCAGTCAGCGAAGCGAATTAGTGCCGAGCTCGCGCTCTAGCGCATCGTGAAGCAGCGTCTTGATGTAGGTCTGATACGGGATACCCTTCTTCCGGGCTAGTTTCTGTGCCGTCGCAATGTCTGGCGCGGGCAAGCGGATTGATATTGGCTGCAACACGGGGCGATACATGAGGCCACGGACCCACCCTGTGGTGTTCGCCAAGTCGGGGATCTCGCTGGTGTCAATACGCTGACTACGAATCGCGACGGATCTGGATTTCTTCTTCCCCCGAAACAAAATTGGTTTCACTGGTTTCGTTTTAGAAAGGCCGCATGCACCGCAGGCGACACTCGAAAATTCGTCTGCCCCAGTTTGTTCAACGCCTGGCGAAAATTGACTTTGCCCAATTTCGCGCCGCGCTCCAAGATACCCAGAGTCCCGCGCACTTCAAGGTGCAGCTTTTCCGCGAGTTGCCGCCCATCTGCTTCATCGAGAAGCACAGTGCCGATGCCCAGCTCCAGTGCCAATTGAATAGCTTCGCGCTCTCCTGGATCGAGCCGCATCAGTTCGTCGCCTGGGACAGAAGTGACGACCCGCACCTCCAGCCATGGAGGAAGCTGGGCTACCCATTGCGATACCTTTGACGATGTCTTTGGATGTTGCAATTCCTGAAAGACCGCTCGCGGGAGAAGCACATGTCCGAAAAGAGCGGGCAAGAGATGGATCTCATCGATCAGAATAAGATAGTTCAGCGGAGACGTGTCGGCAACGACGATCATGCCTGCTGTTCAAATCCGGCGGCATCCTTCTCCAGATCCTCGACACTATAGGCACGGTCCCAGACTTCGTGGGCTTTGAGAAAGCCGTCCAATTCGTCACGAGTCTCGAATCCTAGCAGCAATCGGGTCTGATAGGCGGAGAGCACGCCGGATCGATACCCTTCGATGGCGAAGGCCTCCAGGGCTTCTCTAGCAGGATCGGGATGCTGAGCCAGGTCGTCGGGAATCGTGACGATGATCTGCATGATCTCAGAGTAGCAGGAGGAGTCGGTCCTAGTTACTCCGATGAGCAGATCTTTTTTGCCAACGGGTAAACGAACACGCCGCAAATCGCGACGACGCTCGCGAGCATTGCGGCGCTGATCGATCCGATCTGTTCATTGCGGTTCAACACAGCGGCCACTACGAGCAGAAGGCAAGGGCTCGCTACGATCAGGACTGCTCCGCGTGTGCCTCCCGGGATTCGGAACGGGCGCACTAGATCTGGCTCGCGGATTCTGAGGACGATCAATGCTACGAATTCCAGAATTAGACTGGCTCCGTATAGCAGGATGTCGAGCAGTAGGATTCGGTCCAGGCTCAAGCTCAGCGCGAGCGTCCAGATCAAGCCGCAAAACAATAGCGAACACCATAGGTTACGAAGAGCTGACGGAGCCAGATGGTCTTCCGCCACCGCGAGCGGGATGCGCGAGTACGACATGGTGAGCGAGTTCACTTGTCCTATTACGCTCACCATGATCGTCAGCAAAACAGGCACGGCCAGCCAAGGTCGAATGCCGCCGGCGAGACTCACCCAACCGCCGTCGGTCCAACTGGAGGAGGGGACGCCGGAATATCCGACGGCTAAAATCGGAGCGATGTAAACCAGGGTCACGGCTGCCACGGCCCAGAACATTGTTCGCGGATATGTTTTCTGCGGATCGTTCACTTCCTGGGCGACGGTGGACGCATTATCCCAGCCCATGAAATTCCACATCGCGATTATCAGACCGGAATACCAGCTCGGATGCACGGCGCTGGTTGCAAACTGACGATGTGGAGCCAAGGCGATCATGAGTCCGAACGGCGCGAGCAGCAATACACCGAGAACAATGGAGCCATTTCCTACTGCCTTCGCGCCGAGCATGTTCCAAGCAACGCACCCTAGAATCACGACGGCTGGAATCAGGACGCGATAGGGATTGTGAAGCGCAGTGGGCCACAGTTGACCGAGAGAGAGAACGAAGATCGCGGGATATGCGGCCAATTCGAAGACGCTCGCGGACATGGAAAGCCAGGCTTCCTGAAATCCCCAAAATGGACCGAGCGCGCGCCGCACCCAAACATAGAAGCCTCCCTCTGCCGGGATCGCGGCGGCCAATTCGCCTACCATGAGGCCGGTGGGCAAGGCCCAGATCAGCGGGATCAGGAATAGCGTCGCGATGGCGCCGGCGTAGCCCGATTGGCGAACGAGCCCCTCAATCCCGTAAGGGCCGCCCGACACCATGAAGAAAGTCGCGGCCACCAGAGGGAGTAATCCAAGCTTCGTTTTCTTGAGCACCGGCCTATTAAGATCGCACAGACGGTGGCTCGCGCGAACTTACGATTTCAATGCGTTCGAGACTGCGGTGGCGAGGAGACTCGAGGAGGATGACGCCGCATCGTGATGATGATGATGTCCGGAGCGTCCCGCTTGCTCGAATGCCTCGACGGTCGGAACCTGGCCGGATTTCGCGGAGTTCTGAAACAATGCCGCGAGTTGGTTCAGCGAATTTGCCTGCGTTGTGTTCCCGTTGCTGAGTGCGGTCTTGGCGTCGGCTTGCAATTGGGTGGCGATGCTCGATGCTACCTTCGAGAACTGCGCCGGGTTCTGTTGCTGAAGCTGCTCTAGTTGGCTGAGAAAATTGGCCGTGGGCGAGATATTGGAAGAACTCGCCGGGACAGCATCCGGCGGAATTGGAGTCGTGGGCGCGCTTGCGCTGTTGGGTGAGACGGGGTCGTGGGTGGTGAATAGTACGGGTTTGATATTGGAAAGGGCGCCGATGTTCATGCCCGTTTCGTTGCAATCCGGCAGCCGCCGCTATATGGGTGAAAAAAAGGAAATGCGGGCGGCGGGTTCTTGGCGCAGCGCCAAAGTTCTGTCAATTGGCCTGGAGGGCGAGCGTCAACAGCTGACGGGTCAGCTCCAGGTTGACTACCTTTTGTCCGTCGCGAGTGTTCACATTGACTCTCAACCAGGTGTTCTTCTTGACGGCGATCATGCCGTTGATGAAGGAAAAGCCATCCTCTCCGTCGAACTTCGCGGAGATCGTCTTCATGGATTGCTTTTCCAGCCCCTTGCGGACGGTTTCCAGATACGCGCGCGCGGCGGCGGGCGACTCGAATTTAATCAGAATCACGGTCGCTGCATTTTCCTGACCGGCATAGGAGCATGCTTTGCCTTCTGTCGCCTTGGGCGGCAGCTTCAAGGTGTTGAGACTGATGTTCTTGGTCGTTCCCAACATTTTGGCGATTTGATCGCGCGGCAGCATGGCGCACGCGTCCGCGGCGATCGCGATTCGCGACGCCAGAAAAACCGCGCAAGCGAGGCGTTTCACTATTTACCTTCGAGAACGAACGTCGGAGCCAGGCCGGTGAGCGTCGAAAAGCTCTGCGAGCCGATGATGCTCAGCCAACTGGAACAACCGTGCACTTTTCCATAAAACGAGTGCGGGTGAACGTCCACCTGCATCTCCTTCATCATCAGGCTGCCGTACTGCATCAGCGGAAACACGACCTTCGCCGGATCGGCGATTTCCTGCACCACGTAAGGCGTCCGCATCGCCTGGCGAAGCGCTTTTTCCCAACCGATGTCGTCGGTTTCCGAGCCTCGGAAGGAATGCTGATCGGGCGAATCGTCATTGGGCTTTAAAATCAGTTTCGCCCGATGCTTCATGACGAAGTCGGGCAGGTCGACGGTATGGTTTTTATGCGTGGTCTTGGCGGCCTGTACCATACGCGTCCACGGAATATGTTCCTTGATCGCTCTGCGCTCCGCGGCGGGAAATTTCGCGGTAAGGGCGTCGTCGGTAAGCAGATCGAAGATCGCGCGCTTGGCGCTCACCTCCGCGCGGAAGCTGTTCACCATGCAGACGCCGTGTTCCTTATAGGCGCGCACCATGGGATGCGAAAGATCGAATCGAACCAAAAAATCCTGGAGGCGGATGCGGCGGTATAAAATATCGATCGCGAATTCGCCGCGACGCAGCACGCCGTTTCGATATTCGAGATGATCGGGCGAGACAACTTCGGTCGGATATCCTTCTTTCGTGAAAAACGCGGCCAGCTGCGCGTAATCGCCCGGACCGCCGGAAAACGGCTGCTTCAGCTCCGCGATCGCGATGCGAGGTTTTTTCTGCTTGCCCCCGAACTCCTTGTACGATTTGAGCAGCGCGCTCAACAGGAATTTCGTTCCCCCGAGCTTCTTCAATTTGTATTTCCTGCGAAACTCCTTCACCGGAGGCGCATCGTAATACAAGTCGGCGAGCGTATCGCCGTAAAGAACTCCGGCCGGCGCGTCGGCGTGATGATTGGAGAATTTGAGCGTTCCGTTGTTCAGCACCGTATCGAGCTGACCTGTGACGCCCGCGACCGAGTATCCGGGATCGACTTGCGCGAGCATTCGCTCCGCGGGAAGGAGTTGGATACGCGCGAGCAGCGCCGGTGTGGCAAGCGCCATCTGCTCCATGCGCGAGATCGCGGAGGAAATGGTCTCGACGGTTTTCGTCATCGAGGCATAATCGCGGCCGCTCAGAAAATGCGGGCGTAATACCGGCGAGATCGCTCGTCCGCCGAGCTTCGCGGCCTTCAACTGCTCCTGGAGAGCCTGCGCCCATCCAAGGTCAATATAAGGTCCGCTCTCAATTAACTTGTGATACCGGGCGATAGCTTCGCCGACCTGAGTCATGTGTCCTTAACGGTTAGTATCGCATGGCGAACCAACAGTTGAAAAGACAATCGGACTAGGAAATACCGTCTATCTTATTGAAATACAAGCGTTTATATAAAATAATTCAATGTTAACGCTGATTCTGCTTTAAGACCTTTTTCCTCAATCGGATGGAAACCGGGGTCACTTCGACGTACTCGTCATCGCGGATGAATTCGATGGCTTGTTCCAGGTTCAGCAGGCGAGGGGGGACCAGGCGAATCGCCTCATCCGCGCTGGAGGCTCGCATATTGGTGAGCTTCTTTTCCTTGACAATGTTGACGTCCAAGTCGGAATCGCGGGAATTTTCGCCGACAATCATGCCTTCATATACTTCGGTGCCGGGCGAGACGAACATGTCGCCGCGTTCCTGAAGATTGAACAGCGCGTAGCCGGTGGTTCGCCCCGGGCGATCGGCCACCAGCGAGCCCGTGGGCCGCGAAGGAATGTCGCCTTGCCATTCGATGTAGCCAGAAAACAGCGAGTTCATGATCGCGGTGCCCTTGGTATCGGTCAGCATTTCGCTCCGCAAACCGATCAGCCCGCGCGAAGGGATCTTAAATTCCAGGCGCACGCGGCCCGAGCCGTGGTTCACCATCTTCTCCATCTTGCCCTTGCGCGACCCGAGCTTTTCAATCACCACGCCGACGAAATTTTCGGGGCAATCGATCACCAGCAACTCCACCGGTTCGCTGAGCACGCCGTTGATCTTCCTCGTCAGGATCTCCGGCTTGCCGACGGAAAGCTCGTACCCTTCGCGACGCATCATTTCGATCAAGATCGCGAGTTGCAATTCGCCTCGGCCCATCACCTTGAACGAATCCGGTCCGCCCGCCTCTTCCACTTTGATCGAAACGTTGGTGAGCAGTTCCTTGTCTAATCTGTCGCGTATATTGCGCGAGGTGACGAACTGTCCTTCGCGTCCCGAGAAAGGGGACGTGTTGATCGAGATCGTCATCGCGATGGTCGGCTCGTCTATTTGAATGTGGGGCAGCGGATCGGGCGTCTCCGCGCTGGTCACCGTTTCGCCGATGGTGATGCCCTCGACGCCCGCAATCGCCAGAATGTCTCCCGTGCGGCCGACGGTTTCATCGACGCGCTTCAGTCCTTCAAACGAATAAAGCTTGGTGATGCGCGTCTTGTGGAACGACCCATCGAGCTTCGCGATCGCCACTTCGTCGCCCAGGTTGAGCGTCCCGTTGAATACGCGGCCGATTGCTAAGCGTCCGAGATAATCGCTGTAGTCGAGATTCGCGACCAGCAGTTGCAGAACGTTATCGGGATACCCGCCGGGCGGCGGAATATTTTTGAGAATCAATTCAAATAGCGGTTGCAGCGTTTCGGGCTCGCCTTCCACATCGGGTTTCGTAAAATCCGTCCGCGCGACTCCTTCCTTGCCGTTGGTGTATATCACCGGGAAGCTAAGCTGATCCTCGGTAGCATCCAGATCGATGAACAGGTCATAGACCTCGTTCAGCACTTCCTGAATGCGCGCGTCGGGACGGTCGATTTTATTAATGACAACGATCGGCGGCAGATGTGCCTCCAGTGCCTTCATGAGCACGTAGCGCGTCTGCGGCAGAGGACCCTCGCTCGCATCGACCAGCAGAATCACGCCGTCGACAATCTTGAGCGCGCGCTCCACTTCGCCGCCGAAATCGCTGTGGCCCGGCGTGTCGACAATGTTGATCTTGATGTCGTGATAGCGGACGCCGGTGGCCTTGGCAAGGATGGTGATACCGCGTTCGCGCTCCAGGTCGTTGGAGTCCATCACCCGTTCAGCGACCGCCTCATTCTTGCGAAAAATGCCGCTTTGACGGAGCATGGCGTCGACCAGCGTAGTCTTGCCGTGGTCGACGTGCGCAATGATGGCGACGTTGCGTATAGTTGTATTCTTCTCGTGGGACATTCGGGTGTTATTCTTTGAGTCGTGCACCGGCGCGCAAGCGCAACGCACTTTACTATCTTCTCATGCCTTTGCCTCCTCAATCTGAAGCGGACGAATTTGCGCCGCATTCCGCGCTGCCTTCCGTCGTGATCGTCGGGCGGCCCAACGTCGGAAAATCGACGTTATTTAACGCGATTTTGCGGCAAAGGCGTTCTATTGTCGGTGATGAACCGGGAATTACGCGCGACCGGATCGCGGGCGCAGCGTCGTATCGCGGACGTCCGTTTGAGCTGATCGATACGGGCGGCATCATCACCGACGATACGGAAATGATCCCGCGCGAGATTCTGAAACAGGCGCGCGTCGCGCTCGAAGACGCGGCGCAAGTAATCTTTTTAATCGATGGCCGCGCGGAGATTACCGGGCCGGATCGCGATTTGGCGAAGATGCTCCGCAAGCTCGGCAAGCCGGTCTCTCTCGCGGTGAATAAGATCGATAGTCAGAAGCGCGAGGTGTTGACGCACGAATTTCATACCTTAGGCTTCGAGCATCTTTTCCCGGTGTCGGCCGAGCATCATCTCGGTCTCGACGATCTGCTCGAGCACGTCACGGCGAATTTTCCGATTGACGTCGCGCGCGCGATCAAACCGGAACATCCGGTGAAGGAATCGACTGCGGCGGAGCATGCGAAGGAGTCGCCGAAAATCAAGGTCGCGATCATTGGGCGGCCGAACGTCGGCAAATCGACGCTACTCAATGCGTTAACGGGCTCGGAGCGAGCCATCGTTTCGCCCATCGCCGGAACCACGCGCGACGCGGTGGACGAAACCATCGTCGATAGCGGCACGGAGTACGTGTTCATCGACACCGCGGGCATTCGCCGCAAGGGTAAAACGAAGCTGATGGCGGAGAAAATGAGCGTCGTGATGGCGCGCCGCCACTTGCGTATGTGCAACGTCGCCCTGTTCGTGATCGATGCGAGCGAAGGAGTGCTGTCGCTAGACGCGACCATCGCAGGATACGCGCATGAAGAGGGACGAGCCATCGTCATCGCGGTAAACAAATGGGACATCGCGAAAGAACGGGACAAGCGCAAATTCTTAGAAGAGCTGCACGACCGCTTGAAATTTCTCGATTACGCATCCATCGCATTCGTGTCGGCGAACAAAAAACATGGGACTCGCGGGCTGCTCCCATTGATCAAGGGCGCATACGATTCCGCGAATAAGCACATCAGCACAGGTGCGCTAAACCGCTTCGTCGCGGAGTTGCAGTGGGAATACCGCATGAAGATTTTCTACATCACCCAAGGCAGCGTGCGTCCACCGACGTTTATCGTTTTCACGGATAAAGCAGGCGACATGCACTTCTCGGCGGAGCGGTTTTTGATTAATCGGCTAAGGGAAAAATTCGGGTTCGAGGGGACGCCGATTGTGATTAAGACGAAGCGGCGGTAACTCGGCGCTTTGGCCGAAAATCAAGGTCTATAATCGAGCCAATGACCGCAGCAGATTCACTGATCCGAACTGTCATCTGGGTCTTGCTTCTAAGTCCGATCGGCGCACTCCTATTTATGTGGCACCGTTTGTCCAATGCCGTGACTACCAGGCGGCGCATTCACGTGGCGGCGTGGATTTCCACAGTAAGCTATTTTTTCCTGTTCTTTGGACTTTGGCGCCCCAATCTTCTGGGACTCTATTACACTTCACAACGATCCCTAATCATTCTTTTGAATCTCGTCATCGTTGTTCTCGCCGGGATTGCCGCGCTCTTCCGAGCGTATCAGGCCCGTGGAGCTGTGGTTGGTTCATGCGCTCTGGTGGTATTGGCTGGTTGTACCCGCTGGCTGTAAGTTTCACGGTCTGAGCGAGGCGACGTGGAAAAAAGATTAGTCTAATGCCGGAGATCAGCCGATTTTTCGGGATCATCATCGCGATGTTCTACAATGACCATCCACCGCCGCATTTTCATGTTCGTTATGGCGGTCAGCGGGCCGTCATCGCCATCGAAGACTTGCGATATTGGAAGGCGACCTATCGCTGCGAGTCCTCGGGCTTGTCGTCGAGTGGGCCGCTCTGCACCGGAGCGAACTGTTGGACAATTGGAGACAGGCGCGCAGGCAATTGCCCTTGAGCCGAGTGCAGCCTTTGGAGTAGCCCAGCGATGAAAGATATCGTTTCTGTGATCCCTACCGATCCATATTGTCTGCAAGTACGTTTCGAGGATGGCGTGGAAGGCTCCGTGGCGTTGGATACACTTATCTCCTTCGAGGGAATCTTCGCGCCCCTGCGCGATCCAACCGAATTTCGAAAAGTTTACGTTCATCCGGAACTTGGTGTGGTCTGTTGGCCCAACGGAGCCGACCTCGACTCCGATGTTCTTTACGCTAAAATTGCTGGAATTCCGTTGAATTCAAGAATGGCTGCGGTTCGGGATTAGTGGTTCGTAGATACTCTTTTTGCGATCGAGCTCAGGGAGGCGGCGTTCCAGGTAGGAAAGGAACGGAGAGGGTTCCCTCCGATCAACCGAGCACAACGGGTGCTGGAACGCTCTTAGTAACTCCTCTTGGGAGTCGCGAATCGCCCTCGTCAGCTCTTCTTCCATCTGCCGGAAGGCATCGGGCAGATTTTGCGGGGTTGCAGGCTGGTCGCTCACCCTCCCTGAAATACCACAAATCAGGCCAGTGTGCCATCATATTCTCTTATGCGCCTGCTGCTCTCCTGCCTCGCCGTCTGCTCCCTCGCCTTCGCCCAACAAATGGACGACGAATTCGCAAAGGCTGTCAAGGACTGGACCACGAAGCCCGAGTTCATGAGTCCGCTGGTCGACCATCTTCCTAAGGGCGGCGTGGTTCCTTCGCCGAAGGACGTGTTGGGCTACTACATCGGGAACCCAAAAAAGCTCACCTACTACACTGATATTCTGCGCTACTACCGAGCTCTCGCCGCGAAATCGCCGCGCGTGAAGGTCATCAACATTGGCAAGACAGATGAGGGACGCGAGTGCGTCGTCGTCTTCGTCGGCTCCGACGATTCCATAAAGAATCTCGAAACCGAGCGCCAGTATCTCGCGCAACTCGCCGATCCGCGCAAGATCAGCGACGCCGACGCGCGCGCCATCATTGCCAAGGCCAAGCCGATTTATCACGTGATGGGAGGCCTGCACAGCGCGGAAACGGGACCATCCGAGATGCTGATGGAGCTGGTCTACCGCCTGGCGACAGAAGATACGCCGTTGATCAAGAGCATCCGCGACAATGTGGTCGTTTCCGTGACGCCCGTCGCCGATCCCGACGGACGCGATCGCTACGTCGACTGGTATTACAAATACAAGATCAACGAAACCGGCGAGCAGGACAACATGGGTGGTCCTCCTTACTGGGGCAAGTACATCTTTCACGACAACAATCGCGATATCAATTACTCGCAGATGACTATGCGCACTCTGCTCGATTGGTATCTGCAATGGCACCCGCCGATCATGCATGAGCTGCACGAGTCTGTGCCTTTTATGTATACGTTCAGTGGGCAGGCTCCGCAGAACCCCACGCTCGATCCGATTCTCTACGGCGAGCTTCCCTGGTTTTCGAATTTCGAGATGGAGCAGATGATCAAGTACGGCATGCCGGGCGTCTGGACGCACGCGTTTGTCGACATGTGGTCGCCCGGATATCTCGGATTCATGGCGTCGAATCACAACGGCATGTTGCGGATGTATGAAACCTTCGGCAACGGCGGCGCGAACACCATGCATCGCCGCGTGGCGGCACCCGAAGGCGGAGGCGGTAGAGGCGGGCCCGCGCAGACCACGCGCGAATGGTATCGTCCCGTGCCTCCTTATAAAGAGGTCGATTGGTCCATGCGCAACAACACGAATTACAGCGAAACGGGCGTGCTGACCGCGCTGCAATTGACTGCGGCGTTCCCGCAGATCATTCTCGAAAACTTTTATAAGAAGAGCCGGAATTCGATCGAAGCCGGCAAGAACGACGAGATCCACGGCTACGTGATTCCCGCCGGGCAGGACCAGACGCGCGTTGCCTTCGTCGTGAACACGCTGCGTCTGCAAGGCATCGAAGTGGGCCGATCAAAGGGCGAGGTGAACTTGAAAGAGGGCACGTATCCCGCCGGGTCGCTCGTGATCAAGCGCGATCAGCCCTACGGACGCCTCGCGAAAATCCTGCTCGAAAAACAGGAATTTCCGGACGCCAATTTGACCACGTATGACGACACCGGCTGGACTATGGGGCTGATGACGCACTCGAAGGTGATCGAGATCGCCGATAAAGCGGTGCTCGATATTCCAGTCGATACCATCGACAAATTCGAAGTCCACGGCGTCGTAAGCGGAGGCTCGTCCGCGCCAGGCGGTTATGCCGTGATTGAAAACGGCTCGAACAATCTGGTCACGCTGCGCTACCGCTTGAAGGATATTGCCGCGCGGGCCGTCGAGCAGACTTTTAAATCCGGCGATCAGGAAATCCCCGCTGGTTCGCTGATTTTTCCCGCGAATTCGTATGAAAAGCTGAAGGCCGCGGTCGAGCCGCTCGGCTTGAAAGCGGTCGCGTTGACCGCCGCGCCCACGGTCGCGATGCATGACGTCGATCTGCCGCGCCTGGCGGTTTATTCGACATGGGGAAGCACCCAGGAAGTCGGTTGGGTGCGCTACGCGTTCGACCACTTCGAAGTGCCGTTCGACCTTATATATAAGGAGCGCGTGAAGCGAGGCAATCTGCGCGCGGCCTACGACGTGATCGTGATTCCGAACCTGGGCCGCGGATCGAAAGGGCTGGTCTACGACATCGACGCGAAGAGCAAGCCGATCCCCTATAAAAAGTCCGACGATTTTAAGACGCTCGGAATGTATGGCGAATCGGACGACATCACCGGAGGCATGGGCCTGGAAGGCGTGGTCGAATTGCAGAAATTCGTCGAGCAGGGCGGCTTGATGATCACGCTCGGCACCGCCAGTTCTTTCCCCGCCGATTTCGGGATCACTCGCAAAGTGGAAGCGGCGCGGACCAGCGCTGCCTTTTATGCGCCTGGTCCGATTGTGCAGGCGGAGATCACGCGGCCGGTTCATCCTGTCTTTTATGGCTATATCGATAAGATGGTGCCGGTGCGATGGGCCAACGGTCCTTTATTGACGGTGCCCCTTGCGGATCGCGAATCGCAAGTGCTGATGCGTTTTCCGGGTGGCGATCAAGCGGTGTTGAGCGGTCTCATGAAAGGCGCGAACGAAATCCGCGGCCGGCCCGCGATTCTAGATGTCCCGGTCGGTCAGGGGCAAGTGTTGATGTTCTCGACCAACCCCATCTATCGGTGGCAGAACTACGGCGAGTTCAATATGCTGTTTAACGCGATCCTGCATTTCAACGATTTTAAGGTCAAATAATAGCCGCTTTCCAAGCCAGAACGGCGGCGCCGGCGAGAAAACCGAGGAGGGCCTGATACTCCTGGTTCTTCATGTACACCGACCACCGGAAACGCTTCGCGCTGGTCCCGGAAAATCGCGGAAGCAGTTGCGGGACGCGCTGGGCGTACTCGTTGTACTCGGGGAACAGCTTGCGGAGATGCTGTTCCTCGAGTTCGACTACCGGCAAGTAGATCAGCAAAAACACCGCCGCGAAGAGGACACCCAATTCCCATCGCCGCGAAGCGATTACCAGGCCTGCGGCTGTTGCCAGCGTTCCTATATAAAGAGGATTGCGGACGTAGGCATAAGGGCCTCCGTCGGCGAGCGTTGTATTTTTTTCGAGATGCCCGGCAGCCCAGGCGCGCAGAACGAGTCCGAGGATCGAAACCGGGAGTCCGATGACAAGCGAAGTTTCGGTGGGCGCGGAGAGCCACAAAAATGCGGCGACGAGGATGAAGCCGCCGGGCACGCGCAATTTCGCGACTCGATCGGCGTAAGGTTTGGGAAAGCTCACGCGGGCAGCGCCTCGAGTACATCCTGCGGGGAGATGGCGCGCATACTGTCGTGAGTTCCGGTGGCTCGCCTATAGGTGGTTGAGACATCGGCGCCGCGCAGAACGCGAATGGTGCCGCCATATGGGCCGTTGCGCAGCGGGTCCGTCGGTCCGAAAATCGCGACGCCTGGTTTTGACAACGCGGCGGCCAGGTGCAGAGGGCCGCTATCGACACCGACGACTGCCTGCGCGCGCCGCGTCGCGTGAATCAATCCGGCGATCCCAGAGAGGTGCACATGCGCGCCACGAATCGTGGAGAGAATGTCCGCCGCATCGGGCGGTCCGTTCACGACCAGAGGGATATCAAGACGCGTGGCCAGTTCCTGGTAGAACTCGACGGGCCACTGTTTCGAACCCCAACCGGCGAGCGGGCTCGCGAGAATGAATTTTCCGTCGGGCAAATGGCCTTCGGGAGATCCATCGGGCAAGGAAAACGTATGGAGCAGGCTGGACGCGCCGGCCGCGGCGACCAATTCCAAATTTCGATCGACGACGTGCTGCATGCGGGCTTCGACACAGGTCGAATAGAACAGCGCGGCGGCTTTTTCGCGCACTTGAGATCGATGAAATCCGGCGATCCTGTCGGGTCTGGCCGCGGCGGCAACCAGTGCCGATTGCAGGAGGCCTTGAAAATCGATAGCCAGGTCGAAACGGATTTCCCGGAGCTTGCGGCGTGTGGCGATGATGCCGCGAAGCGTGCGTTCGAAGGGAATCACTTCGTCGACAAACGGGTTTCCTTCGAGCAGAGGCATCCAGCGGGTTCGGATCACCCAACTGACGTGGCTATGGGGGAAACTGTGCTTGAGGCTCGCCACGGCGGGCAGCGCGTGGATCACATCGCCCATCGAACTGAGGCGGACAACTAAGATGCGCATTTTTGTCTGGCGTGTACGTGCTTGAGGAGCGCGGCAAAGCGCTCGGCATCTTCTTGTTCCAGATGGATGTGCGGAGTCAGACCGCCGGTGAACTCGGAAACGTAATCGACGGAGCGCAGACTTGCGACTAATTCAGCTCGGGCGGCGGCGGGAAGAATCGCGTTGTCCGGCGTGGCGATCAGGACCAGGAGCTTCGCGCCGATGGGTTTGAGGGCTGCTAATCGCTCGGCGTGCGAGGCTACCAGAGGGTCGAAGTATCCGCTGACTACTATTGCGTCGGCGGATGCGATGCGGAGGGCTTGGGCTGCGTCGATAATTTTTTCACGTGTATCCACTCTCTGTATTCTATTTCAACAGGTCGAGAGCGACGTGCGCTACTCGAATCGCTTCGACGCGGGTCATGCAGCGATGATCGATGGGACATTCGCGCTTGAGGCATGGGCTGCATTCGACCGGTTCGCGCACGATGCGCGCGAGAGGACCGGTGGGGCCGGTGCCGATTTCGTCGGTGGGACCAAAGACCGTCACGGTGGGCACGCCGAGCGCGGAGGCGATGTGCATGGCGCCGGAATCGTTGGTCAAATAGACGCGGCACGCGGCGGCCATCTCGATGAACTCGGCGAGCGACGTTTCTCCAGCGAAGTTCTTCGCCGGTGCAGTGCAGGCCTGGGCGACGGAGTCACATAGCTCGCGTTCGGCGGCCGATCCGAAGATCGCGATTTTCGCGCGGAGGTCATTCGCGACGTGGCTGGCTGCGGCGGCAAAGCGGTCCGGGAGCCATTGTTTCGCGGTTCCATACGCGGCTCCGGGGCTAACGCCGACGATGGTCTCGCCGAGGCCTATAGCTCGAAATCGATCGAGGCCAGCGATGCGCGCGGCGGGCGCACCGTCGAGGCGAATGAATTCGTTGTTAGGCAAGGTATCGAGAATGCCGGCGCGATGAAGCAGCTCGAGATAGTAAAAACGCTCGTGGGGCGGAATCTCTCCGGGTTTAGGAACGGGGACGGCGCGGGTGAGCAGAGCGCTGCGGCCGTCGCGGGCGTAGCCGATGCGTTCGGGGATGCGCGCGAGGAAGGCGACAGCGGCGGCTTCGAAGGCGTTTTGCAGGAGGATGGCACAGTCGAAATTTTCCAAGCGCAGAACTCGGGCGGCGCGCCATTTTCCGGCAAGACTGGTGGGCGAGTAGGGAATCACACGATGGCAGAAGGGCTCCCGTCCATATAAATCGGCTACCCAAGGTTTCGCGAGGATGGAGATTTCCGCGGAGGGGAACCTTTCATGGAGGGCGCGGAGGGCGGGCAGGGACATGACGGCGTCGCCCACCCAGTTGGTGGCGCGCACCAGAATCTTGCGATAGGACACTCATTACTAGAGTAGCTGTACCCTGAAGTTATGCGGATCGCACTTCTGCTCGGTTTGGCGATGTGCGCGCAGGCGCAGCGCGTGATCGCCGTGAATGTCGATGGGATCATTCATCCCGTGACAGTCGAAATCATTGGCCACGCGATTGAGGAAGCCTCGGCCCGGAACGCGTCGGCGATTCTGCTGCGGCTGAATACGCCGGGCGGCCTGGTTGACTCGAGTCGCGAGATCACGGCGAAGATCGTGGCTTCGCGCGTGCCGGTGATCGCTTATGTGACGCCCAGTGGCGGGCGCGCGGCCTCGGCTGGATTTTTTCTGCTCGAAGCCTCCGATGTTGCCGCGATGTCCCCGGGGACCAACACGGGGGCGGCCTCTCCGGTCCTGATGAACCAGGAGATGGACGCGGTGATGCGGCACAAAATCGAGAATGACGTTTCGGCATGGCTGCGCAGCACGGTGCTGAAGCGAGGCCGCAACGTGGAACTGGCGGAGTCGACCGTTCGCGAGGCAAAAGCGTTTACCGAAAAAGAGGCGCTCGACAATCATTTGATCGACCGCATCGCGCCGGATGAACGGGCGCTGTTGGCCGGGCTCGATGGCGTGTCGATCAAGCGATTCAATGGGTCGGAAGAAGTGCTGCACACTGGTCGCGCCGAGGTGGTGGATTATAAGCCGACGCTGCGCGAGCGAATTATCGCGTCGATTGCCGATCCGAATATCGGATTCATTCTGCTGGTGCTAGGGGCGCTCGGGATCTATGTTGAATTTTCGGCGCCGGGGCTGATTTTTCCTGGCGTCGCCGGAGGGATTCTGGCGCTGCTGGGGCTATCCGCCCTAACGGTGTTGCCGATCAACTGGGTGGGCGCGGCGCTGCTGATCCTCGGTGTTTCTTTGTTCGTGCTGGAGGCGAAGTTTGCGTCGCACGGAATATTGGGTATCGGAGGAACGGTGGCGATGGTGCTGGGCGCGATGCTGCTGATCGATGGTCCGCCGGAGATGCGGATTCACTTGTCGACCGCGCTGGCGGTGAGCGTGCCGTTCGCGCTGATCACGATGTTTCTGGTCTCGCTGGTGATTCGCGCGCGGGCGAATAAGGCGGTGATGGGGACGGATACGCTAGTGAATCAAATCGCCGAGGCTCGGACAGCCTTGACGCCTTTCGGGACCGTATTCCTGCAGGGAGAATATTGGAACGCGGAGTCGGAGGTGCCGGTGGAGAAAGGCGGGGAGGTGCGCGTGGTTTCGGTGGAGGGGCTGAAGCTGCACGTCTCGCCAGTGGGGAAATGACGACGCTGGATTCGAAGAAGGCTGAGGTGCTGTGGAGGATCGCGGCGCTGCGGCCCTATTCGGCGCGGCGGTGGGGGAAGATGTCGTGTCACCAGATGATCGTTCATTTGACCGATTCGTTTCTGTTGCCGCTAGGGGAGAAGCAGGCTAGCCGGGCGAGTGTGCCATTACCGCGAGGGATTTATAAGTGGATTGCGCTGTATTTTCCGATGCCGTGGCCGCATGGCGCCGCGACGAGGCCGGAGGTGGAGCAGGGGGTTGGAGGGACTGCGCCGGTGGAGTTTTCGGGGGATCGGGAGAAGCTGGTGGGGGTGATGGAGAAATTTTGCGGGACTCCCGTTGAGGGGGTGGTGCATCCGTTTTTCGGGGCGATGAGTGAGAGGGATTGGATGCGGTGGGGATATTTGCACTGCGACCATCATCTGCGACAGTTTGGGGTGTAAAGGTGTCTACTCGCCAGCCCTGCCTGATTTGATAACGGTTGCGACATATCCTGTGCTAACCCCTGGCTTTCCGGGTCCGCCTCCAAGGTCGCCTATGTATGCGAAGGCGTAGGCGTATGGAAAGTCGCACTCGACGATGACGTAGCCATGAACCCGGCTCCACGATTGTCTAGCAGCCACTGAGCGCTGCCATTATAAAGAGTGTAGGTGCATACTTGACCGGGACCTACTAAGGCGGACGTTTGGGGCGCTGGCGCTGGCGATCCGTTGCCCATCGTGCCGTAGTAATGGAAGGTACATACGCCGGGCTCGCCCTGAGTCCCGAGTGGATCGGCCCCTGTGTTTGAGACAGCAATTCCGCCGTCGTAGCCCGGTGCTTGGGTTAACCAGGGGAAAAGCAAGTAGGTCTTTCGGGTCTCGTCCGGAACAATTCGGCGACTGGAGACCAACTCGGCTCTTAGGTTGTGAAATGCCTCCACAACCTTAAGTGCGAGATCTTTTTTGTCGCTCTCAAACCACCCCGCTGGCTGGGCCAAAACCCGACCCCGGAATGCCTTCAGGCGCGCGCGCACGTTGTCAGGCTCAATCAGATTCGCGGGAACTCCAAATTCTTCGGGTGCAGCGAAGATGAGGCACGGTTTTCCGCTAGCCTTTGCGGCATCGAATTCGATCTCGGTGAATGATCGGTCATCGTCCGGAGGGCTACTGCCATATCGTTGGCCAACCAATCCGACAAAGACGTCGCACTCGGCGGCCTTCTGTGCACAGAACTTGGCCGACTCCAACCCGCGAGCACCGAAGTCTTCCATCCTGACGCAGTGGTAACCGTCGAGCCGTTCGATTGCTCGATAGACCGCCTCGCGATATTCTTCCAGGCCTCGCGCGATGGAGCTGAGAAAAACGGTCTTAACTGGCCTTTCGACGTTCACCGTCTCAGTCTACCCGAGAGTGCGATTTAGCAGGAGGAAGAGCCGCCGCGAAAGGCGGCTGCCGGCTGAATAGCCCGCCCCACAAGAAGCACCTAGACTTAGGTTGTATCGGCGTATATCCGCGTTCATCGGCGGCCAATTTTCTTTTACAGCAGTTCAGACGCAGCGAAGAAGAACGGGATCTCCACCGCCGCTGTCTCCGGGGCGTCGGAGCCGTGGACGCAGTTCCGCTCGATGCTGGTCGCGAACATTTTGCGGATGGTTCCTTCGGCGGCGTTCGCGGGATTCGTCGCGCCCATGGTGTCGCGCCATTTCTTGATGGCGTCGGGAGCTTCGAGCGCTAGCACGACTACCGGACCTTCGGTCATGAACTTCACCAGTGACGAATAGAAAGGGCGCTCTTTGTGGACGCTGTAGAAATTCTCGGCTTCGATTTGGCTGAGGCGCTTCATCTTCATTCCGGCGATGCGGAAACCGGCTTTTTGAATCTCTGCGAGGATCGCGCCGGTCTGGTTGGCGGCGACTGCGTCTGGTTTAATGATTGCGAAAGTTTTTTCCATTTTATAATCTGCTCTTGATGGTTTCGCCGATGGTGGCCGGGGTGGGGCATACGGTGATGCCGGCGTCCTTCATCGCTGCGATTTTATCTTCAGCCTTGCCGCTGCCGCCGGAAATGATGGCTCCGGCGTGGCCCATGCGGCGGCCGGGAGGAGCGGTCCGGCCCGCGATGAATCCGACGACGGGCTTCTTTACTTTGGCCTTGATATACGCCGCGGCGGTCTCTTCGGCGGTGCCTCCGATTTCGCCGATCATGACGATGGCGTGGGTGTCCGGGTCGTCGTTGAACAAAGTTATCGCGTCGGTGAAGGAGGTGCCGATGATGGGGTCGCCTCCGATGCCGATGCAGGTGGATTGTCCGATGCCGAGCTTGGTCAATTGTCCGACGGCTTCATAGGTGAGCGTGCCGGATCGCGACACGACGCCGACGTTTCCTTCCTTATGAATGTGCGCGGGCATGATTCCGATTTTGCATTTGCCGGGGCTGATGATGCCGGGGCAATTGGGACCGATGAGACGCGTCCAGGTATGAGTTTTCAGATAGGCCCAGGCGCGAATCATGTCCTCGGCGGGGATGCCTTCGGTGATGCAGACAACGAGCGCGAGGCCCGCGTCGGCGGCTTCCATGATCGCGTCGGCGGCGAAGGGCGGAGGTACGAAGATTACCGATGCGTTCGCGCCCGTGGCTGCTACGCCATCGGCAACGGTGTTAAAAACGGGCAAGTCAAGGTGTTGCTGGCCGCCCTTGCCGGGCGTGACGCCGCCGACTACCTTTGTGCCGTAGGCGAGCGATTGCGTGGCGTGGAAGGTCGCCTCTTTTCCGGTGAAGCCTTGGACGAGCACGCGAGTGTTTTCGTTAACGAGGACGCTCATTTGGCGAGCCCTACGACTTTCTGCGCCGCGTCCAGCATGCCGTCGGCTACTGTGAAATTGAATCCGGATTCGAGAAGGATTTTTTGGCCCAACTCGACGTTGGTTCCTTCCATGCGGACTACGATGGGGACTTTGATCGCAAGCTCGCGGGCTGCGGCGACGACTCCGGTGGCGAGGGTGTCGCAACGCAGGATTCCGCCGAAGATATTAATGAGCACAGCTTTTACCGCGGAGTCTGATAGGAGAATGCGGAAGGCATTCTTAATTTGCTCTGCATTCGCGCCGCCGCCTACGTCCAGGAAATTCGCGGCAGTGCCGCCGGCGTACTGGATGATATCCATGGTGGCCATGGCGAGACCAGCGCCATTCACCATGCAGGCGACGCTGCCGTCGAGCTTGATGTAGTTGAGCCCGAATTTCGAGGCCTCGACTTCTAACGGATCTTCTTCGTTTAAATCGCGAAGCTGGGCGAGGTCCTTGTGACGGAACATGGCATTATCGTCGATGGTCATCTTGGCGTCGAGCGCGAAGACTTTTCCATCCTTGGTCAGGATAAAGGGATTGATTTCGGCCAGTGAAGCGTCGAACTCCTGCACAGCTTTCGAGAGGGCGATCATCGCGTGCGCGGCCAGGTTTACGGCGGGACCGGTGATCCCGATGGCGAAGGCTAGTTTTCTGGCTTGGAAGGGGAGCAATCCGAGACCGGGTTCGAGAGGCTCCTTCAGGATTCGCTCTGGAGTCTTCGCCGCAACTTCTTCGATGTCCATGCCGCCGTCGGCCGAGGCCATGAAGACGTTTTTGCCGATGACGCGGTCGAGCACGATGCCGAGATAAAGTTCGCGTTCGATGGGAAGAGTCTCTTCGATGAGCACCTTCTTCACGACGCGGCCTTCGGGTCCGGTCTGATGGGTGATCAGTGTCATGCCGAGAATTTTGCCGGCTATGGTGTGCGCTTCCGCGGCATCCTTCGCGACCTTGACGCCTCCGCCTTTGCCTCGACCACCGGCGTGGATTTGCGCTTTCACGACGACGCTGCCGCCTAGTTTTTTCGCTGCCGCTTCGGCTTCTTCCGGGGTGCTGGCGACTTCGCCTCGCGGCACAGGGACTCCATGCCGCGCAAGGAGGGCCTTGGCCTGATACTCGTGGATCTTCATACTATATGCTGGAGAATTCCCAATATAACATGGCGTCCTTCCTCTCCTATCTGCATCGCGCCGCCGCGGGCGAGCATCTTTCGGCCGAAGACGCGCAGAGTGCGATGAACGCGCTGCTTGAAGGCGAGGCAACTTCGGCGCAGATCGCGGGTTTCGCCGTCGCGATCAAGATGAAGGGCGAGACAGCGGAAGAACTGACGGGATTCGCGCGCGCGCTGCGCGAGCACATGATCGTGGTCGATGCGGGTGAGGGGCTGATCGACACCTGCGGCACGGGCGGCGACCTTTCGGGGACATTCAATATCTCGACCGTCGCGGCGTTCGTGATGGCGGGGGCGGGGGCAAGAGTTGCCAAGCACGGAGGGCGGTCCGCATCGAGCCAGACAGGGAGCGCGGACGTTCTCGAGGCGCTGGGCGTGCGTATTTCGATGACACCGGAGGAAGCGGCGAACGCGATTCGCGAGATGGGGATCGGATTTCTATTTGCTCCGAATTTGCATCCGGCGATGAAGCACGCGGCTCCGGTGCGTCGCGAATTGAAGCTGCGGACATTGTTTAATTTGATCGGCCCGCTGGCGAATCCGGCGGGCGCGCGGACACAGCTAATCGGCGCGCCGTCACCCGAGGCGGCGAAGCTGATGGCGGAGGCGCTGGCGGCGCTGGGGACGGATCACTCGTTTATAGTCCATGGGCACGACGGGCTGGATGAGATTACGACGACGGGTCCGACCGATGTTTATGAAGTTTGGACGGGAAGAGTGGAAAGACATCTCTGGATGCCGTCGGATTTCGGAGTGAAGCGCGCGTTCGGAGAGGATCTCCTGGGAGGCGACGCCGCGCGGAATGCACAGATTGCTCGCGAGATTCTGGGGGGTGCGAAGGGTCCGATGCGGGATGTGGTGATCGTGAACTCGGCGGCAGGTCTGGTGGCGGCGGGGTTGGCGAAGGATTTGCGGAGCGGTGTGGAACTGTCTGAACGATCAATCGATTCCGGGGCTGCGGCAAGAAAGTTAGGCGAATTGCAAAAAAAATTCCCATTTTCCTGATCCCGTTTTCCGCCGAACTTCGCGCTATAGGATAGCGGAGGATCGCAGGCGAGACTGCCTGCGAGGGGCCGGCTGGAGTTGGGAAACTGCTCCAGCCGGTTTTCAAAATTACCAGCGCCGGCCGAATCCGCGGCCGTATCCAAAATAGAGACTCGGTCCCCAATAAGGATATCCATAGTACGGGTAGCCATAGCCTGGATCGTACATATAGGCCGGGCGCTGTGGCGGAGGCCGGCGAGCCATCGTGGGAGCCGCGGTTTCGTAATCGGAAGGCTCTACGTACCGGAACGCCTGTGAGCCGTGCTCGGTCGAGACTGTGACGTCTTGATTGACGCGGAACGTCAGTGTAGTCTCCGGGTAGATTACGGTTGGATGGCCGCGGGTGAGCAGGACTCCCGCAAGACCGGCGACGAGTCCGGCTCCGGCGCCGACTCCGGCGCCAACGCCTCCATTGACACCAGCTCCGATGGCTGCGCCAACGCCCGTAGTTGCGGCAATCGCACCGGCATCACGGCCGGTCGAGGTGGAACCGTTGCGAGTGATCAGCTCCGATTGAACGGGCAACTGCTGCCCGTCGACGACCGGAAGTTCGATCAATTGGATGGCAAGGCGCGAGGTACCCGCGACGCGTCCGGCTTTCTTGGCTTCGGTAACGCGTCCGGTCACGTCCTGTCCGCGCTGCGCGACGACGATTCCATCGACGACGATGGGTTTCGCGAGGCTTGCCGTGAACGCGTCGCCGACCATGCTGCGGTCGGAGGAAAGAATTTCATTGAGGCGGACCGTAATGTAGGTGCCGGCCTTGATGGTGAGTTGAGTCGGGAAAGGCTTCGCGTCGGGAAGCTGATGCTGTTGTACGGGCGCGGCTTCGAGTTGTCGCTGGACCTGTTCGGCGGTCGGGCGGTCCTGCGCGAAGATGGGAGCCGCGGCCATCGCGAACGTGATTGCTGTTACTTGGATTTTTTTGTGCATGAGCGATACCTTCATCAAAGTGGACGGCAATCTCAATGCACGCGTTTCGCCAATAGAAGAAATGCTTCAAAATCATTGGATTTGCGGGGAGGAATGAGTGGAAAATGGCCGAAAATCACCGGGATTGGTGGTTTTGAGCCACCCTAGCGACAAGGTGCGCGAATGTGCTGGGGTATGATCGAGGTACGATGCTTCGACTCAAGATCGAGAATTCGGATTCAGTCAAGGGAAGCTTGTTGACGCAGAATCAGGACTACCGTTCTCATCCGCTCGCCAACACCGATGTCGTCACGATCGAAATGGAGCACGACGAAGCGACGAAATCGTTCGTCACTTTCGTTAAGGAACTGCATGGCATGTCGGCAAATGACCTGAGAGATGATTCGCGGTTACATCCAGTCGATGGAGGAGCGTGGAATGCAGATCCCATTGGCGGCCTCAAGCTTGGTTAAGTTGAAGGCACTCGTTAAAAGGTCCAATTACGCCGGCTGACAGCCAGCGGCAGAGCACGGCCCTGCCCCACATTAGCAAATGGATCAAGAATTCAAGTTTCTAAAGCGTGCGGATATCAAGCCCGAAAACCGGTCGCTCGGCGTCACGAAACACACCTTGATTGATAGTTCTGGCCCACATGCATTCACGGAGTTTGTGCGTTTGGAGATCGCTTCATACGGGCCGGACCAAGGCTTCTACCTGATGCATATCTGCGCGGACGGAACTGGAACCGACACTTGGCATGAGACCTTGGATGATGCGTTTTATCAAGCAGAGGTGGAGTTCAATGGTCAGTCGGAGCGAGTGGCGGGACATCTAGTGGAGCGTCCAGATCATTCCAACAGCGCAGCGCCTGCCCGCATGCTTACGCATGGCGGTTCAATCGGCCGATTCTATTAGTCCCTCGCGGCTTTGCACTCTGGGCAGGGGCAGATTTTGCGGAGATGGTCGAAGGAATAGATGCCGGAGCCGTGGCCGTCCGACCATGCGATTCTGATGGCATAGTGGCCCACCTCTTCCACTTCGAGCATTTTTAGCACTGGCTTATACATCTGGAATGGGTTGGCCGGGGCGGCGTAATTCGTTTTCTGGGGCTCCGTGCCATGGGCTCCGGTGCAGGTGGCGCAGGGGCATTCGTCGCGAAGATAGGCTAGCGAATACTCGCTATGGTGCTGGTCTTTCCAATCGATCTTCAGTCCTTTGGATTTGGAAATGGCGATGTGCTCGGGATCGATCACTGCGGGTTTACCCTCTCAATATCGCGGACGCCCGAGATGCGGCGGATCGAGGTGACGACACGCTCGAGCTGTTTTTTGTCCTTCACTTCAATGGTCATGTCGATGATTGCTCCGGCAGTGTTTTGGACGTCGTCGCCGCGAGTTTCCAGGCTGCGGATGTTGGTCTGCTCGTTGAACAGCGCGGTGGTTAGCTGGCTCAACATGCCGGGACGATCCTCAGTCAGCACTGTGAATTTCACGGGGAAAGGAGCCGAGGTGCTGCGGGCCCATTCGACGTCGATCTTGCGTTCCACCTCGTACATCAGGTTTTGCACATTGGTGCAATTCAGCGAATGCACGGCGATGCCTTTGCCGCGCGTGACGTAGCCCACGATGGCTTCTCCGCGAATCGGGTTGCAGCATTTGGCGCGATAGACCAGCAGATCATCGATGCCTTTGACCTTGACAACGAGGTCCTGATCGCCGGCCGCGGGCTGCGATGTGGGAGAGGGGCGGGAAGGTTCGGTGATGGCTGGCTCGGGAGTTTCGATGGGCACCTGATCGGGCGCAAGTTTCTGGAGAACCTGGCGGGGCGAGTATTTTCCGTAGCCTAGCGCGGCGGAGAGGTCCTCGATTTTCGAATAACCGTATTCGCCAGCCACGGCTTCCATTTGCGCTTTCGTGACGCCTTTCATGGCGACGCCGAGGCGGCGCGCTTCGCGCTCCAGATATTTTTCGCCGATTTCGATGGCTTTCACGCGCTCGGTCATATTGATGACATGCTTGATTTTGTTGCGCGCCTTCGAGGTTTTGACCAGCGAGAGCCAGTCTTTGCTCGGAAGGTGGTTCGCTTGCGTGAGGATCTCGACGACATCGCCGTTGCGAAGGCCGTATTTGAGCTGGACGATGCGTCCGTTGACTTTCGCGCCGATACACGAATTGCCGACATCGGAATGAATGGCGTAGGCGAAGTCGATCGGCGTGGCGTCGCGCGGGAGGATGATTACCTTGCCTTTGGGCGTGAAGGTGTAAACTTCCTCGGGGTACAGATCCACTTTGAGAGTGGACATGAACTCGCCGGGGTCGCGCATTTCGCTTTGCCACTCAACCAGTTGACGAAGCCACGCGACGCGCTGGTCGTCCTCTGCTGCGCCTTTGCGTCCTTCTTTATATTTCCAGTGCGCGGCGATTCCTTCTTCGGCGATGCGGTGCATCTCGTCAGTGCGGATCTGCACTTCGAAGTGGCGTCCGCCGGGTCCCATGACCGAGGTGTGGAGCGATTGATAAAGATTCGGGCGCGGGATCGCGATGAAATCCTTGATGCGGCCAGGGATGGGGTGCCATTCGTTATGAATGACTCCGAGCGCGGCGTAGCAGTTCTTCACTGAATCCGTGATGATGCGGACGGCTAGAAGGTCGTAGACTTCGTCTAGCGTGATTTTCTGGCGCTTGAGTTTTTGAAAGACGGAATAGGCTCGTTTGACGCGGCCGTCGACGCGGGCTACGATGCCTTCGCGGGCGAGCAGAACTTCGACGGTGTGCCTGATTTCGCCGAGAAAGGCTTCGTTGGAAGCGCGGGCGGCTTCGAACTCCTTTAACAAGGTTTCGGAGGCTTCGGGCTCTAGATATTGAAACGCGAGATCCTCTAGTTCGCCGCGGATTTTGCCCATGCCGAGGCGGTGCGCGATGGGCGCGTAAATTTCCATCGTCTCTAGCGCGATACGCTCCTGACGTTCTTTAGAGAGGTGGCCAAGGGTGCGCATGTTGTGCAAGCGGTCGGCGAGTTTGACCACGATCACGCGGATATCGTTGACCATGGCGAGCAGCATCTTGCGGACGCTCTCAGCCTGCCGCTCCTCGCGCGAGGCGAGGTTGAGCTTGCTCAGCTTGGTGACTCCATCGACGCAGGCTGCGACCTCGGCGCCGAAATTTTTACGGATTTCGTCGATGGTAGCGGAGGTGTCCTCGACCACGTCATGGAGCAGGCCGGTTTGGAGCGCGGTCATATCCATATACATGTCAGCGAGCTGGCGGGTGACTAGCACGGGATGCAGCATGTAAGGCTCGCCGGAGTCTCGCTTTTGGTTTTTATGACGCTCTGCGGCGAAGTGGAAGGCCTTTTCTAGAGGCGCGAGATCCTCGTTAGGGCGGAGTTCGTGGATGCGGGTTTCCAGTTCACGGTAAGCTGTTTCGACGGGGTCGGGCGGAGGCGGAGGCACGGCCTGGGAAACGGCTTTTGCGGGGTCGGACGGCAACAAGGTAATTACTAGTGTAGCGAAGCGGTGATCGGAGGCGCGCGTCCTCGATAAAAGTTGAGCATGCGGATCACGGCATCAAATCTCTCTTCCGCCGCCTCCGCGGTAAGTCTGGGGCTTTCCATAGTTCGTATCCACGTCGCCAGTTGGGACCAGAAACACTCCATGAGTTACGCAGTCGTAACGCTTAGATTTGTGGGTGCCTCCGAATATCCCCGAAATGTGAGTCAGCGGAACGAGCTTGTCTTCCTTCTTCCAGCAGAAAACGCAATATGGCCCTGCACGTTTTCCGTCCGTGTCATTACGCCAGTAGACATAGCCATCGTGTTCGAGCTCCCTCTCAATTCGCTCTCCATCATCCCGGGCTTTCAGCTCGGCTTTAAGCTGTTGGATTTCATCTTTGGCTTCGATGAGAGCGTCCTTGGAATCAACGATGTAGTCATAGATTTCCCCTACGCGTCCGGCGAACTCGTCCGGCTTCAACGATCCGGCCTTCGCGGTATCGCGTAATGCTTTTGTTAGATCCGCCGCGGCCTTTAAGCCGGCCAACCCACTCGTAATGCTCACGTCGACACCTCGTCTAATTATCCTCCACGAGGCGCAACGGAGGCTGCCGGCTGAATAGTTCACCCTACATTAGATTTTCAAAAAACCTCAAAATTATTATCGGAAGCGCTTCCTTTAGCTGATTTATTTACCCTTCCTCAACTGGAAGCCACGAGCGTAACCCCGTCCGCCTAGGGACCAGTCTTTGACTGGCAACAATCCAACGCACACAGACCCGTATCGGCGCTTGTTCTAGAATTGCCCCTACTGGTCGATCCCGCTCTCCGTTGGAAGAGCGCCTGGACTCCTTTCGATTTCAAGATAGTCGAAGAAATGCGGGACCGCGGCGGATGAAAGTGGTAAATGCCGGAAATCAGAAGAAATAGCGTTCACTTTCCCGCTGCGAAGGCTTTTTGGATGAACTCGTGGACCTTGGGATTACTGTAAGGCTTCATGTTCTGCTGGGTCTCCGCGGGCAAATTAGACGGATCTTTCCAGACAGCGTTCAGGCCCTTTGTAATATCCGGGTCGCCACCGGTGAAGTCTAGGATAAGGGCGCCCCATCGCGCGGCCAGCGCTTGTGATTTCGGGCTGGCGGGATCCTCGTCGAGCGCGGCTTCGACGTCGCGGAAAAGCGCCGTCCACTTCTTCGTGGTCTCCTCCTGCATTTCGGGCGTCCATTCTCGCTTCTTCAACTTCGCCAGGGCTTCTTCGCTGTAATACTGTTCCGACCACTGTGCGTTGTCTTGCATTTCGATCACCTCGATGATTTTCTTCAGGATTGCGGCGTCGGGCCGCTGACCGGTTGCGAGCGTGCGTTCGGCGTCCTCGATCGCTTGAATGGCGCGATCGATCAGCTTACGCTTGGCTTCGAGCACGAGGCGCTGCCGTGGCAATGCCTCAGCTAACTCGAAGTTGTCGCGGTCGAGCCGGGTCTTGATCCGCTTCAAAGGAAGACCGACGAACTTCAGCGCGACGATCTGCTCCAGCCTCTCCAGATCGGATTCGCGGTAGATACGATACCCCGATTCGGTGCGGCGCGGCCGCAGCAGACCCAGGCGGTCGTAATGATGCAGGGTTCGCACCGTCACGCCGGCCAGCTCAGCAAACTGTTGCGCTTGAAACATCTCTTCCTTCAAGGATAGAGTCAGGCCTGACGTAACGGCAGGGTCAAGTACTTTTTTTCGCCGGCGCGTAAAATTTCAGGTCTTCGCCGCTAAGAAGCTTGGTCGCGAAGATGATCTGGCCGGTGTGCTGTTGGAAATGACCGACCACCTGATAGATCACTTCGAGGATGGATCGGTCGCCGTCCTGAGTCGAAACGCGCTCGGTCAGGCGGTCGGGCGGCAGGTTTTCGAGGATTTCAATCGCTTGGCTTACTGTCGTTTTGAGCGTGAGAAGAAGCTCGGGGACTTGATCGGCCGAGAATTCCTGGTCGCGATCGCGGACGTCGGGCTTGCCACCGATAGTCGATCCGATCCATTGGCGGACGTTGCCGGACAGGTGCAGTACCAGATTGCCGACGGAGTTTTGAGAGTGATGGGTGCGATTCCATATTTGATCAGGAGTGAGCTTTGAGAGGCAGGCTTCGATATAGGCGGTCATCTGCGTCAGCTTGGTGGTGGAGTGCGAGAGAAATAATTCGCTGGTCATGAGATAATCCTAACGTGGACGCACCAGAACCGAAGTTTCATTTGAGCCAGCCGCCGGAGTTGTTCGCGCGCGTCGATCAGGAGCCGGAGGCCGATGAATTCGGCGAGTCTATTGTCACGACGACCGTCAGCATGGCGATCAATTGGGCGCGCAAGAACTCGATCTGGCCGATGAGCTTCGGGTTGGCGTGCTGTGCGATCGAGATGATGTCGATGATCGGCTCGCGCTACGACATTTCGCGTTTCGGCGCTGAAGTGATGCGCGGATCTCCGCGGCAGAGCGACCTCATGATTATTGCCGGCCGAGTGTCCAATAAGATGGCTCCCGTGATCCGCCGGTTGTACGAGCAGATGCCGGAACCGAAGTGGGTGATCTCGATGGGCGCGTGCGCGACTTCGACCGGCGTGTTCTCAAACTACGCGCTGGTGCCTGTGAATCAGGTGATTCCGATCGACGTTTACGTCCCGGGCTGCCCTCCGCGGCCGGAGCAATTGATTTACGCGATCACGATGCTGCAAAAGAAGATCGAGCTGGACACCAACTCAATCGGAAAAGTCCTTAACCTCGCTTAGCAAGTTAGTTTAAAACTTTTCTGCGGCGTGCCGATGAGCTGTTTGAGAGCAGTTGTGAACTGCACTCCAGGCGGCGATATGAATATTTCGTCTATCAACAGTCTCGCGTCCCACCTCACGGGGGCGACTCAAACGGCGCAGCCGGTGCAACCGCAGTCCGAGGAACAGAAAGCGCTTCTCCGAGCCGTCAAGACGGTGAATGCCGCCCAACTCTTCGGCCAGAACAACGAAATCACCTTCATTATCGATCGTGCGCTCAAGATTGCCGTGGTACGCGTGGTCAATAAGAACACCGGCGAAGTGGTTGAGCAAATTCCGACTGAACAAGTTCTGAAGATGGCCGAAGAGAATAACCAAAGGTAGCGATACATCCTCTAAATGGCTTACTCGAACACGGCTTATTCGAACCATGGCAAGTATCTGGAAACGGAAATATTAAGCGCAGACTCTGTCAAGCTGGTTTGCATGCTCTATCGCGGCGCGATCGAAGCGACGGTCACAGCGAGGCGCCACTTGAAGGCGCGAGAGATTCGGGAGCGATCGCGCCAGATTACGCGCGCGCTCGAGATTCTGAGGGAGCTCTCGCGGTCACTCGATCCGCACTACGAAGAGATCAGCCGGCCCCTGCGCGAGCTCTACGCTTATATGCAGACGCGGCTGATCGAAGCGAACGCGCAGCAAATCGATGCGCCGCTCGCCGAAGTCGAACAGCTTCTTTCGACCTTGCTCGAAGGCTGGAAGGCGGCAATTCCCACTGCGGCTCCGGCCGCCGCCGAGAAATATCAACCGATGAGCTGCACCTACTAAAAGCAGTCCGGTACCATAGAGGGTGCGCATGCCCGAGCTTCCTCCCGCTATTGAAGTCCAGAATCTTCGCAAGCTCTATGGAAGCAAGGCGGCCGTTGACGGGCTTAGCCTGACCGTCGCGCAGGGCAGCTTTTTCGGCTTCCTGGGACCGAACGGAGCGGGCAAGACCACCACGATCAAAATGTTGATGGGGCTGGCGCCTCCGACGTCGGGCACGATCCGTCTGCTGGGTCTGGCGATGCCCGAGCAAGGACTCGAAATTAAGAAGATGATCGGACTGGTCCCCGACGAGTCCCTTCTGTTCGACCATCTGACCGGCGGCGAGTTCGTCGAGTTTGTGGGCCGCATGTACGGGCTGGAACAGAAGATGGCGCGCCAGCGATCGGCGGAGTTGCTGGAGCTGTTCGAGCTCGACGGCAGCCAGAAAAAGCTCATCGTCGAATACTCCAAGGGCATGCGCAAACGCGTCGCGATGGCGGCCGCGCTGATCCACCGACCCCGCCTGTTCCTGATGGACGAGCCGTTTGAAGGCGTGGATGCCGTGGGCGCGCGTCTGATGAAGGATATTCTTCTCGAACAGGTGCGGCACGGCGCCACGATTTTTTTAACCTCCCACGTACTCGAAGTAGTGGAGCGGCTGTGCGACCACGTAGCGATCATCAACGAAGGGAAAGTGGTGGTGGAAGGTTCGATGGATCAACTGCGCGGCGCGTCCGAGACATTGGAAGACGCCTTCGTCCGCGCGGTAGGCGTGGATCGCACGACGGAAACGCTCGACTGGTTGTAGCGCTCTTATGAATCAGGCTCGCGCAATCCTCTGGGCACAGTGGCGGACGCTACGGAATTCCTTTCCGCGCGGCGGCGTGGCCTGGAGCGCCGTCGTCGGCGTTGGATGGTACGGTTTCTGGTTGCTGGCGGCAATTTCCACGGCGCGGCTGGCGGCGAATCCGGCGAATCTCGGCACGATGAAAGCCGTGCTGACGGGCGGATTGCTGCTGGTGTTCCTGTATTGGCAAGTCGTGCCGCTATTGATGGCCGCCACCGGCGCGTCCCTCGAACTAAGAAAGCTGAAAGTCTATCCGATCCCAGCGTCGCAACTATTTTCGATCGAGGTCATGTTGCGAGTCACGGCCGCGGTGGAAATGTTGCTCATCGTGATGGGCCTCGCGTTCGGGATTTTGTTGAACCCCGCGATGCCGAAGTGGACCGCCCTGGCGCTCGCCCCCTATATATTCTTCAATTTGTTTCTCGCGGTGGGGTTGCGCGATCTGGTGGTGCGGATTCTCGCGCACAAGAGAATTCGCGAGGTGGCTTTTCTCCTGTTGATGATTTGCGCGGGCTTACCGCAGTTGCTGATGCTTCGCGCGCCCGGCGGCGGCAGGGGGCTCCGCGCCTTGATGGGAGACGCATGGATCGGCTGGCCCTGGACAGCGACGGCGAATCTGATGGAGCGCGAGTTGATCGAGCAATCGCTCGCGATCGTGCTCGCCTGGGCATTGGCCGCCGCGCTCTTCGGATACTGGCAGTTCAAGACATCGCTCTCCTTCGACGCGCAGGCAGCCTCGGCAACGGCCGCGCGGTCGCCGCGGCCAGACGGGCTGGTGGAGAGATTTTTCCGTCTGCCCTCGCTGTTGTTTCGGGATCCCCTGGCGGCATTGATCGAAAAAGAGATCCGTTTCCTGGTTCGCTCTCCGCGATTCCGGCTGGTGTTCCTGATGGGATTCACGTTCGGCGCGGTGATCTGCTTGCCGCTGACGCTCGGCAGGGGCGGGGTTGGGAAGGCGGTGCTCGGTGCGAATTATCTGACCGCGGTGAGTGTCTATTCGTTACTGCTACTGAGTGGAGTCTGTTTCTGGAATTCGTTCGGCTTCGACCGGTCCGCCGCGCAGTTTTATTTCTTGGCGCCTGTGCCCTTTGCGCGCGTGTTGATTGGAAAAAACCTCAGCGCGGTCTTTTTCATCCTGGTTGAAATTTCGGCAGTGACCATCGTCTGCGCGTTTCTCGGGATGCCTCTGAGCATCTCGCGCCTTGCGGAGGCATACTCGGTGGCCGGCGTTCTCACGATTTTTTTGTTAGGCGTGGGGAATCTTCTATCGGTCCACCAGGCGAGGGCCGTGGATCCGGCGACGTCGTTCCGCTCCAGCGCGGCGGGCCGCGTTCAAGCGATGCTATTCGTGATTTATCCACTGGCATCGATTCCCGCGGGGCTTGCGTATTTGGCGCGCTGGGCGTTCGATAGCGAAGCTGCATTTTTCGCCGTCCTCGCATTCGATGCGGTGGTGGCGACGATTGTTTACCGCATCGCGCTTCAATCCGCGGTAGACGCCGCGGATCGATTGAAGGAATCGATGATCGCGGCGCTGTCGGCGGGCGACGGTCCCATAACCAACTAGGTGAGTTTAAGCTGCTTCTGTTCCCTCGGAGTTTCGAGCGCGAGCAGAGCTTCCTTGGTCGGCAGGCCGCCGCCGAAGCCGGTGAGTTTTCCGTTCGCGCCAATTACGCGATGGCAAGGGATCACAATCGGGATCGGATTCTGGCCGTTGGCTGCGCCCACCGCTCGCGACGCTTTGGGATTCCCCACGCGCTTCGCCAACTCACCGTATGAAATCGTTTTGCCGTAGGGGATGTCCTGAAGATTGCGCCACACGGTGCGCTGGAATTCAGTGCCCTTCGGCGCGAGCGGTAGATCGAAATCCACGCGTCGTCCCGCAAAATACTCGCGCAGTTGCTTAACCGCTTGACCGACGGGACCGCGCGACGATTCGGTCCAGTCCTGCTCCGGCAATCGCGCTCTGCCGTTCTTGGGAAAATCGATGCGACGCACCGCTTCGTGATCGCCGGCGATGAGGAGCGTTCCAATCGGAGTGTCGAGATAGGTGTAGTTCATGAATGACTCCCGTTCCAGATGTACATTGCCGCATATGCCCGCCACGGGCGCCACGCTTCCGATTCCTTGGCAAAACTGCGCAGATAAAGATCGCCCGATGGGAACGCGTCGGGTTCGCCGATTCGCATCGCGATGTACTGCGCCGTCCACGGACCGATGCCCGGCAGTCTGGTGAGCGTTTCCTCGAATGATTCGAGGCCACGCGAAACATCGAACGAAGCCTCGCCGCGTGCGACTGCCGACGCAAGTTCTCGAATGGAGTGCGCGCGGTGCTTCGTTAGCCCGATACGTGTCAGGTCCGCATCGGCGAGCACTTCGGCGTTCGGAAAAATTCGCGCGTCGCCGAGATCTTGACCGAACTCCGCGACCAAACGTCCCGCCATGGTCGTGGCGCCCTTGACGCTCACTTGCTGTCCGAGGATGGCCCGTACGGCGATTTCAAATCCATCCCAGCATCCCGGCACACGCATCCCCGCGTGTTTCCGCACCATCCCCTTAAGACTCGCATCGCGCATCAGGTGTCCATCGACGTCTGCCGGATCGGCACGGAGGTCGAAGATGTTTCGAACGCGTTCGACGATTCGGAAGAGTGCCGAGGGTTCGGGGAATTCGATTCGCAGCTCCAGATAAGTTTTCGCAAATATGGGGCGAACCGAGATGAATCCAGCACTACCGTCTAAGGAAATGGTCCGGCGATACTCGTCGATTGTGATCGTCTCGACTCCGGGCATCGCGCGCGGCGCCAGGAATCCGATCATCGCCGCCCAGTTATACGGCGGCCGGTAGCCGAGGCGAAATGTGTAAACTCCGGACTCGTTTCCGTTTCGTTCGCGGGAAGTGGATCTGCGAAGATCGCCGGGTGTCCGTCCGTATAGTTTCTGAAACGTGGCGTTGAACCTGCGGATGCTGCCGAATCCCGACGCCATCGCCACTTGCGTCATCGGCAGCAATGTTTCATCGATCAGCTTCTTCGCGAAGTGGACGCGGCGCGTTTGTGCCACCGCGATGGGCGTGGCTCCTAAATGCTGCAGGAACATTCTCCGCAGGTGGCGCGACCCGAGACCCAACCGCTCCGCCAATTCGTCGACGCTGTTCTCATCGAGCGCGCCCTCGGCGATCAGCCTCAATCCTCGGGACACGCTGACCGACGTCCCGAGCCACGCGGGCGTTCCCGGCGACGTTTCGGGGCGGCAGCGCAGGCAGGGACGGAATCCGGCCTCGGCTGCCGCAGCAGCGGACGGGTAATAGATAACGTTCGACGGCTTCGGCGATGGCGCGGGACACACCGGGCGGCAGTAAATCCGCGTCGATGTGACGCCGACGAAGAATCGCCCGTCGAATCGGGCATCGCGAGCCAGACGGGCGCGATCGCAAACTGTGCGGGTGAGTTCCACTGCTTCGATTATGCCGCAGTGCGCGACAGAAACCTGGCCGTTTTCGGACTTGGTTACTTCGCGGTCCAAGGAAGAGCGAATACGGTTGGGAAGAAAAGGGCCGCGCGCATTTTATAACTCGAGCCGACCGCGATACATCATCTCTTTAACGGCAAACTTGCATCTCACCTCAACGGGTCCCATCTTGGTGAGGAACGTCACCTGCCCGTCCTTGATCGGCTCCGCCCGCGGAAAATAAAACAGCGTTCCTACTTTCTTCACCAGCTCGACGTTGGCAAGAGGGATCGCTCCGCCGTGCCGTTCGAGCTTCGTGTACTGCTTCATCATGTCGAGACGCGATTCGCGCTGCGCCTCATCGGCATCGGGATCAGCCAGCGCGAGGTCTCCCACCAGAGCCAGGATGTAAAAATCCGCAATGCCTTCCGTCGCCTTGCTCTTTTTCGCTTCTCGAAGAGGCAGCGCCGATTCCCAGCGCACGATCGCCTTGTAGTGAAGATCCGGCCCATCGCTCGACTGCGTGGTTTGGGTTGTATTGGTGCGCTGCCTACCGGTGCTGCTCATGTTCCCCGACCGGTTCATCGCGCCGTTGCGATTGAGCAGCGATCCGCCCGCGCCGCCAAACACGCTGACGGATGCCTCCTTGGCCCATGGAGATTTTGTAAGCATCTCCTGGACTTCGTCGTCCGTCCAGTCCTCGGGTTTCTTCTGGTTCCAGAATTCGCCCGCTGGAGAGGCCATGATCGGCACGGCTGCAACGGACAGCATCAAAACGTCGCGTCTTGTCATAACAATGATCCCTGTTACATATATTCGCACGGCATACTAAGAGGACATGGAATATGCGACGCTTGGCCGAACCGGCCTGCGTGTGTCGAAGCTGGGGTTCGGCGCATCGCCTCTCGGAAACGAATTTGGCGAAGCGGATCCGGCGGAAGGCGAGCGTGCGGTCCACTGCGCGATCGATCTCGGCATCAACTATTTCGACGTCGCGCCTTATTATGGACGTACTTTGGCCGAAACGCGGCTCGGTGCCGCTCTCGAAGGCCGACGTGACAAAGTCGTACTCGCTACCAAGTGCGGCCGGTACGATGTCGATGGATTCGATTTCAGCGCCGCGCGTATCCGCTTGAGCATCGACGAATCGCTTCAGCGGCTGCGGACCGACTATCTCGACGTTTTTCTCGCCCATGACATCGAATTTGCCGATGCGAGGCAGGTGGTCGAAGAGGCGATCCCCACCATGCGCGAGCTGCAGCAAGAAGGGAAGGCTCGATTCATCGGCATCACCGGACTGCAGTTGAACATGCTGCGCCGCGTTGCTGAGAGAATTGGCGCCGAGGCAGCACCGGTGGACGCGATCCTGTCCTATTGCCGCTACAATCTGCTTATCACGGATATGGACGATCTGCTCACGCCGTTTGTTCAGCGGCACGGCATTGGTTTGATTAACGCATCCCCGTTGCACATGGGACTTCTCACAGCCGGCGGTCCTCCGTCATGGCATCCGGCAACGGCCGAAGTGAAGGAGATGGGACGCCGCCTGGTCCAGTTCTGCTGGCAGCTGGGCATTCGGGCGAGCGATCTCGCATTGCAATTTTGCTTGCAGCATCCCGACGTCGCGACCACACTCGCCGGCATGTCCACCGTCGAACATGTTCGACAGAACGTAGCTGCGGCAACCGGCTCCGTCGATGCGGCGCTGATTGTGGAAGTCCGCACTCTCATCTCACCCTTCGCCAATCGCATCTGGCCCACAGGCCGGCCGGAGAATCAGGATTATGCCTCTTAAGCTCGACTCCCATCAACATTTCTGGAAATACTCCGACGCGGAGTACGGTTGGATTGACGACAACGCTCTGCGCCGCGATTTTTTGCCCGACGATCTGCACAAGGAACTGAAGGGCGCTGGAATCGACGGAGCGATCAGCGTACAGGCTCGCCAAACCATCGCGGAGACAGAATGGCTTCTCACACTCGCCGACCAAAATGCGTTCTTGAAAGGAGTGGTCGGTTGGGTTCCGCTCACCTCTCCGTCGGTGGAGCGTGACATCGAGAAATTCGCTGCGCGCAAAAAGCTGAAGGCCGTCCGTCACGTGGTGCAAGACGAAAAAGACGACCGATACATCCTTCGCGAAGACTTTAACGCCGGAGTTTCGTTGCTCGATAAGCACGGACTCGCTTACGACATCCTGATTTTCGACCGGCATCTGCCCTACGCGATCCAGTTTGTGGATCGTCACCCTAAACAGCGTTTTATCGTCGATCACATTGCCAAGCCGCGTATTCGCGATGGCTTGGTGCTTCCGTGGCGGGACAATCTGCGCGAGATGGCGAAGCGTCCCAACGTGTGGTGCAAAATCTCCGGCGTCGTGACCGAAGCGGATCACAAGCATTGGACGGAGGCGCAGTTGCGTTTTTATATCGATACCGCGATCGACGCGTTCGGTCCCAAACGCATCATGTTCGGATCGGACTGGCCAGTGTGTCTATCCGCAACCACGTACGCGAATTGGGCGGCGCTGATGCATCGCGCGACGAGACATTTTTCGGCAACGGAGCGGACGTCGATCTTCGGCGGCGCCGCGGCCGAGGCATACAAAATTGAGGAAAAAGCATGAGGGTTCTGGATTTGTTCAAGCTGGATGGCAAGACCGCGCTGGTGACCGGATCGAAGCGAGGCATCGGCAAGGCGATGGCGGTCGCACTAGCGGAAGCGGGCGCGGACATCATCGGCGTCAGCAAGACTTTGGAGACTAGCGGCAGCGATGTCGAACGTGAAGTAACGGAGCTCGGCCGTAAATTTCGCGGCTACGCGTGCGACTTCGCGAACCGCGCGTCGGGTTATGAGTTTCTGCGTCAAGTGCAGCTCGACGCTCCCGTCATCGACATTCTGGTCAACAACGCCGGCACCATTCTGCGCAAGCCCGCGGTCGAGCATCCCGACGAATATTGGGATCAGGTGATTGAGACCAATCTCAATTCGCAATTCGTCATCAGCCGGGAAATCGGCAAGCACATGATCGCGCGTGGCGCAGGAAAGATTATCTTCACCGCGTCGCTGCTCACGTTTCAGGGTGGGATTACAGTGCCTGGATACGCTGCGAGTAAAGGCGCGATTGGCCAGTTGACGAAGGCGTTGGCCAATGAGTGGGCGCCGCGAAACGTGCAGGTGAACGCGATCGCGCCGGGTTATGTGGAGACTGATAACACGTCCGCATTGCGCGCCGATCCCGATCGGGCACCGGCAATCCTTTCTCGAATCCCCGCGAATCGCTGGGGCGCGCCCGACGATTTCAAGGGCGTCACCGTCTTTCTTGCGTCGCATGCCTCGGACTATGTCACCGGATCGATTCTCGTAGTCGACGGCGGTTGGCTCGCCAGATAATCGTCACCTTGAGGTACAGCGCCAAAATATTGCCGCCGCATCGGCTGCTCTGCGCGTTGGCGCGATTCGACTTAAGAATGGACCGTCGCGTGCCAGAAGTGGCACGTGTCTGCACCCGCCACAGCAACCGCGCTTCAACACGTCAACCTCGTCCAAACCCTGCCGCACGCGCGGCGAAAAAAAATCGATCTCTGGATGCTGGCCGGCATCGTCATTGCGATCGGCACCATCGTCGCCGGCATCGCCTACTCTGGGATCCGGATCGAATTTTTCCTCCAACCGACCGGAGTGCTGATCGTCCTCGGTGGCACGCTCGGCGTCACCTTTATCACGACACCGCGCACGGCGCTGGTTCGCGCGGCGCGAGGCGCGCTTCAACTCTTCTGGACTCCGCCGGAGAATCGCGAAGCATTGATGGAGGAGTTTATTGCACTGTCGAAGACTATCCGCCCCAAGGGACTCCTGGTGCTGGAACCCGTTATCGACCAGGCAAGTCAGCCATTCTTGCGCGAATCCTTGCAACTGGCGTTGGACGCACGGAATCGCCTCGAATTGCAGACCATGCTGGAAATGAAGCTGCGCCTGGTGGAACGGCAAGGGGAAACAGATGCCAGAGTATTCGAAGTCGCGGGCGGATTTGCGCCCACCATTGGCGTGCTCGGAACGGTGGTCGGATTGATGGATGTGTTGAGACAGTTCTCGAACATCGCGTCGGTGGCGGGCGGAACAGGCACTGCGTTCGTTTCCACGATCTACGGTCTCGCGCTGGCGAATCTGATCCTGCTGCCGTCGGCGCAGCGAATGCGGGCGCACGTAGCCGAGCAGTTTGAGACCCACGAGATGATAGTCGAAGGCACCCTCTGCTTGTTCGAAGGCGTTCACCCAGCCTTGGTCCGCGACCGTCTGAATTGCTTCCTGCGACGCGAGGAACAGCGCGCATGAAACCGGTTCACCGACGCGCCTCGGATCCGGCTCGCGACCGGGATCGATGGATGGTCAGCTACATGGACGTTTTGACCATCCTGCTGATTTTCTTTATCGCGGCCGCCGCGCAGAGTGCAAATCCCCCTCCAATGCCCGAAAAAGCGTCCCCGCCGCGCTCACAGCCTCTGGTCGAACTGCAGCGGAAGCTCGCCGCGCTGGGGCTCGATCTGAAACGGGAGCCGCGCGGCTTGGTGATCAGCCTGCCGCAGACGATCCTGTTCGCATCGGGCGACGATGCGATCGACGCCCAAGCGCGGCCCCTGGTGGAGCAGATCGCCGCCATGCTTCGCACGATACCGAACAAGGTGACGCTAGTCGGGCACGCCGATGCGGTGCCCATCCACAATAAGCGCTTCAAGAACAACTGGGAACTGGCCGCTGCGCGGAGTCTCCGCCTGCTGGAGTTGCTCGGCCGCGATGGAGGGATCGACGAATCGCGCCTCTCCGTGGCCAGCCACAGCTCCTTCGATCCCAAGGTCGCGAATGACACCGTGGATGGCCGGGCCGCCAATCGTCGTGTGGAGATCGTGATTCTCGACGAAAGCGTTCCGTAGAAACGCGCTATGGCCCCGCGGCCCGGTATGCCGCGACGACATCCGTGGCAGTACCTTGTTGGACGATTTGGCCCCGGTCGATCCACAGTGCCCTCTGGCACAGCATGGCGACCAACTCGGTCGAGTGCGACGCCAATACGATCGTTTTTCCATCATTCTGAAAGCTTCGGATTTTCTCGAGACACTTGGCATAGAAAACCTGGTCGCCGACTCCGATCACTTCGTCGATCAGCAGAACCTCGGGATCGGCGGCGACGGCCACGGAAAAGGCCAGGCGGACCATCATGCCCGAGGAATAAACCCGCAAGGGTTCGTTGATGAATTCGCGGACTCCGGAGAATTCGACGATGGTCTCGAAGCGCTCCGCCGACTGACGGCGCGTCATCCCCATCATGGCCGCGTTCACGCGAACGTTCTCCGCTCCCGTCAAATCGGGGTGAAACCCCGCGCCCAGTTCGAGCAGCGCCGTCACCCGTCCGTTCACCGTGATCGATCCGCGATCCGGGAGGCAAAGGCCCGTGGCCAGGTTCAGGATCGTGCTTTTGCCCGCGCCGTTGGCGCCGATCAGGCCGAGGCTTTCCCCCGGCGCGAGTTCGAAGGAGACGTCTTTCAGCGCTTCAAAGCGAGGACGCCGCGATGGCCTCATCATTTCGATCAGGCGCTCGCGCAGCAGCATCGGGCCGGTGTGATGAACGAAGGTCTTTGTGACGCGATCGAATCGCAGGGAAGGGAGCATTAGATGTGTTCGTAGAACCGGTATTTCAGGCGGCGGAAAATGAGGAAGCCAAAGCTAAGAGTGAAACTCGCCGCGAGCACGAGGTTCACGATCAGCGACATGGGCGGTGCGATTCCGTCGATCAGAATATTTCGCAACGCCATTACCAGAGCCGCGACGGGATTAAATTGGTAAATGCCGACGTATTTTGGAGGAATAATGGAAAAAGGATAAAAAATCGGCACCAGCCAGAACAAAACCGTGGTGAACGATTCCAGCACATACCGTGTATCGCGGACGTAAACATTGATCGCACTCGACCCCAACGCCAAGCCGCACACGAAGGCGACGTAGAGCGCCCAGATCACCGGCAGCCACAGCCAATAGCGGTTCGGCCGCAGACCGAAGCCGACGGTTATCAATAGCAGCAATGCGATTTGAATCAGCAGATGAACACAGTTGGAGAGCACAGCGGCGATTGGTACCACCTCGCGTGGCACCGGGACCCGCTTGACCAGCCCAGCGCTATCGACGATCGAAGTCGCACCGGTCAGCAGCGCGGCGACGAAAAAGTTGAACGGCACCAGGCCGCACAGAATGAAAACAGGGAACGGCTGGGTATGGACGTCGTTCCTGGGGAAGATACGTCCGAAGATGAACGTCAGCACTGTCATCATCACCAGAGGGTTGATCAGCGACCACAAGATCCCCAGCGACATGTTGCGATAACGGATTCTGAAGTCCTTCAGAATCAGGTTCTCGAACAGAAATACATAATCGCCCCCCCAATGCCGTTCGCTCATTCGAGCTTCAGTATACAATGGGATAGACGATGTCCCTCCCTGCGTCATTCCCAGCGGCATACCGTGAGAACCTGCTCCAGACCATCCAGACCATCGATGCAGCGAAAGTAAACCAGGCGATTGAGTGGTTTCGCGACGCTCGGACCCAGGGAAGGGCGATTTTCGTTGCCGGAAACGGGGGGAGCGCGGCCACGGCGTCGCACTTTGTTTGCGACATGATAAAAGGCGCCAGCCTGGGCAAACCTTCCCGCTTCCGCATTCAGGCGTTGCACGATTCCGTCCCGACGCTTACGGCCTACGCCAACGATCTGCACTATCAGGACGCCGTGGTCGAGCAGCTTAAGAATTTTGCCGCCCCTGGCGACATTTATATGGCGATCAGCGGATCCGGGAACTCCCCCAACGTGATTCGCGCCATGGAATACGCCAATTCGTCAGGTTGCCGCACCCTTGCCCTCACCGGACGCGACGGAGGCAAGCTGGGCAGCATGGCGGAACTGAATATTCAAGTGCCGGAGCAACATATGGGCCGGATCGAAGACGCGCATCATATTATATGTCACATGATCTGCTACTCCTTTATGGACATGGAATAGGACGCCACCTACTGGGATACCCCTTACCCCAGGGGGTGAGAATGTACGGGATTTACTTGGCACTCAAAACAAGTGAAACTGTAAAAGATAGGTCCGTGCAGCCGATAAGATAAACCAGAAGGGATCTTTCCCTTGGCGGCAATATGAAGGTAAACGACTCTAATCTTAACCCCTTGGCCCCGACCGGAACGTCGGGGACGCAAGATACCGCGCGCACCGGACAAGGCTCACGCCCAGGTTCCACGCCGGGAACGGCGACAACGTCGAACGACGATGTTCATCTGTCGGAGCTGGTGAAGAGCTTGCGGTCGCTGGCGGCGGAGTCGCCGGAGCGGCAGGCCAAGCTCGAATCGCTGGCCCGGACGTACGCCAAAGGGTCGTACACAGTGGACGCGGGGGCGACTTCCTCGAAGATCATCGACGATGCGATCGAGAAATGATGCGCTTGCGAATTCAGCAAGCGCGCGACCGGATCGAGGAGTTAAGAATCGCACTCCTCAGTCCAGCGCCCGAGGAGATCTGCGCGGCGTTGCCTGGTCTTGAGGAAGCGGTGCGTTGCCTCGAGACGGTCGAGCAGGAAGTCCGGGAAGGCGCCTCGGCTCCCTACGAGGTCCGGCGTGAGCTGCAGTTGCTCAAAAACGATCTGCGGATCAGTGTGCGGCTGATCGACCATGGCGCGGAGTTTTGCCGCGGATGGGCCAAAGCGATCGGTACCGGCACGTCCTACACGCAGGCGGGCCAGCCCGCGCCGCCGGAACAACTGGCTGGATCGGCAGGAGCACTCCTTGAACGCCTTCGCCAAGGAGTTCGCCACGATTCAAGACAACCTCGCAAACGCGAACACGCCGGGCTACGCGGATCAGAACCAGACGCTGATTGCGGATTCCTATGGTGGCGTTACCGCGGGCGTGGTTCTGAGCACCCGTTCGGATTATCTGGAGCAGTCTGTTCGCGCGCAGACTACGCTGCTCGGCGCGGCGGAGCAGCAGTCGACCGATTTAGCTCCGCTCCAGTCTTTGTTCGATTTATCGTCCACCTCTGGCGTCTCGGGATCGCTCAACTCGTTTTTCAACAGTTTTTCGTCTCTCAGCGTCAGTCCGAACGATGCTGCCGCGCGGCAGAACGTGATCACGCAGGCGCAAGCGCTGGCCACGTCGTTTAATCAGGCCGCGATCGGCCTTCATTCCGCTTCGAGCGATGTCCAGGTAGAGGCCAGCAATTCGATTTCCACTATTAACCGCATTGCAGCGGATCTGACCGCCATCAACCAGCATTACTCTGCCTCCCAGGCCGGGCCTCCCAATCCCGGACTCGACGCGCAGGCAACCGCCGATCTCGAAAATCTTTCGGAAGTGGCAAACTTCACCGTGCTCCATACCGACGGCCAGATAAATGTCTATCTCGGTGGTCAGACGCCCCTGGTGCTGGGCGGAAAGCAATTCCAGGTTTCGGCCGATTTCTCCACTGGCCAAACCGCTATCAAGGATTCGCTGGGAAACGACATCACTTCGCAGATCGCCGGAGGCCAGTTGGGTGCGCAGATTCAGGAAAACAATGTCACCCTTCCCGGTTATCTGAATTCCTTGAACAACCTGGCTCAGACCTTCGCCGATACGGTGAATAACGGGCTCTCGCAGGGCGTCGATAAGAACGGGAATACTCCGGTCACGAATCTTTTCAGTTACAACACCGCCGCCGACGCGGCTTATACGCTATCGGTGACCCCGGGTATCACTTCCGATCAGATCGCCGCGGCGCTGCCCTCGGCTCCGGGCGGCAATGGAAACGCGCTGGCCCTGGCACAACTAGCCACCGCTTCCAACGCCAATGGATTTACCTTCACGCAGTCGTTCGGGAACCTGGGACAGCAGGTAGGCTCCGATGTTTCAAACGCCAAACGGAACACGTCTGAGCAGCAGAACCTGGTGACGCAGGCACGAGCGCAGAGGGCGGCCGTCAGCGGAGTTTCGCTCGATACCGAGGCGGCCAAGCTGCTGCAATTCCAACAGTCCTACCAGGCCATTGGCAAGATGGTGACGGTGCTGAACTCTCTCACTACCGCCGTCCTGCAAATGGTGGGCGCCTAAACAGAGGTTTTTATGATTTCCAGTCTCCAGCCCCCGGCGCAAGAATTTCTGAACAACATCAACCGGATCTCGGACGAGATGACCCAAGCCCAGACCGAGCTTTCGACAGGTCTCCGCGTAAACGTCGTCTCGGACTCGCCCGACGTCATCTCGGCCCTGTTGCAAGCCAGAGCGAATCTCAATACCGCGCAGCAGGTCACGACGAATCTGGGGCAAGTGTCGACCGAGGTAAATACCGCCGAGCAGGCAGTCTCGACTGCAACCACGCTCTACGATCAGGTGCAGAGTCTGTCGGCTGAGGGTGCCTCCAGTACCCAGACCGCCTCAGGCAGAATCGTGATCGCGCAGCAGTTACAGTCGATCGAGCAGCAAATGGTGGGCCTCGCCAACACGTCCGTGAACGGCCGCCACATTTTCGCGGGCGATACGGACCAGACTCAGCCCTATACCTTCGATATCACGCAGCCCGATCCGGTCAGCACCTATGCGGGATCGACCTCGACCCGCACCATCCAGTCGCCCAATGGGACCACGTTTCCCGTAGCCCTGACCGCGCAGCAGATTTTCGATTCGACCGACCCAACCACCAACGTCTTCACGTCGATCAATAACTTGGTGGCGGCGCTTTACAGCAACAACGATACAGCCGTCGCCACCGCCAACAGCGCGCTCGCGGGTGTCGGCACGTTTGTCAATACTCAGCTTGCCTTCTACGGCACCGTGCAGGATTCCGTCGCCGCCGCGACCACCTCCGCCGCGACCCTGACCACGCAGTTGCAGGTCCAGATCAGCGGTTTACAGGACGCCGACATGACGAAATCGATTCTGGATCTGACCCAAGCACAGACCGAGCAGAAGGCCGCTCTCCAGGCCTTCCAACAAATCCCTAGAACCAGTCTTTTCGACTATTTAGGCTAGTTCAACCGGAACGTCACCGCGATGGTGGTCACCACTTCGACCGGCTCTCCGTTGAGCAACGTCGGCTCATAGCGCCACAGCGGCACCGCCGCCTTCGCCGCGCTCACCAATCTCGGATCGACGCCGTTGCTGATCGATTTGATGCTCAGCAGGCTGCCGTCTTTGGAAACCACCGCGCGCAGCAGCACCGTGCCCTCCACTCCCTCCGCCTGCGCATCGGCCGGATAGGCGGGATTCACTTTGGAGATCAGTTTGACCGGCTGCACATTTCCGCCCACGCGAATGGGTTTCGGAGTCGCCGCGGGCCGCGCCGCCGATTCCGGCCGTTTCCCCACGATATCGACGTTTTCCAAAATCTCGCCGAGCGCGAGATTCACATTCACCGTCGCAGCCGCTCCAGCCTCAATCGAGATGGTCTTCTGGTACATCGCAAATCCGGGGGTCGAAACTTTGACCAGGTATTCGCCGGGAGCGATGCCTTGCAGCTTGTACTGCCCCGCGGCATTGGCATGCGCAAGCTCCTCGTTCGGCCCCCCGATGCTCTTTAAAGTGATGGTCGCTCTCGGAACAACCGCGCCGCTCGGGTCAAACACCGTTCCGCTAATGGAGGCCGGCGATTGCGCGCGAACCGCGGCCAACGGAACCATCAGCGCCAACGCGACTGCGAACATCGCAGCGCAGAGTCTCCGGCTGACCGCGTTGCGTTTGCGCGCCGGATCGAGCAGTGCGTGGACCCGTCCCTCCAGATCGAACCTCTCCGCCATCCCCAGCGCCGGTTCCGGAATCGCAATGGAGCGCGCCAGATCGACTAAATGCGCCGCGTATACCGTGCTCGCCGTTCCCGCCGCGACCACCGCATCGTCGCACGACCGCTCTTGCTCCCTCTTCATCCGCGCCGCCGCGAGCCACGCCAGCGGATGAAACCAGTACATCGCGACTGCGAGCTGCCCGAGCAATCCCCACAGCGAATCGAGCCGCCGCGCATGAATCATCTCATGAGCGAGAACGATGCGCCGGCGCTCTTCGCCCCACTGATCGGATTCGCCGGGTAAGAGCACCGTCGCATGAAACAGTCCGTAGCTGAGCGGAACATCGGTAGCCGTGCTGCGTTTCAGAATGACGGCACGCCGGAGCCCGATGCTCGCCGCGGTTTCTCCCGCAAGCACAAGCCATCGCGAATCGCGAATCTCCTCCGCGGCTCCGAAAAGCGAACGTACGCGCCAGTGTCCCAGCGCGACGCGCCCCAGCATCGCAATCGTGCCAGCGATCCAGACCATCACCGTCAGCGGCCAGGACGGAGCCGAGGCGGGACGCACAGCATGAACCACAACCGAGACCGAAGGCTGCGCCTGTTGGATTACCTGCCCCGCGCCGCGATCGATATTCCATCCCGGTCCAATAAGCGACGCCAGCGGCAGCACAAGCACCGCCGCCAGCGCGCAAATCCACATCGCGTACCGCAGAGAAGCCGAGCCCCTCCGCAACGCGAGCGCGACTAGAAACGCGAGCCCCAGCGCCACCGTGGCCTTCACCCCAACGTCGAATAAAAACGTCATGATCTGTCTCCTTGCTTCTTCGCTTCAATCAGTCTTGAAAGACTGTCCAGCCTCTCCCGCGAAAACTTGCCCGGTTTCAACTCCAGCAGCGCCGTCATCGCCTGCTCCGCCGAGTTGTCGAAAAACGTCGATATCAGATGCCGCAGCGCGGACTCCTTAGCCCGGTCGCGCGCGACCACAGGCGCATAAATATAGCGCGCCGCCTGCGCCTCGTGCCGGATATGCCCCTTTTCTTCAAGCACACTCAGCTTTGCCCGCACCGCCGAATACGACGGGGGATCAGGCAGCAACTCATGAACCTCCGCCGCTGTAGCGCGCCCGCGTTGATAAAGAATATCCATCATCTGCCGCTCGCGGCGGCTCAAATTCAGGTCAGGCAATTTCTTCTTCATAACGATATGCTGCAAAAGCAGCATGTGCTGCAAATGTAGCATTGCTTCAAGGCTGTGTCAATGAAAAAAAATGGCATAGGTTCAGGGGCGCTACAGTTGGCAGAACGTCTCACTTTGCAGATTATTTGGCGTAGGACAGTCTTGTCGCCCTTGGCAATCATATTTCGAATCTCCGAATGCTGTCGCGCTGAGAGCTTCCTCTTCTGGGGTAGCTCGCATCCCTCACGGCAGCCGTCATCCTACCAGGGCAATACTCCGATAAGCTTCTGGCCCAGCTCAGAAAGCACCGCGGGAACTCCCGGCTCAGGATCGACTTGTCCGGGCAGACCTCGCCAGTAATCCGGCGCTCGTTTTGTCAGCCACCAAGTCTTCATCGACTCTCGAAGTTGCACGTCATCGGCGGCAGGCTCCATCGAAACGAACGCAGCGATCCTTGGGCGGTTTGACAAATTGGTTGCAGTGCCGTGCGGCAGCTTGGTCGACCACAAAATGACGTCGCCCGCCTTACCCTCGATTTGTGTCGTCTTCCAGTGGTTCAACCCAGGATTGAAGAAATCAAAATCGTCCCGGAGCGCGTACCGTTCAAGTCAGGCGTCCAGTTTTCGATAAACCTCAGGAACGCACTGGAAACCACCCCCATTGCGGCGAACGTCGGTCAACAATACGACGGCCTGCAACGAACCCGGTCCCGGCACCCTCGGGTCGGTGTCCCAGTGAATACTTCCGTGACTGATGGCCGGCAAGCGCGGATGGACTGGGGGGCGAAAAATACACCGGTTGATATCCACCATGAGCCGTGGGCTTCCAAAGAACTCCCCGAACACCTGGTAGAGATTCGGGGACTGCCGGATGTCCCACAAAGACTGGGCATGGTGCATCGGTACAATGCCGTCGAGTCTCCGGTGCGCCGCCATACCATGTCGCGCTGTTAGCCAGGTCGGCACCAACGAACGCGGCAATCTCACGAACTGCATTGCCAGTGATGCTTGCAGGGACGACATTTCGTATCACCATGTAGCCCTCCGCTTGGAACTGTTTGTCATGGTCCTTGATCCATTGACGGACGGGAAGGTCCGTCCCTTGTCGGGACTCTGGACGGCGTAACAACATAGGAAGATTCTAATATGGGACTACCGAGATCCCATCCGGGAATCGCGATTGTCCCATAACATTAGGACCTTGTGAGGAGCGGGTCACCTAACCAGTTTCTGCGCATTGCTCGCGGCTGCGGGCGGCTGCAAACGCCGCTAGGTCCCCAAGCAAGCCCTCTAAACCAGTTCAATCGAGACCCGGCGTCCAACCATCGCCGCCGCCCTCTGCAGGCTGGAAAGCGTGATGTCGTTTTTCGGATCGAGCAGCCGGTCTACCTGCGTGCGGCTCGTCTTGAGCAGCGCCGCCATCTTGTTCTTGGAGATTTTCTGTTTCTTCATGGCCTCGGCGAGCTGCCACGCCACCACCTCCTTCACCGCCTGCGCTTGCGTTTCTTCAAAGATGCCTTCCTCCTTGAGGAAGTCGTCGATGCTCGAACCCATATGCTTCTTGCTCATCGCTCCAACTCCTTTTGACGCTTGCGCGCCAATTCCAAATCATCATCCGGCGCCGTGCGCGTTTTCTTGATAAACCCGTGCAGCGCGACCAAGTACTCGCGGTAAAGGCAGAGCAGCACGCGCGCCGTCCGCTTCGTGGGGAGGTCCGTGCGAATCTCCCACAAGCCATCTCCCAGCGCGCGGCACAGCGGCATACCCACCGGCCATCGCCATTGCGCTCGCAACAAGTCCTTCCCAATCGCGTGTCACTCCGCTTCCGGCAGCGCCTTCAGCCACTCCCGCACAGGCTCATGTCCAGGCTGCGAGCGGTAAAAAATCAACGGGATCTTATGCGGCTGAGGACTGTCCGCCATCCTGTACCTTATATAGTACACCTGTGCCTTGAAATGTACAAGTGCGCGCATCTGATAAACTCATAGTTTGTCAGGCTCCGGGCTTCGTGCAACGGGCGGCTGCGAACCCCGCCAGGTCCGGAAGGAAGCAACGGTAGCGGTTTAACTCGTGTGCCGCGGATCACCCGGGGCTTGGCATAATCCCTCCATGTATCAAGTCATCGCTCGCAAGTACCGGCCGCAGACGTTTGCGGAGCTCATCGGCCAGGAACACGTCAAAACCACGCTGGAAAACGCCATCGCGCAGCGCCGCATAGCCCACGGCTACATTTTTTCCGGTCAGCGAGGCACTGGAAAAACCACGGTCGCGCGCATCATGGCCCGCTGCCTCAACTGCATTCAAGGACCGACAGCCAATCCCTGCGGCGTGTGTGCGAGCTGTCTTGAAACCGCCAGCGGCGGCGCGCCCGACGTCATTGAAATCGACGCCGCCTCAAATCGCGGCATCAATGAAATGCGCGAATTACGCGAAAACGTCCGCTACCGTCCCGCGCGCGATCGCTATAAGGTCTTCATCGTCGATGAAGCGCACCAGATCACCAGCGAGGCCTTCAACGCCCTTCTAAAGACTCTGGAGGAGCCCCCCGAGTGGGTCGTCTTCATCCTCTGCACCACGGAGTCTCACAAAATTCCCGCGACCATCGTCTCCCGCTGCCAGCAGTTCAGCTTTCGTTCGGTCGACTTCGCGCAGTTAGTCGAGCGCATGCAATGGATCGCCGCGCAAGAGGGCATCACCGCCGACGCCGAGACGTTCAGCGTGCTCGCGCAAGCCGGTGAAGGCAGCGTTCGCGATTCGCTCTCAGCTCTCGATCAAGCCATCGCCTGCTGCGGGACGGAGTTGAAAGCGGTCGAAGTCCGCAATTTGCTTGGGATGTTTTCGCTCGACTCGCTCGGTGCGGTGGCAGGCGCTCTGGTTGCTGGCGATTCCAAGGCGATGCTCGATGTCGTGGCCGATCTGGAAGCCAACGGCCGCAGCCTGCAACACTTTTCACGCGAACTGTCCCGCTATTTCCGCAATCTGCTCGTCGTCAAGATTTCCGGAGGCGTCACCAAGCTGGTTGCCGCTTCGCCTCCGGAGCAAGAGGCGTTGGGCAACGTCGCGGCGCAGTTCAGTGAGGAGGATCTGACCCGTCATCTGCGGCTGACCCTCGACCTGTTCCGCGATTTGCAAAGTTCGTTGCAGCCGAGGCTGCATCTTGAACTCGGTTTGTTGCGGCTGGTCCACGCGGGCCGCTTGCAGTCGATTGAGGAAGCCATAGCGGGCATCGGTGGCGCGCCCGCTCCTCCGAAACCAATTCCTCCGACCAGATCTGCGCCAGCGGCGGCTGCCGATGTGTCGACGCGCTCGCGACTCCACGCCGCGCTTCTCGACGAAAAACAAACCTACGTCGCCGACGCGCTCGAGCACTCCGAACTGACCGAATCGGCCACCGAATTGATCGTCACCACCCCGAAGCTCTACGCGATGAATTTTAAGCATGGCGACTTTACTGCGGTAGTCCATCGTGTCGTGGGCAGGCCGGTGAAGGTGACCATCAAGGTCGGCGAAACGGAGCGCGTACCAACTCCAGCAGCAGCTCCGAAAGCTGACGAAGTGGCCGCGCGCGCGCTCGAGCATCCAGAAGTAAAACGGTTCCAGGAACTGTTCCCGGACAGCCAGGTCCGAACCGTGCGAAATTTAAAGGACGCGTGAGCGGGATATATTCAATGGACGCGTGAGGCGACTATGAAAATGCCAGGAAACATGCAGGCCATGATGCAGCAGGCCCAGAAGATGCAAGCCAAGATGCAGGAGGAGATCGCGCAGATTCGCGTCGAGGCCTCGGCTGGCGGAGGCATGGTGACCGTGAAAATGGACGGTAATAAGAACGTGCTCGGCGTGAAGATCGACCCCGAAGTCGCGGGCGATGTCGAAATGCTGCAAGATCTCGTGATGGCCGCATGTAACGAGGCGACGAAAAAAGTCGAAGAGCAGAGCCAGAAAATTATGGGCGGCATGCTCGGTGGAATGGGCTTACCGCCAGGACTCTTGTAAATGTCCGACTTCGCCGCGCCGCTCCAACGCCTCATCGAGGAGTTCCGCCGTCTGCCCGGCATCGGCCAGAAATCCGCGCAGAGAATCGCGTTTTACGTGCTACGCAACTCCCGCGACGATGCCGCCCGCCTGGCGCAGGCGATGCTTGATGTCAAAGACAACCTGGGAATCTGCGCAGAGTGCAACAACATCAGCGACGGCGAACTCTGCTCCTATTGCCGCGATCCGCACCGCGACCAAACGCAAGTCTGCGTGGTCGAGGAGCCTCATAACGTCCTGCCCATCGAAACCACCCGCACCTTCGAAGGCATCTACCATGTCCTCCACGGCGCAATTTCCCCGTTGCGCGGCATCGGCCCCGAACAACTGAAGATCAAGGGCCTGCTAGACCGCATCGCGAAAGGCGATGTGAAAGAAATCATCCTGGCCACGAATCCAACAGTAGAAGGCGAAGCAACCGCGGTCTACCTTTCGCGCTTGCTAAAACCTCTAGGCCTGAAAGTAACGCGAATCGCGATGGGAATCCCGGTTGGCAGCGACATTGAATTCGCCGACGAAGTAACCATCTCAAAATCCCTGGAAAATCGCCGCGAGATGTGAGCGTATAATAGCGGGCATCATGAACGATGGAGATGAAATCACAAAAGCCGATCTCGATGCCACGGTGATGGAACTGAAGTTTGAGCTAACCGAAGCCTTGGCCGGGGTGCGCGAGGATCTGACAAAGCGATTTCACGAGATGGAAGCGAGTTTGATCGCTGCGTTCCGCAGTTATGACTAAACTCTCTAAAATCGGTCGATTTCTTGGCTTTTTTCTCGTAATTTCGTTCACGCAAGCCGAAACCAATCCGGCATCTTTGGCTGCACGCCAATGGCGCGAGGCGCACGAGCGCGCGATTATCGACGAATATTTTCAATTACTTTCCATTCCCAACATCGCTACGGATCAAGTGAATATTCGCCGCAACGCGGATATGATCGTCGACATGCTCAAGAAGCGTGGAGTTGCCAGCCGATTGGTCGAGGCGCCGGATGTGAACCCCGTTGTTTTTGGGGAAATACGGACTCCGGGCGCAACTCGAACTATCGTGTTTTATGCGCATTACGATGGGCAACCGCTCGATCCGAAGGAGTGGGCTACGCCGCCGTTTACGCCGGTTATAAAAGACGATCGAATTTATGCGCGATCGGCTTCGGATGACAAGGCTCCGATCATCGCAATCCTGGCCGCGCTCGATTCAGGCGAAGCCTAAGTCCAACATAAAATTCGTCTTCGAAGGTGAGGAAGAGGCCGGGTCGCCCAATTTTGGGCACATTCTCGAAGGCAATAAAGCGTTGTTTTCGGGGGATGTCTGGCTGATTTGCGACGGTCCGGTGCACCAGTCGCGGCGGCCACTGGTCGCGTTCGGGGCGCGCGGAATCGCTACGGTGGATATCACGGTCTATGGTCCGCGGCGCGAATTGCATAGCGGACACTACGGAAACTGGGCTCCAAACCCGGCATGGATGCTCTTAAATGCCCTTAATTCGCTCAAGAACAGCTCCGGCAGAGTCTTAATTGACCATTTTTACGACAACATTGAGCCTCTGAGCGACACTGAAAAACGGGCCATTGCAGAAGCGCCCGATTTCGATGTGGAGCTGAAGAAGGAGCTGTGGCTGGGAGCGACTGAAGGCGCGCCGAAAAAGTTGATCGAGTTGCTGCAGCAGCCGTCTTTGAACATTCGGGGAATGGCGAGCGCGCGGGTCGGAGCACAAGCATCGAACGTGATTCCGTCGACCGCGACCGCATCCATCGATATGCGGCTCGTAAAAGGCATGGATCACAAACAAACGATCGCGCGCTTCATCGAGCATATTCGCAAGCAAGGTTTTTTCATTGTCGATACCGAGCCGAGCGCGGACGTTCGAATGTCGCATGCGCGCGTGGCCAAAATTGTTTCCAAAGAAGGTGGATACAACGCGGTGCGGACTTCGATGGATCTGCCGATTTCCAAAGAAGTGGTTCGAGCGGTGGAAAGCGCGCGCGGTCCCGCTGTGAAAGTTCCGACCATGGGGGGCAGCGTGCCTCTCGACATGATTGAGCGTGCGCTGGGCACGCATACCATTACGGTTCCGATTGCCAATCACGATAACAATCAGCACAGCTTCAACGAAAACATCCGGATTCAAAATTTGTGGGATGGAATCGAATTGATGGCTGCGCTCTTGACTATGTAATTACCGGCATGAGGCCCGCCTCATGAAGCCCGTCCGCTGTTTGGCCGCCGATCTGGATTTCCTCGATGCGATTTGCCGGGCGCGGCGTTCGGAGCGTCACCTTGAGAAAGTTATCGCTGAGCGCGCGGCCTCCTTCCAGTGTCACGACTGAGATTTTTCTGCCGATCATCGAGCGACGAAATTCGAAGTTCTTTTGCGCGGCGAGATCGCGCAGAATATGGGTGCGATGTTTGCGGACTGGCATGGGCACCTGCGCGTGTTCCGCGGCTGGTGTGCCGGGGCGCTCCGAGTAGGTGAAGACGTGCAAATAGGTGAAGGGCAGGCTTGCTATGAAGGCGCGGGAATCTTCGAATTCAGAGTCCGTTTCACCTGGAAAACCGGTCATCACGTCGGCGCCGACAGCACAATCGGGCATCAACGCGCGAGCCTTGGCGATTCGATCGGCGTAGTGGCGCGGGCGGTACTTGCGGTGCATGCGGCGCAGGACGGTATCCGATCCCGATTGCAGGGGAGCATGCACGTGCTTGGCGATTCGATCTGACGCCGCCATCAGTCCGAGCAGATCGTCAGAAAAATCCATCGGTTCGACGGAGCTGAGACGCAGGCGCTCAACTGGCGTTTCGTCGAGCAACCTGCGAACGAGGTCGGCGAGACGCGCGCGGCCGGGAAAATCGCGTCCCCAGCGGCCGAGGTTGATGCCGCTGAGCACAACCTCGCGATATTTTTGGGAAAGCGCGCCGATCTGAGCGATGACTTCTTCTGCGGGAGCGCTGCGGCTGCGTCCGCGCACGAAAGGGATGATGCAGAACGAGCAGCGGTTGTTGCAGCCATCCTGAATCTTGAGATTCGGACGAGTCCGTTCTCCCGCTGCATCCTCGACCGGGGCGGAGAGAAAATCGTGGCTCGCGAAGATGTCGCCGACTTCGATTTGGCCATGGTAATCCATGGGGCTCGAAACAAGATCGGGGATTTGCGTCTTGTGCGAATTTCCGACGACGAGCGTCACGCCGTCCATCGCCGCGAGTTCCTGAGGAGCGCGCTGGGCATAACAACCGGTGACCAGAATGCGCGCCTGCGGATGGTCGCGATGGATGCGGCGGACGGTTTGCCGTACTTCATCGTCGGCGGTGGAGGTGACGGTGCAGGTGTTGAGAACGATGAGGCCCGCGTCGGCTGGGCTGGTAGCGGAAGAAAAGCCTTTTGCGGCAAGGCCGGCTTCGATAGCGGCGCCGTCGGCCTGCGAGGCTCGGCATCCGAAGTTTTTGACGAAGACTCGTTCCACTATGTTTATGTTACTGGAATGGGGGCGCCGATGATCCTTTTGCAGGTATTCTTGGTTTTCTGGCTTGGTGTTCGAGTCGGATGGATTCGTTGAAGTCCTGCACACCGCCCTCCACGTCGCCTTGGGTTGTACGCGCATAAGCGCGGTTGACGAAGGCCTGGGCAAAGTCAGGATTGAGCCGAATTGCCTCATCGTAATCCTGCATCGCCTCCTCCGTGTCGCCTTTGGCGTGCCGAGCGTGATCCCGGTTGTTGAAGGCCTGAGCAAAGTCGGGCTTGAGCCGGATCGATTCACTGTAGTCTTGCAGGGCGCCTTCCAGATCGCCTTTTGCCCTGCGCGCGTTTCCACGGTTGAGGAAAGCTTCGGCAAGCTCGGGCTTGAGTCGGACGGCACAATCGAAGTTCTCCATCGCACCCACTTTGTCCTGGGCATGACGCACAATGCCCCGGCCGACGAATGCTTCAGCAAAGTCAGGTTTGAAGCGAATGGCCTCGTTATAATCCTGCAGTGCGCCATCCACGTCGCCTTTTGCGCTGCGCGTATTCCCGCGGTTGAGGAAAGCCTCAGGATAGTCGGGCTTCAGCCGAATAGCTTCGTCCCAATCCTGTAGCGCGCCTTCCTCGTCACCTTCGGCGTGGCGCGCGCTACCCCGATTATAGAAAGCCTGAGCATTATCAGGCTTGAGCCGAACAGCGACGGTGTAATCCTGGACGGCACCCTCTAGGTCACCATTGGCGCGACGCGCATTACCCCGACCGTTGAAAGCTTCAGAAAAGTCGGGCCTGAGGCGGATGGCCTCGTTATAATCCCGAAGCGCGCCCACGAAGTCGGCAATGGCATAGCGCGCATTCCCCCGGTTGTTAAAAGCCTCGGCATAAACGGGCCTGAGCCGAATAGCCTCGCTATAATCCTGTAATGCCCCCTCAGTGTCGCTTTTCGCATGGAGTGCAACACCCCGTCCGTTGAAAGCCTCGGCATAGGCGGGCTTGAGCCGGGCGGCCTCGCTGAAATCCAGTAGAGCGCCCTCCACATCGCCTTTGATGTACAGCGCACTGCCCCGACCCATGAAAGCCTCAGCAAGTACGGGTTTGAGTCTAATGGACTCATTGTAATCCTGTAACGCACCGTCCAGGTCGCCACTGGCGTGGCGCGCATTGCCTCGTCTCTCAAAAACGATGCCGTCCGCCTTGAGCCGAATGGACTCGCTGTAATCCTGTAGCGCGCCCTCCAGGTCACGTTTGGCCCGGCGCGCATTGCCCCGGTTATTGAATGCCGCGGCAAAGTACGGCGTGAGCGCAATAGCCTCGTTGCAATCGCGCAAGGCCCCCTCCAGGTCTCCTTTGGTGTGATGCACGATACTTCGATTGTTGAAAGCTGCGCTATAGCTTGGATTAAGCCGAATGGCCTCATTATAATCTTGCAACGCGCCATCCACGTCGCCTTTGGCGCTCCGCGCATTGCCACGACTAAAGAAGGCAACAGCCTCGTCGGGTTTGAGCCGAATGGCCTCGTTTAAATCCTGTAAAGCCCCCACCAGGTCGCCTTGGTGGTAGCGCAAATCACCCCGAGCGACGAAAGTCCCGGCAAAATCAGGCATGATACGGATGGACTCGTTGTAGTCCTTCAGCGCGCCTTCTTCGTCGCCGAGGGCATAGCGCGCCACACCGCGGTTATAGAGAGCTCCGCCCATGTCAGGTTTAAGACGAACGGCTTCGTTGTAGTCCTGAAGCGCGCGCTCCCAATCGCCTTTTGCGCGATGCGCATTGCCCCGCCCGTTGAAGGCTTCGGCGAAGTCAGGTTTGAGCTGGATGGCCTCGCTGAAAAGCCGCACCTGCTCACCCACATCGGCAACAGCGAACCCTCGCTCATACCATTGCTGCGCCGTCAGTTCTTCTTGCCCGACCGCAGGAGCGGTCGCAGCCGCGGCCCTCTGTTCTTCGGCGACTCGCTGCGCGAGGAGAGATGCCGGGTGCAACACCGCATCCAACGGGACATTAAGAAACCTTCCACGCAGGCGGGCTAGAGCTTCTAGGAAATACTCCGGCGGCATGCTTAGGCCGTTGTAATGCTGAAGCATTGATAGGGTTCCGGTGAGCTGGCTGGCGACGCGAGGCGCTCCGAAGTCGAAGTTTTCCAACATCAGCGGTACGATATTGCGCTTGCTAGCCAACGCGGTCTCAATCTCGCGCCGCAACCAGTCCCCCGGCTCGCCACAACGCTCAAGCGCGGAAGGAGTCAGTAGGACCAAGAAATGCGCTCGAGCCGTGATGTTCCCGAGTATGACGCGCTCGAAATCGCCGCTGGCGATGCCGTTGTAATCAAAGAAGACGTCGAAACCATTGTTAGTTAGGTCCTGAAAAATGGCGAGCGCCCAAGGAAAATTTGTGCGGCGATAGCTGATAAAGACGGTCTTTTCGATGCGTTCCATGCAGTAAGGGCTGTACCTCAGCCCAAGGGGCAGAATTTGAACGTACCATGACAGGGAAGGTCGTGCTGGGAAAAACTCAACCCCTGATTTCGGCGTTAGCCCACATGGATGACTTGACCGGGGCTGACGGACTCGGCGGCTTCGTTGAGTTGGGCGAACAGGTGCAGGTACGAGGTGATTTCGTTGCTCTGCACGCGGACAACGACGAAGCCGAGGTTGAGCGTTTTAAGATTCTGCTGATGCTCCAAGCTGCGATCAATCGTCACGAAGACATCAAACTGCTCCTGCGCCAGGATGAGCAAGGGGCCGTCTTCGGTGCTGCGCCAGCCGGTTTGAGCCACTGTCTTGACGGCGTGGCCGGGGAACGCCTGGCAGACTCCGGCGTTGACGCACTCGTCTAAGAGGATACGCACGCTAGAAGGTTGTCTTTAGCCAGTTCGATGAATTGGATAGCCTGCGTACGAGTGACCGAGGGGAACCCTTCCAGAAAATCGTCCAAGGTGGAGTTGCCTTCAATGTGATCAATGAGCGCTTGAATCGGCACGCGCGTTCCCTTGAAACAAGGGATACCGCTCATGCGATCAGGGCTGACCCACACAATATCGGCCAGCATCACTCGTTGTTCCGCGGTCATACTCTTAACCTACTCTAAAGCCGCGAGTCGCGCAAACAGAACATCTGCTGAATCGGAACAATCCTTATCGGGGATTTGGGCCGCGATGCCGATAGAAGAGCGTGTCAGTAGATCGCGTACTCTCTCAGGAAGAAATCGACAACGTATTTAAGAAGCTACGTGAAAACGCGGCGGACGAGGATCCTGGGAAAAAAGCGCTGGTTTACGATTTCCGGCGGCCGGATCGCATCGCGAAAGATCAGCTTCGCGCGATTCACTTGCTGCATGAGAATTTCGCGCGCGGACTCGCGTCGAGCCTATCGGCGTATTTGCGCGCATACGTCGCCGTGAACCTGGTTTCCGTCGAGCAACTCTCGTTCATGGAATTCACGCAGTGCCTGCCTTCGCCGACGTGCATGATCTCGCTCGGGATGCGGCCTTTCGATGGCAACGCGGTGCTGGAAATTAATCCCACGCTGGTGTTTCCGATTCTTGAAATGCTGCTGGGCGGGTCCGGCAAGCTGCCGACGAAGATCAATCGCGAGATCACCGAAATTGAGCAGAGCATCATGGAAGGGCTGCTGCGCATCGTGCTGCACGACTTGCGGACCGCATGGCAGGCGGTGACGACGATCGAATTCGCGATTGAGACGTTCGAGACCGAGCCGCAGTTGCTGCAAATCCTCGCGCCGAATGAAGCGGTGGTGGCGATCAGCATGGAAGTGCGCATCGGCGATACGGCGGGGATGATGAACATCGGCATCCCATCCATCATCGTCAAGATGCTGCGACAGAAGTTCGATCAGCAGTGGAGCGTTCGCAAGACGCGCGCCACCGAGGAAGAACGCGAACGCGTGCTGCGGCTGATTCGCCCGGCGATCATCAATCTGGACGCGCGCCTGGAAGGTCCGAAGCTGGGGGTGGAGGCTCTGCTGAACTTGAAGGAAGGCGATGTTCTCGCGTTCGACCATCCGGTGGATCGTCCGCTCAATATCACGGTCAACGGAAAACTGAAGTATCAGGGCGAGGTGGTGGCTGCGGGGCGCAAGCGAGGGTTTCAGATCCAGAACATGGTGCTGGATGAGACGCTGAAGCCTGCGGTGGCCGCCACATAGCGCTACCTTCTCCCGCTATGATGTAGAGATGCGGCGGTGGACGTCGCGAAGGGAGATGCTTATGAAACAGATTCTGCTGGTGGCCGGATTCGCGGTACTTTCCATCGCGCAAAGCGTACCGGCGACCTCCAAGCTTCAGCTTAAGGTTGGCGACGAGGCTCCGGATTTCACGCTGCCCGGCACCGATAATAAGCCCGTGAAGCTTTCCGATTTCCGGGGAAAGAAAAACGTCGTGCTGGCGTTCTTTCCCGCTGCGTTCACCGGTGGTTGAACAAAAGAACTCACTGCCTACCAGTCTGGTATTGGCAAATTTAACGATGCGGATACGCAGGTTTTGACAATCAGCGGAGATTTCGTGGCAACACTAAATCATTGGTCGAAGGAGTTGAACGCGACGTTTCCGATGCTGTCCGATTACAAACGAGTAGTGATGAGGCAATACGGCGTGTTGGGCGAACAATCGTTCCTGGCCAACCGGACCACGTTTCTGATCGATATGGATGGAAAGATTGCGTACATAGAGGAAGGGAATAGCAGTATCGACCCGACGGGCGCGGTGACGGCGTGTAGCCGCTTGAAGCATTAATCGAAGCGACTAGGACTATCGGATAGTACCAAGGCACTTCAAAATGGGCGGTTTGGGTATTGGAATCCACGCTCTCCTATGGCATCCTCGATGTAGATCGAGGGCCGGTCTCGGAGGGCGGCCTTCGGTGCTCCTGTCTCTTAACTCCTTAACCTTGTGAATTTATTGCATGCTCGAGAGCTGATTCGACTTCACTTCGATAGCTCTCGAGCAATTTTTTGCTTGTTGCCTCGAAACGCATGACCAATACCGGTTGTGTGTTGGAGGCGCGCAGCAATCCCCAGCCGTCCTCAAACAAAACCCGCACGCCATCGACGTCGATCACCTGGTGCGTTTTCTTAAACTGGGCGGCGACGCGCTCGACGACCTGGAACTTGGTCTCATCCGGACAATCGACGCGGATCTCGGGGGTCGAGACGAGTTTCGGCAATCCGGCAAGCTGGGCCGACAGAGGCTTTCCGCTTTGGGCGACGATCTCGATCAGGCGGCACGCGGCGTAGAGCGCGTCATCGTAGCCGAAATAACGGTCGGCGAAGAACATGTGGCCGGACATCTCGCCGGCGAGCTCGGCATGTTCCTCCTTCATTTTCGCTTTGATGAGCGAGTGGCCGGTCTTATACATGATGGGATTGCCGCCGAGGCGCGTCAGCTCATCGTAGAGCAGCTGGGAACACTTCACTTCGCCGATGAAGGTCGCGCCGGGCTTGCGGGTGAGAATTTCGCGGCCATAGATGAGCAGCAGCATGTCGCCGTAAATCACCTGGCCGTTTTCGTCGATGGCGCCGATGCGATCCGAGTCGCCATCGAATGCGATTCCCAGGTCGGCGTGCTGGGCTTTGACCGCGTCTTGAAGATGCTTAAGATTTGCGGGCATGGTTGGGTCGGGATGATGATTCGGGAAGCGGCCGTCCATATTGAAGAACAGCTCGGTTACCTCGCAGTTGAGGCGCTCGAACAGGCGATGCATCAGCGGTCCGGCAGTGCCATTGCCGGCGTCGGCGACGACTTTGATGCGTCGCTCGAATTGGAATTGCGGCGCGACCGCGTCGAGATAGGCGGCGGAGAGATCGATCGTGGAATGCTTGCCTGCGCCGGTCGAGAAGTCGGCCGCTTCGATTAGTTTCCGCACTTCCTGAATGGTTTCGCCATGAAGCGTGCCCGAGCCGCAAACGGTTTTGAAGCCGTTAAACTCGGCGGGATTGTGGCTCCCGGTGATCATGATGGCGCCGTCGGCGTTGAGATGCACGGCGGAGAAATAGAGCAGAGGAGTAGGGACGACGCCGACATCGGTGACGTCGCAACCGGAGGCTAGGAGTCCTTCGAGGAGGGCGTCATGGAGGCGCGGCGAGCTGAGGCGGCAATCACATCCGAGGTTAATTCGGGGTCCGGCCTTGCGCTGGAGAAGCGTACCAAGTGCGCGTCCAAGCTCGACAATGTCGGGGCTTGCCAGTTCGGTTTCCGCAATGCCGCGGATGTCGTATTCGCGGAAAATGGTCGGTTTGAGCATGGGTCGTGAAAGGAGTCAGGAGTCACGAGTTAGAATCCAGACTGTGACCATTGTAACCGGCGATATGCCGAGCCCGTGATCGCTCCGCTTGCAACGTCGTCCAGCAGAACCTCACATTCGCAGCGGAATCTTGTCCAGGAATAGCCGCCCGCTCGAAAAAGCTGGTCGTGCTCCTTCCACACGATCACGAGAGTGCCGAACATCAAGAGCGAGCGCGTGGCCCATTCGCCAAAATCGGCGTGCGAGCGCGGCAGGGAACGCAGGCGGGACAAATTGTGAGACTGATACCGCAGGTGGTCCATCTCATCGTCGAGGATGCGCGCGCAGATCGCACGGAGCAGAGGCGATCCCGTAGCTTCCGCCAGCGCGGAATAGTACGGCACAGCGATGATCTCCGCCGTCACCAGCACCGATAGCGAAAGCTCCAATCCCGCCAGTTTTCGCACATGCCGGAAGACGCCGTCGACCCAGTGGCGCTTGAGCCGCGCGATTCCCTCCCGGTCCAGGAACCGCCCGAGATCGCTGCTGTGCCTCTGCTCCTCGCGAATGAAAAGATCGAGTGCCGGAAGGAAGTCGGGGTCGTCCGCCGCCAGCGCCGATACCCTCGCCCTCGCCTTGAGCCCCTTGCCCTCCGAGCCTTCGCCCAATTGAAACTGTTGAATCGAAGGGGTCACCAGTTCGCGCTCCTGGGTTGTCAGCAAACGGTCGTCGCTCCAAGGAAGCGCGGCAAGGATCGAAGCTCTACCACTGAAGAGAGATCGCCAGAACGCGTTGGCCATGAGGAAGTACTTTATAACATAAAGTCACTTCGGTCAAGCTTGCTCACGAATTTATTTCCTATGATGAAAAACCGGAGCGGCAGATCTGCTGACTTAGTGATTCCAATGCGCGGCGATACTGCAATCGCGAAGCGTTGGGCAAGGTCAGGCTCATGAATCGTGATCGGGCCCTTCGTGACGTCGGCGCCGTTCTGTTCGAGTGTGATGCCGAGTGCGCGGGTCAGCTTCGCCGGACCGTTTGCTCCATCCTTTTCGAGTGCCCGGATCAGCACGCACCCGGCGACGCCTTCGGGCTCGCAAACAATGTTCAGGCAATAATGCATTCCGTAGATGAAGTAGACATACGCGTGACCCGGCGGACCGAAGATGACTCGGGTTCTGGGCGTGAGGCCTCGGGCGGAATGCGCCGCGCCATCGTCCACGCCCAAATACGCTTCGGTTTCGACGATGCGTCCGGAGGCATCACCGAACGTGAGAATTTTTCCGAGAAGGTCGCGCGCGACTTCAACCGCCGGTCGAAGATAAAACTCACGCGCGATCGGAGGGTTCACCTACAGCTCAAGCTTGCCGTTGAAGACCATGTCCTTGAGATGAAACTTTTGTTTCACGACGAGCGGGCCGAACTTGGTGGAGAACTCGACATCCTTATCATCGATATCGAGAGGAGCGGTCTTCGGGAAAAGAAAGAGCACAATTGCTTTCTGCTCATTGCCGCCGGACTGGACGTCGGAGGCCTGGATGGGATCTTTTCCTTTGACGGAGAGCGTGGTGTTCTTGAGCAGCGCGTCTTTCATCTTGTCGCCGTTGCGCATGGACCTGCCGGGAAGTCCCATCACCAGGATGGCGTAGTATTTCTGTTCCTCTTCGATGAGCTTTTTCGCGTCGGGCGAGGTGCCCGCTTCGGCGCCGAACTTTTTCTTTGCGACGGACTGTCGGATGGGGAGCGCGGTTTGCCAGCAGACGACGAGAGTAATGCTGGCTCCGCCGCCGCCCATGCCTCCGCCGACCTCTTGAGTTTGTGCTCGGGTTCCACCCGCGTTGCCGCCGCTACCCATGGCCGGGTCCTCTCCGCCACCGCCTCCGCCACCGCCTTTGCGGCCGCCCTTGCCTGTGCCGCCTCCGCCACCACCCTCGCCCGTTGCGATCGAGACTTGCTTCGCCCACGGAGAATTCGTTTCGATCTTCTGAACGTCTTTATCGCTCCAATCCGTGAAGGGCTTCGTTTGCCAGAAGTCTGCCGCCCAGAGACCGATCGCGAGGATGAGGAGGAGAAGGGCAATTTTTTTCATAGGTGGATTCCCAGCCAGTTAGTATACCGCTACACTAGATTCTCATGCGGCTGTTCACCGCGATCGATCTTCCGCCGGAGATGCTCGAAAAACTGCGCGAGTTCCTGGCCCGCCTGCGGCCTCTGGCGAAGCTGCGCTGGAGCGCGGTGGAGAATCTGCACATCACGACGAAATTCATCGGGGAGTGGCCGGAGGCACGGATTCAGGACATGAAAACGGCCCTGCTTGGAATTGCGCGATCCGGTCCGATCGGCATCTCCGTGCGAGGCGTAGGATGGTTTCCCGATGTGCGCCGGCCGCGCGTTTTCTGGGCTGGAGTAGCGGCGGGGGAGCCGCTCGCCAAGCTCGCGCGCTCAACGGAGGAGGCTGTCGCGACTCTCGGCGTACCGGTCGAGACGCGCGCATACTCACCGCATCTGACGCTCGCGCGGGTGAGGGAGGTCGCGCCGATTGACGATGTTCTCGCTTCGGCGGGCGATCCCGACTTCGGCGGCTTCCAGCCGTCTTCTTTCTTCCTCTACCTTTCCTCTAACGGAAAATATTCCAAACTCGGGGAGTTTCCTCTCAACTCATGACTGGATTGCTGGCACTCGTCATCGCGTATCTCATCGGAGGCATTCCCTTCGGCTACGTACTGGTCCGTTTGACCACAGGCAAGGACATCCGATCCTCAGGTAGTGGGAACATTGGCGCGACGAACGTCCTGCGAACTACCGGTCGCGCGGCGGGCGTGGCGACGCTGCTGCTCGATGTCGCGAAAGGATATTTCGCCGTCTTCATCGCCGCGCAGATGACTGACGACGATCCATGGTGGACGAGTCTGGCTGCACTCGCGGTGATGGCAGGCCACGCGTTTCCTGTCTTTTTGAAATTCCAGGGCGGCAAGGCTGTAGCAAGCTTCATTGGAGCATTTCTCTATCTGACGCCTCTGCCACTGGCCGCAGTGCTGGTGCTGTTCGTGATCACCGTGGCGGCGACGAGGGCGATTTCCGCCGGGTCGATTATCGCCGCAGGCACGTTTCCGCTGGGTGTGTGGCTGATTCTACACCCACCGGCGCCGGTGCTGCTGGCATCGTTCATCGCGGGCGCGTTCATCGTCTACCGGCATAAACCGAACATCGAACGGCTGCGCGCCGGAACAGAAAATCGCTTTAGCTGGAAAAAGAAATGACGCTGGCGATTATCGGAGCGGGGAGTTGGGGCACAGCGCTCTCGATCGTGCTGGCGCCGAAGTTCGAGCGGGTGCAGTTGTGGGCTTACGAAGAGGATCTGGCCGCGCGAATGATCGCGACGCGGGAAAACGACGTTTATCTCAAGGATTTCAAGCTGCCCGGGAACGTCGAGATCGTAACGGATCTTGGGAAAGCAGTGCATCGAGCAAGCGTTGTAATTGGTGCAATGCCTTCTCATCATGCGCGCAGTCTCTACACAAAAATACTGCCGCATATCCAGCCGTCGATGACTTTTGTCAGCGCGACCAAGGGAATAGAGAACGGCACATTGCTCCGGATGTCGCAAGTGATCGAAGAGGTGACGAAGGCTCCGAAAATCGCGGTTCTCTCGGGCCCCACGTTCGCGCGCGAAGTCGCGCGAGGCGAGCCCGCCGCAGTGGTGGTGGCGTCTTCGGACTCGCAGGTCGCGGCCGAGGTCCAGACGGCATTTTCCGGGCCGACTTTACGTCTCTATACAAATCGAGATCCCATAGGCGTCGAGGTAGGCGCGGCGGTGAAGAACGTGATCGCGATCGGAGCCGGCGTTTGCCACGGTTTAGGGCTGGGAAACAACACGCTAGCCGCGCTCATCACGCGTGGATTGGCGGAAATCACCCGGCTTGCGGTCGCGATGGGCGGAGAGCCGAAAACCCTGGCCGGGCTCGCCGGATTGGGAGATTTAGTACTAACCTGCAGCGGGGATCTGAGCAGAAACCGGCATGTCGGCGTGGAACTGGCCCGGGGGCGGAAAATCGAGGACATCACCGGTTCGACGTCGATGGTGGCGGAGGGCGTCGAAACCTGCGGCGCGGCGGTCGATCTGGGGGCGAAGTTTGGCGTGGATCTGCCGATAATTCAACAGATGCACGCTGTTTTGCATCATGGGAAGAATCCCCGGGAAGCGCTCCGCGATTTGATGGAAAGAACATTAAAAGGGGAATAGAAGCGTCCATCGGCTGTAGTATGAAAGTACCGGATTTTGAGTCAAAACAATGGCGTTAATTCCAGCGCAACCTTCGGCGAATCCGAGGGTTAAGAAGGATATGGAGGCTGTCGCAGCTCTCGACCGGGATGCCGAGCTGATGCTCCGTGTCCGCGAGGGCGACGATATCAGCTTCGCTCTTTTGCTGGAGCGTCATCGTGGACCGGTGGTGCATTTCCTGTACCGGATGGTGCAAAATCCGTCGGTATCGGAGGAGTTGGCGCAGGAAGTTTTTTTGCGCGTCTACCGCAGCCGCGCCACCTATGAGCCGACCGCGAAGTTCACCACGTGGCTGTTTCGCATTGCGACCCATGTGGCGCTGAACTGGGTCCGCGACGGGAAAAAAGAGAAGGGCCAGGAAAGTTTGGACGAGCAGGTGGTGGACGGCGTCGACCGGCAGGTGCGGGACCGGCAGCCGACCATCGAGCAGGAAATGTTGCACCAGGTGAAGATGACGGAAGTACGGCAGGCGATTGATGCGCTGCCGGCAAAGCAGAGGGCGGCCGTGCTGATGCACAAGTACGAAGAGCTGGAGTACGCTCAGATCGCCCGCGCATTGAATTGTTCGGAATCGGCCGTCAAGTCGCTGTTATTCCGCGCGTATGAGGCGCTGCGATCGCGCCTGGCGCATATGGCCGGATAAATATCACGAGTGAAGAGTTGGAGTACACCATGAATTGCCCGACAAAAAGAAATGAGGACGCGGAGATCCTGCTGGACTACTGCGCCCGGAAACTCGCACCGTTGCAGACGGCGGAGTTCGAAATTCATCTGAAGCAGTGTCCGGATTGCTCGCGGTTGGTGGAGGCGCAAAAGGAAGTTTTGGCGGCGCTCAAAGCATGGACGCCGGGGCCGGTCTCAGCCGATTTCGACGCGCGCCTCTATGCGCGCATCGCCGCTGAGGAAGCCCAAGCCGCGCCCGCATGGCGGCTGTGGCTACGCCGGATTTTCCAGCCGCCGGTTCCCTATCCGCTGTGGAAGTCCGCCGTGCCGTTGATCGCCGCCTGTGCGGTGCTGGCGGTCGCGTTGTCTGTGCGGATGCCCGATTCCGTCGACCATCGGCTTCGCGCGGATAAAGTTGACATCGAGCAGGTGGAGCAAACCCTGGAAGACTTCGATATTTTGACACCGGCAGTGCAGGCGCCGGCCGGCTCGATGTAGACTAATGCGAATGGTTTGTCTCAGGATCGCGGTTGCCGTAATGTTCGTGTGCGGAGCCGTGTCTCCGCTTTGGGCGCAGTCGAGGAAAGCCGCGGTCGCGCCGCGCAAGCCTCCCGCACCGCCCAAACGCCCGCAGGCGAATCCGGCGAAGGAACTCGACCGGTTTGCAAAAATGTCGCCGGAGGACCGTGAGAACGCTCTATCAAAGCTTCCTCCACAGCGTCGCGCAGCAGTGGAACAGCGGCTGGCGCACTACCAGACGCTTACTCCGGAGCAGCAGGAGAAATTTAAGCAGCGCTTGGAAATGATGCAAAGCTTGCCAAAAGATCGCCAAGACGCGGTCCGGCAGAAAATTCAGGAGTTGCGTGCGCTGCCTCCGGCGGAACGGAGAAAAGGCCTCACCGGCGACGATCTGAAGCAGAATTTTTCGCCTGACGAGCAGACGCTGGTGCGCGAAGCCTTCCCGGGTATGAAGAACCTGGATTAGGCCGACGCTAGACCAGTCGCGCTCCTTACAAAACCACGAGATCGCTGAACTCTTTCAGGTTGCCGATCTGAACGTCCGCATGAGAGAGCTTTGGAATCGGAGTGGCCGGCAGCCAATAAAATCGGTGCTCGTCCTGATACGAATACCCAAAATGCTTAACAAGAGGGATGAAAAGGTTCGCGGTCGTCGGCCGTAGTGGATCGACGTACATAGCAGGCCCTTCGCGCATAACTGCGCCACTCAACTGGTGTCGACTCGCCTCGGCCAACATTCTGCTGAACTTTGCGCGTTCTCGAATGATGACGCACGAATCTGCTTCGAAGTCTACGAAAAGGCGCGGCTCTACGGAGTTGGTTACGCAATAGAGCCAGTAATCGGTCGGCAACTGAAGGCCAACATCGACGCGCTGCTCCTGAGCATCCGTTGGCACATCCTGAGGGTTCGTTACTAGTTTCACCATCTCATCCCGAGACAAGACCAGCGACAACTTAAACCTCAGCTCATCATCCCTAACAGCGCCGTTGTGATCTGTCTTTGAAAAAAAGTTGCGGGCTGAATACGCAGAGCGCCTAACTCATGAAGAGCCTCCATGTGCGCACGTTTACCAAACTTGATAAACACGTCGCCGCGTTTCAACCCCATCGAGGACAGTCGCGCAGCGGCTTTCTTGCCGAGTTCAGAGACAAGATGCGGGAACGGCTCTGAATGCAAGATTTCCCGTCGCTGGAATCCCGCAGGATAGGGACCGTAGCGCAGTTTCATTTCTTGCAACACATGTGTCCACGTTTCCATCCAAAACGTCGACTCGTTTGAGATCGATCCGGGGTCGATCTTGATTGGACCAAAGTCGATTTGAGCCTTCGAGGTCAAGTGAATAAGGTTCAACACAACATCGCGTATACGTCGATCTAGTTCGTGCTGCGACAGGTGCCTAGCATATCTGTCGGCACTGTATTGACGTTGCCAAATCTCCTGCCGTGGAAGGAACTCCTCACCCATAGGACTATCTTATCCGGGGTAGCAGAAGCGGTTAGCGGCACGCGTCCATGGGCAAATCCGGCGCCTGCATTGAACAGGTTGCTTGTGGATCAGCCGCCAAACTTAGCGGCCCCCGGCCACCGGCACTACTTGACGGTCTTGAACCGCCATGCGTCAGCATGCGGATAGACGCCGAACGGCTCTACCCTTTCGCCTTTTTCACTTCCTCTACCAGCGCCGGCACCACCTCGAACAAATCTCCGACAATGCCGTAGTCGGCGACCTCGAAAATCGGCGCGTTAGCGTCTTTGTTAATCGCGACGATCGTTTTCGCGCCCTTCATTCCCACCAGGTGCTGAATCGCGCCGGAGATGCCGATGGCCATGTAGACCTTCGGCGCGACGGTCTGCCCAGAACTGCCGACCTGCCGTTCCATGGGAAGCCAGCCCGCGTCGCAAATCGGTCGCGACGCCGCAAGCTCCGCGCCCAACGCCTGGGCCAGTTCTTCCACGACGTGAATATTTTCCTTCTCTTTGATGCCGCGCCCCACGGAAACGATGATTTCGGCCGTCGTCAGATCCACCGCGCGCGCCGATTCGCGGAAAGGAGCCTCGGGCTTCTGCCGGATCGCGGCGGCGTCGAGCGAAGGCGCGAAATTCTCGACCGGCGCGGAGCCCGCTTCGAGCGAATCCGCGCGAAACGATCCCGCCTGCAACGACGCGAAGTATGGACCTCCGCCCACGACGCGCACGTCGCCGTTCAATTTTCCTTGAAAGAGTAGGCGCACAAAAACAGGCGAACCAGCCTCAACGCGCACCGCAATCACGTCGCTAATGAGGACCTGCGAGAATCGCGTCGCCAGCTTCGGCGCGAAGTCGCGGACCTGATACGAATGAGGAAAGAGCACAAGGGTGGGGTTCGTCGCACGGATGAGCGCCTCGACCGCGGCTGTGTACGCGTCGGCCGTGTAGTCCTTCAGGAGTTCATGCTCGACCGCGTAAACCTTTGCGCATTTTTTCGTCGCAGCTTCGGCGGCGAGCGCTCCGATGCCAGAGCCCGGAATGGCCGCATGAAGGTCGGTCGCAAGCTCGGCCGCCAGTTGCTGGCCTGCCACGAGTGTCTCCCACGACATGCGATTCCACTTGCCGGCAGTTTGTTCGAGAACCACGAGAATGCTCATATCACGCGCACCTCGAACTTCAGCTTCTCCACCAGCTTGGCCGCCGCGGTTTTCGCGTCGCCTTCGAAAATCTGCGTCTGCTTGCTCTTATGCGGCGCGTAGATCTTCTCAATGGTCGCGGTAGCTGTGGCGGCGGCGCCGAGCTCAGCCAGCGTGACTCGCTTGATCTCTTTCGCTTTCGCTTTCTTAATCCCCATCAGCGTCGCGTAGCG
>PNAJ01000089.1 GCA_003170295.1 Bryobacterales bacterium | reverse complement strand
TAGAATCCTTCTCATTAACGGCCACCTGAACATTACCTCTCGGGAGGGAACACATCAAGCGAAAATGCGTCGGGAAGAAGCATCGTTGTGAAGGCTCTGGAGAAGGTTGCGACAGGAACTCTGCGGACCGCGTTACATTATTACTTGGTGTCCACAAACCCAACCCGCCGTTCGTTTGTCGCGACGTCGGTTTCGACCGCGTCGATCCTTCTCGCACGCCGGATATTTGGTGAGCCTCAGCCCAACGCAACGAAGCCAACACCCGAATTGGAGAAGCTCGGTGCGGTTGCGATCGCGGAAGCGAAGAAACAGGGCGCAACCTATGCCGACCTTCGCATCGGCCGCTATCGCAACCAGTTCTCCGGCTACCGCCTTTCTCCGCAACGCGGGAGCGACATCACGGACGAAGTTCCATTCGTGACCGACCAGAACAGCTTTGGGTTTGGCGTACGCGTCATCGTGAAAGGACAGTGGGGCTTCGCGGCCTCGCCACTGGTGACCGCCGAAGAAATCGCCCGCATCACACGTGAAGCGGTCACCGTTGCCAAAGCGAACGCCGTGGCACAGTCAACTCCAGTTCAACTTGCGCCAGTAAAGTCCTATCGCGATCGCTGGACTTCGAAGTTCGAAAAGGACCCATTTGCCATTCCAATGGACGAGAAGCTCGAACTGATCCACTCCGCAACGCTCAGCGTTAAGAAGGATCCCAAGGTTTTCTCCGCGTTCGGTGCGCTCGGCTTTCAGTCCGAAGACAAATACTTCGCTTCGTCTGAAGGCTCCTCGATTCAGCAGTACGTCGTCCGAGTGTATCCTCTGCTCAACGCTGTCGCGGTCGACTTCAAGAACGGAATTTCGCGCACAAGGAACTACACGGTCGAACCGCAAACCGCCGGCTGGGAGGCGATCGCCAAGGCCAATCTCGGCGAAAACGCGCCTCGGATTCGCGCGGAGGTTTTGGAACACCTGGCTGCGCCGCCGGTGAAGCCGGGAAAGAAAGACTTGTTGCTGTTTCCCAGCCATCTCTGGCTGACGATACACGAATCGGTGGGGCACTCGACCGAGCTGGACCGCGCGCTGGGATATGAAGCGAATTACGCGGGAACGAGCTTCCTCACCACCGAGAAAATGGGAAGCTTCTCGTTCGGCAGCGAGCTGATCAACGTCTTCGGCGACCGGACCATTGATCGGGGCCTTTCCACGGTCAAATACGATGACGACGGGGTTCTTACGACCAAGTTCCCGATCATTGAAAAGGGCGTGTTCAAGCATTATCAGACCATTCGCGATCAGGCTCACTTAGTTGGCGAGACGGAATCGCGCGGCTGCTGCTACGCCGATTCCTGGTCGAGCGTCCCGTTCCAGCGCATGCCGAACGTGTGGCTTGCGCCCGGCGCAGCGTCTGTGACTCCGAACGACCTGATTGCCGGCATCGACGACGGTATTCTGATCGAGGGCGACGGCAGTTTTTCGATCGACCAGCAGCGCTACAATTTTCAGTTCGGGGGCGATGCCTTCTGGGAGATTAAAGGCGGCAAGAAGCGGGGCATGGTTTCTCGCGTCGCTTATCAGGCCCGGACGCCGGACTTCTGGCACGCCTGCGATGGCATGTCCGGGCAAAGCTACTGGCAGCAGTTCGGCGCACCGAGCGATGGCAAAGGCGAGCCTGCGCAGAGTAACGCTGTGAGTCATGGCTGCTCGCCCTCGCGATTCCGCCAGATCAATGTGCTGCTGACTGATTAAAGGAGCCCCGCCATGTTCAGCCAGCAGCAAGTGAAAGATATCATCGACCAGGTCATCGGCTATTCGAAGCTGCCCGGATGTGAGGTGAATGTCCAGTGGACCGAAGACGACTTTATCCGGTTCGCGAGAAACGGGATTACCACGTCGGGTTATCGTGTCACCCAACAAATTTCGATCACCAGTACGACTTCGGATAAGCGCAGCGGCAATTCCGCCGTCAGCGAACTCACGCCGGAGGCTCTCAAAGCCGGGGTCAAGCAGGCGGAGGACCTTGCGCTGATCTCACGCCCGAATCCAGAAGATATGCCGGCTCTGCCGCCGCAAACATATCCGCATCTGAGCAATTTCGATGCGGACACGGCAGTAGCGCGAGGCGACGTGTTGATCCCGCAGGTGCAAGCCGTGCTGCGGGGCGCGATCAAGAACAAGCTGGTGACGGCGGGATTCATCCAAAGATCGGCGAATGCCGTGGGCGTCGGCAACAAAGCCGGATTGTTCGGATATCACACCTACACGGATTCAAGCCTTACCCACACCATGCGCAACCCGGAAGGGACCAGCTCCGGATGGGCCACTCAAAGTTCGGTCGCGGTGAAGGACTTGAACGGAGAGGAGCAGGCCGCCGTGTCGATCAAGAAGTGTTTAGGCGGCGTCAACCCGAAGAAACTCGATCCTGGCAAATGCACGGTCATCATGGAGCCCGCGGCCGTGGCGGACCTGATCGGATGGCTCGGTTTCGCATTCGGCGCGCGCGATGCCGAGCAGGGACAGTCGTTCCTGAGTAAGCCGAACCAGGACTCGAATGCTTCCGCAACTCTTCTCGGCGAAAAAATGTTCCCTGAGTTTATCACCTTGCGCAGCGATCCTTTCCATCCCAAGCTGGCCTCAACACCATGGGGTCCGTCGCTGCTGCCGAACGAAAAGATTTCCTGGATTGAAAAAGGCGTGGTGAGCAACCTCTTTTACGATCGGTTCTGGGCGAGCAAAGCCGGCAAGAAACCAACACCATTCCCGGCGAACCTTGTGCTGGACGGACAGAACAACTCGTTAAACGACCTCATCGCTTCGGTCGATCGCGGATTAATCGTGACGCGGCTGTGGTACATTCGCGTCGTCCAACCGAAGACGTGGCAGCTTACCGGCCTGACCCGCGACGGCGTGTTCTTGATTGAGAAGGGCAAGGTGACCGGCCCGGTTGCTAATTTCCGCTGGAATCAAAGCCCGGCCGAGGTCCTTCAACGGACCATCAAGCTCACCCAGCCCATGCGCGTAACCAACGATGAGACCGGATCGAATATGGCGCCAGCGCTGATTACGACTGATTTTAACCTCACAAGCGTTTCGGATGCGGTGTGATAAGGCAAGTTAGTCGTTTACTCCGAACTTGCGGTAGTGCGCTAAATCTGTGCGGCTGGGGATTGATATGCTGATTGAACATTGCCCCAGGAATTCACGAAGGCCGACGTGGACTATTTGATTGCCGCTTCCAAGTTCATCAGGATCGTTCCGCCGTTACCTCAATTCGGGTCGCAGCGCCCTACCGTTATAAGAATCCAGTCTGAGATTTTCAAAAAATCTGAACCGAACAATCCAATAAGGGGGCTGATAATCATAGCCAAGGCTCGCCAAGCTCCGACTGGTCTACCAAAACCAAATCCCAGCTCGGCGTTGGAGTGGAACGGTAAACGCATTCGCGGATTGAACTACGAACTGAGGCACGACAATCCAGACGGAACCATCGTGAAGGGATGGCATGAGCATTTATGGTCCCCGGAAGATCAGGATTCGTACGTCGTTTCAGCGCGGCCCAAGCCGCAACGTTGCGGCTTGGGCGACGTGTTCAAATGGAGTCTTAAGAAATGGAACATCAAAATCCTAGAAAAACAAGAGGACGTCCCAGGGTGGGAAGTATGACCACCTCCGTTCTGGGAACATACCTGAGCGCCTATCGCAAATTGATCGTTACGGAATCTCTTGACGAGAACAATGTGACAATTTCATTCCCGTTTCACTTGGCGGGTAGCCATCGGATCGAGATTACGGTCACAACCATCAGTAAGGAGCGTTGCATCCTGTCCGATGCGGGCAGAACGCTAGGAGAAATAGAGGATGCTGGGCACTCTTTAACCCCACAGATAAAGGAGCGGCTGGAAAAACTCGCAAATTTATCGGGCGTCAGGATTGTTAGAGATCATCTTTTGCTAGAGAGCACTTATAAACATCTCGGCGTGTCCATCCAAAAATATTTGGAGATGTCGAAAATGATAGGGGATGTGTATCTCGTGCATAGACAGCGGGCAGATGCGGGAGACGATCTCCTTTCCCAAGTGCGCAACGTGTTCGACTCTACAAGAATTCTTTATCGACAGCGGCAAAAACTGCATGGTCAAATCGAAGATCATCAGATTGATCTCCTGGTGGCTCCTAACGGACATCCGGGACTAGCGCTTAATGTTGTGAGTGGTCAAAACACCCACGCACTAGCTCAGATTTGGTATGGGAAATGCGACGACATCCGCCGCGCTGAAGAGAACAATAATATTAAAATAGCCCTCATTTACGACGTGCGATTCGATCAGTGGTCAAGCAAGAGCAAAGCGTGGCTGGCAGCCAAAGCAGATGTGATCCTTCCCGGAGACGGCCTCAATGAACTTCCTGAGCGTATCGCAACCCAAGGCGTCATTAATACTGCGAAGCCTAGGCGTCCCCGCGTTTGAAGTCTGTTCCATCGGAATTGGGTAGCCCTGCCGAAGTAGGCAGCACGGAGGTAGTCCCAGTTATGGGCGACCCCGATCCCGACCGTATTTGCACCAGCATCGTTGGAGCGTTCCAATCTGTCCACGCGCATGAGCGTTCGCCGATTCACCCGCCTCACAAACGCTTTCAGTAAAAAGTGGGAGAACCACTGGGCCGCTATCGCGTGCTGGTTTGCGTTCTACAACTTCTGCCGAGTCCACAAGTCGCTCCGCGTAACCCCGGCGATGGCTGCTGGAATCGCCGATCACATTTGGAGCGTGCGGGAACTGCTGGAATCCTAATCAATCTTCACTCGGTTCTAAAAGCGAAAAGGGTATTATTCTTTGGGAGCAAATTTAAATGGCATACCAAGATCGATTCAGTCTAACAACGAAAGCCTTTGGCAGGAGGGTGATTCTGCGCATTCGAAGGGGCACTGTGAAGCAGAGCCAGAAAGGCAAAGAGACAATCATCACCATCACCTACCCAGATGGGCGAACCAGGAAGCGAAAACCGTAGCCACACAGATTTAGCGCACTACCAAACTTGCTATCAACGGCCTAATGTGCAACATTATCGTCGCAAGCTGAACCGTCGTTCGCGGAACAATTGTTCCCGTCGCAGCGATAATCGACGCGCGCTTTATTTGCGGCAACGATCCGACGAAGTCCACGGTTGACAGTCTACCCTGGCATGACCATCCATGGTAGACTGTCTACCAACGAAATGCCCAAAGAATCCAGCGATCGTCTCGAACTTGTCCAGGGAACCCTGGACATGCTGATCCTCAGAACCCTGAGGGTCGGACCCGCTCATGGTCATCAAATCGCCAAGCATATTCAGAGGACCACGGAAGAAGTCTTGCAGGTCGAGCATGGCTCGCTCTATCCGGCTCTCCAAAGGCTGGAACGAAAGGGTTGGATCACCGGAAAATGGGAGACTCGCGAAGGATCGCAACCGGGAGTTTAAATATTACCGGCTGACCGCGGCTGGGAGAAAGCGTTTGATCGTCGAGGAATCCAAGTGGAAGCGTTTGGCCGCAGCTATCGCCCAGGTGATGTGGCCGGTCAAGGAGGGTTAAATGGAATGGCGTTTCTGGTCGCGAAACCGTGAACGGGATCTGGAGCGCGAACTGCGCGCTCATCTCGACCTCGAAGCGGAGGAGCAAGGCGATATCGACGCCGCGCGCCGCGCGTTGGGCAACGTCACGAAGATCAAGGAAGAGGTCCGCGAAGTTTGGGGATGGACTGTTCTGGATAGACTTCGCCAGGACCTGAAGTACGCGCTGCGGCAGATGCGGCGGACCCCGGGATTCACCGCAGTTGCGGTGCTCACCATGGCCTTGGGGTTGGGAACGACCACGGCGATGTTCTCGATCGTGAACGGCGTCCTGCTGGAGCCTCTCAAGTACCGCGATCCAGGCCGTCTGTTTCTGGCGCGAACGGTTCCTCCCCCGCAAACGAAGTTCGTGGGAGATTTCCCCGTGAATGCCCGGCAATTTGAGCGATGGCGATTGTACTGTACTGGATGCGACCGGATGGCACTGGCGCAGTTCTTAGAGCTGACGCTGGTGGGAGCAGGCGACCCTGTAAAATTGCCTGGCCTCAGCGTCACGCCAGATTTTTTCCGGACGCTTGGCGTTCAGCCCGCGTTGGGTCGCGATTTTCTACCAGATGACTCTGTCGGAAGCGTCATTATTACGGACGCGCTCTGGCGGAGCCGCTTCGGAGGCGACCCGTCGATTCTGGGCCGAAAGGTTGAGCTGAACGGCGAAGACAATTACACAGTCATTGGCGTGATGCCACCCGATCTGCACCTGCCAAAAGGTGACGAGTGGGGAGGTTATTCCGGACCCGCCCAGGTACCGATGATCTTTCGACCCATTGGCTACATCGCCTCAGCGGTCCGGATTGTTGGCAATTTGAATTACAGCGCCTTGATCCGGTTGAAGCCGGGCGTCTCCCGCGAACAGGGCATCGCGGAGTTGAACGCGCTCCTCGCCGATGTGTACCGCGAGTACAAACTGGAAACGAGAACGACGTTGATTCCGCTCCAGCAGGAGGTCACGCGAGACGCGCGATCGGCGCTCTGGCTGCTGTTCGCCACGGTTGGTGTGGTGCTACTGATCGTTTGTGTAAATGTCGGGAACCTGATGCTGGTGCGGACCTCCGGTCGGTATCGAGAGGCGGGCGTTCGCCTGGCGCTGGGCGCAAGCCGGGCGAGGCTGTTCGCGTTGGTGCTGGAAGAAGCTCTCTTGGTGGTGGCTATCGGCGGCGCGACTGGCTTGGCGATCGCCTCTATGGGGCTAAGAATACTGGCCGTAAACGCGACGACCATCATCCCCCGCATGGAGGATGTTCGGATCGACTGGCGAGTGCTATTGTTTGCCGGACTCGCTGCTGTTTTCTCGACCGTGATTTGCGGACTCATTCCAGCTTGGCGCTTGTCGCGAACCGAACCGATGGAATCGATGAAGGCGGGCTCAGCCTCTTCAACGGAGGGCCGCGGGAAGCTGCGTCTGCGCGAGGCGATGGTGAGCGTAGAAGTCGCACTCAGTACCGTGTTGCTGATGATCGGCGGCTTGCTGCTCATCAGCCTTTACCATGTGCTCCGGGTCGAAAAAGGATTTGACGTGGCGCACGTGATCGCACAGGACGTGTCCTTATTAAACCCAAAATATCGTGGTCAAGCACTAGTGCGCTTTATCGAGGAAACTCTCGCGAAGATGGCACAAATCCCAGGCGTCGAATTGGTCGCGGCGACCAACCGCCTGCCGCTGCTCGGGGAGGATTGGGTCGGGGAACTAACCGACCCCGACCAACCACCCCGATCCGTCGATCAATCAGCGCTTGCCAACAACCGGTTCGTCACGCCCGCGTATTGGAGAGTGATGGGAATCCCTCTCAAGCAAGGTCGGTTTCTTGACGAGTCAGACCAGGGCAAACTCGCGGCAGTGATCAGCGAGAAAGCGGCGCGGTTTCTATGGGGGGATCAGAATCCGATTGGCAAGCACGTCGAGGGTGTCGGATCTGTAACGCCAAAACTCGAAATCGTCGGAGTGGTGGGCGAGGTCCACGGCTCTGGACTGGAGCGGCCGCTGACGATGATGGTCTACGAGCATTACGGGAGAATGCACCCGCTCGGGGTGTCTTTCGTCGCGAGGACACGAGCCGATCCAGCCGCGGTCACCGCCTCGATTCACGCGCTTCTCTCCAGCGCCGACCCGGAAATGGCCATTCCGCCGGCAAGGACCATGGATCAAATCGTCGAAGATTCGATCGCGTCCAGAAAATTTGAGATGTACCTCGCGGTTGCGTTCGCTTTCGCGGCGCTGCTGCTGGCGTCGCTTGGAATCTACGGAGTGATCTCGTTCTCCGTCGCAAGGCGGACGCCGGAGATCGGTATCCGAATCGCCCTGGGAGCTCGCACCGGCGAACTTGCAGCGATGATTTTGAAAGAGGGCATGATCCCGGTGTTGATCGGGCTCGTTGCCGGGCTGCTCATTGCCACGGCGGGGGGCAGAATCATTTCGAGCCAGCTTTACGGGGTTACTCCGAACGATGCATTGACGATTTTCGGAGTGTCAATCATTCTGTTGGCGATAGCCGCCGGCGCATGTTGGTTCCCTGCTCGCCGCGCAACCAGGGTAGACCCACTCGTAGCGCTTCGCTTTGAATAGACCGTTATCCACCATTGAACAAAGCCTTCGGCAG
>PNAJ01000117.1 GCA_003170295.1 Bryobacterales bacterium | reverse complement strand
GTGCCGCGTCGACACTCGTGTCGCCGCCCGCCCTACGTCGGATTTACACGCCGTCTCCGTGGAAACGTCAACCAAAAACTCCCCGCCGTAATCACACCGATAAACAGATAACTCCACGGCAGCCTCTGCGCGAACGGCAGCGCCATTCTCGCGAACGGCAGCGGCAGGAACAACGACTGCCATAGGTAACAGTCGTAACTAGCCTCTCCCAGCTTTCGCACCGGCATCAACTTCGCCGCCCACGATTGCGAAGCCTCCGCCGCCAGAATGAACCCGACAGCGACGCAGAGTGCAAACACCGGCTGCCAAAACCGAGGCTGCTCATAAATCAGCAAAGTCGCCGCAACAATCCCCGCAACCCCAATCCCCATCCGAATCCACCCAGGAATCAACAACACTTTTTTCCAACTCAACGCAATGAGACATCCCCACAACAAATGATCCGCGAGCAAGTCAGGCCGGTAAATATTCGCCGCCGCATCGACGGAAAATACATGGATCCTCCAAATCACGGTAAGGACGATAATGCCGATCCCTGCAATTCGCGCCCTCGCGATCCCGAGCCCGACCAGCAACAACGGCCAAGCCAGATAAAACTGCTCCTCCAGACTCAAACTCCAGAAATGCCCCGTATACCAGCCACCCGTAATAAGGTTGCGATAAAAAAACAGGCAAGCCGCGATTTCTTTGAGACTGGCCATTCCCATCGCCGCCAGCACCGCCAGATAAATGACCGCCGGCGGAAGGATGCGCCGCGCGCGCCGCCGGTAAAACGAGCGCAGATCGATGCGCCCCGTCTGCTCGTACTCTTCAACAAACCGGTACGTAATCAAAAATCCGCTAAGCGCAAAAAACATGTGGACACCCAGCGCGCCGATCGGTCGAATAGGCGCGAGCGTATCGTTCCAAGTCGGCGTATGCGCCAGCACCACGAACAAAATCCCGATCCCCCGAAACACATCGAACGCCGGAAAGTAAGCGTGCGAAACCTTCATAGGTCCGTGTGGGGCGGACCCCCCGGTCCGCGCCGGACCCCCTGGTCCGGCTCTTGTGTCTTCATGCCTTCCTCGCACCTATTCCCATCCACAACGCAATCAACCCCGCCGCCGCACTCATCGCCGCGCCCACGTAAACGCTCCATGGACGATATCGCATCTCGATAGTGTGATCGCCCGCATCCACCACCACCCCACGGAACGCTCCATAGGCTTTCTCAATAACCGCCCGCCGCCCGTCGACCGTCGCCGTCCATCCCGGAAACCAGCTATCCGTCAGAATCACCATCCCCTGGCAATTCATAGTCGCCCGAATCATGACGTAGTTCGGCTGATGATGAGGCATCCAGACATCGTCGCCCTCGCACCCAGCCAGCCTCGGCGCCTCGCCCTCGAGAAAAACGGTATGCCGCGCATCGAACTTCGGATCGGCCAAATCGCCCGCCCGCACCGCGGCATGCACCGCCCACGCCCTCGGAAACGCCTGCGGATTCTCGAAAATCTTAAGGCCGCTTCTGCCCTCAAAGACTTCCCGCAAATCCGCCCGTGGCGGCGTCAATCCAAAGTAATACCGGACCCCCAAAATATCCTGCACCCGCGGTGAAAATACCTGGTGCCGCCACAAACTGCCGGGCACACTAGCGGCATAAGCATTGAACGTCTCGATGCCATACCAATCCCCAATGTTGTAAGGGATCGCTTTGTCGTCATAAACAATTCGCGCCGCCTCACCCTGCCCTCGCACGTATCCCGCGAGATCGAAATGCTCCGCCAGCTTGTAGAGATAAGGATGCGTCGCGCGATTCGCAGTCGCCAGATTGTAGTCGGTCACATTCCCTAGCTCGAACAACACCAGCCCAAGCGCCGCCCAGCCCCCCGAGCGGTTTGAAATCCGCAGCAACCCCGCCGCAAGAATCGCGCATAGCGAAGTAATCATCAGCCGATCGTCAAAGGAGACTTTCGCGGCATAAAAGAGAAGACACCCCACCGCCAGCACCGCCCCAAACCCCGCAAGAATCCAACCCGCCTGTGCGAGGTGGGGCGGACCCCCTGGTCCGCGCCGGACCCCCCGGTCCGGCTCTTGCCGCCACCTCAACGAATCCAGCCCATACGCCGCCAGCGGCGCCACACCCACCGCAAACAGCAGCGTAGCTGCTGCCGGGACGCGAGCCTTCTCCACCAGCGGCGCGAGCGCATACAACATCCCGTGAAATACGCTATTGCCGCCCAGCGCGAACACGATCCCGCCGAGCCCAATAGCAGCAAGCCACCGCACGTGCCGCTCGCGCCACCAGAAAATCGCACCCAAGATCGCGAACGTCAGCGCCACAACCCCAACAAATGCGTTATAAGGACCCTGCTCTACTCCCGCGACAAAAATGCCGATCAGCGATATCGGCTTCAAAGCATATTGCGCATGCACCGAATACGGCACAGTCTCCTGCAGCCCCTGCGGCTTATCGGTGCCGACCCACCGCACAGCCAGACGCCCATACTCCGCCGCCGGGATAGTCTGGAACGCGCTAGTCAGCCCGGTCATAGCAAAAGCCACTACCGCCACACGAATCATTCTCGCTACTGGCTTCTGGCTACTGGCTACTACAGCGATCACCGCCAGCGACAAAAAAATCTGCATCTGATGATGCCCCGCAAGCCACGTGACCCCTAAAAAGAATCCCGATAACCCCGCATTCCGTATGGAACCGCGACCATCGGGAGCGGTCGCCCGAAACAAAAACAAAAACACCAACGGAGCCCAAACCGCCCCATGCAGCATTTGCGGCGAATCGATGGACGCGACGTATCCCGCCAGTGAATAAACAATCCCCCCGAGAATGGACGCCAGTCGAGACCGCCCCAGGTCCCGGCACAACGCGTAAGCAGTCAGCCCCGCCAGATAATGCACCAGGACATAAAACCAATGCAGCACGTCCTGCCGCAGCCATCCGCGCTCGAGCGGCATCCAAAACAACAGCCAGTTGAGAGGATAAGCCGCCCCCGGTTGCGCTTGTCCGAACAGAGGCTGTCCTGCCCAACTGTTCGGATCCCACATCGGAAAACGCCACTGATGCCACTCGCCCGCCTGAAACTGAAACCACGGCATAATGAGGCTTCCAATATCGCCCGCCTCAAGCCAAGTATATTGATTGGTTAAAACCAGCTTCCAGTGGAACAGCACGCAGATCATGAACAGCAGCCCCGGACCCGCAAACCGCCGACCGATTTTCACGAGCACGGGCTCTACCGAGCCGCGAAAGGGAGCGGAGTCATTTCTGATGACTCGTCTTATAATGATCCCCGAGCAGATCCACTCCGAAATCGCCTGCGTAATCCCGCCATACCGAATGAATATGATTCGCCTCGTTCTGCGTATCGTCGTATTCAATCAGGAACACCGGCGTTTGGATGCGATAGTAATGCGGATTGCCTTTTTCAATGCCGCCCGCCCACGCGAACATCAGATTGCTTTGGCTCTTGCGATACTGCTCCATCCGCGCCTCGGCAATCGGAGCCGGAAAATCGTTGGCGTATTCGGCCACTAAGCTATCCATCACGTCGCGCTGTTTCGCGGTCAGCTTGGCGAACGCAATCCCGCTCGGTTTCCCTTCGATCGCCGCCTTGCGCGAAGCCATCGTGATGATGTCTTTGTACGCTTGCTTATCGACGATCGCGATCGCCCGCTGCGCATCAGTGAGCGATTTCACCAGCTCGCGTCCCAAATCTTCTTCACGCGCAAGCGTCCGCAAACCTGCGCGCGACGTGCCCCGCACCTCGGCCGGATTCGCTCCAAAGAAACTGGGCGTCGACGCGACGCGTCCGTTCACGATCGTGAAATTCAGCGCCAGGTGATGCCCCTCGACTCGGTAGCCCCAAGTTGCGGTTTCCGACGGCTCGCCAAAAATGCTGAAGTAGTATTTTTCCGGATCGCGCTCGTTCACCGGGTTCACTTCGATCTCCTTCAACACCTGATCGAGGCTCATCACGGTATCCGCTTTGATCACGCCCTGTTGGCTCAAACCAGCGGCCAGCAGCGCGTGCGCAAGCTGCCGCGGCCCCGGCCCCATTTCGCGAAACGCAAGTCCTTTGCGCACCCGCGGGATGAAGTGCCAGTTGAAGCGTTCTTCATCGCTGAAAGGAAACATGGCCCGCGCTTTCAAGTCCGGAGGAAGCGAGGCGAGAAATGCCTTCGCCGCGTCGGTCATGACGCCGGGTGTGTTGATTCGGTAGTACGCCGCAGTCAGCATGAAGATGCCCGCGGAAGCAACAATCAGACGAGGCAGTAGGCGCATAATCGCTCTACAGTGTATCAAATATGGTCAATTAAGGCTTCGTCGAGGCTACTCTTTGAGCAATTAAGGTCGATTATGATGCGTTAGAACGGCAGATCCGAGTGCCCGGTTTGCAACATTGCGGACCGCGTCAGGTAAGGATGCGGGTTGACGGCCGCCCCACCCATCCGTATTTCGTAGTGCAAATGCGGAGACGTCGCGCGCCCGGTCATCCCTGAAAACGCGATCACGTCGCCACGCCGGACTTCTTGTCCCGGAACCACATCGAACCGCGAGAGGTGCCCGTAGCGGGTGCTCATTCCATTGCCGTGGTCGATGACGATAAGCCTTCCGTAACCGCCATAGTATTCAGCCCGTGAGACTATTCCATCCGCCGCCGCATGAACCGGGGTTCCGGTCGGCGCGGAAATGTCGACGCCAGCATGGATGGCGCCTTCACCCGAAAACGGGTCGGTGCGCTCGCCAAAGCGGCTTAACAGGACTCCGTTGACCGGCCACACGCTCGGGACAATGTTGATCTGCCACTTACGTGCATATTCGTGATGTAAACGGGAGAAACTGGCTGATTTCAGGAAGTTATATTCTTCAATTGACTCTCGAAAGGAGGGAACCAGCGGACCTTCATCCGCGATGTCATTGGAACCTTCCAGCTTTCGCTTCAGTCCCAGAGCAACGCTGACTTCGCTTGCCATCAATTGCAGGGACGCAAGCTGCTCCTGCTTTTCGTCATTATCCCGTTGCAAAACCTGGTACTTATTGCGGAGCGTATCGACTTCAGAACGCAAGTTGTTGTAATTGGAAACCTTCCAGGTCATGCGAAGGTAACTCGATACCATCCCAAAAAGCGAAAAGGTTCCGAAAAGAGATAACGCGAGCACCAGGTAAAGCGCCTGGTGGGGAATATGGATTCGGCGTAAGCGTCCGTGTAAAGAGTGCGCGAGGACGACCACGAAATAGTGCTGCTTCATCGATCTCCTAGATTTAATTCGACTTAGGCCCAAGATAGGGGCCATACGCCGGAGAATACTTCGCGCAGTACCGTCAAAAATTAACGAATCCTCACTATAACGAAGTTACGGTCGGGTGTCAAGGTCCTAACGGCTCCGCAGCTCGATCAGGAAGTCGAGAGCGGCTTTATTCGGCACCGGAACCGGTTCAATCTGATCGCCGAAACCCATTGCAATATCTTTCTTTTCATCATATTGCGGCCAAGCGGGGAGGCCTTTGCCGTTGGGGTTGCCGGTAGTCGCGAAATTCACCCAATAAGAGGACATAGTTTCACTTAGTTTACGGTCGGCATCCTGCCAGACGCGCTTGCCGATGTCCAAAGTGCCGAAAACATAGGAGATTTCAGAGGCATGGAACGCACCGTAGTGCCCGCTGAGCGGTCCGGGCGGCATGCGGCTGAAATAGTAAAGATACGCGGGAGCTTTGCTCATTCGCGCCCAAGTGCGCATTTGGAGGCCGAATCGCTCATCGCGCATCAGCGCGGCGGACGCTTTCCAGGCGTCCTCATCGGAGGCGGCCGGATAGAGTTTCAGGAAACGATCGGCGTTAGCTCCAAAGCGTTGTTTCGCAGTGGCTTCAAAGGCCGCCATCGTGATTTTGGGCGGCATGAAAGCGGTGCCTTCATCGGCATTCGATCCGATCAGAACGGGAACGTCGTTTTGCTGGCCTCTTGCGAAGATCGTCGAAACATCGGTGGGCAACAGCCAGCCGTCGATGTTGACGGAAAATGCGCCGGCGGTTTTCAAGATGTCGTCGGCGGATTTGGCGCGCAGATCCTGCACCGAGCCGAGCCGCGCGCCGGATTTTTCGAGGTCGGCCAGTTTGGTCATGATGGCGAAATTCGCGCCGCTTTCACCGATCGCGCGTTGGAACAAACCTTTCGCAAGCGGCGATGCGACCAGAACGTTGACGGCCCACGATCCGGCGGATTCGCCGAAAATCGTGACGCGCGCCGGATCGCCTCCGAACGCCGCGATGTTTTTCTGGACCCATTGCAGCGCGGCAATTTCGTCGTGAATGCCGTAGTCTCCCGAAGAGTGATGCTCGGATTCCTGGTTGAGCTCGGGATGCGCGAAGAAGCCGAAGATTCCGAGGCGGTAGTTGACGGTCACGATGACCACGCCTTTTTTCGCGAGCGCCTCGCCGTTATAAGTCGGCGTGGAACCGGAGCCCCGGGTGAATGCGCCGCCGTGAATCCAGACCATCACGGGGCGTTTGTCGGATGCCGATTTCGCGGCGGTCCATATATTAAGGTAGAGGCAATCCTCGCTGACAGGCTGCGGTTCGGAGCGATAGAGTGAGCCTTCCGGATACGGCGTCTGCATGCAGGTGGCGGAGAATTGGTCGGCTTTGCGAACGCCTGGCCAATCTGCGGCGGGCTTGGGCGCGCGCCATCGCAGATCGCCAACGGGAGGTGCGGCGAAGGGGATTCCTTTATAAACGCGAAGATCGGGAGTGGAGCCGGGGACGCCGGAGAGCTGGCCTTGTTCGACGCGGACCGGGTCATCGATGGCGGCGGTCAAGGGGAGGACCGCGGCGAAGATCATTGCGAGGCGCAGACGGGGCATTGGAGTATGATAACGGTTTTCTCGGAATGCGGAGTTAATGGGCTGTCCCGCCGGACGCGGCTTGACGCCCGCATGTCAGAGCCGGACCCCGAGGTCCGAAGCGGACGAGGGCGTCCGCCTCGCGAAAAAGGCCGGTTAACAACCGGCCTCCAGGATGCCATCCTGCCCACACCGCTTTACTTCACTGGACACACGTTCCGCAGATACGGGGCGTTGGCGATTACCGGGCCAGGGTTGCACGGGATAGCGCTCAGATACGCGTAGATGGCCTCGAGGTCACGGTCGCTCATGTCCTGGAACGTCGGCCATGGCATGACCTGCAGAAGAGCCCCATTAAAGGGAGGCGTGAAGCAGTTGCCGGAGGGAATGCCAGTGGTGGCGGGACAGTTCGGGTGAACGCCATCATAATCCGTGCCATGCCTCATGATTTGCATAAACTCCGGAAGGGTGTGGCCACCTTCAGGCCGGCCCGTAATGTCCGGTGTCAAGTTGCGGGTATAGAGGTGCGGAAGTGTTGGCCCGAACGGACCGAAATCGGCACCGCCAGCCAAATAGGTCGCCGGGTTGACCTTTTTCGTCCCATTAAAGAACGGGAAACGAAGGAACGGGCTTCCGCCAGGGCTGTACTCGGTGGATGGGTCGATGCTATGGCAACCATTGCAATCGGCCTGCGCGTTGACAATATAGCTGCCTATGCCCACCAAATCGCGGTTCTTTTCGGTCAAATTCAAGGGGACTGGCGCGATAGCGAAGCCCTTCTGAATACGTGAATCATCATTGTTACCCTCGTCTGCGTGCACCTGCGGCGATCTGAGTAACATCATTCCAGCGAGAGCGGTTACTGCCAGTACTACAACTGCGCCCGCGACGGGCGTGAAACATTGCTTTAGCGTCATAGGTCTCCTTGTGAAGGGTCATCGTGATACGATTCCCGCCCTCGGAGTATACGCCGAGTGGCATACCGTGGCAAGGGTTTTTTTAAGGTAGAGCTGTCAGTACTAAAACACAAGACGAGCCGCGAAAATTTGGCGGCCCCCCAAGAGGGGTGTGAGCCAATTAGTACATGTCCCGGCGATTTGCGACAAATTAATCGCGGTGGGGCGGGAACCGGTAATTGGCTGCGGAGCAGTAAGGACAGCGATAGAGCAGCCACGCGATGCGTTCGGTGGGCGGCTCGCTGAATCCTGCGCCACAGGACATGCAGACGTTCCAGGTTCCGGGTTCTACCTGGGGAGACACGTTTTCCGGAGCAAATGCCAGGGCCCAACCGTAGAGAGAGAATCGTGTCGCGAAGCAGCCATCAACAGCTCGGGTTGCGAGATTGAGGAACAGGCGCGCGAACGAGAAGGACCAGGAGGGCAGGGTGCCGAGCCAGCGCATCCTCCTTGGAACGGGACCGGCGGACACGAAATTGCGCTTGGCCAAGAACAGAAATGACGAGAAAAGATCCTGGCGGGCGGCCAGGTGCAATCCAGTGCCTTCGAGCTGAGAAATGAGGCTTTCGAAACTGAAGCGCTGGAAATGGCCGCCTCCGCACAACAGCAGGCGGTATAAACGATCGCTGAAGCTGCTGCCAGCGGGGACGGTGACGAACATGCGTCCGTCGGGCTTCAAGACGCGGCGGATTTCGCGGATGGTGCCGGGGATGTCGCGAAAGTGCTCCAGCGTGTGGTGAGCGATGACCAAGTCAAAACTGCGGTTGGCGAAGGGCAAATTGTGACTCTCGGCGCATGCGGCGGGATTGGGGTTGTTTGCCAATGTTTTCGAATCGACGTCCACGCCGGTAACGTTTAATCCCGACAGTTTGATCGGAAGACTTCCCGGACCGCAGCCAAGATCGAGGATCCTGTGCGAGGGTGGTAGCTCATTCAGCCATTGATCGAGGAGGCGCATTTCGTCCTTTCACTGTACCCGGCAAGAGCCGGACCAGGGGGTCCAGCGCGGACGAGGGCGTCCGCCCCACTGGGGGGACAGGACACTGTTGGTAGAAGATAGTAGATGAGTGCCTTCTTCGAAACCACTGCTGATTTATGACGGGCGATGCGGGTTCTGCAAGATTTGGCTCGACTATTGGCGCAAGCTGACGGGCGACGGCGTGGAGTATGCTCCGTCGCAGGACGTCGGCGAGCTGTATCCGCAGATTTCGAAAAAGGAATTTTCGGAGGCGGTGCAGTTGGTGAGGCCGGATGGGTCGATCGCGAGCGGGGCTCTCGCGGTGTTTGAAACGCTGGGGCATGAGAAGCTTTACCTGCCTTTGTTCGAATGGCCGTATCGCATTATCGCGGGGCATCGGGACCTCTTTTATCACCTGACGAAGTGGACCTTTGGGACCGAGATTGAGCCGGCTCGATTCGCGCTAACGCAGTGGATTTTTGTTCGGATGCTCGCGGTGATTTATGCGATCGCATTCGGGTCGTTGACGGTGCAGGTGAAGGGACTGCTGGGCGCGCACGGGATTCTGCCGGTTGCGGACTATCTGATGGTGGTCGCGGAGAATACGGGGGCAATGCGGTTTGTGTATGTGCCGACGATTTTCTGGATGAATGCGTCGGACGCGGCGCTTCAGGGCGTTTGCTATGCGGGGATCGCGATTGCTGCGCTGGTGCTGGTGGGGATTTTTGAACGCGCGGGATTGGCAATTCTGTTCGTCCTTTATCTATCGCTGAGCGCGGCGGGGCAGGAGTTCTTGTCGTTCCAATGGGACGCGTTGCTGATTGAGGCGGGATTCCTTGCGATATTTATTACAGTGAGTTTCCGAGGAAACTCACTCCAGATCGGCAATGTGCGGGTGGTGGTGTGGTTGTTCCGATGGCTGCTGTTCCGGTTGATGTTTTTATCGGGCGCGGTGAAGCTGCTGAGTCATGACAAGACTTGGCGGAATTTATCGGCGCTGAGCTATCACTACTGGACGCAGCCGTTGCCGAATCGGATTTCCTGGTACTTGGCGCAGATGCCGGATTGGTTTCAGAAGATGTCGACGGCGTTTGTGCTGGGGGTGGAGTTGGGGGTGCCGTTTCTGATTTTTGCGCCTCGGAGGATGCGGATTTTTGGAGCAAAATGCCTGTTGATTTTGCAGGTGCTGATTTTTTTGACGGGGAATTATACTTTTTTCAATTTGCTGGCGATGGCGATGTGCGTGTTTTTGTTCGATGACCGCGATTTTGAATGGTGGCTAAAGCCACCGCTGCAAGCTAAAGCTCGCGCCACCCAGAAGGCAGGGCGAAAACATGGGGACAGGACTGGTGCTGTCCCCATGTTTTCGCGATTGGTGGTCGCGGCGGTGACGGCGCTGGTGCTCACTATCGGGCTTGCGCGGATGATCGAGACTTTTTCTCAGGAGCCGGTCGAGCCGCTGCACTCCATCGTGAAATATACGGCGCCGTTTGAAATCGTCAATTCGTATGGATTGTTCGCGGTTATGACGACGATGCGGCCGGAGATTGTGATGGAAGGATCGATGGATGGGGAAACGTGGAGGCCGTACACGTTTCCTTATAAGCCGGGAGATCTGGCGAGGGCTCCACGATGGGCGGCGCCGCATCAACCGAGGCTCGACTGGCAGATGTGGTTCGCGGCGCTGGGGAATTACCGGGAAAATCCGTGGTTCGTCAACTTCGCGGTAAAATTGCTGGAAGGGTCGCCCGAGGTGAGGGGATTGCTGGAGGCGGATCCGTTTCAGGGTCGGGCTCCGCAGTATGTGCGGGGTGCGCTGTACGATTACTCGTTCACGGACGCGGAAGAGCGGCGGAGAACGGGGAATTGGTGGAAGCGCGAAGCCAAGGGGATGTATCTACCTGCTGTGGGGTTGCGGGCAGTTAGTTCGAACGGCCCACAGAATCAATAGCTTCAATGTAAATTTACCTTAAGCGCCTGTAACCCTCGGGGGAGGAATCAGGTCATTACAAATGTTAGTAGCGGGGGAGAAGTTTATGAAAAGTAAGGCCATGTGGCTGGTTGTGTATGCGGCGCTATTGGCGAATCTTGCGCTTGCGCAGGATGCGGCGGCACCCAAGCAGATTAACGGGACGGTGGTCACGATCGACGCTGCCGCGAACGAGCTGGCGATGAAGGCGGACGGGGGCGGGGACGTGCGCGTCACGCTGGCTCCCAAGCATGCGCTGCGGAAAGTGGCACTGGGCGAGACGGATTTGCGGACGGCTGCGGTCATCGAGTTTAAGGACATAGCGGTCGGCGATCGGGTAGCGGCGCGGGGCGTGGAGTCTGAGGATAAGAAGTCGATTGCGGCGACGCTGATCGCGGTGATGTCGTCGGCCGATGTCGCGAAAAAGCAGGACGCGGATCGAGCTGATTGGGATAAGCGCGGGGTGAACGGGATCGTGACGGCGGTGAATGCGGAATCGGTGACCCTGAATGTGCGGTCGCTGGCCGGAGCGAAGACGGTCACGGTGATTCCGGTGGCGAAGGCGGTGGTGCGGAGATACACGACCGATTCGGTGAAATTCGCGGACGCGAAGGAATCGACGCTGGCTGAGATTAAAGTGGGCGATCAGGTCCGTGCGCGCGGCGAGAAGAACGAGGACGGAACGAAGCTGACGGCGGAAGAAGTGGTCTCGGGTAGGTTCAAGACCATCGCCGCGACGGTGGTTTCGATCGACGTGCAGGGCCAGAAGATGACGGTGAAGGATCTGGATTCGAAAAAGGCGATGGTGGTGAAAGTCACCGCCGATTCGAATATGAAGCGGCTCTCGGATCCGATTGCGCAGATGATCGCGCGTCGCGTGCATCCTGACGCGAATGCCGGGGGTCGCGGCGGCGGCGGCGGTGGTCGGGGTGGAGACGGTGGCGGGGCTCCTCCGGAAGGCGGCGGCATGCGCGGCGGTGGCGGCGGTGGTGGAGGTCGCGGCGGCGATCTGCAACAGATGCTCGACCGGCAACCCGCGGTGACGCTGGCGGAATTGAAAGTGGGCGAGCCGATCGTGATTTCGAGCGCGGTGGGTGCGGCGACGGATCACATCATGGCGATCACGATGCTGGCGGGAGTGGAGCCGATTTTGCGGTCGCCCGGCAAGCCGGAGATGTCGCTGGGTGGATGGAATCTGGGCGGCGGTGGAGATATGGGCGGCGGGAATTGAAGAGAGTAGCCAGAAGCCAGGAGCCAGTAGCCAGAATTGCAGTGTGAAGGGAACGGAATGAATATTTCAAAACTAGCGGTATTGTTATTGCTGGCTATGTCGGCATTGATGGCGCAGGCGCCGGGGAGTTTGAAGGGGACGGTGCTCGACCCCTCCGGCGCGGCGGTTCCCGGGGCCACGGTTACATTGACGGGTCCGAACAATGTGGTGAAGGTCGCGCAGAGCGACAACAACGGCGCGTACTCGGTGGTAGGATTGCCGCCGGGCAAGTATACGATCCGCGTGATCGCCGCCGGTTTCGATTTGTTTGAAGGGACCATCGCCGATCTTCCGGGCGGCCGGGCATCGACGTTCGACGCCAAGATGAAGGTGGCGAGCGAGAAGCAGGAAGTGACGGTGAAGGACACGCAGCAGGTGGAACTGGACCCGGCGAAAAACGCGGGCGCGCTGGTGCTGAAAGAGGCCGACCTCGAGATGCTGTCGGACGATCCGGACGATTTGCAGGCAGACCTGTTGGCGCTGGCCGGTCCTGCGGCGGGGCCGAACGGGGGGCAGATTTTCATCGACGGATTTTCGAGCGGCCAGTTGCCGCCGAAGGATTCCATTCGCGAGATTCGCATCAACTCGAATCCGTATTCTGCGGAGTACGACACGCAAGGCCACGGACGCATCGAGATTTTCACCAAACCGGGGTCTGACAAGTATCATGGCAGCCTGAATGTCACCTACAGCGACCATATCTGGAACGCGCGCAATCCTTACGACACGCAAACCAGCGGTCTGCCGGCATCGGACACCAAGAATCTGATGGCGACGTTCAGCGGTCCGATCAACAAGAAGGCGTCGTTCTTCCTCGATTTTACGCGTCGCCAGTTGCGCGAGGCGGCTCTGGTGAATCAGCAATTGCTCGATCCGAACACGTTCCAGCCGCTGCCGTTGCAATCGTTCGGGATTATCGCGCCGACGACGAATACGCGGTTCAGCCCGCGGGTGAATTATCAGTTGACGTCCAAGATCACGCTCGATGCCCGGTATACGTATAGCAGGAGCGAGACGGACAACAGCGGTGTGGGTGGGTTTAATCTTCCGACCACCGGGGCGACAAACCACGGGACCAACCAGCAGTTTTTCCTGACCGAGACGCAGATCATCAATACGAGCACGATTAACGAGTCGCGATTCCAATATTTCCGGAACGACTCCAATAGCCTGGGCAACGATCCGGAGCTGAATATCTCGGTTGGAAGCGCGTTCACGACGGGCAGCAACTATAAGCAGTTGTACACCAACACCGGGAACTACGAGTTCCAGAACTATACCTCGATCACGCACGGGACGCAGTTCATCAAGTTTGGCGCGCGTCTGCGCGAGACTCGGCAGAGCAAGTACGACACCAGCAATTTCCTGGGGCAGTTCAACTTCTCCGACATCACCTCGTACGGCATTATGGAACAGGGGATCGCGCTGGGACTGCCGCTTTCGACGATCATCGCGCAGGGAGGCGGGCCGATCCAATATCAGCAGAACGCCGGCGTGGCGCTGCTGGCTGCGAATCAGTTCGATGCTGGCCTGTTCGTGCAGGATGACTGGAAGCTGATTCCGAGCATGACGCTGAGCCTTGGCTTGCGGTATGAGATTCAGAACAACATCGGCGACCATGGCGACATTGCTCCCCGCATCGGATGGGCGTGGGGCATCGGCGGAGGGCAGGGACGTTTCCGGACGCCGAAGACGGTCATCCGCGCCGGGTCGGGATTTTTCTACGATCGCTTCAATGTGGGGAGCATCTTAAACGCCGAGCGATTCAACGGGGTCAACGATCTCTCCTACATCGTGACGAATCCGCAGTTCTTTCCGGCGGCTGGCGTGCCGATCCCGGCGATCAATACGCTACCGTTGGGCGGTTCGAGCATTTACCACGTCGATCCAAACCTGCACGTGCCGACGCAGCTGCAATCGGCCGTGGGTATCGACCGGCAATTGCCGCACAATATCACGATTTCGGTCAATTACCTGAACACGCGCGGGACTCACATCCTGCAGACGATGAACATCAACTCGCCGTATCCGGGAACATACGTGCCGCCTGCGGGCGGTTTGCCTGCACAGGGTCTTTATCCGTTCGGGCAGTCCGCCGGTATTATCGACCAGTACTCGGCTACCGGCGTCTACCGGCAGAACCAGCTGGTGTTTAACGGCAACGCACGTATCAACGCCAAGTTCAGCCTGTTCGGTTATTACGCTTACGGCCATGTGAAGACGGATGCGAACGGATCGCCCTCCAATCCATACAACCTGGCCGCGGATTACGGGCGCGCGAGTTACGATATCCGCCACCAGGCGAACGTCAACGGAAGCATCGTTGCGCCGTGGGGCATCCGGCTTTCTCCGAACATCGGATTGCGCTCGGCGGGGCCGTATAACATCGTCGAGGGAATCGATACCAACGGCGACTCGGTGATCAACGACCGGCCGGCATTTCTTCCGGCGGGCGCGAATATTGCGGCCTGCACTGGCAGAGTGGTGGCGGGGGCCGCGCCGTGCGTCATCCACGGTTTCGTAATGAATCCGACGCCGGGCATGACCATCATTCCGGTCAACTACGGCGAAGCGCATTCGCAGATCAACGTGAATATGCGCATCAGCCGGACGTGGGGCTTCGGTGAGTTGACCGCGGCGGCTCGAAATCGGCAACAGCAACAAGATGCCGCCGGTGGCGGACGCGGACCCGGTTTCGGACAAGCCGCGGGCGGCGGCGGTGGTGATAGAGGTGGCGGTGGACGTGGCGGCGGAGGCGGTGGCGGTGGACCACGCGGCGGAGGCGGTCCGGGCGGCGGAATGGATGGCGGCGGATCGAGCGGCCGGCGCTACTCGCTGACGGCCAGCATTATGTTCCACAACATGTTTAACACCGTCAACCAGGGACCTCCCGTGGGGTCGCTGAACAGCCCGCTGTTCGGGCAGTCGCTTTCCCTCGCGAGCGGTGGATTTGGCGGCCCTGGTGGTGCGGCGCAGGCCTTCAACCGGCGCATCGATCTATCGCTGCGATTTAGTTTTTAGCACGATTGGTGGGGCCGGCGGTTTCGCCTGCCACCGGCCCTGGGATAGACTGGTAGTTGGTTATGCCTATAATGGCGTCTACTGCCTCCCCTGTTGAAGCTCTCTCGCTCAACGACCCCAGCCTCTATGTCGACCGCGAATTAAGCTTGCTGGCGTTTCAGCACCGGGTGCTCGAAGAGGCGCAGGACACCGCGAATCCATTGCTGGAGCGCGTCAAGTTTCTTTCTATCCTGTTCTCCAATATCGACGAGTTCTTCATGGTTCGCTTCGCCGTGCTGAAGCAGAAAGCGGCCGCGGGTCCGGACAGCGCGATCACGGAACAACTGGAGCGCATCCGCATCGCTGTGCAGCGCTTAACGGGCGACGCTTATGAAGCGTGGCGCGAGATTGAAGCCGCGCTCCGCAATTCAGGCATCGAGCTGCGCGACTACAGCGAGTTGACCAACCGCGAAAGCAGCCTGATGGAAACGTATTTCCGCCAGGTGGTCTATCCGGTGCTGACGCCTCTGGCGTTTGATCCTGGCCGTCCGTTCCCACACATCTCAAACTTGAGCTTGAATCTGGCGGTAGCGGTTCGCGACGCCAAGGGAGTGGAGCGGTTCGCGCGCGTCAAAATTCCCGACACGCTGCCGCAACTGGTGCCCGTCGCGATGCCCGATCAACCGGCGGGCTCGCGTCCCGCGCTGATCTGGCTGGAGCAGCTCATCATTGAAAATCTGCACGCGCTGTTTCCCGGCCTCGAAATCATTGAGGCCTATCCGTTTCGCGTAACGCGCGACGCCGAGGTGGAGATTCAGGAGCTGGAGAGCGACGATCTGCTCGAAACCATCGAGGAGGCGGTCTGGCAGAGGCGTTTTCGCGCGGTCGTGCGCATGCAGGTGTCGCGCGATATTCCCGAGCATCTTCTCGAAACGCTAATCGCTAATCTGGAGCTCGATCCGCGCGACGTGTATCGCGTCGACGGCCCGCTCGACCTCAGCCGGTTGCGCCAGCTTCTGGCGGTCGACCGGCCGGATCTGAAGGACGCCGCGTTTCTTCCCTACACGCCGCCGGAGCTACATCCGAAATCCGAAGACGATATCTTCGCCGTTCTGCGGCGAGACGATCTGCTGCTGCACCATCCCTTCGATTCGTTCCAGCCGGTAGTCGAGTTTTTACGCCGCGCGGCGGTTGACCCGGACGTGCTCGCGATCAAGATTACGCTCTATCGCGTGGGCCGCAATTCTCCGATTGTCGAAAGCCTGTTGAGTGCCATCGAAAATGGAAAGCAAGTTGCCGTCCTGGTGGAATTGAAGGCGCGGTTCGATGAAGAGAGCAACATCGAGTGGGCCAGAGCGCTGGAAGCCGCGGGCGTCCACGTTGTCTATGGACTGGTGGGATTGAAAGTGCACTCAAAGGTGGCGTTGGTCGTGCGGCGCGAAGGCGACACCATGCGGCGCTACGTTCATCTCGGCACGGGAAATTACAATCCGACCACCGCGCGACTTTACACCGACCTGAGTTTCTTCACTTCCGACGAACAAATTGGGGCGGACGTGACGGATCTGTTCAATTACGTGACCGGTTATTCGGCGAAGAACGAATTTCGCAAGCTGCTGGTGGCTCCGATCAACATGCACGAGAAGCTGGAGGAGTTGATCAAGCGCGAAATAGGACACGCCGAGCGCGGCGCGAAGGCGCACTTGATCCTGAAGATGAACGGCCTCGAAGATCTGCACATGATCCGGCTGCTCTATCAGGCGTCGCAGGCGGGTGTGCAGGTGGATCTTGTGGTGCGGGGAATTTGCGGACTACGCGCCGGAATCCCTGGCGTGAGCGACAACATCCGCGTGATCAGCATTGTGGGAAGATTCCTGGAGCACAGCCGGATTTACTATTTCCACAACGACGGCCGCGAGGAAATTTTTCTCGGTAGCGCGGATTTGATGAGCCGCAACCTGCACCATCGGGTCGAGCTGCTGTTTCCGGTGGAGAACAAGCGCATCATGGCGCGGCTGCGCGAGGATATTCTGGCGAAATATCTGACGGACAACCGCAACGCCCGCCACATGTTGCCCGACGGGAGTTACGAGTGGGATAAATCGGGCGAGCCAGGCCTCGATAGCCAGGCGCAGTTTCTGGCGCGCTGATTTTTAGCCCCACCACGTCTCGCCCGGCGCCAAATGCGCCTTCGCGACATCCGGATTCAACTCGATCCCATACCCCGGCTTATCTTGAATCGTGAAATATCCGTTCTCCCAGAAAGGACCTTGGCGGACCACCAAATCGGGCCACCAATCGATCCACTTCGCCAGCTCGTGAATACGGAAATTGCGCATCGAGGACGCGGCGTGGGCGGAGGCGATGGTGCCCACGGGACTCGCGGGATTGTGGCAGGCGGTCCAGATATAATACATCTCGGCGAGATCGGAAATGCGTTTCGATTCGAGCAAGCCCCCGCTCTTCGGGACGTCGATGTGCACCGCGTCGCAGGCCTGCAGCTCGATAAGCTTTCGAAAGCCCTGCCGGCCGTATAGATTTTCACCAGTGCAAATGGGCACGTTGACCGACCGCCGGACGTACGCCATCGCCTCGGCGTTATCGGGCGGCACGGGATCTTCGAGCCACATCGGCTTCACGGGTTCGAGCGCGCGCGCCAGACGAATGACATCGCCGGTATCGTAGCGCCAGTGCGCCTCTACCGCGAAATCCGCGTCGGGACCCAGCGTTTCGCGGACCGTTTCCATCCCTTTCACGATGCGCCGGATATCGGTATGCGTGAGGTTCCGCGCGTAGGGATCGTGGCCGGGCTCCTTGAACTCGGGGTCGGCTGTTACAGGGACATGGTCGCCCTGAAACTTGAACGCGGTCCATTTATATTTTTCCGAACGCGCCTCATGAACCTGGTCGCGCCACGCCGACGGATCGTCCGGATGCTCCACCGCCGGCATAGTGCGATAGAAACGCACCCGATCCCGGAAACGACCGCCCAGCAAATTGCATACGGGCGTTTCGAGGATTCGTCCGCACAGATCCCACAGTGCGATCTCGATGCCGCTCGCGGCGGTCATCGTGACACCGCCGATCGCGCCCGCACCCGCGCTCTGCATCAACATTTTGGTGTAGAGCTTGTCGACGTTGAGCGGATCTTCGCCAACAACAATGTCCTTCATTTTATTGACGACCAGATCCTTCACGCCCCATCCCCAATACGCTTCGCCGATGCCGTAAAGGCCGGAATCGGTTTCAATCTTGATGAGATTCCAATCCCAGGTGCCGTGAACGATCATGCACTTCACGTCGGTGATTTTGATCTTGCCTTTCACCGCGGCAGCGAGGCGCTGATACGGGGCGGGGAACAGAAAGCCGGCGCCTAGGGCGGCGGTGGATCGGAAAAACGTGCGCCGATTCATATTTCGAAACGTTATCACAACCTTGTTAAGCTTGAAAGCTGATGACTTGGCGAACAGCGCTATTTTTGCCTCTGGCAACGCTCGCCGCTCGTGGTGCGACCACTGGTCCGGCCTACGTCGGCATGGCAGTGTGCGCGAAGTGCCACGCGGAGATTCATCGCCAGTGGACCCACTCGCGACACAGCAAAATGGTGCAGCCCGCGACCAAAGAGAGCGTGCAGGGCGATTTCAAACTCGCCCGCGTGAAGCTGCGCGGGGCGGACTATGGACTGCGCGGGCGCGATGGCGTTTTTTACATCACCGAGAGCTATCTCACCGGCAAGCCGCAGGAGCACCGCGTCGATTATACGCTCGGCAATCGCCGCATCCAGCATTACTTGACGACCCTCGCCGACGGCAAAGTAATCGTGCTGCCGCCAAGCTGGGACATCGTGCGAAAAGGCTGGTTCCACAATCTCGACATCGCCGATCCCGACGAAGTGGAGGGCGTGCAGGTCCAGATCTGGAATAAGATGTGCTATTCCTGTCACGTCAGCCAGCAGGAGAAAAACTTCGACGTCGAGAAGAACGAGTATAAATCCGCGTGGCTCGATTTCGGTACCAACTGCGAGCGCTGCCACGGTCCCGGGAGCGACCACGTCGCGCACTACTCCTCAGCGACCACGCAAAAGCCGGTAAACGACATTGTGGTGCAGACGCGTCTCGATGCAACGCGCAATACCATGATCTGCGCGCAGTGCCATTCTTTTCGCGACACTTTCGCCAAGGGCTATACGGCGGGAGCCGACTATTACAACTACTTTCTGCCGATTCTCGAATACAATCAGCCTCGCGATAAAGATCCCGCGTACTGGGCGGATGGCCGCACGCGCCGTTTTTCCAATGACGCCTTCGGGCTGTGGCAGAGCGAGTGTTTCCTGAAAGGCGGAGCGACGTGCGTGGCGTGTCACAGCTCCGTGCATGAGGTCGAGATCGAAAAGAATCCGCAGCTCCGGCCCACCGCGAATGCGCTCTGCACGCGCTGCCACACCGTGATCGGCGAAGCGATTCCAGCGCACACGCACCACGCGGCCGGCAGCGCCGGAAGCTCCTGCATCGAATGCCACATGCCGCGAACCGTGTTCAGCATCAAGGCCGAGATTCGCGATCATTCGATGAGCATCCCGGTGCCGGAGAACACTATTCATCACGGCATTCCCAACGCGTGCAACCTCTGCCATAACGATCGCGATGCGGACTGGTCACTCAAGAAAATGAACGCGTGGTACGGAGACGGATCGCGCCAGAAGCTGATCCGCCGCGCCGATGCGTTCGCGCTCGCGAGGCACGGCGATGCACGCGCGATTGAGAAGCTGCTGGCGATTCTGGCCGCGCCCGCGGAAGGGCCGCTGGTGCGCGCCAACGCCGCGGGATACCTCGGCCAGTTCTCGATTGATCCTACCGTGTCCGCCGCGCTCGAACGAGCATTGACCGATTCCGAACCGGTAGTCCGCGCGGTCGCAGCACTGCGCATCCAGCCGGGCTCGGCGGATCGCGACGCTGCCGCGAAGGCTCTGGTTCAATCGCTCGGCGACAGCGTTACCACCGTGCGCATCGCCGCGGCCGCGTCGCTGGTCAGCTTGGGAATCAAACAACTTCCCGGTGAGGATGGAGAGCGCTTCGAACGAGCCAAGGAACTATTCCGAGCCCGCGCCGAAGCGAATTCCGACGATGCCGAGCAGGAGATCGGCGCCGGGCGCTTCTACTTCCTGATCGGAGACACAGCGCGGGCGATTAGCGCGTTTCGAACCAGTTTGCGCATCGATCCGGAGAGTCCGGCTCAGTATCTTCTCGCTGCGGCTTACATTCAAAAGGGCGATGTCGCTGGCGCGCGCGAAATCCTGCTCGCCATTCCGCGCACCGATTCGCAATATGACAAAGCCCAACGATTGTTGAAGGCAATCGACGCCCAGAAATAGATCGTCGCCGCAAGGTCATGGTTCGGAGCCTCCGGCCGATACGAGATCTATGGACGTCTTCGTGGCGCGGCAAGCGATTCTAAATCGCACTAAAGATCTCTACGGCTACGAATTGCTGTTCCGCTCGGACCCCGAAAATAATAGCTTTGACGGCACGGAATCATCGTCCGCAACCAGCCAGGTGATTGCCAACACGCTGTTCTCCGCCGGAATGGAAGGCATGCTGGGAGGGAAGAAGGCGTTTATCAATTTCGATCGCAAGATGCTGTTGTCCGTACGCGGCTCTCTTCTGCCGAAGGAAACTCTCGTGATCGAGATTCTGGAGACTGTGGAGCCCGACGATGAAGTTCTGGCGGCATGCACCAGGCTTTGCGAGAGCGGCTATACCATCGCGCTCGACGATTTTGTATGTGAGCCGAAATTTGAACGGCTGGTCCAGAAGGCCCACATCATCAAAGTGGACCTGCTGGCCACCTCCCGACCCGAACAGAAGCGTTTAGTCGCGAAGTACAGCAAACAGGGCATCCGCATGCTGGCGGAAAAAGTCGAAACGATGGAGGAGTTCGAATGGGCCCGGAGTATCGGCTTCGAATATTTCCAGGGGTACTTTTTCACCAAGCCCGTGGTTGTGCGCGGGCGGCAGATTCCCGTGTCGAAAATGTCGTGCCTGCGTTTGCTGGAGGAGGCGCAGCGGGTAGATCTCAACTTCGATAAATTGCGCGACTTGATTAAAGACGACCTATCGTTCTCCTACAAGCTGCTGCATTTTACCAACTCGGCATTGTTTCCCCATCATACGGAAATACGAACCATTGATCGTGCCTTGACGGTTCTAGGCGAAAAGGGAATTCGCCGCTGGGTGGCGGTGGCGGCGCTGCCCGGTCTGGCGAAGGACAAACCGCATGAGTTGATCGTCCAATCTCTGCTGCGCGCGCAATTCGCGGAGCGGCTGGCGCAACTGGGAGGATTCTCCGGCACGCCGAATTGGTTCGTTATGGGGCTGTTTTCCCTCCTCGACGTGTTGCTGGACCGGAGCATCGAATACGCATTAGAGCAGATCAAGCTAGCGCCCACGGTGGAGCAGGCCCTGTTAGGCACAGCGCCGCGTAACGACCAAATGACGATCGTCTATTCGCTGATTCGCTCTTATGAGGCCGGCGAGTGGGACGCCGTCGCCAGAATCGCGGATAGCATCGGACTGCCGGCATCGAAGATTGGAGCCGCGTACATTGAATCCGCGCTCTGGGCGGCGGAAGTTACCAGGGCGGGCGGAGGCTAATTCTTTCGCGGTATCGCCCACGCGAAAATCGAATTCTGAATCGCGGTGATCAGGTACTGGCGTCCCTCGAGCTCGAACGTCATCGGAGAAGCGACCATGCGTCCGCCGATCGGCACGTGCCACAGCGTCTTTCCCGTCCCCGGGTCCAGCGCCAGCAGATTGTCCGAATTATCCTGCGTGAACAGCAGCTTTCCCGCGGTTGTGAGAATTCCCGCGGCGCCCTCGCCATCGCCGATTTCGTGCTGCCAGCGAATATCGCCGGTCTTTGGATCGATCCCCTCGATAACGGATTGCGCCCACAGGTTGCGGTCGCGTCCAGCCCACCCCTCGGGCTTGCTGTCCGCGGTCATATAGAAAACGCTCCACAAACGCCGGGCGCTGATGAAGTACAAACCGGAGCCTGGATCGTAGCTCGGAGCCATCCAGTTGGTCGCGCCATCGGAGCCGGGCGACACCAGCGCTCCGTCGGGCTTCGGCTCCTTTTCTTTCTTCGGCCGAGGCTGCCCATGAGAGTCGATGCCCTGCGCCCAGTTGGTCGCGATAAATGGCTTGGTCAAAATATGCTCGCCCGTCGAACGGTCCATCACGAAAAAATATCCGTTGCGGTTGGCTTGCGCGATCAGCTTGCGCTCGACGCCGTTTTTCATGTCTTCAAACAGAATCGGTGTCTGCGCGGCATCCCAATCGTGAGTATCGTGCGGCGACGGTTGAAAATACCACTTCAGCTTTCCGGTATCGGGATCGAGCGCGACAATCGAACAGGTGTAGAGATTGTCGCCCTGCCGTTGATCGCCATTCAACACCGGCTGCGGATTGCCCGTGCCCCAATAAGTCAGGTTCAATTTCGGATCGTAGGTGCCGGTGATCCACGTCATTCCTCCGCCATGGGTAATGGCATCGGTCCCCTTCGGCCAGGTTTCCGATCCAGGCTCGCCCGGTTTGGGCTCACTATACCAGCGCCATTGGAGCTTGCCTGTCGCGGGATCGATCGATTCGAGAAATCCAGGAATATCAGTGACGTCGCCAGACACGCCCACCAGCACATGATCCTTAATAACGAGCGGAGCCATGGTCGCGAAGTACCCGAGCTTCGGATCCGCCAGTTCAATATCCCAGCGCACGGTGCCGTCTTTCGCGTTCAGCGAAATCAGGTGACAGTCCGGCGTTTCGAAATAGAGCCAGTCCTTGTACATGCCCACGCCGCGCTGCCCGATATGGTCGCCCTGCGATTCCCGGAAGTAATGCCAGATCGTGCGCCCGTTCCTCGCATCGAGCGCCCAAACGTTATCGGGCGTGGTCATATACATGATGCCGTTCACTACCAGAGGCGTCGATTTGATGGCCGCCGTGCGCAGCGTCGCAACCCACGCGACCGTCAGTTGCTCGACGTTGGACTGATTGATCTCGGAAAGCTTGCTATAGCGCCTTCCCGAATAATCGCCGTTATAAGTGGGCCACGTATCGGAAGGAGGCGCCAGAAGCTTCGCGGGATCCAGTCCATCGTCGCCAAAAACCGGCAGCGCCAGTAGAATTGCAGCAAGAAGTTTCATTGCAACGTTTCCAGATACGCGAACAGATCGTGCATATCTTTGTCGGTGTATTTTTCCATCAGCGCCTGATGCGCCGCCATCGGATCGTGAATAACGACGTTCACCTCACTGCGCTTCCATGAATGATACCAACCGTCAGCGCCCGTAATCGCGATCTCAAATTCGTCGCCATGAACCACGACGCCCTCCATCTTACGCCCATCGCGCAACGTCACCGTCGCCGTGATCTTCACGCCGCGCGAAGGATAGAGAAACCGCTGCTGCAGCGCCACGGGTCCGTACCGTTTGGCCACCCCCGCCAGATCGCCGATCGGGGAATGGCATCCCGAGCATCCACCCGCGCCGTTGAAATAAGCCTTCCCGTCGGCCGCATTTCCAGTCAGCAGTTTCGCGAGCGGATAATCGTTCGGCACCCCCGCGCTATGCATCGCGTCATAAGCCTGTTTGTGCAAAAACGCGACCATGTCCGCTATGGTCTTGTCGCTCAACGTCGAAAACGCGGGCATGTCCTTTTCCGGCCGCCCATTCTTGATCACAGGCGCAAGCATGTCGCCATTCACATCGTGGCTCAGCAGCGCGGACCGGATCAGATCCGGCGCGCGATTCCCCGTCGCGTCATCCGCATGGCAGAATCCGCAACTCGATTTGAATTGCACCCGCCCCCGCTCCACCGCCGCCATATCGAACGCCGGAGGCTTAGGTTGACTAAACGCAAGCGGAGCCAGCAGTAATACCGCGCCTGAAAGTTTCATATAAAAGTGGCGGAGGAAGAGGGATTCGAACCCCCGGAACCCTTTCGAGTTCAACGGTTTTCAAGACCGCCGGTTTCAACCACTCACCCATTCCTCCACTAACTATCCTACAATAGAACGATTTTGAAACCGTTTCTAATCGGTATCGCGGGCCTCTCCGGCTCCGGTAAAACTGCGCTTGCCCGCAAGCTTGCCGCGGCCACCGGCGGATGTGAAGTCATCGCTCTGGACGCCTATTATCATCCGCAATCCCATTTGTCTTTAGAAGCCCGCGCCAAGCTCAATTACGATCGTCCCGATGCCCTCGACTGGTCTCTGCTGACCAAACATCTCGCAGCCCTCACCCGTGGCGAGCCCATCGAGCAACCGCTCTATCTGTTCGAGCGCCACACGCGCGCCGAAGCCACGCGCCGGGTCGAGCCGCAACCGATCCTCATCGTTGAGGGAATCCTGGCGCTACATAATGCCGGTGTGCGCCAGATGCTCGATCTGTGCGTTTTCGTCGCTACGCGCGATTCGGAGTGCCTGCGCCGCCGCCTCGAGCGCGACATCGCGGAGCGCGGCCGAACGCGCGAAAGCGTGCTCCATCAGTACGACAGCACCGTGTGACCCATGGCGCTCCAGTACGTTTTGCCGACCCGCGAATTCGCTAGCCTCATTGTCAGCGGCGAAGAGCCGTTCGAAGAATCCGTAGCCGCAGTGCTCCGTATCCTGCAAAGCCGCAGCGCCGCGGCCGCCTAGTGGCTTGTCTCAGCGAATTCGCCGCCGGTCCCCCTCGCAATTGCCGGCAAGGCTTGTGGCGCACCCCTCCAAGCGTGCCGCGTCGACAGTCGTGTCGACGTAGATAGTAACGATCTCGCTGCGACAGGCCACTGATTGTGGCACGCGCACCCGTGTGACGCGTTGACTCGTGCTTGGGATTGGCGAATCGCGCACCCATTGGGGTCCTTCCACCTTGCGTGCCCCAGTTGCTCTACCGAGCCGCCAGCGCTTTATCGAGCTCGTTGCGCAACAGAGGATTCTTAGGAAACGCCTGCGTCAGCTCCGTCAGCACCGGAATCGCGTCTTCCGGCCGTTGCTCGCGCAAGTACAATGCGGCGAGCAACACCATCGCGTCCACTCGATTCAACCGCCCCTGCTCGCCGACCTCTTTCAACGTCCGTATCCCGCGCAGCTTGTTGCCGCGGAATCCGCCAAGAAATCCCATCATTTTCCATTGCAGCGGCAGACTCCCCACCACGTAATCGTTCACGCCCTGCGTAAGCTTCGCGTCGATGAACTCGGGATCGAGCGTCGTCACTCGGAGGTGTGCTTTGCGCGCCGCCGTCGCATCGTGCAACGCCTCCACCCAGGCCTTTTTGACGGCAAAGGTATAATTAGCCCGCAGCCCGTAGCTCACGCCCAGCGAATACAAAGCGACGGTGTCGTTCGGATTAACCGCGATCCGCTCCTGAGATAAACTGATCGCCCGGTTCAATGCGTCGTGGAACTCCTTGTCGTCCTCGGCGCTGAAGGGCATCTTCGGAGTGCGCATGAACTTCGTGCCGCCGATAAAATCGCTCGAGAGCAGCCCGGAGCGATACATTTGCTTATACAGAATCGTTTGCGCGATGTGATTGTAGACGTCCGCTGAAACTGGAGTCTGCGCCGCCTGGGCGGAAAATGACGCCAGCGCCTCGTCGTAATCCAGATTGTAAAAGTGTTCGAAGCCCGGCTGCGAGGCGACGGTCTCGTGAAGCGAACCCGCTAAAGCCGCCGGCACCGCCAGCAAAACGATTCCTAGAGTTTTCTTAAAGCCCATTGCGCATGTTCAGCCACCATCTCATCGGGAGACGCCTCCAGAACCTCCAACGGCTCGCGAAACCGCTCGAGCCCCAAGTTTCCCATCGCGACAGCAACATTGCGCAGGACCCCGGAATGCTTGGCCCGCGCTACTGGGCTATCGGCGGTAATTTGATGATACGCGTCATATGAAAGTTTCGCAATATTTTCGATGTCCGGAAAAGGCCGCTCCGAAAACGCCTGCTCTTCGGTAACCGGCGCGCGGCTGTTCCATGGACAAACATCCTGGCAGATATCGCATCCGAAGACGTGCGCGCCCATCCCTTCGCGATGCTCTTCTGGAATCGGGCCGCGCAGTTCGATCGTGAGATACGAAATACAGCGCCGCGAATCGATCGTCCACCGCTCCTCATCCCGCACGATCGCCTGCGTCGGACAAGCGTCGATGCAGCGCGTGCAAGTTCCGCACCGGTCCTGAGGCGGAGAATCGGTCTCCATCGCGAGCGACGTGACGATCTCTCCCAGAAAAAACCACGACCCCAGCGGCTCATGAATCAGACAAGTATTTTTCCCGATCCATCCGAGGCCCGCCTCGCGCGCATAGCTTCGTTCGAGCAGCGGCGCCGTGTCGACGCAAATCTTATATTCGAACGGCCCCGCTTCGCGCGCCAGCAACTCGACGAGATTTTCGAGCCCGGCCCGCATCACGCGATGATAATCGTTGCCCCACGCATATCGGGAAATGAGCCCGTCCGCCGGCCCCGGCGTGTTGTATAGCTTCCCAACGCAAATGATCGACCGCGCGCTCGGGAGCAAATTACGCGGATCGCCGCGAACCTCGGCGCGCCGGTCCGTCAGATACCCCATTTCCCCGGCGTACCCTCGCTCGACCCATTGTTGATACTTCGCGAAATCGGCGGCCGGCTCCGCCGCGGCCACGCCCGCGAGCTCGAATCCGCACTCGCGCGCCAGCCGTTTGACAGTTTCGTTCCGCACAGTCTAAGGGGCGTTTTTGGCGATCAGTTTCGAAGCCGCCGCCGGAGGTTTGTGCGCGCCGAACCGGATATCCACCACCGCGTTCTTCCCGAACTCTACCTCTTGTCCGCGCGCCACGATGTTCAGGTAAACCGACCACGCGAGGCCGTAATATCCCATCGCTTTTCCGAACGTCGGCGACTTTTGCGCAAGCAGTGATCCCACTAATCCGAATCCGAGCCCTCCGCCCAGCGTCCGTCCGCTGACATTCGGCTCCCCGGTTCCCGAAGCCGTGTGCTTGCCGGCATCGTTATCCGCCGCTCTCGACGCCACTAGCAGCGCGAGCGCCGGCGCCAGGAATCGAGTCTTCGATTCCGTCGCCTTCGCCGTGCCCTCCGAATCCACCTTCAGCGTCGCCTTGCTCCCGGATTCCGCTCCATCCAGTTGTGCCGGAGCCTTAATAACCGGCCTTTTCGCGACAAATTGCGGCAGCGTCACGCCCGGAGGCAAATCGATATTTTGAAAATTGAATCGCAACTGGCCGCCGCGGTGGAACCAGCGCGCCCGATGGACCATTGTGACCGCGCCACTCAATCGTGCGCCTTCCGGAAGGATCAACTGATGGTTGGGCGCGAACAACGGCTGCGTGAGCAGCGCCTCCACTTTTTCCCCTTGCGTAGCCGTCAGCGAATTCAAAGGTGTGATCAGCCGCGCATGGACCACGGTGTCGGCCGGTGGCTGAGATGCAAGCAGTCGAAGTGCGGCGGGCTCGATCGCCGTCTCGCCGAATTGCAAAGGGCTGCTCAACTCCGGGTCGAAGCGCGTCCCCTTGCGCACCCACTGCGGATGATACGGAAGTTTCATCACCAGGAAGTCGATCAGCCGCTCTTTCTTGTCCGGACCTCGCACCAGGTCGATCACGCCCTGGGTCCGTGCGCTCAACTGCGCGTTGATCTGATCCCGCGCCGTCTGCTTGGCCGTTCCTAGTACTCCCGTGTTCGGAGTACTCTGCTTTTTCGCCTTTTTCGGAGGGCTCACAACAAAAATCGAGTTCAACCCCACCGTCTCGATGGTCTGTAAAGGAACTTCGCGGCCTCCAGGCAACACCAGCGTGGTGAATTGCACCTCCGCCTGATGCAAAGGAGTGAAATCCCCACCCAGAATCGCCGACGCCCGCATCATTTTTGAAACTGGATCCAGTCGAACGATTTTTCCGACCAGACTCGACCCCGCCGGGGCCACCTCCCGGTCGAATGCAAATAAAGGCTCGATCAGCCTGGCCTGCACCGGCTCATCCAGCCGCTTTGGGAGCCGTTTCGTCAAATAAACGCGCAGCGGCGCTCCCGTCGGTACGGTCAAATCGATGCGTTGGGCCGTTCCATACGTCCCAAACAGGAAAAAAGCGAGGAATAAGTAGGGCTTACGAAGCATAACTGTCTCCAAGGGGCATGGTAGCACCGTGGGTACACTAAACAATTCCACTGAGTCCGACCTAATTAAATCGCGCACTCCTGACGATATGAGTACTTGATGCCAAACTGGCCAGACGATCTCACCACCTGCACTCTCGAAGAAATCTTTTCCTCGGAGCTTGATAACCGCGCCTGGTACAAGGAGCTGCGGCTTCAGAACACGGCTCTAGTCAACAGCCGCCTCGCGAAGAACATCAGCCAGGATCAATACACGGTCACGCGTCGCGAGACCACCGAAGCAGCCGCGGAATGCAAACGCCGCGGAGCAATCCTGGTCCGCGAAATCACCCGCCGCGTCGCCCGCTAACAATCCCGAGCGCCTGCACAGCTCCGCTGCACCACTCAGAACTGCAACCAACCCAGAGCACAAATCGGGGTGGGGCGGACCCCCTGGTCCGGCTCCGCAACAACACTGAGAACCAAGGCCAACGCCGACATCTGCAACAAACAATCCTGGATCGACCGGCTGTGCTACCCTCGATCCCGATGCCCCCCATTTTCCGAGTTCGCGCAGTCAACACTGCCACCGATTCAGAAAATCGCATCCACGACGATCGCGTAGCCGCCGAATACGGATTCCGCGGAGGCCTCGTTCCCGGAGTCACCGTTTACGGATACATGGCTGCCCCAGTCATCGAACATTTCGGGCCAGCGTGGTTGCACAAAGGCGCAATGGACGTTCGATTCTTTGAACCTTTTTATGAAGGCGAACAAGTCGAGGTATCGACCACGGAGCAGCCCGGCGGTTGCATCAAAGTAGAAGCCGGCCGTGCCTCCGGGCTGGCCTGGATGGACGATGCCGCTCTGTCCGCCGAATACCCCGCCGCGCATTTGATCGCGCAGCAGGTGCCCGCTTCGCGCGAAACCATCCGGCCCGGCATTGTCCTGGGGACGATCGAGAAGACTCTGGATCTATCGCAGCCCGGCATGAGCGCTCCCCTCGATGCATGGCTTGGCCCCGAACGCTTCGCTCATCCCGCCATCCTCCTGTCCCTCGCAAATGAAATCCTGATCGGCAACTACACTCTTGGCCCCTGGATACATTCATCGAGCGAGATCCGCAACGCGAGCCCCGCGCGCGACGGCGAGCACCTGCACGTGCGCGCTAAAATCGAGGACGCCTATGAACGAAAAGGACACGAGTTCGTAGTGCTGGACGTTGCGACCATGAGCGGCGAGCGTCTCGTGAGCCGGATTCGCCACACCGCAATCTGGCAGCTTAGAAAATGACCGGACTCCGCTTCACCTGTCAACGCGGCTGCATCAACTGTTGCGATCGGCCGGGCTTCGTCTACTTAACCGAGGACGATCTCAAGCGCGCCGCGCAATTCGTGGGCATGACGCCGCGCGCCTTCGAAAAAAAGTACGTCTATCGCACGCGTCATCAAATGCGATTCCGCAAACCTCGTGAAAAGCAGTGCCCGTTTCTCCTCGAACACAGTTGCAGCCTCCACCCCGCGAAACCCACGCAATGCAGAACGTTCCCTTTTTGGCCCGAGCTAGTTGAAAATCGCAAGGAATGGTCTCGAACTGGTGAATACTGCCCCGGCATCGGCAAAGGACCGCTCATCCAAATCGGCACCGCAATGGAACTAGCCGAAGAACACCGCCGGTTCGCGAAAAATGGGGACTGACCACTCTGTCCCAAGGCGTCCACAACGCTGCGCAATAGCGCGATAATCGCCTGCGCCGCGTGGACAGAGCGGTCCCCATTTTTCGCCCCGTCCACAATCCTGGTTCGCGATGGCAACGTGATCCTTCACCTCTGACTCAACCCACCATCCACCGCAATCAATTGCCCCGTGACAAAATTCGTCGCCGTCAAAAAATACATCACCGCATCCGCGATCTCCTCCGGAGTCCCAGCGCGACAAGCAGGCGTTGCCGCAATCAACTTCTTGACGCGTTCATCCGGTTCGCCGAACGGAATCACTCCCGGCGCAACCGTGTTCACCGAAATCTTCGGTGCCCACGCCTTCGCAAGCGCTCGTGTCAACATCACCACTCCGGCCTTCGACGCACAGTAGTGCGCATGATGCGCCCAAGGCTTAATGGCTCCCAGCGAGCTGATGTTCACGATCTTTCCTCCATCCCCCGCCAGCATGCGCTTCGCGGCTTGTTGGCAACAAAAAAACGTGGCCTTCAAATTGATGTCATGAACAAAATCCCAATCCGCTTCGGTCACATCCAAAGGATCGATGCGAGTGAATCGCGCCGCGTTATTTACCAGTCCATCGATGCGTCCGTAGTCGTGCGAAATAAGGTCGAATAAGGCCTCCACGGCATCGATTTTAGCGAGATTAGCGCGATATAAGGACGCATTACCGCACTCTTTCGCGGTCTTACGCGCCTCTTCTTCAGACTCGTTATAGTGAATCGCGACCCGAGCACCCTCGCTCGCGAGCCGTAAAGCGATCGCGCGCCCAATGCGCTTCGCCGCCCCCGTCACAACAATCACGCGATTATCTAATGCCGCCACTTTTATATGTTAAACCGTTGGATCGCCATGCACTTCCACATCGTCTGGATCGACGCCCGAAAGCGCAGGCTCCGGAAGCCGTCCGGTCCAATTCGCCCAAGCCCAAAAAATTGCCGTACTAGAGCTGAAAACGCCGGCCCAAGCCCCAATTACACGCGGACTTACGTGAGACGACGCCAAACCCGCAACGGCCATCGAGAGCATCATCGTCATCCAGTTCCAGCTTTCGACAGTTGCGAACACCCGTCCCCGAAATTCGTCCGAGACGTGCCTAAGCTGCTGCGTCACGTTCAATACACTGCTCACCGCCACGGCTGCACGCGACAAACCAATGAAAAACAAAGCCCATCCAAACGTCTGTGCCTGGCTGAATAGCACGTACGATCCGCCATGAACCACGTAGCAGATCGAAACCATGCGCTTATAGTTCTCAAAACTGATCGTCTTTCCAATGCGATGCGCAACCAACGCGCCCAGGATCAACCCGATGCCCGCGCAGCCCCAAATGATGCCGATTCCAGCCGGTCCTCGATGAAAAACCACCTCGCCGAAAACGCTAAACAGGATCTGCGCCGCGCCTCCTCCAGTTGCCCAACCCACGGCAACCAAGCCGATTCCGAGAATCAGTGGCGACGACCGCATGTAGCGCAATCCTTCGGTGTATTCATGCCACGGCCGCACCACCTTGTCGCCGGAAACATCGGACCGCGCCGCGCGAAAGCCGTTGTCGACATACAGCCACGAAATGCACCACGCTGAAAACAGGAACGAAAGCGCGTTGAACAGGAACGCCCACCGATAACCGAACTGCATCACCGACGTGCCGCCCAGAAACGATCCGATGGTCAGCGTGGTCCATTGCGTCAACTGCGTCAAGGAGTTGGCGGAATGCAATTCATGCTTCGTCGCGATGGTGGGCAAGATGGACGCACGCCCGCTTGAAAAAAATGGCGACGCGAACATCAGCGCGCCGCTCAAAACGTAAAGCAGCCAGGTCCGCCCTTGCGGGATTCCTAAAATAAACAAAATCGCGATGACTGCACGCACCAAGTCACTGATAATCATGATGCGTTTGCGATCCATGCGATCGAGCAGTACGCCCGCAATCGGACCGGCGAGCACCGCGCAAATCGCGCGCGAGATCAGAATTCCGGCAACCACCAGTCCCGACCCGGTGTTCGCCAACGCAAGACTGAATACAGCGACATTATTATAGTGATCGCCAATTTCGCTCACTATTTGCCCAGACCATGTGAAGCGGTAGTTGCGGTTGCCGCGAAGAAGTTCGAGAAATCCGCTCAACTAACCGTTTCCTCCCTGACAGTTACCGATTTGAGGAAATCGTGGTCGATTTCATAACCGAAGCCGGGACCGGTAGGAACCGTGATGGTGCCTTTGGCGGATACTTCGACAGCGGGCGTGATGATATCGCGGGCCCAGTAACGTTTGCTGGCAGATACATCGCCGGGGAGAACGAAATTCTTGAGCGTCGAGAGCGCGATATTATGGGCACGCCCGATACCCGATTCGAGCATGCCTCCGCACCAAACCGGAATGCCGTGCGCCTCCGCGACATCGTGAACGCGCTTCGCTTCGTAAAAGCCGCCGACGCGGCCAAGTTTGATGTTGATGATTCGGCAAGCTTTTAATCGAATCGCCTGCTCGGCTTGGTGCGCGCTGCGAATACACTCGTCGAGACAAATGGGCGTTTTTAACTGCGCTTGCAATTGGACGTGATCGATGATTTCGTCATGCGCGAGCGGCTGCTCAATCATCATGAGGTTGAACTCGTCAAGTTTTTGCAAACGATCGACATCGGCCAGCGTGTACGCCGAATTCGCGTCGGCCATCAATCGAATGTTCGGAAACGCCGCGCGCACTTCGCGAATGACATCGACATCCCAACCCGGCTTGATCTTCATCTTGATGCGTTGATAGCCTGCGTTTACTTCAGTTTCAATCTTCTTAATAAGCTGCGGGACCGAGTCCTGAATACCAATCGACACACCGCAACCGATTTCAGTGCGCGATCCACCGCCGATTTGTTTCGCGAGAGACACGCCGCTGCGCCGCGTCGCGAGATCCCATATCGCGGCTTCGACCCCTCCGCGCGCCATCAAGTGCCCGCGAATGTGCGACGTGCGTGAAGCAGTTTCCTCAGGTCCAAGCAAATCGTACTTGAGCACGCGCGGCGCGACATAATCGCGGACGATCAGCCACGCGGATTCGGTCCACTCTTCGTTATAAAAAGGATTCTCGCCCGCAGTGACCTCGCCCCAGCCGGAAATTCCATCCGCAACCACTTCGACCAGAACAATTTGGCGTTCATAAGTGCGGCCGAAACTGGTTTCGAAAAAATGCACCAGAGGCATGCGGATCTGGCGCAGAACGACTCGCTCTATTTTGATTCCCATGGCGATAGCAGGTAAGTTCCGTTTTCCGCCGACCGTTCAAAACCGGTAACGGCTAGATTCTTCGCGAAGTATTCCCGAAACTGATCGGCGACGCGTTTTTGAATATCGCGCGCGCGAGCGAAATCGTTCGCCTTTATCGTATAGATATCGTTAGTGATAGAAATGCGCCCGGCGATTTCTGGACGCTTCATCACGCCTCCGGCGAGCAGCGCCTCAACTCGATCGCTCTCAAGCCACCATTCCGCGGTGCAGCGATCTGTTGGCAGGCCTGCGTTTAAAGGGCTCGACGTGGTTCCGTATTGATTGAGCACGAAGCGGCGGACAATGGCGCCGAGACGCTCGATGTTGAAATAAGCGTTTTTTATTTCGAGCGGATCGAAAGTCCATTCAATCAGGTCAAGCCCTTGACGAATGGCGTCTTCGCGTTGCGCGAGCTTCATTCTTCGCCCGAGCCCGGCATCACGATACTCCTTCATCACACCGAGCATGTGGCTGTGCAGATAACTTTTCGCGCCCGGTTTGATGCCGGGAATCGCGATGCAAAATCCAACCATGCGGTTGCCGTCGTACGCGCCGAAAGAATGGCCGCCGATCTTGCTGGCTGTTACGAACAGGCGCACGGGGAGCAAGTCCACCTCGTCGAAGCCCCAAATGGCTTTCTGAAGATTGACGGCTTCGACAAATTCCGGATACAGCGTTAACTTGCGGATTTTTTCGCCGCCTGCCATAGCGCCTCCATCTCCGCGATCGTCGCTTCCTGAAGCGGTTTTCCAAGACCTTGTTCAACATGGCTAAAGCGGTGACGGAATTTGGCGTTGGTGCGGCGCAGGGCCTGCTCGGGATCGACTTTCAAGAAGCGGGCGATGTTGACGATCACGAAGAGCAGATCGCCCAGCTCGTCTTCCTTTTCCTCTTGCGATGCCGCGGCGTTCAGTTCCGCCAGTTCTTCATTCAACTTGTCGAAGACCTGATCGACGTTTTCCCAATCGAAACCGGCGGTGGCTGCGCGCGTGGAGATCTGTTGGGCTTCGACCAATGCGGGCAGCGTGCGCGGAACCCCTGACAGGAGGCCTTGCGGACGAGGCTTCTCGGTCTTCTTGATTTCGTCCCATTTGCGTTTTACATCGTCGGCGGTGTTGGCTGAGCCGTCGCCGAAAACGTGAGGATGGCGGCGGATCAGTTTGCTGTTGATGGCTTCGAGCGAATCGCGAATATCGAAATGTCCCTCTTCAGATGCCATTTGCGCGAAGAAGACCGACTGCAGAAGCAAATCGCCAAGCTCTTCCGCGAGACCTTTGAAGTCACGAGAGTCAATGGCGTCCATCACCTCATACGTTTCTTCGAGCAGATAAGGCTTGATGGTGTCGAAGGTTTGCTCGTGATCCCAAGGGCAGCCGCCGGGGGCGCGGAGCCGCGCCATGATCTCGACTAGGCGGGCAAAACCTTCTCCTGGTTCGGCTGTTGGCACGGAATTTCAGATTAGCATGGGTGGGAAGATCGTCCGCTGTCAAAGAAGTCTTACTTGCATCCGAACGGTCCGCACCTTAGCTCTATGCCGATCCAGATTGCCACTCCAACGAGTGCGATTCCGGCTCCGATCAATATATTGCGTGTGGTGTGCGATTTTGCCGAGTACAGTTTGACCGAGACGACGTCATCAAAGGCAACCTGTTGTTCCGTTCCGCGCGCGTCTACGAGTGCAAAACCGGTGTTCGTAACTGCTCCTCTGGAGCCTCGATGCTTTTCTTTATTCTTCAATCGGAGCTCGATGTTGGTACCCAATGGCATAGCGACAATCTGCGTTGTCACGCTCGGTATATCGGGACTGGCATCCGCCAAAGGGGGAACGATCGCCAGCATTAGAACCAGAGATAGTAACTGTCGCATTCCGGTCTCCTTGCGCGTTATAGGTATGTGAAACTGCGAGGGCGCTCGTTACAAGACAACGCTCAATTGCTCGTCTGACCAGAATCGAGTATACATTCTACGCGAGCTTCGGGGTGAGCATCCATTGCAGGACGCCTTGTGGTTCGGACCCAAAACTCTGAACGTCAATGCGAACCAGGCCGGCTTTGCGGAACTCCACCATTTCGCGTGTCGAGCCTAGCAGGTATCCGACGATTGCGGAAAAAAGCGGTTCGTGGCCAGCCAAAAGGATTGCGGACTCATCGCGATGTCCGCGAATTTCGGACCAGACAGAGGGCGGGGAAGAGTCCGGCGTGAGCGATCCAACGCGCAGGATCTTGCCTTCGTAGTGCAATTCCGACGCGGCGATTTCCGCGGTTTCAAGAGCGCGCTTGTATGGGCTCGATAATATGAGCGACGGAGACACGCCTGCCGCTGCCGCGCGTTTGAGTACGCGACGAAGTTTCTCGCGACCTTCCTCCGTCAGGACGCGGTCGGCATCGCGACCGCTCGCTGCACGCTCCTCGGCGATGCCGTGGCGGAGGAGATAGAGTTCCATTACAATTCGCGCCTGTCCGCATGCTTACGCATGGCGGTTCCGTGAGTGGCTCTCACTCGTGTTGTGTCTCTGAGGTGGGGCGGACGCCCTCCTCCGCACCGGACCCTCTGGTCCGGCTCTGCCAAGGATCCAAAAAGGAGGCCGACGGGGGCGTCGGCCGCGGTCCAGGGGGACCGCCCCACATGGCGGCTCGTCGACGAACTTCTGACACAGGCCATCAGTTGTCCTTGTGTTGGACCGTAACCGCGGGGATGTTGGAATCGCGAACCAGTTTGTTGAACGCGCCCACGTCCTCCTTCAACAGTTTGTCGGCCGCGCGGAGTTGCGCGTTGGCTTCGCTTGCCAAACCTTCGTAAACGACGTTCGATTGCTTGGTGGGACCGGCGTCCGTACTCTGCACCACGCCCAACAGCGCGGCCAGACGATTGTTGAGTTTGATGGGGAAGTTCAGAGGGTCCTGGCTACTCTGGTTCTTGATCTGGTAAAGTTCTTCCTCGACAGCGGTGAGCTTCTTATCGAGATCGCGCGCGGCGTCGGCGACTTTCTTGGCCGCGGTATCGTCTTTGAGGCGAGCGGCGTAGTCTTCGAGCTGCTTCTTCGCGGCGCGAATATCGACGACGGCTTGATTCACTTGCGACAACTTGTCGCGGATTTGGATCGACAAAGAGAGCTGGGCTTTAAAATCGTCTGCCGTGGTCTTTAGGCGAGGATCGTTCTTCACAACGAACTGCTGCGTTTGTGTCTTATCGCCTGTATTACCGGCGACGATCAGCTTCGCGGTGTATGTACCAGGAACAATGAGAGGGCCGCGCGTCGATCCAGCCCACATGATTAGGCCGGGGAACGTGGTCGCGTCGGGATAACGGAGATCCCAGGTGAAGCGGTTCATGCCCGCTTGTGCGGGAACGCGCGCGGGTGCGCCGAAGCCTCCGCGTCCGCCTCCGCCACCCTGCTCCTCGACCACGGGCGTCGTATCTTCAGAAGCGGCCGGCCGATTTGATGCGTTGCTCGAATATTTGTTGACAAGTTTTCCGGCGGCGTCGAGGATCTCGATCCGCGCTTCGCCGGTGGGGCGATCTTTCAGCCAAAAAGCGATCGCCGCGCCCGCCGGAGGATTCGCGCCGACGCCGATTGCTCCGCGTCCACCGCCGCCTCGACCACCGCCTTCGGCTCGAATGGTTTCTTTCGGCGCGAAGAGGCGAACATCGTCAGTGGGCGCTGCGCCTTTGAGCTCACGTAGCAGCGGAAGATCGTCCATGATCCAGAACGCGCGGCCTTGCGTGGCGACCACCAACTCGTCGTCGCGCTTATGAAACGCGAGATCCGTGATGGGCACGACCGGCAAGTTGAGCTGAATGGATTTCCAGTTTTCGCCATCGTCGTAAGAAACATAAATCCCAAATTCTGTTCCGGCGAACAGGAGGCCTTTCTGCTTGAGATCCTCGCGAACGACGCGTGTGAAATGATTCGTGGGAATTCCGTTGACGATCTTCTTCCAAGTCTTGCCATAGTCGCTGGTCTTGTACAAATACGGCCGGAAATCGTCGGATTTATACATCGTCGCGGCGACGTAGGCCGTCGCGGGATCGTGCGGCGAGGGCTCGATCGCGTTGATCTGCGACCACTCCGGCAGGATGTCTTTGGGCGGCGTGATGTTCGACCAAGTCTTTCCGCCGTCCCGTGTAATATTCACGAGTCCGTCGTCGGAGCCGACCCAGATCAGTCCTTTGGTGATGGTCGATTCGTTGACGGTGAAGATAGTGCAGTAATACTCGATGCTGGTGTTGTCCTTCGTGATCGGACCGCCGGAGGAGCCTTGACGCGTCTTATCGTCGCGCGTGAGGTCCTTCGAAATCGGCTCCCAGCTTTGGCCTTCGTCGGTGCTTTTGAAGAGCACGTTCGCGGCGGCGTAAATCACCCTCGGATCGTGGGGAGAAATCAACAGCGGGAAACTCCACTGGAAACGATATTTCAGGTCGGCCGCGGGGTGTCCCATGGGATTATCGGGCCACGGATTGATATTGCGCTGCACGCCGGTGAAGGCGTCGAAACGCGTGATCAGGTTGCCGTAGGAGCCGGCGTAGACGACGTTGGAATTGCGAGGATCGGGCGCGATCCAGCCGCTTTCGCCGCCGCCGACGTCGTACCAATCGCGCTCCGTAATGCCTCCGCGTCCGCGCGTGGCGGTGCGCACCGTGGAGTTATCCTGCTGTGCGCCGTAGGCATGATACGGAAAATCGTTATCGAGCGCGACACGATAAAACTGCGCGGTGGGCTGATTATTTTCGGGTGTCCAGACGCGTCCGCCGTTGGTCGAGACGTTGGCGCCGCCGTCGTTCGATTCGATCATGCGATTAGGATCGTTGGGATCGATCCACAGGTCGTGATTGTCGCCGTGGGGCGTGGGAATCGTCGTGTAGGTACGGCCTCCGTCGTTCGATCGATAGACGCCGGTGTTGAGGACGTAGACCGAGTCGGCGTTTTTCGGATCGGCGTAAATGTGCGTGTAATACCACGCGCGCTGGCGCAGATCGCGCTGCTGATTGACGCGGGTCCACGACGTGCCGCCGTTATCGGATCGATAGACGCCGCCGTCGTCGGCTTCGACGATGGCCCACACGCGGTCGGAGTTCGCGGGCGAGACCGTGACGCCGATCTTTCCGAGAATTCCGCGCGGCATGCCGGTCGAGTGCGAAAGATCTTTCCATGTTTCGCCGCCGTCGGTCGATTTCCAGAGTCCGCTATTCGGGCCGCCGCTTTCGAGGCTGTAGGGCGTGCGATAAACCTCCCAGAAGCTCGCGTAGAGGACGTTGGAATTATTCGCGTCCATCACGATATCGACCGCACCTACTTTCGGTCCTCGCGTCAGGACTTGTTTCCAAGTCGTCCCGCCGTCGAGGGATCGATAAACGCCGCGTTCTTCGTTCGCCGCGAATTGATGACCCAGCGCGGCGACGAAAACGATATTCGGATTCCGCGGATTGACGACGACGGCGCCGATTTGCTGGGTCTCGACCAGGCCCATATTTTTCCATGTGCGGCCCGCGTCGGTTGATTTGTAGATGCCATCGCCGGGGGACGCGTTGCCTCGGATGCACGCTTCACCCATGCCCGCGTAGACGATGTTGGGGTCGGATTCGGAAACGGCGAGCGCGCCGACCGAGCCCGTGGCGATCTGACCGTCGGAAACAGGGAGCCAGGTAAATCCACCGTCGGTGGTCTTCCAGATGCCGCCTCCTGTCGCGCCGAAATAATAGACCTGCGGCTGCGATGGAATGCCGGCGACGGCTGTGGCGCGTCCTCCACGGAAGGGTCCGATGGAGCGCCATCGTATGTTGCGAAGAGGGCCTTCAGTGGTCGCGGCAGGACCGGCGGTGTCTTGTCCTCCGCGGCGCTGGGCGGGAGCGGGAAGGCAGGAGGAGAGAACGATTACGAGCGTTAGTAGTCGATGCATCACATAGCATCTTAACGCGAATGATAATCTGGGAGCACTTCGGTACGGCAGAGCTATGAACATTATCAAGGCGAACCAGAAATATGAGGCATGGCTGGGCGAGCGGATTCCACTGCTCGCGGACGACCTGGAACATAAGCACGAGTTGATGCGGGAGGCTCCGTTTCCGTTCCTGCGCGCGACGTTTTATCGGTGGGCGCAGACGTGGCCGCAGGTATCGCCCAAAACTGCGGCTGCGCCGGAAGTGCTCGGCGTGGGCGATCTGCATGTCGAAAATTTCGGCACGTGGCGCGATCTTGAGGGACGTCTCGTCTGGGGCATCAACGATTTCGATGAGGCGTGCTGGCTTCCTTATACCTGCGATCTGGTGAGGCTCGCGACCAGTGCGCATTTCGCCATCGCGGGCGATCACCTGAAGATGATTACTCCGGCGAAAGCGTCGAAGGCGATTCTCGATGGCTATCGCGCGGCGTTGAAGGCTGGCGGACGGGTGTTTGTGCTCGCGGAACATCATCCCGTGCTGCGGCACATGGCCACGGAACGGTTGAAGCAACCGGAGCTTTACTGGGAGAAGATGCAGGCGAACAAGACGCTGACCGGGAAAATTCCGTCAAGCGCGAATAAGGCAATGCGGCGCATGCTGCCGGACCCGAAGTTGAAGTATCGCGTGGTGCATCGCATCGCGGGTCTGGGAAGCCTGGGTCGATTGCGATTTGTCGCACTGGCGGATTGGCACGGCGGCAGCGTCGCGCGCGAAGCCAAGGAATTGACGACGTCGGCATGGTTTTGGGCACACCCGACTCGGCGGAAGGCGAAGATTTGTTATCAGGAGATCCTGGATCGTACGCTGCGGTGTCCCGATCCGTTCGCGAAACTATGCGGACGCTGGATGCTGCGGCGGCTGGCGCCCGATTGCTCGCGAATCGAGTTGTCGTCCCTGCCGGCGACGCATGACGCCGTCAAGCTGTTATTCGCGATGGGATGGGAGACAGCGAACGTGCATCTGGGGAGCGTGAAGGCGTCCGTGCTTACTCGCGATCTTGCGAAGCGCCCGCCGGGATGGCTCCATAAGGTCGCGCAGCAGATGTTCGAATCGACTTCGCGCGACTGGCAGGTGTGGCGAAAGCACAAGTGATCGGTTTATGGCAATCTAACTCTAATGTTTGTGTTCTTGCTGCTGAGCACTCTTGCGATTGCCGACGATCTGGATCGATCGAACAGCGAGTTGGCTGCGCCCATCGAGCGATTCATCTCCGATCGGGCGACGCTGACTCGCACCTATCCCATCGATATCTCTGAAACGCGGCGGAAACGTCTCGCGCAGTTCTATCGCGAGTGGTCCGAGAACGTTTCGCAAATGAACTTCGATGCGCTGAGCGGGGACGGGCGCATCGACTATGTTCTTTTCAGGAATCATTTGCAACACGAAGTGCGGCAACTGGACCTGGACGCGAGAGCGTATCAAGAGGAAGCGCCGCTGATGCCGTTCGTCGGGACAATTGTCGGATTCGAGGAATCGCGGCGGCGGATGGAGCCGGTGGATGCGGCGAAGACGGCGGCGACGGTCAACGCGCTCGCCAAGCAGATCGACGACGCGAGGAAAAAGGTCGAGAGCACGCTGCGGTCGGTGCCTCCTAAGAAGACCGTCGCGAATCATGCCGCGGTGACGCTGAATAATCTGCGTGGCACGCTGCGCCGATGGTACGAGTTCTATAACGGATACGATCCGTTGTTCACGTGGTGGATGGCGGAGCCGTACAAATCGGCCGACACGGCGCTCGATACCTACATCAAGTTCCTGCACGAGAGAGTGGCAGGCGTGCGAGGCGCGATGCCTGCGGAAACCGGGGGAGGTCGTGGCGGTAGAGGAGGACGCGGCGGCGCGATAACTCCTCCGACGCCAGTTCCGGCGCGAGTTGCAGCCGATAATGGCGACGATATTATTGGCAACCCGATTGGTCGCGATGGATTGATGAACGAACTCGCCAATGAGATGATTCCGTACACGCCGGAGGAATTGATCGCCATCGCGAACAAGGAATTTGCCTGGTGCGAGGATCAGATGAAGCGCGCGTCGCGCGACTTGGGTTATGGCGACGATTGGCACAAGGCGCTGGAGCACGTAAAGACGCTTTACGTCGAGCCCGGCAAGCAACCGGACCTGATTCGCGATCTGGCAAATGAAGCCATCGCATTTCTGGACAAGAACGACCTGATCACGATTCCTCCGCTGGCTCGCGAAACGTGGCGCATGGAGATGATGTCGCCCGCGCGGCAACTGGTGAATCCATTTTTCACGGGCGGGGAAGTGATCAGCGTGTCGTACCCCACCAATACGATGTCGGAGGAGCAAAAGTTGATGAGCATGCGCGGCAACAATATTCATTTCTCGCGCGCCACCGTGTTTCATGAGCTGATTCCCGGCCACGAATTGCAGGGTTTCATCGCGTCGCGCTATCGGCCGTACCGGCGCGTGTTCAATACACCCTTCATCGTCGAAGGATGGTCTCTTTACTGGGAGATGCTGATGTGGGATCTGGGATTCGCGCGCTCGCCCGAGGACCGCATCGGGATGCTGTTCTGGAGAATGCATCGCTGCGCGCGCATCATTTTCTCATTGAGTTTTCATCTCGAAAAGATGACCCCGCAGGAGTGCATCGATTTTCTTGTGAATCGCGTCGGCCATGAGCGCGACAACGCGATCGGCGAAGTGCGGCGATCCTTTGCCGGCGATTATTCGCCCCTTTATCAGGCCGCGTATCTGCTCGGCGGCATGCAAATTTATGCGTTGCACAAAGAACTGGCAGGCAAGATGACGGACCGTGCGTTTCACGACGCGATTCTTCAGGAGAACAGCATTCCTGTCGAGATGATCCGCGCGGATCTGACCAAGCAAATGCTCACGGCGGATTTTAAGACGTCGTGGAAGTTCGCGAATTAGGCGACACCGCTCCCTGCGGTCACGGCTCAGAATCTATCACGTGCCTACCGAGCCGTGACCGCAGGGAGCGGTGCTATAAAACCGCGGTCTCTTCGATTTGACGCCCCTCGGCGAACCGTGCATACTCGAGCAGTTTCGCATCAATCAGGTCCGTCGTCCCCTTTAAAATAAGATCCGCCAAAATCTTTCCCGTCGCGGGTGAATGCATCACGCCATGCCCACTGAATCCATTTGCGAAATATAATCCGTGAATGGGAGACTCGCCGAGCACCGGATGATGGTCCGGCGTCATCTCGTAAAGACCCGCCCAGGCGCGCGATGGATTCACTTCCAGCTCCTCGAACACCGGGACGCGATCCACCGCCCGCGTCAGAATCTTTTCGATGAATCCGCGATCGAAGGTCGTGTTGTAACCGGGCTTTTCGGCTGGATCGTTCCACGCCATCAACAGGCCCAACCCTTCGGGCCGAAAATGAAACCCCGTGGACATATCAACCGTCATGGGTGCGCTATGGGCGATCTTGTCGAACGGCTCGGTCGGAACCAGCATGCGCCGCAGAGGCTCCACGGGAAGGTCGATGCCAGCCATCTTCGCGATCCCCGCCGCCCACGCGCCCGCGGCATTTACGACGGTACGCGTCGCGATCGAGCCTTGCGTCGTCTCGACAGACGCGACGCCTTTCGCATCGAGGGACAGGCGCGTGACCTCCGCGTCGCGAATCAACTGCGCGCCTTGGTCGACCGCACGCAGAGTGAATCCGGTCATGACGCTGTAAGGATCGACGAAGCCATCGGTGGAGCAGAAGCTGCCGCACAGAATATCGTCGGATCGAATCTGCGGGACCATGGTGACGATATCGTCGCGACTCACGAGCGACGCCGTTTTCAAGCCCGCCGAGACTTGCCGCTCGTAATTCGCGCGCAGATACTCGAGATGCCGGTCCGCTGTCGCGATGAACAGATATCCCTGCGCGCGATAGCCGGATGGATGCCCCATGGTCTGCTGGAAATCGCGAAAAAACGGAATCGAGTACAGCGACATCTGAATATTCACGGGCGTCGAAAATTGCGCCCGCACTCCGCCCATGCTTTTTCCAGTGGAGCCCTTGCCCTGGCTGCTCTCGCGCTCCAGGATCACAACATTTCGGCAACCCGCCACTGTGAGCTGATACGCGATGCTCGCGCCGACAATGCCCCCGCCGATGATGACAACATCCGCCGATGAGACCATTCTCAGCTCATTGAGGAGCGAGTCAGCGACGTTCCTCCGTCGCAATGATAAACCGAGCCCGTGATGTACGACGCCGCCTCTGAGCACAGAAAAAGAGCGAGGTCCGCCAATTCATCCTTGGTGCCGTAGCGTCCCAGCGGCACACTATTTTGAGCAGCGAGGCGAGCCTCCGGAGTTGGCGCGAGGCGGCGCATTCCCTCCGTATCGTCGGTGGGTCCTGGAGTGATGCAGTTCGCGCGAATCCCTTTCGGACCCCACTCGATCGCGAGCGTTTTCATGAGCAGCTCGATCCCGGCCTTCGCGGCGCACACATGCGCCTGATTCGCGATCGCCACAGTGGCGTGATTCGCCGAGATGCTGATCACCGACGCGCCAGGCTTGCGCAGCGACTCATACGCCGCGCGGCAAGTATTAAATGTGCCGAGCAGATCGATATCGATCACCGCTTTAAATCCGTTGGCCGACATGCCCGTGACCGGTGCTGGAAAATTCCCGGCGGCTCCGCACAGCAAAATGTCGATCTCCCCCAAATCGTCGCGCGTCTTCTTTATCGCGGCCTCGACCGCGGCGTAATCCCGCACATCGAGCGCCGCGGTTTCCGCGAACCCTCCCACACTGCGAATCGCCGCCGCCGCCACGTCCAGCTTTTCCTGCTTGCGGCCCACCAGCACGACTTTCGCGCCGTGTTCGGCGAACCGCTCCGCCATGCGCTGTCCGATGCCGCTGCCGCCTCCGGTGACGAACGCGACTTTTTCCTTCAATAGATGATCCCGAAAGATGCCTGCGGAATTACTTGACATGTGGGCAACGATAACACTATTTCAAAATCACAAAAAATGCGACGCACGCCGCAAGAGAAAGGACGCCCATCCACGCGATCGCGTCCAGCACTTCCGGCAACCGCGTGGGCGCCGGCATTCGCACGCGATTCATCACCGCCGAGGCGAGACTCGCGGGTGCGCAGATTCCGCCAAATGCTCGCGTCAGTCGTTCGTCAAGCTGTTCGTCAAGTTCGTCGGACACTGGTCTGCCTCCTGTATCATCGTAGCGAGTTGGTTGCGCGCCCTGTGGAGATGCGTTTTCACCGTGCCGACCGGCAAATCCAACAACCGCGCGACCTCCTCGTAGGATCGATCTTCCATATAAAACAACATCACCACGGCGCGGTAGTTCTTCGGCAATTCGGCCACCAGGCGCAAAATATCGCGCTGCCGGTCCGGCGCATCGGACGTCGAGCGCTCGGCTTCTTCGATCGGAGCGGACCGCCGCGCGGCGCGTTTCGAAATCGCAGTCAGGCAGACATTTCGCGCGATCGAAAAAATCCACGTGCCGAGCGCCGAGTCTCCTCGATAACGATCCATCGATTTCCAGATGCGCAGAAAACTCTCCTGCGCCGCGTCCTCGGCCTGCGCCCGATCTCCCAGCATCGAATAGGAGAGCCGGAATACTTTGTCCTGATATGCGGCGAGCAATGTTTCGAACGCTTCGGTGCGACACCCCGACGCGAGCAGAGCCGTGATTTCTTCGTCGGCCGCCATCCTTGCTTTAGACCTCTCAGAACGCTCGATAAGTTTCAACGCGGGTTGAAACATTTGTACACTATCCGCGAGTCTCAATCGGCATGGAAGCAACCGTGTTTTTCGTAATGCTTTTCGTTTTCGTCGGGGTGATTGTTCTAATCACCCTCAACAACCGTTTTCGCGAGCGCGAGCTCAGTCATAAAGAAACGCTCGCTGCCCTCGAAAAAGGCGTGGACCTGCCGGTCCGCCAATCCGCGCCCTGGACCCCTCGCACGTATCTGCTGCACGGCATGATCTGGCTCTTCGCGGGTCTCACATCGATGGTCGCGATCTCCGCGGTCGCCGTCACCTCACAAAGGCCCTACCCCGCTGAAGTAAAGGTGCGGGCTGTGATGGATGCTCGCGACCGCGGCGCGACTCCGGAGGAAATTCAGATGCTCCTCCACGAGCCTCACAACGATCAGGGCGTTCCCATCGGCCTCGGATTCCTCGGACTCATTCCCGTCGGCGTCGGCCTGGCCTACCTGATCTTTTACCGGGTCGAAACCAGGAAGCTGCTATCCTAGAAGCTGGCGTGCGTACCGCATGCCCAGCAGTCTGGAGCCGCATGCTAGTGCGGCAGTAAAAAGGCAGGTGAGTCGAGTTTGGCAGAAGTACACATCCAGGATGGAGAAACCCTGGAAAGCGCGCTGCGCCGTTTCAAGCGCAAGGTCCAGCAAGAGGACATCATCAAGGAAATCAAGAGACATTCCTTCTACTTGAAGCCGGGTGAAAAACAGCGCACCAAGGAAGCTCTCGCGCGCAAGCGCAATAGAAAGAAACGCCCCCGCGAAGCGGAATAGCGTTTCTTCGATCACCGATTCATAACCAAAGGGCAGGCTTTCGAGCTTGCCTTTTTTGTTTTTTATAACCCTGCTGAGCATTAAAAAGGGCGGACCCGATTTCTCGGACCCGCCCTTTTTTCGCTCACCCGATCGCCCTAAGGCGCGTAGGTGATTGTGATCTCCTGCGTGGTGGATACGCCCTTGCTATCCGTCACCGTGAGATTGAAGTAGTACGGACCAGGCGTCGGCCCCAGCGTTACCGTGGGTTTCGACGTATTGCCGTTGATGATTTGCGCCGAGCCGTACAGCGTCGCAAGACTGAACGTCAGCCCGCCGCCGGTCGAACTGGTCGAACCGGATGCGTCGATCAGCACGTTGCGCACGGTCGTCGTCTGAGTGCTGCCACCCGCGATGACGATCGTTGGCGGCGCAGCGGTAGGCGGCGGCGAGGAGCCGACCGTCACCGTGAGCGTCTTGCTGGCCGTCACGCCGTTTTCACCAGTCGCGATGCAATTGTATGCGGTCGTCGCCTGCGGATACACCGTGTAGGTGATGTTCGGTGTCAGGAACGTCAACCCGGCCATGGTAATGCTCGCCGAGTTTTGCGTCTGGCAGTTCAACACTACCGGAGCTCCCGGAGTGTTCGACGGATTCGGCGTCGCTGTAAAGCTCACGATGATCGGATTCGGGATCTGCGTCACCGTCACTGTAGCCGTCGCCGGTACGCTGCCGGCGGCATTGGTCGCCGTCAACGTGTAAGTAGTGGTCACCGTCGGGGACACGCTTGCCGTGCCGGCCGCAACCACTGTGCCCAAAGTCGTGATCGTCTGCGAAGTGGAGTTATCCACGATCCACAGTAGATTCGAGCTCTGGCCGCTCAGGATGGACATCGGCGACGCCGAGAACTGGATGATTCTCGGCAGTGCGCCCGCGGTCACTTGCACCGCGATGCTGCACGAAGCCGTTTGCCCGTTCGGGCCGTTCGCCGTGACCGTGTAATTGGTCGTCGCGGTCGGCGTCACTGCCACGCTGCCGCTCAGGCCGACCGAACCGACGCCTTGATTGATGCTGACCGACGTCGCGTTCTGCGACTGGTAGTTCAAGGTAGCCGATTCGCCCGCCATGATGTTCGACGGTGATGCATAGCACGCCAGCAGCGCTGTCACTGGCGTCGTCACTGTGACGGTCACCGATGCTGTAGTACTGCCGTTCGCGTTCTTGGCCGTCAACGTGTAAGTTGTGGTGGAATTCACTACAACCGGCTGCGCACCGGACAACGGAACCGGGCCGACTCCCGGCGTGATCGTCACCGTGTCCGCGCCGGTAACCGCCCAACTCAGGTTCGAAGTCCCCCCGGCCGCAACCGAGGTCGGATTCGCCTGGAACGAGACGATGAGCGGAAGATTATTCGCTGCCGTCGTAACGTGGACGCGAGCCATGCCCTGTCCGCCGAAGTTATCCTTCACAACCAGCCGGAACGTGTACGATTGGGACGCGGTCGCTGTAAACGTCGTGATCGCCGATGTCGCGGCCGACAGACTTACCGCCGGACCTTCCGGAATCCACTGGTAGGTCAGCGGGTTGCCATCCGGCGAATAGGAAGCCGATCCGTCCAGCTTGATCGTTCCCGCGGGAACGCCGATCTGATCCGGACCCGCGTCGGCTACCGGAGGCGTCTCGCCCACGTGCACCTTCCGCGTCAGTACTTCATATCGAACGCGCGGCACGTCGATCGGTATCGGAATGCCCGATTCCAGAAATTCCTTCGGACGCATCAGGTTGCCCAATTGCACGCCAGCCACCACGCGGCCCGTATTGCCCACTCCCAGCAGCGTTTCGTTGACGCCGCCTTCCAGCGTAACGGCGACCTTGGTATTCACCGGGAAAACAAAGCGTACCGTGCCGCCCATGCGGTCGCCGTTGACGACGCTCTTCAAATAACCGATGTTGCCTTCCAGGTAGTTGTTGCCCCACAGCCCTACCGTTCCGCTGACGCCGGCCTGATCCACAATCTTCAGGTAGCGTTCGATGAAGATGTCGGTCGAGGTGTAACCGGTGGCCGGATTCACGTACGCCGCGCTGTAGATTTTCGCGTTGTCCATGAAGCCCTTGGTGCCGAAAACTCCCAGCTTGCCCCATTTGAAAATGTAGTCGACGGTAAATGCCGCTTGGCCAAGCGTTCCGCTGGTCTGGTTTCCCGCAAGCGATACGTTTTTGAAGCTGGCAAACAGGCCGGCTTGCATCCGCCCGATCCGGTCCACAAGACCCACGTCGACCTGGCCTTCCTTGGCGTCGTGAGTGTAAAAATACTCGCCCTGCGCCTGCAACGCATAATGCTCGCCGAATACACCGAAGAACCGGCCTTTTCCGGTGAAGGTCACGTGCTGGGTCGAATCCCCGCCCACGTTCACGCCCAACAACTGGAAGCGCGAGTCTTCTTTCTTTACGGGTGGCGGAGCGGCCGTCGGCATCATCACCGGTGGCGGAGGTTGATTCACCTTCGATTCCAGTACCGCTTGATCTTTCTTCAGGTCCGCAATATCTTTCTTGAGCTGCGCGTTCTGATCCGCGAGATCCTTCAACAGTCGCGCGATATCGTCCAGCTTATCGAGCCGCTTCAGCACTTCCGTGCAGCAATCCGTCATGCCCTTGGCCGGTTCCATCGCCCGGATCGCATCGCCAGGACCGCCCGCTCCCACCACGCCGCCGGATTCGTTCATCACCGTCAGTACTACGCGGCGGTTCATCCAGCGAGCTTCGTCGGTCTTTGTAAAAGTCGGTCTTTGACCTGGATACTTCGGGTCCACTTTGCCGCGGGTTCCGGTCGTAATCTGTGCGGTGCCGGCGCCATACTTCACCAGGAAGTCGCGCACTGCGTCGGCTCGGGCCTGCCCCAGCTTCTCGTTATAAGGTCCGCCGCCTATGACGTCGGTATGGCCTTCGATCCGCACTTTGTAGCCCGGGTGCTTTTGCAGCAACTCGGCCACGCGGAGAAGGCTCGGGTATCCATCGACAAGAACTGACGAATTAAATTCGTAATTAATTTCTTCCCAGTCGTCCTTGGACGCCTTGGTGTCCAGTCCCTGCGCGCAAACTCCGACTGCGACTAACGGCAGAACCGCCAATAGTGCGGCAAATCTGGTGAACATGTTGACCTCTCCTCAACCTGCCAAAACAATTTCGCTTGCTCTGTTCTAGTACTAAACTGAACCCTGAATGACCAGAATACACGAACTGACTGTAGATACGCCACTTGTTCTCAATGTTTCAACAACGCATAATAAGAGTCGAGCTTGTCGGATGGACAGTCGCTCGCTTCGGCGGGAGGAAAGTCCGGTCTCCATAGGGCAACATGCCGGCTAACGGCCGGGGGGGCTCGCTTAAAGCGGGTTTTACGGAAAGTGCCACAGAAAACTATACCGCCTGTCGTGTATTTTGGCAGGTAAGGGTGAAAAGGTGCGGTAAGAGCGCACCGCGGCGGCAGTAATGCGCGCTGGCAGGGCAAACCCCATGCGGAGCAAGACCAAATAGGGGAGGAGGAGCGGCCCGCTCCGTTAAAACTTCCGGGTAGGTCGCTGGAGCCGGAGAGAGATCTCCGGCCAAGATGAATGACTGTCGCTTCGGAAACGGAGTACAGAAACCGGCTTATAGTCCGGCAAGCTCACACAAATCAGCGACGAAAGACCAAATTAGTGTGGTAGCAAGTGGGGCGGTCCCTTGGACCGCAGCCGACGCCCGCGTCGGCTCAGTGTTTGCCCGCCGCTTTATTTACTTGCCGTGCCCGCCGCCCATGCCGCCGGCACTGCCGCCGCCGTGAGAAGCCGCACCGCTCGACACTCCGCCCGACGATAGGCCACCGCCGCTGAATCCGCCAGATCCGGCGCTCGAGAACCCGCTGTTTCCGCCGCTGTTGCTGCCACTCGAGTACGACCCGCGCGGCGCCATATTGTAGCTGCCCGTGCCGGCATTGTAGTGAGGCGATGTCGCGGACCCGCTCACTGGAAATGCGCTGCCGCGGGAGCCGCCCGTCGGCATGACATAGCCAACATTGCCCGTGCTGTAATACGGGTAGCCGAAGAACGGACTGTAATACATGCCGTTACCGTAGGGCAGATAGGTGAACATCCCGTACCACGGATTGTACGCCCAGGATCCACCCATCCCGCCGTAACCGTAACCGCTGCCAAGATACCCGGAACTCGAAGCCGAGCGTGCGGACGATATATTGGCTTGCGACAGATACTCAGACCGGCGCGCGGCCCAGCGCATCAGTGCGTCTACATCCTTCGTATCGAAGGCGTTCATCGCGAGCACTGTGCCGAGAATCACTTCGCGGCCCTTGCGAGCAATCAACGTCTGATCTCCCGCCGTCACCCGCGCTTCGCCGTCGTAAACGCGCAGCTTGCCCGGATCGGCATCGACGCGATAGAGGCCTCGCTTGAGAACTTCAATGTGGGTATCGCCATAGACCACAGTGATCGCGTTCGAGGGCAGCAATTCGCCCACTTCAACGATCGCCGAACCGGTCAGCACCGCAAGCCGCGTATCGGCGCGATTATTCGAAATCATTTTAAAGGAGCTATTTTCGCCGATGCGCAAAATCACGCCCGGCGTCAGCAGCACTTCGGCCCGCCCGTCTTCCGCCGCGAGAACTTGGCCGTTTTTCACGTCCGGAAATTCCGCAAATTTCGGCGCAACCTGCTTGCCGTCAAGAGTTACCTGTCCTTCGACCAAGTGAATCACGCCGGAGTGCGCCGAGATCACTTGCTGCGCCCACGCCGAACTTGAGCCGATCAGGAAAACCACCAACGGAAGCCGCTTGAGCATCATCTGGAACTCCTATGTATCTAATAGTGCGCCTTTTGCAAACTTCCGTCAAGCTGCCTGAGAAGCATATATATTGATAGGTATGCAGGCAGTGCTTCTGGCCGTGACGTTTTTTCGCGACGTGCTGCCGATTCTCCAGAATCACTGCCAGGAATGCCATCGCCCCGGGCAGATTGCTCCCATGTCTCTCGCGACTTACGAAGAAACGAGGCCGTGGGCTAAGGCGATTCGGGAGCAAGTGCGCTCGCACAAAATGCCTCCGTGGCCGGCCGACCCTTGTTGCGGGCACTTCTCGAATGATCGATCATTGAGCGCCGCGGAGATTGAAACTCTTGCGAACTGGGCAGATAACGGGTCGGCGAAGGGAGATTCTCAGGATGCGCCACCCAAGAAAATATGGCCCGAGGGATGGAATTTGCCGTCACACGATCTGGAACTGGCAATGCCGCGCCCTTTCGAGATCCCGGCGTCGGGCGAGCTCGAATACCAATATTTTCCGATACCTACGGGTTTCAAAGAGGACCGTTGGGTGCAAGCGGTCGAGGTGCGGCCCGGGAATCGAACGGTGGTCCATCATATTGTCGTCTATATCCGAGAGCCGGGCTCGACTTGGACGGGCGGACCGACAAAGGCCGATATTTTAACGGTTTATGCCCCTGGATCGACACCCGATTCGTGGCCCGATGGGATGGCGAAGCTGGTCCAAGCGGGGTCGGATCTGGTTTTCGAGATCCATTACACCCCTACGGGCAAGCCCGCCTCCGACCAGACGGCGATTGCGCTCAAGTTTGCCAAGAAGCCGCCCGAAAAGCGGGTGCTCGCGCTGCAGCTCAACAACGATCATTTCCGGATTCCGGCCGGCGAGAGGGATTATCGGGTCACGGCTTGGGGGTCGATTCCGAACGACGCTCTGCTGTTGAGCTTCTTTCCGCACATGCATCTGCGCGGAAAATCGTTCTTATTTGCCCTTAATGACGGTAATAATGGCTCGCAAACGCTCTTAAACGTCCCTAATTACAGCTTTTTTTGGCAGCTTTCTTACCGTTTGAAGACGCCCATTCCGCTGAAGAAGGGAATGCGACTTCAGTGTTGGGGGACTTTCGACAACTCCGCTAACAATCCGCTGAATCCAGACCCATCCGTCGACGTTACTTACGGGCAGCAGAGCTCAAAAGAAATGATGATCGGATTTTTCGATGTGGCTGTTGATGCAAACATCGGCAAGCCTGAGTTTTTTGTCAGGTAGTTTTCGTTTTTTTGAACACACGATTCAGGACTGTGATGGCGCGGTCCACATCCTGCTCCGTCAAAATGTACGGCGGCAGCATGCGGATCACCGTGTCGTGCGTGCAGTTGATGAGAAGGCCTTCGGCCATGGCATCGAGCACGATCTGTTTTCCGGGCATATCGAGCTCGACGCCGATCATCAAGCCGACGCCGCGAATTTCCTTGATGAAGCCGTAGCGTTTGGCTAGCTCTGTCAGCCGCATTCGGAAATAGCTGCCGGTCTCGACGATCTTCGGCAACAGGGGATCGAGAATATCGAAGAATTCCAGTGCGACTCTGCACGCGAGCGGGCCGCCGCCGAAGGTCGAGCCATGCATTCCCGGTCCGATGGATACGGCGGCGCGTTCATTCGCCGCGATCACGCCCAGAGGGATTCCACAGGCGAGCGGTTTTGCGGCCACCATTACGTCCGGCATCACGACGGGGTCGAACAACTGATAGGCGAAGTACGTGCCGGGACGGCCGACGCCGCATTGGATCTCGTCGAATACGAGCAGAGCGTTGTAGCGGTCCGCGAGCTCGCGGGCTTTGCGCGCATACTCGGCGGTCAGGGCGAAGATGCCGCCTTCGCCCTGCACCAGTTCGAGCACGATTCCGGCGGTGTGCTCATTGACGACCTGTTCCAGCGCCGTAATATCGTTGCGCGGCACAAAATGCGCGCCGGGCACGAGCGGCTCAAAATCGCGCCGGTATTTTTCTTGTCCCGTGATCGAGAGCGCGCCCAAGGTGCGGCCGTGGAAGGAATTTTCGAGCGCGATCACGTGATACTTCGCCGGATCGATCTTGCGTCCGTGCGAGCGCACCATTTTCAATGCGCCTTCCATGGACTCGGCGCCGGAGTTGGAGAAGAATACCCGATCGAGGCCGCTCGATTTTGCGACACGCTCGGCGAGTGGGCCTTGGTATTCGTGATAGTAGAGATTGGAAGTGTGCAGCAGCAGGCCGGCCTGCTCCCGAATGACCCTGGTGAGACGCGGGTGCGAATAGCCGAGCGCGTTTACGCCGATGCCGGCAATCAGGTCGAGATAGCGGTTGCCCGCGGTGTCGTACACATAGCAGCCTTTGCCGCGATGGAGCACCAGCGGGAAGCGGGCGTAGTTTTGCAGCAGATATTGCTTTTCCAAATCCACGACAGAGGGGAGTTCGGGAGAAGCTGCGACGGAAGATTCCATTTATTCATGATAATGGTCCGTTCAAGACTCCGCTCCCTGTGGTCACGGCTCGGTTAGGCTGGGGACATGATCGTCGTGATGGCGGGTTTGCCGGGCACGGGGAAAAGCACGCTCGCTCGCGCGTTAGCGGAGGAGACGGGCGGGATCGTGTTGAACAAAGACATTCTGCGCGCGGATTTGTTTCCGGCGACGTTCGTCGAATACTCGGCCGAGCAGGACGATTTTGTGCAGGATCTGATGCAGCGGACGGCGGAGTATTTGTTAGGGCGATCTCCAGGGCTGACGGTGTTCTTCGACGGACGTACGTTTTCCCGGGCGTATCAGATTGCACGGGTGATTGAGATGGCGAAGAAGCTCGGGACTCCGTGGAGGATTATCGAATGCGTGTGCCCGGAGAGGGTGGCGCGGCGCCGGATTGAGAGGGCTCGGAAGCATCCGGCGAAGAATCGGACGTTCGCGTTGTATCTGAAAATTCGCGACTCGTTCGAAGCGATTGAGTATCCGAAGCTGGTGGTGGATACTGGCGGGGGGATGAAGGTGTCGCTGGCTAAGGCGCGGGAGTTTTTGAGAGTCTAGCATTCGTGCGCTATGTCAGCTTCAGTCATGTGTGCTTGCGGAATTGATTATTCCTCTTTCGCGTTTGTCCCCTCCCTGACGGTCAGGGTTCGGTGGGGGGATCGGGATGGTGACACGAGTGTCGACGCGCCGCGGATGAAAACGTAAGCGGAAGAGCCGCCTGAAGGCGGCTGCAGCCAGGATTGGCCGCCCTACAAGACGCGAACGAGGGATGGTTTCGAGGGTGCGACTATGGGGTCTAATAGCTGCCCTGCCAAGCTGGGGGCGATGGGGGTGTCGATTCCGTATTTTTCCGGCCATTGCTTGGGAAGATAAAACGTGCCGAACAATTTGTCGACCCAGGGGAGCATTGCGGCGTAGTTTTTATTGATGCGGTCTGGGCCGTCGTTGGTGTGGTGCCAGTGGTGGAAGGCGGGGGAGGAAACCAGCCATTCCAAAAAGCCGAAGCGCCAGTTTACATTCGCGTGGATGAAAAAGCCCCACATGGTTCCAATGACGGTGACCAATAGCGGGACCAGATCCAACTTATTCGCCATCGGCTGCGCGAGGCCCAGGACATACAGCGGCACCATGTCGCAGAGGCGCGTGAACAGAACGTCCACCGGATGGGCGCGAGTATTTACCAGCCAGTCGATCTCTTCCGCACTGTGGTGAATGGCGTGAAAACGCCACAGCAGGGGAATCTCATGCAGCCAGCGATGGGCCCAGTACGCGCCCACTTCGCCCACGATCAAAGCCGCGGCGAGCCGTATCCACAAGGGCAAGGCGGATACAGACGAATAAAAGGCGCTGGGGACGACGCGATGGACAGCGGCCGCAACCAGAGTGAGAGGTACGATCAGGAGCAGCTTCGGAACCAGGCTGTTGAGGAAGTAATAGAGCAGGTCAGTGCCGATGGCTTTGCGGAAAACTTTTTGGGGGCGCAGCGTCCAGAGCCTCTCCAAAGGCACAAAAACGACCACGAGCAGAACGAGCCAAACACACAGCCTTACGATATCGAGCGCGAAGGAAGCAAGATGCTGCATGCGTAAGCAAGAGATCGTCCGGAATGCGTTAAAGGATTAAGGATTAAGGACGCTTCTTCAGCAGACGTCCGGCGAGCGGAATTGCCAGCAAGCCGAGGCCGATGAGCATGTAGGTCCCGGGTTCCGGAGTCAACTGCGTCAGGGTGACTCCGTCGAGCATGACGAAAGGCGGGTCTCCGTTCGGTAGGCCGAGGGCAATGAACTCAAGGACCTCCGTGGCGGCCGTCGCTGTGAAGCTCAAGGTCTGCAAACCTTGGCTGGCCCAAGTGACATCGCTGTGGTTGGCATCGCTCATCAGGTTGGAGTATTGTGTGTTTCCCGCTGAGCAGGGAAGGGAAGGGCAGAAAGCGACTTCCCATTGCTCGGTGGTGGCGCCAGTGAATCCATTCTGCTGGGCCGCCGCCTGATAGAAAGACACATCGTAAGTGGCTCCGGACACGACGCCGGTCACGGTTTGATAGAGCGGAAGGCCGTATCCACCAGGCTGAGTGATCGTGTCCGTGGTGGAGTCGTCTCCGTCCGCCATATAGTAATTTCCACCATTCGGACTTTGACCAGGGTTTGCCCATAGGCTGAAGTTGCCTCCAAAGGCGACGGTGCCGCACATGTTTGTAGTCGCGCCTCCGATCACCACGCAGTTCAGAATCTGGCTGGCGTTCGGCGTTCCCAAGATGTTCCATCCGGTGAGAGCGGTCAAATTCCCAGCCGGATCCTCCAGCGAGAAGCTCGTGAGGTGACCGCTCACGGACTCAAAGTTACCATTAGTGAATGACGTGTTCGCGCTGGCGGGAGTGGCGAGGGTCAGCAGCACGGCTGAGAAGCAGGTTGCGGCGAATGTCCGCTTAATGTAGCACACGTTAAACAAAGATTTTCTCCAATATTCGTTTCAGGCGTTTCAGAGCGTGGGTCTCCCTATGCTTCAGCCGGAATGGCTTTTGACGTGGAGAATCCCCTTGCGACTAATGAAGAGCTTACAGGCCCTGGGGTGCAGCAACAATAAGGTATAGTACTGAAACAACCTAGCTATATTGCCGGGTATAGGGCGGTCTTAGTTCCAGGACAAAAGGGAGAGGGCGGACTAGCGATCTAAACGGCTGAAACGACAGGCGAAATCGGACTGCCGGTCACTGACAATTCTTTACACATCGGACTGTTTGGCAGGAGCTCCTGATAGCTCGTTTTTAAGCCCCGTCTGGCAGCTGTCTCGTGAGCAAAGACAAGTAAGCTGTCCCAGTCACTCCGTTGGCGGTAGAAATCCCCTGGCTTTACGCCAGGTGTTATAACCCCGTCACGTGAGTGCGGGTGCGGGTTATCGCATCTGTCCGCATGCTTACGCATGGCGGTTCCGTGTCGAGACTGCGCTAGCAGTGGACAAACGAACTGACTGGGACAGCTTACTAATCTTCGGACCACTCGCGTTCGAGCATGCGCGAATACTCGCCGCTGGCGAAGATGTCGAAGTCGAAATTCATGTGGGCGATGTCGGTGAATTGCGTTTGACTCTGGCGGCACGCGAAAATCGCGTCGGCGTAGCGATAGTAATTGCGGATGAAATCGTCGGCCATGACGCCCCGCTCGGGCACAGTGGAGAGAATTGCGTTCAGGCCCAGTGCGCGCATGAAAATCGATTTGAAATCGGCGACTCCCCACTTGCGGAGCTTGGACTGCACCGCCGGCGGCGTGTTGTTGACCAGGTAGGCGGCGAAGCTTTGGAACTTGATTCCAGTACCGTGGAAGCCGGGCTGACGCTCAACGTGTTCGAGAGCTTGTTCGATCCAGCGCACCAGATCCTTGCCGACGTAAAACAGCATGCGTATTTCGCAATAGCGGCCTTCCAGCAGGGATTTATCCAGATCCTCGGTGGTGCGCTCGCCGGTGGGAAGAAGGCCTTGCAGCATGAGGCTGGCGCGGGAGCTTTCGACGAGCTTGTCGGGCCCGCCGGCGTCGGCGAACGGGTGGAGGATCAGTGGCGGCAGCTTCCTCGTCGAGTTTGCGGTTATCGTTTGCATGACTTCGGGTTAATCAAGTATGCCAAATTAGCGGCGCTCCGCGAGCAGTACTTTGGCCTCAATTGTCTTGCCCTCGCGAAGTACCCGGACTAGTACTAAATCACCGGGCTTATGGGCGCGTAGGGCGTAAGTAAAATCGTATAGATTGGCGATGTCCTTGCCGTCGAATTCGATCAGAATGTCACCCGCTTTGAGCCCCGCTTTGGCGGCTGGCGTGCCATCGCGGACGTCGGCGAAGCGGACGCCCTTGGGCGGTTCGTTGAAGTCGGGGATGCTGCCGAAGTTGGGGCCATAGCCGCTGCCTCCTCCGGAGCCGACCGGGCCGGTGGCAGGCTCGGCGACGCGAATAAATTGGGGCCGCGGATCGTTTTCAAGATGCGTGACCAGGTCCGCGATATAGTCGAGGAGCTTCGCGGCGTCGGCGCTATCGATTTTGTCGGCAGTGTCGCTGGGCTTGTGATAATCGCCGTGCAGGCCGGAGAAAAAGAACAGCACCGGGACGTTCTTGGTGGTGAAGGACGTATGGTCGCTGGACCCATAACCGGCTTTCTCGGCGAGGTCGATTTGAATGGGCGCGGGACGCTTCACATCCTCGACCAGTTTCGGGAACGTGGAGCCGGTGCCGGTGCCGCTCAAATAGATTTTGCCTTCGCGGATGCGGCCGATCATATCCATATTGATCATGGCGACGGCGTTTTCTAAGGGGAGGGTCGGGTGATTGACATACCACTCGCTGCCGAGCAGGCCCAATTCCTCGCCGGCGAAGGTCAGGAACAGAATGCCTCGTTTTTGCTTTGGCTGCTGGGTGGCCCAACGCGCCAGTTCAAGGACTCCCGCAGTGCCGGAGGCGTTGTCGTCGGCACCGGGATGAACGGTTCCGGCCTGCGAGGGGGCGAGCGAGTGCTCGTCGCCTAACCCGAGATGGTCGTAATGCGCGCCCACGACGACATATTCGTCGGATGTGCCGGGCAGGTACGCGGCCACGTTGTGCACCGTTTTGGTTTCGACGCGCACATCGACCGCAAGATCGACGGAGAGATTCGAGAGAGCGAAAGAATGGGGATGGCCGTGCTGGTCGATCTGCTTGGCGAGTGAGTGAAGATCGCGGCCGTCATGCTTGAACCAAGTGTCGGCAAATTCGGATTTGATGCGCACGAACAGGACGCCGGCGTCTTTGGGACCGCTTACCGACAACTTGCCCAGGTCGTCCGGCTCTGCATCGTGATGATCGATATCGTTGATCAGAATCACGCCACGCGCTCCGTGCATTTTTGCGTTGACAGCTTTATCGGCAAAAGAGACGTGATCTTTATGAGAATTTTCTTTGGGCTCGTGGCGGAGCAGGAGGACGAACTTTCCGGTGACGTCGAGGCCGTCGTAGTCGTCGTAGTTATCCTGTTTATTCGTAATGCCGTAGCCTGCGAATACTACGGTTGAATGAAGCTCGCCGGAGGAGGAAAAGCTTAACGGGAGGAAATCCTTGCCGGAGGCGAGCGTGCGGCTTTCGCCGGGTTCCTTGAATTGGAGGCGATTGTGGGGGCCGAGATGCGCGCCGAGGGCGACGGGGAAGGCGAGCTCGGTGGGCTTCAATCCGAATGAGCGGAACTGGGCGGCGATGTAGTGCGCGGCTTTCTCGAGCTCGGGTGAGCCAGTGGCGCGGCCTTTTAACTCTGGGGCCGCAAGGTAGCGAACGTGGGCGAGGTAGAGGTCGGGATTGATGTCGGCTGAAAACGCGACGATAGGGATTAAGAGAAGAAAGCGGCGCATTTACTTGATAATCTTCGGGATGGTGACGGTGCAACAGTCATCGGCCTTGGCGGCTGCGGCGGAGGCGGTCTGGTGATCGAGCTCCATTTTTATGAGCGTCTGCAGGGTCTCCCACGGCACCGCGCCTTCGAGCTTGCGGCCGTTCAGAAAGATGGTCGGAGTGGCGTTGATTGCCAGGGAGTTTCCAATCGCGAGTGAGGCGTTCACCTCGGGCTCGGTCGCCTTGCTCTCAATGCAACGGCTGAACTGCATGCCATCGAGACCCTTCGAGGTCGCGAACTCCTGGAGTTTAGAGTTAATGTTATCGAGACCGATGTAGGTCTGATTCTCGTAAATCCAGTCGTGATAATCCCAGAAGGCGGCGGGGTTCATCTTCAAGACGCAGCGTCCGGCGATGGCGGCGGGGCGGGCCCAATTATGAAGCGATTCGAGGGGGAAATCGCGGAAATAGACACGCACCTGATCGGGAAAGGCCGCGGTAATTTCCTTGTGAATCACCTCGGCTTCCTGCTTGCACAAGGGGCACTGGAAATCGCTGAAGACAATGACGGTCACGGGCGCGTTCACCGGTCCGAGGGTCGCCGCGCCTTTGACGTCCAGCTTGTCAAGGTTCGCCTGAAAGGGGTTCTTGTTGATGTCGTAGACGTCGGCTCGAAATACCTTCTTCCCGTCTTTCGACACGAAGAAATGCTGCTCCGGCAGCGTCATCTTCTTGAAGCTGAGGTGAATAAAGACATCGAGGAAGCCGGGGAGTTCTTTCGATTCCTTGGCGTCGTCGATTTTGACGCCGACATCGGGGCGCCACAGCTCGACGTGCCGGAGATAGGCTTCGAGCGTGGCTTTATCAAACGCGGATTTGTCCGCGGCTACCGTAACTCCGGCAATGATCAAACAAAGTGCTATAAATTTCATGAAATATCCTTACTTACATGACGGGCCCGATGCGCCAGGGTACGAATTCCTGATGCCCGAGCCGCTCGCTCGCGGTCCGTTCGCCCGAGGCGGCGCGGAGCAGAGCGTCGAAAATTTCGTGGCCCACTTCGGCCACCGTAGCTTCGCCTTCCGCGATGCGGCCTGCGTTGACGTCCATATTGTCCTTCATGCGGTGATACATGACGGAATTCGTCGCGATTTTAAGAACCGGAATGGTGGGGAAGCCGATGGCGCTGCCGCGTCCGGTTGTGAAGGCGATCAGGTTGACGCCGCCCGCGCCTAAGCCGGTGAGCGAAACAGGGTCGTGACCCGGAGTGTTCATGAAGACGAACCCGGAGGTGGAGACGCGCTCGGCGTAATCGATCGCGTCGTTCAGAGGAGTGGTGCCGGCCTTTGCGACCGCGCCCAGGGACTTTTCGAGAATGTTGGTCAAGCCGCCTTCTTTGTTGCCGGGCGAAGGATTATCGTCGAAGCTGCCTTCAAATCGAGCTAGATATTTCTTGTAGCCATCGACGAAACTGAGAAGTTTTTCGGCCACGGCGCGATTGCGGGCACGGCGGACGAGAAGATGTTCGGCGCCAAAGATTTCGGTGGTCTCGGCGAGCACGAAGGTCGCACCGGCTTGGGCGAGAAGATCGCAGCAAACGCCCAGGGCGGGATTCGCGGTGATGCCGGAGAAGGAATCCGAGCCACCACAGTTGAGTCCAACGGAGATTTTCGAAGCGGGCAGGGCAACGCGTTTTTCGGCGGCGGCGCGTTCAATCATGCCGTCGATGGAGCGACGGGCGGCGTCGACAGTGGCGCGGGTACCACCGGAGTTTTGGAGCGTCATGCCGACCAGGCGGTCGGTACGAGGCCCCCCTTTGCCCAGATAATGATCGATCTGATTCACCTCGCAGCCGAGCCCGAGGATCACCGCCGCCGAGACGTTGGGATGATCGAGCACGCCGCCCAAGGTGCGACGGAGCTGCGCCAGATCGGGGCCGGGAGATTGTCCGCATCCATCGCCATGAGGGAACGCGACCACTCCGTCGACACCTGAGGGTAAGGAAGCTTTGTCGTAACTCGATGCGATCCATTCGGCGGTGTGCGCGGCGCAGTTGCTCGCGGCGACCACGGCGATGTAGTTGCGCGTACCGGCGCGACCGTCTTCGCGAGCGTATCCCATGAATGTCGGAACAGCGGCGGGAGCGACGGGCAGAGGGATGTCGCCGGTTGGAAATTCGTAGTTAAAAGACAGCTCCTCGTACGCGACGTTGTGAGTGTGGACGTGATCGCCAGGCTCGATCGGGCGGCTGGCGCGTCCTATGATCTGCCCGTAACGCAGCAGCGTTTCACCCGTCGCCACGGGCTTGATGGCGACTTTGTGACCGGCCGGAATCGCCGCGCGCGTGCGGAGGTTCTCGCCTCCGATGTTGAGCGCTGCGCCGACGCTCAACGGCACGCGAGCAATGGCGACGTTATCGCGCGGATGAAGCTGGATCGCGGAGTTTTCCGCGGTCGGAAGTTTGGAAATGCCTAGCAGGCTCATGTTCGCTTATCTTAAGAGTACTGTTTCGCAGACCTGTTCGCCGGTATGGACGTGCAATTTTCCATTTACGGGATGAATCCAGTAGCCGTCTTTTTCGGGAATCGGGATTTGGGCCGCGCCGTCCACAACCAGGAATTCGCCCGCTTCCACGCCTTCAATCAATCGCCCGATATGAATATGGACGTGGCACTGGGTCCGAACGTTATCACCGTTGTAAGCGATTCCCCAGCGCTCGCCCCATTTCTGCTTGGCCATGTCGATGGCTTTGGTCCACAATTCGAGGCGGGTTTCGGGCGTGAGGTCGGCGATGCGCTGCATTTCGGGGGATTGCTCTCTTGGGAGCGCCAATAAACGATTGGGCTTCTTGGGATTTGCATCGGGCAGGAAGAATACGCGAAGATCGGGGGGCTGTTGTTCGGTGACCTTGGTAAGGCTGCATTGGCGCGCGTTCAGCGTTTCCGGGATCTTCACATCGCAGGCGCAGGGCGTCTGAGCGTAGACACAAATCGAGACCCATAGAAACGCGACCATCCGCATTAGAACATTATACTGGAGACTTGTCGCGAAGCTGGTTGATTGTCCCGTTGCTGATCCTCTATCTCCTCGATCTGGGGGGCGTCGGATTTATCAGCACGGACGAGCCTCGCTACGCGTCGATCGGCCGGGAGATGGCGAGATCGGGCGATTGGGTGACGCCGAGGCTCGACGGGGCGGGGTGGTTCGAGAAACCACCGCTGCTCTATTGGATGACCGCGGCAGGGCATGTCGCGCGAATACCGGACGAATGGGCGGCTCGGCTGCCGGTGGCTCTGCTGAGTCTCGCGTTTCTGCTGCTGTTTTTTTACATCATTGCGCGCGAATTGAGCCCAAGAACGGCAATCGCGGCGGTGACGATTCTCGCGACCTCGGCTGGGTGGCTCGCGTACAGTTTTGGAGCGCTGACCGACCTCCCAATGTCGGCTCTGCTGGGCGCGGCGATGCTGGTGGCGCTTTTTGAGAAACGAAAATGGAGCGGATTCGCGGCAGGAGCACTGCTCGGGTTGGCCGTCCTGGCGAAAGCGTTCGTGCCCCTAGTGCTGTTCGCGCCGGTGTTCCTCATTGCGCGCGGCAAGCGAATCGCGATTGCCGTGGGATTGATCGCGGTGGCGTTGCCGTGGCACGTGCTGTGCTTCGTGCGCAATGGGCATGCGTTTTGGGACGAGTATTTCTGGCGGCAGCAGTTCTCGCGCTTTTTCAGTCCGGAACGCCAACACGTGCAGGCGTGGTGGTTTTACATCCCGGTGCTACTGGCCGGATTATTCCCGTGGACGCCATTGGTCGCGCTGCTGGGGCGTCGATCGACCTATGCGGATATCCGGATGCGGGTTCTGGGCGCATGGCTGATCTACGGCTTCGCATTTTTCTCGGCGTCGCAGAACAAATTGGCGGGATATCTGCTGCCTCTGATGCCGGGGCTCGCGTTGCTGCTCGCGGTCGGGCTTGATCAGGCATCTGGCGAGGGGAAAGACAAATCGAAGATCGCTCCCTGGCTGCTCGCCGCGAGCACCGCTCTGTTGATCTTACTGCCCACCATAGCTGCCGCGCTGCCGCAGGCGATGCTTTCAGGAGTCGGACGGACGCGCTTCAGTTTGGCGCTGAGCCCCCTCTTCCTCCTGGCCGCCGCCATATTGGCGACAGCGGTGTGGTGGCTTTCGTGGTCAGGAAAGCCGTCGCTGGCGATGCTCGTTGCGGGCATGGCTGTGGTGTTCGGAGTCGCCTACTTTAAAGGCGCGGCGTTTCCCGAACTGGATGATCGCGTTTCGGTGCGAGGGTTCTGGCGGACGCATAACAAAGATACGGCAGGGGCGTGCAACGACAATGTTCGCCGCGATTGGGAATACGGCCTGAATTATTATGCGGGACGTCCTTTTCACGCTTGCTCAGAGGGGGAAACGCCGCGAATCGTCGTGGTCGATGGACGGCTGACCGTGGTGCGTTAGTCTTCGAAAAGCTTGGCGACCGGTAGCTCCCAATCGGGGAGCAATTCAGGCATTGTGAGCTTCTCATCTCCACGCCGGTTATAAGATGTGCCGTCCGGGACGAACACCCGAACCTCTCGTTTTTCGGGATAAATCACCCAGACAGCGAGGGAGCCACCAGCCAGCAACAGGTCGATTTTCCGGGTGAAATCGCGCGCCGTCTCCGAGGGCGACACTACTTCGACCGCGAGTTCCGGCGGTTTCAAGAAATAATCGTCGCCGCTGGTTGCGTGAGCCCTCTCCTTGCTAAGGACCGAAACATCCGGCTGAATCCACGTGGGAGGATTCTCGGAAAGCCTGTAGCCGGCCTCCACCAGGACGGTCCAATTTCCCCGGTCCTCCAGTGGCAGCCGCGCTTTCGCGATCGCGATCATCATCCGGGCGTGTCTCGATTTCGCAGCAGGCAAAACGATCAGTTCTCCTTCCACCACTTCGCGATGAAAGCCGTCACCGTCGGGAAGTTGTTCGAACGCCTGCCAAGTGATCTGACTGGTGGTCGTCGCCATACGCTCATTGTAGACTAACCCGTTTACATCAATGTTTCGGACGTGCTACACTTACCGCAACTCTGTTGTTCGGGCCATAGGGGCTATGTTTCACCATCTCAAAGCATAGAAATAGGGAGAGCTGCATTGACCACGCGTATTTTCCGCTCTGTTTGCATTTTCGCGGCGCTGTTGTTAGTTATGGCGTCGTTTACGTTTAGCCAGTCGATCACCACTGCCGACGCAGTTGGCGTGATCACCGATAGTTCCGGCGCAATCGTTCCAGGCGCGACGGTCACGATCAAGTCCACCGAGTCGGGTGAAACGCGTACGGTGACGACGAACGATCAGGGCCAGTATCGCTTTCCGTTGATGAAGCCGGGCGAGTACGTGCTGACGGCGAGCTCGAAGGGGCTCAAGTCGAACATTACGAAGATCACACTGCTCGTCGGCCAGGAGCAGGCGATTAACATTAGTATGAATGCGCAGGGAAATACCACGATCATCGAGGTGACTGCGGAATCCCCGATCGTGCAGGCGGAGAACGCCAACCTGGAGACGAGCTACACCACCAAGCAGGTCGTGGATCTTCCCATGGCGGGCGGCGACCTGACGACGCTGGCGATGACAGTGCCGGGCGTCCGCGTGTCCGTGGTCGGCGGCTCGGGAAACATGAACGCCAACGGCATTCCGGGATCTTCGGTCCTGTTCACGCTGAACGGCATGGATCAGATGGACCCCGCCAACAACCTCAACAATTCCGGAGCCAGCAACAATCTGCTGGGGGCCAACGAAGTGGGAGAAGCGGCCGTGGTGCTGAATGCCTACAGCCCCCAATACGGGCGCATGGCCGGCGGTCAGGTCAACCTGATCGGTATTTCCGGAACCAACCAGTTCCATGGAAACGCCCTCTACAACTTTAACTGGCAGGACCTTAATGCCAACTCCTTCTTTGGCAACTCCACCGGCACACCGCGGGGACGGGCCGACGCGCACCAGTTCGGCGCCAGGATCGGCGGACCGATCCTTAAGAACAAACTCTTTGGCTTCTTCAATTACGAAGCCCTGCGCTACGTGCTCCCGGCGGCGGGCGTGGTTTCGCTTCCTTCGCCGCAGCTCCAGGCCTACGCGCTGGCTCACATACCGGCAGCCTCGCTTCCTTTGTATCAGGACGCGTTCAATCTTCTGAAAGGCTCCCCTGGAATCAACCGGGCCATTCCGGTGACCAACGGCACCGGCCAGTTCCAGGACGGCAACGGTCACCTGGGTTGCGGCACGGGAACCTTTACAAACACCCCCGACGGTGCGGGAGGGACATTCGGCGCCACCACCCCTTGCGCGGTGGCTTTTGGCACCAACAACACACAGCTCAACACGGAAGGGCTGTACGCCATTCGCGTGGACTACAACCTCTCCAACAACCAGAAATTGTTTTTCCGCGTCAGCCACGATTTCGGGCTCCAGGCCACCGGTACCAGCCCGGTCAACCCGGCATTCAACGCCCTCAGCAACCAGCCGCAGTGGCAGGGAAGCGCCAACTATACCTACGTGATCACTCCCGCCCTGGTGAACAATTTCATCGGATCGGCGTTATGGTATTCCGCCCTGTTCGGGGTAGCGGATTTCGCCAAGACCAGTGCGCTGATGCCGGAAGCCATCGCTCTGGCTGATGGCGGCGCCAACGGCGGCGGATTTCCCACCCTTGGTGGAGCAACCTACCCTTATGGCTACCCTGTCGGCAGAAACGTTGGTCACGCTCAGTTGATTGACGACTTGTCCTGGACCAAGGGGCGGCACACCGTCAAAGCGGGTATCAGCTACCGTTACGATAAGTACACGTACAGCAGCATCGCTCAGAACGCCTTCATCGGCTCCTACAACCTGAGCGACATGGCGGATTTTGCCAACGGGAAACTGAACTACTCCGGAACGGGCCTGGGCAGCAGTTTCTCCCAGTCTTACCCGAAGTACGGCGCGCTGCATTTCCGCGTGCCATCGGCCGATTTTTACGTTTCAGACGAATGGGCCGTCTCCAAGAATATCAAACTGACGTTTGGTATGCGCTTTGAAAAAGACTTCAACCCGAGCTGCGTGGAAACCTGTTTCGAGCTGTTGAACCAGCCGTTCATTTCATCCAGCTATCAGGGCGGCGCGAGCGTTCCGTATAACACCACTATCCAGAGCAAGGCGAACACCTTCTATAACGTGGAGAGCCTCATCCCGCAGCCCCGGATCGGGATTGCCTGGAAGCCCTTCGGCAGTGGCAAGACCGTGGTCCGAGCCGGGATCGGGCTGTTCTCCACGAACTTCAGCGACGGCTTGGCCGGCACGTTCGCCAACCAGGTGCCGAACAAGTTCGCCCCCTCGGGGTTGACCTTCGGGAACATCGGCCTAGCCACCGATTCCACCAGCTCGGCCAGCTCCGCGCAGTCGTCCAGTAACGCCTTCCAGAGCGGTTTTGCCGCCGGCGACACCTTGGCGCAGATCAGAGCCTTGTTGGGGAGCATCACGTTCAGCACCCCGAGCTTCAACTCGCTTCCCTCCACTTTCCGCGCGCCCAAGGACATCGAGTGGAGCTTCGAGATCGAACAGCAGATCACCTCGCACAATCTCTTCACTGTGACCTACGTCGGCAATCACGGCTACGATCTACAGGAGACCGTCAACGCCAACATGTATACCAATGCCGCAGGCATCACGCGCTACGGGGGCGGTTACGCCGGGCTGCCCACTGCTGCCCCCGACTCACGTTTCGTGACCATGACCCAGTATCTGACGAACGGAATCAGCAACTACGACGGCCTCACCTTTCAGTATCGGCACACCTTCAGCTACGGGCTGACGGGCCAGATCCACTACACCTGGAGCCACGCGCTGGGAACTGTCGGCTATTACAATCCGTACAACGTCGGCACGGGTTACGGCAGCCTCAACTTCGATAACCGGCACCAGGTGGCTGGCGATTTGGTTTGGACCCAGCCCCACAAGTTCGAAAACAAGATGGTGAATACGCTGGCCCAGGGCTGGACTATAGGCACCAAATTGTACCTCTACAGCGGCGCGCCCTTCAGCGTAACCGACAGCAAGATTCCGGCGCAGGTAAATTCGGCCGGAGGCGTCCTCACCCCACTGGCTGACTTGTTGAGCTCCAGCGCGGTGAGCGCGAACTGCGGAAAAGCTGCCGTGAACGCACCGTGCTTGAATAAGACCATGTTTGCCACCTACAATTCCACTTCAGGCGTGGCGACTGCAATCCAGACCGACTGGGGCAACACCGCGCCCGACAGCTTCCGCGGACCGGGTTACTTCGATATCGACGCCCAGCTTACGCGGAACTTTAAAATCACAGAGAAGACGTCGCTCTCGCTCGGTCTGAGCGCTTACAATGTGCTCAACCATGCGAATTTTGCCAACCCTTCGGGCACCCTTTCCTCCGGTTCGCTCGGCCTGATCACCGGCACGGTCGGGCCTCCCACCAGCATCTATGGATCGTTCCAGGGCGCTTCGGTGTCCGGTCGCGTGATGGTCCTTACAGGCAGGTTTACGTTCTAAACAGTCCGGATTTAGAAAAAGGGGCGAGCCTTCGGGCTCGCCCCTTTTCATTTGGAAAAGCAAAACAGAATTACTTCTTCTTACCGCCCTTTTTCTTGGCTGCCTTCTTGGGGGCGGCCTTCTTCTTGGCTGCCTTCTTGGGCGCTGCTTTCTTATGAGCAACCTTCTTAGGCGCCGCCTTCTTCGCTACTTTCTTCGGTGCAGCTTTCTTTGCTGCCTTCTTTGCAGGAGCCTTCTTCTTCGCCGCCTTTTTAGGAGCAGCTTTCTTAGCAACGGCCTTCTTGGGTGCAGCCTTCTTCGCCGCGGCTTTCTTAGGAGCGGCTTTCTTAGGAGCGGCCTTCTTAGCGGCAGCCTTCTTGGGAGCAGCCGCCTTCGGAGCGGGCTTCGGCGCCGCTGGCTCGGCCGCAGCCGGTTTCGGAGCCGCCTTCTTAGCGACCGCCTTTGCGACGGGCTTCTTCGCTGGCGGAGGCTCCTGTTCCTGGACCACCACAATCGTTTCCGTCACTGTCACCGGTATGCCGGTCGTGATCTTTGGCACTGGTCCGTCTTCTTCATCGTCGATACCGTAATCTCCCATATCGTCGTCCACGCTGATGTTTGTCCCTTCTTCGTAATCGTCTAGTTCGTCATCCTCGACTGAAAGTCGGTACTTCAGCATTCTTATCTGCCTCCTCAGGAAAGGCGCGCATCGCTACGCGCCATACCGTAATCAAAAATTAGAATATCGCGTTTTTGAGGGAAGGCAAGAAAAAAAGCGAAAGGCCCCTAAGTAGCAGCCCGCAAAACGGAGTGCGGCGGCATCGTTACCTGTCTGATGTGAGAGTTGCCGCCGCACCCTTTGCGGTCTAGCTATTCGGCGTCCGCACCGCTGCCGTATGCCGCACGGGAGCTTTGCCCGCGCTCTTCTGCGCGACCGCCGAAGTTTTTTTCGATGCCGGCTTCGCGGCGGCCACAGTGTGACGCTTCGCCACGGTCTTCGTCTTTGTTGACGTCTTCTGGGCAAGCTTTGCGGCCGTCCGATCCCCGGGATATGCCACCGGGATTGCCATCAGCGCCCCAGCCTCTGGCAATTCCTCGTGATTCACCTGGCTGATCGACACCGTTTGCGCGTTATAGCGCTTCGCCAGACCCGCGAAAGAATCCCCTTCGATCACGCGATGGAGCCGCCACACGTCGCGCTTATTCGGAGGAACCACGGCAAACGCCGTCTCGACCTGGGGCAGGGTGCCCTTCGGCACATGCACGCTGAACCCCGCCGGAGCCACTGATTTCAGCAGCCCTGGGTTCAGATCCTTCAGCTCGCTCAGCGGCCGGTCCACCGCCTCGGCGATCAGCGCCAGGTGGGTCGGCGTCTGCACCTCGATCGAATCCGTTTCGAGCGGACTCTCGACGTCCAGGTTATCGAGGCCGTACTCCGGCGCGTTCTTGCCGATAATCGTCATCGCCAGAATCACTGGGACGTAGTTCTGGGTCTCCTTTGGCAGCGCATTCAACCGCCGGAGTTCGAAAAAGTCCGCGTAACCCGTCCGCGCGACCGCGTGGTCCACGCACGCCGGACCGCAGTCGTATGCCGCCATCGCCAGGTACCAGTCCCCGAAGTGCTGGTAGAGGTCCCGCAAATGCCGGGCCGCCGCGCGGGTGGCTTTCTCCGGGTCCATCCGATCGTCGGTGGAGGCGGTTTGCATCAGCCCATACTCGTGTCCCGTGGCCCTTCCGAACTGCCACAACCCGACGCACGCCTTGTTCGACTTGGCGCGCGGCAGATAGCCCGATTCGGCCTGCGCCAGGAAAATCAGTTCCTGCGGAACGCCTTCCTCGGCCAGAATCCTCTGGATCAGCGTCCTATATTTGCCCTGCCGTTTGAGCCCCGCCGCGATAATCCTCTTGCCGCGCTCGCTCGAAAAGAAATTGACCGCTCCGATCACCGTATCGTGCTGCTGCAAAGGCAGTTGCGACCCCGTCGATAGGATCAGATCCTTCACTTTGCTGCGCGTTCCCGGGTCGGCGGAAAACGTCATTTCCACCATGCCGTCCATGGGACGCTTATCGTAAACCACCACGTCCGATTCGCCCTGCGCGGCCCGATCCGCGTCATAGCGGTAAATCGCCTCGATCAGCTCTTCCAGGCGTTTTTCGACCCGCGCCCTCTCCGGCAGATTCTCCGGAGCCGACAGCAGCGCTTCCACGGCGTGATCGAACTCCATCCGGGCATCCGCCGCGCGACCCGCTTCCAAAGCCTTTTTGCCCTCGGCAAACCGGTCGTCGGCCTTCTTGATCAGAAATTCAACGTCGGTGGGACGGGGCAGGGGAGCGACTGGCGCATCGATCGCCGGAACCTCGTTGCCGTAGAAACCACTCGGCGGCGACGGAGGATCGAGCACCGGCTCGGTAGGCGCGGCCATGGCCCGGGTCGGAGGTAGGAAAAACTGCTTCAGAGGCTGTGGACGATTCGTCAACGCACAGCTCGAAAGCAGGACAGTGCCGCCGGCCACTAAAGCTCTGCCGGTTCTGGACTTAAAGACGATCCGCATGTACCTATTAGTTCGTCAGTTTAACAGAAAGATTACAGGGCGCGTCAAGGGGGTGGCCATTATGGCAGCATCACACGCCGACTCTCGGCGTGGCGAAGAAACCCTTCTGCCTGCGAAAAGCCACTCTGGACGCCGCGAGCCCGCGTAATTTCAACTTGTTTCGGATACCACTTATCCGGCTGCTGTGACGCGTGCGCGTAACAAGCGGCGCGCCGTCGCGCTTCGACCGAAGAGATATCGACATACTCGGCGGGCGAGAACATAGTAGTATCCTCGGCGACCTCATAGTAGTACAGCGCGAAACTCTTGCCTGATTCCAGCCACGCATCGAGAGTGAGCGTCGAGACGGCTCGATGGTCGCGGTGACGGTCGATGGGCCACTGCGTGAACACCACGTCGGGCTTTTCGGCGGTGAGAATGCGCCGAAAAGCCTCATAATGTGATGGATCGACGATGGCGCGGCCGTCGTACTGGCCCGCGAAAGCCGCGCGGGCGCGCAGAAGCTCGCAAGCCTTCTGAGCTTCGGCGGTGCGCATGGAGGCGCATCGTTTGAGGTCAGCCCCGCCGCAATACCCCTCGCCGCGATTCAGATAGAGCAGCACTACCTCGTGCCCGAGCTCGGTGTAGCGCGCGACGGTCCCCGCGCAGCCGCACTCTGGATCGCCCGGATGGCCGCCCGTAACGATTATTTTGAGCGTGGTCGATTCCACCAGCAGGGAAGCGAGGAAACCTCGGCGTGAGATAGACACGGACGGATTCTATCTGAACTTCTTGCCATAAGTCTTGGTGGGGCGGACCCCCCGGTCCGCGCCGGACCCCCTGGTCTGGCTCCGCCAACGCACTCAAGAGGGGCCGACGAGGGCGTCGGCCGCGGACCAGGGGGTCCGCCCCACTCAGCAGCAACGCGCTACAATCTGTGACGATACCGAAAATGAGAATTTCCGTGTTTGCGTTGCTATTGCTACCTGGCTGCCTCAGCGCCCAGGTCACTGCTTTGAAGATCGGTCACCTGGTGAATCCGGAAAACGGGACCGTGGCGGCAAATCAGGTGGTGTTGATCGAAAACGGAAAGTTCACGGCGATCGGGACCAATGTTCCTATTCCCTCCAGCGCCACGCAAATCGATCTTTCGCAATACTACGTGTCTCCCGGTCTGGTCGATGCTCATAATCATCTGGCTCTTACCTATAAGGACGAGCCGGAGCACAACAGCTACTATCTGACCACCGTAATGGATTCGACCGCGATTCGCGCCATCCAAGCCGTCTCTAACGGTATAACCATGATGAACGCGGGCTTCACCATGGTCCGGGACCTGGGCAACAACGGCAACTATGCCGACACCGCACTCCGCGTGGCGATCGAACAGGGATGGGTTCCCGGGCCGACCATCATCAATTCAGGAATCATCATCGGCGGATTTGGCGGACAGTTTTATCCGGTGCCGGAACGCGAGTCGCTGATCGAGCCTGAATATCTAAACGCCGACACCAACGACGAGATCGTGAAAGCGGTGCGCCGCAACATCCTCTATGGCGCCAAAGTCATCAAGATCTGCGTCGATTGCAAGCCCTATGGCTATACCGCCGATGAAATGAGGCTCTTCATCTCCGAAGCAGCCAAGGCCGGTCTCAAGGTCGCCGGACACGTGCAAACGCATGCGGGCGCCCTGCGAGCAATCGATGCAGGCATCTGGTCCGTCGAGCATTCTGGCGCGCTGGATGACGAGACCCACAAGCTTATGGCGAAAAAGGGCATCTGGCGCGTCGGAACCGAGACTCCCTTCACTAGCTATCACACCAATACGCCCGGTGCGAAGCAGCGTTTCGACCGGCAGGTGGAGGGTATGAAGAACGCCTACGCAAATCATGTGAACATGGCCTTCTCCACCGACGCCGATTACTACATTCCCGGCATGGACCGCGGGCAAGTCGTGATCGATTTCTTAAAAAGCTGGCAGGCCGCGCAGATCCCCGCTCCGGAGATCCTGAAGATCATGACCGTCAACGGATACAAGGTCAGCGATCTGTACGAAAAACGAGGCTTGATCAAAGTCGGATTCCCCGCTGATTTAATCGCAGTCCGAGGCAACCCTCTCGAAGACCTGGATACGCTCCGAGACGTCCGTTTCGTGATGAAGGACGGCATTTTCTTCAAGAAAGACGGTGTGATGGTTCCTGGCCCATTTTTCCATAGCGGACCGGTCCCGCCATCTGCCTGGAGAATACACTAACCCGCAGCCAATGCCAATTCCCGCAGCTCTTCCACAGTCGCCTCGCGTTCCGTCACCCGAGCGCTCTCAATCACCAGCCTGATCACCTTGTCTTCCCGCAAACGATCCCACGTCTGGGCGAGCTCTTCGCCGCTCAAGCGTTCCCGCTGCAACTCTTCTTCCGCCGGAACCATTTTGAAGCGCCGCGCCATCTCGGCCACCACCGCCCCCAGCCGCACACGCCGCTCGGCAATCGCGCCCAGCTCGGCCTCCATCGCCTCCCGCTCAGCCAGCGTCGTCGAATCCGACGCCTGTGCTTCCTCCGCCGCCCGCCGGATCAACGCGTGCTCCCGCGCAATCAATTGCGGTGAAATTGGAAATCGGTACACCTCATCCAGATAATCGAGCACCTTTTGCCGCAGGCGATTCTCCAGCAGTTTCTCCGCCGCTTCGCGTGTCAAACCAACGGAACCCAGCGTGGATAGCGGAGCCATCAGCCGCTCCAGCTCGATCACCCCGAAGTCCAGCGGCGCGAGCTCCGCGAGATGCGTCACCGCCAACCGAAACTCCACGCGCTCCGGCGTATCTTCATTGAGTTCCAGCGAAGCCGCCAGCTCCCCGCGCGCGAGCACCTGGTCCGCCGCCTCCGCCCCGAGCCTTCGGATCGCCTCCGCGCGAGCCTTCGCGCCATAGCGTTGTTCCAGCACCGCCACCGGAATCTTGCCGGGACGGAAGCCCGGAAGCCGCACCGTCTTGCCGATCTCGTTCAGCCGGTTCGACACACGCGAGGCAACGTGCTCGCCCGGGATCGACACGCGGTAGACCCGCCGTGCGACTCCGCGTTCGATCTCTTCCAGCGTAATAGCGTAGCTCACAGTTCGATCGCGTAGCGGAGCAGATTGTTATAGCTCTTGCTCAACAATACTCCCAGGTCGTGATCGCCCTTCGCGCTCGCGTGGCTCATAGCTTGATTCAGATCGAACAGGATGCCGCGCAACCGCTCGTCGGGTACGCTGCTCATGATCCACGTCACCGCCGCCAGGCGGACGCCGCGCGTGACCGCCGTGACGCGATGGACCAGGGTCGAGGGATACACCACCGCCTCCCCCGCGTCCAGCTTGATCTCCTGCTCGCCGAGCGGGAATTCCAGGGCGAGCTCGCCGCCGTCGTAACTGGCCGGGTCGCTGAGGAAGATGGTCATGGAAAGATCGCTGCGGATTTGTTCGGCCCCTTTTCCCATGACCGCGGAATCGACATGCGCGCCGTACTCCATCCCGTTCTCATAGCGGTTAAACAGCGGCAACATGATCCGCTTGGCAAACGCGAAGGATTGAAACACCTGGTTGCGGCGCAAAGCCGCCAGGATGATCTGATCGAGGTCCGTCAGCTCCGGATCCGAGCGCTCTATTTGCAGGTTGTTTTTGACTTCGCGCGCCGGACCCTCGGCGGTGAGCTTGCCATCGACAAACTTGCCGCAGGCGAGTCTCGGGACAATCTGGCGCAACTCATCCTGATCGAGAATTCGAACGATCTGAAAATTCATCTGCCCTGGATGGGCTCCCGCGTTTAGCTCTTCTTATTGCGGCGGCGCAGCCCCAGCGCCCCAATTCCAGCCAAACCGAGTCCAATGGCTGCCAGAGTGCCGGGCTCCGGCACGCCCAGGTCAACGGAATATTGAGTTGAACCTTCGCCGCTTGCGGAGAGCTCGAAAAACAGGTTCCCATCCGTCGGCACCAGTCCACTCGGGTTATAAGTGCTGTTAAAGGGAATGCTAACGGGACCCAGAAGGTTGGTCTGCGGGGATGGTAAGTCGGTGAACAGGGTTAAGCCAATAGAGTTGAATGGGCTGAGGTCCTGGACAGCCAAGCCAATCGAACTAAAACTCACCCCGGCCGTAAGTCCCGTTAATTCGAAGAATTGATTTGGGGTCGGAGTGCCAGTCGACACGGTTCCGTTCACCTGGGTCAGGCCGGAAGCGGAGATACTTACGCCGGGGTAAGTCGGATCGGCCCCGAGCGCCAACGTAACGGTACCGGCGTGAGCCGCCACACTCCCGGCCGCAGTCAGGCAAGTAGTTGTCAGCAGACGCGTTGCGAGTTGTTTAAGTTTAGAAGTTCGTTGCATGAAAGCCAACCTCCGAGGAAGGACTTTTACCATAAAACCACAAAAATGTTTTGGCGTCAACAGACTCGTTCCGGGAAAGTACTACAAACCCTCAGTCCGCGAAAAAGGTCACTTCTGAAGCTCGACAAACCTACCTGCGGATGTGTCCCAGCTTCTGCCAACGCGAAAGGCTCCGTACAACCGATCCGTATAGATCCGCGCCGGCTCAATATCGGCAACGTTGGTCAATGAGTATGCGAAGTCGTCTCGCGAGCCGGCCCAAACCACGTTCGCGACCACGCGATGGCCTTTGGCCATTTCATCCGCAATTTGTTTCGCCATCAAGTCCGCCACATCCGTCGGCGTAACCCCCGGATGTCGGATAAAACCGTTCACCAACCCGATGTTTCGCTCAAGGTACCGGGTCCAGTCGCCGCCAAATGTCTCCGCGTAGATCCAAGTATTCCATTCTTCCCATCCTTGAGTTACCATGACCGTCGTCTCCGGAGGAAAGGCTTGCGCGAGTTCATTCGCCTCTTTCATGAAGCGGCCGTCCTCGCCGCGGCTCCCCAGCATCAGCAGGGCGTTGTAGCCGCCCGCCAGGAGGAAAATTCCGCCCAACGCGAGAGCCAGTAAGCGCACCTTATACGGCCTGTCGATCCGTCTCAGCCCCTCCAGGATTACGATCACGCCAAGAATCGTCGCAAACATCGGCTGGATCTGACTCTGAGGATCCTGCGGCTGAGCATATAAATGCTCCATCTCGCCCACCGAAAACACTGCCAGTCCGAACACCGCGAGGAGCCGCACCATCTCCGTCGAACTTCGCCGAATCGATGCCCAAACCAGGGCGCCCAACGTGACCATGGCAAAAAGCCATGACATCCCCATCCATCCAACGCTGTTAGGATCGGCAAACGCAGCACGATAGTCCCCGACATACCTGCCTCCCAGGAAATAGTTTCCGATCCCAATGAACGCGTATGTGACTTTCGTCCATCGAAAACCAAGGAAGCCGTCGAGAGCTGTTTTGGAGGGATATAGAATATGCCAGACCGAGTCGATACGCTCAAACCCGACCGAGCCGGTAGGAGACTGTGAGGCGGACAAGACCCATTTCATCTCGCTCGACTTCGAAGGTCCAAACCCCAGCCTGAACAGCTCCAGAAGGATCAGAAACAGCCCGAAAAACACCGGAAGCATCCAGGCCCGGCGCCGGTCTTCCACCAGCAAAACGAGCCCGACCGAGACCACGCCCGCGAGGGTCGGGATCATGAGTGTCCAATGAAGCAGCGTCAGCATCGCGCAGCAGAAGATCGATCCAATAAAATATACGATACGATCGCTGTCGAGATAAGCAAACAAGCACAACACCGTCAGCACAAAGAACGTGTAGGCCGGGATGATGTCCTCTGAGTTGATGCTGTTCAAGATCACGAAGGCGGCACACGCGTGCCCCAGTACAGCCACCAGGGATGCGAACACCGACACGAGAAACCGCACGGCGAGCAGGAAGACGGCGCCCGACGCCAAGCCGCCAAACATCGCGTTGAGCAGGGCCATTTTACGAAACGTGACGACTGGGCCATGAATGCCGTAAGAGACCCAGCGATCTGGAATCAAGCGGCACAGCAACCCGTATAGCGGCGGATAGAGCCACTCTCCGCTATCGAGCTTGTGACCTGTTACCTTCTCCCAGCCTCTTATGGTTGGAGTTTTCCATAGACCGTTGGTGGTTCCGATGTTGGTATTGTCGAGCTCCACAACCGCTACAAGGTAGATACTCGCGAAGGTGAGGAAAACGAAGACGGCCGCAATCAGAGAACGTGAAGTAGTCATGGATACTGAGTCACGTTTTAAATCGAAGGCCGCTCCAACACGCCACGGTCCCATTTCGCCAAACTGGCTCCCGCGTTGTACGTGCTCTCCAAAAATTCAATTAAGGCCTGCTCAGGCGAATCTGCGCGGCGCACGTCATCATACAGAAGAATGAATTCCGAGAGCTGTGGATTCCACTTCGCTCCATCCGGCCGCACGGGCGCTGCTTCAAGACCCGCAGGCTGTCGAATCGTGTAGGAATAATACGCTGGGCCGTCCACGCCGTTTCCGCCGGGCCAAAACCCCGCGCTACAGCATTCGTGGGAGTACGCGGGACCGGTGATAACCCCTGGCCGCGGAGGAGGCGCCAGCCGCCCCGAAAATCGCGTGCACGCCAGGTCAAAACTGCCCCAAAAAAAGTGGACTGGGCTGCATTTCCCGATATACCGCGCGCGAAACTGTTCCATTACCTTGGCGGTCGATATAAGGATGCGCCAAAATCGTTGCACCTGCACAGCGTCGTAAGAGCGGTTGGCGAAATCGCGGTCGAACGGAACGGCGTCCTTCACCTCTTGAGGATCGAGATCGATTTTCACCGCGATTCCGAGCGACGCCAAACACTCCATCACCCCCGCGTAGAAATCGGCAACTGGCTCCGCCGTGAGTGGCCGCGATGAGCCGGTGCCCTCGCTGGTCGAAATCCGGAGCGCGTGGTTCTCGAAATCGAACTGAATTTCGAATATGCCCAGCGGATACGGCACCGGTCCCGTAGTCAGGCCGCGCGAGTTGACATATAAGGTGACGTGCCACCAGTGATTCAGCGGAGGCGAGAGCGTCATGCGGATCTTGCCAACGATCTGGGTCCACATGTGAAGCGTGCGGTACGTGTCCTGCCATTCGTGTAACGGCAGAGCCGGCCAAAGCTGGAGGTCGCTCATACGGTTCAGTCTTGCATGAATCCAGTCCTGTGGGGCCGCCAATTTTGGCGGCAGCCGCCCTTTCAGGCGGCTCTTCGTCCGCGTGCTTGGCGCCCTTGCGGGAACCTGCCGTGCGTTGCCTTACCCAGCCATCCACAAATTCTCAGCAAACAACCATTCCTCGTCGATCCACTGCGCCGGACACTCGAATTCACTCTCCGTCGCCATCCGCGAAATCTCGGGGAGCCCGTACTTGTGGCTGCTCTCCGTCCAAATCGTCTCCCCCGCGTCGAACCGAATCGTGATCTCCGCCGCGTCAATGGAGACGGTCTGCGCCTGCCTCGACCGCAGATGCATTTCGATGCTCCGCGCCTCCTCATTAAACCGCGCCTCATGCTCGAATTGCGAAAGGACGAAATTCCCGCCCAATTCGCGATTAATTCGAGCGAGCAAATTCAAATTGAACGCCGCCGTTACCCCGAGCGGATCGTCGTACGCATCGAGCAGCACCGGAACCGGCTTTAACAGATCGGTGCCGAGCAGCAGAAAATCCCCCGGTTCGAGCATCGACCGTATTTTCTTCAGGAAAACAAGCGCCGCCGCAGGCTCGAAGTTCCCAATAGTGCTTCCCAGGAACAGCACCAGCAGATGTTCGTATGCTTGCCTCCGAGCGGCCACTTCCAGGAGACCATCAAGATATTCCCGCTCGATCCCCACCACGCTGACCGCGCTAATGTCCCGTACTTCGCGTTCGCACGCCGCAAGTGCCGTGGCCGATATTTCAATCGGGAAGTAGCGCGTGTGGTGAGGCCGGTAAAGCGCGCTTAAGATTCGACGCGTTTTTGTTCCGCTCCCGCTGCCCAATTCCGCGATGGCGATGCTCTGCGGAACCCGCGCCGCGATCTCGCGCGCATGCCGTTCCAGAATCCGGTCCTCAGCCCGAGTGAGCCCGTATTCGGGAAGCTCCGTAATCGCATCGAATAAGCGCGATCCTAACGCATCGTAGAGATACTTCGAGGGCAATTCCTTTTGGCCCGGTTTCGTCAGCCCCTCGCAAACTTCCTCGGCGAACCGGGTCGTGATCGTTAGCGTGTCACGCATCGGAATCCACTATATACGTATTGATAGTTCGGTTGGAACCAATTCCGGAACGATGGACGCAACAGACATTCCGCAGTCCGCGCCGATCCGCCTTTCATCACATAATGCTGGTCGTCGAAAAAGTTAGCGGAGTAGCCGGGATAAAACGGAAACGCCTTAAACCCCGGAAACGGCCTAAACAAGGTTGAGGTCCATTCCCATCCGTTCCCAATCATCCCCGAATCCACCGGCACCGGGTCCCATCTGTGAAACCCAGCATTGCCAATTGGAGAATCTTCCGCGGCTCTCTGCCATTCCGCCTCGGTAGGCAGCGACTTCCCGACCCATCGCGCATACGCGCTAGCCTCGGAATGACTCACGTAAACCGGCCAATCAAGCGGCAGCGGAATCTCCTGAAACATGGTTCGATAGGTGTTCAAGTTTTTCCAGAATACAGGACGTGTAATCCCTTGCTTCCATTGCCAGGCATCCTCCGACCACAACGATTTTTCCTCGTATCCTCCGGCCTCGATAAATTTCAAATAATCACCGTTAGTAACTTTATAACGATCCATCTCAAACGCCGTCACATCCACGGTGTGTGCATCGAATTCGTTGTCCCATCCAAATCCTTCAGAACGCCCCAAAACAACCGATCCCGCCTCGACCGAAACCATTTCAGATTTTCGCGGGCTCGATTTTGGCGGCGCTAGCTGTGGTTGCGGCAATTTTTTGTCAACATGGAGTTGATGCAGCATGTACGCCAAAGTTTCCGCATGCATCAGGCGATGTTCAATCGCCACATTCCAAAGCAGATCGTCGGTTGGGAGCCGATCGATGGTCGAACGAATTTCGCGATTGTAGGTTTGAATTTCCTCGATCGTTGGCCAGTCGCGAGGCTGATCCGTGGGCAGACCGGTGCCCAAAGGGTCGATTCCGAAGGCGAAAAGCTGGTCGAATTCCTTATGAACCGGGTGGTCGCCCAGAAGATTCCAGTCGAATGCTTCTAAGTGCCCTAGATAGAATACGATGCGATGCCTTTCTGCAACCGGGCGGTCATAGAGGGCGTCGGGCGCCAATATGTCGAAAAGCGCGTCGGTTTGAGTGCGTGCATTGGCCATGCGTTCGGCAAGCATAGTGTTATCCTAGCCCTTAATTGACCATAATCTCTCCGTTATGATGCCTGACAACGCCTTAAATGACCAAAAATTTGCTGGTTGAGTTCCGCGACGTGTCGTATGAGATCGGCGGCAAGAGCATTTTGTCGGGCGTAGATTTCTCCGTCGAGGCGGGCGAAACGCTGGTGCTGTTGGGACGCAGCGGATCCGGCAAAACTACTGCGCTCAAAATGACCAACGGGATGCTGTTTCCCACCGAAGGGCAAGTGCTGGTCGAGGGCAGGAGCACTCGGGATTGGGATCCGATCCGGCTGAAGCGGCATATTGGATATGTGATTCAAGAGGTGGGGTTGTTTCCGCACTTCACGATTGCTCGAAATGTGGGATTGGTTCCGACGCTTGAGAAGAGGCAGGACATCGATAAACGGGTGGATGTGTTGCTTGAAATGGTCGGGTTGCCGCCCGCGGAGTTTCGGTCGAGATATCCGCGGCAGCTTTCGGGAGGGCAGAGGCAAAGGGCGGGGGTTGCGAGGGCGCTGGCGGCGGAGCCTCCTTTAATGTTGCTCGATGAGCCGTTTGGGGCGCTCGATCCAGTGACGCGGCTCGAATTGCAGGATCAGTTTTTGGCGCTGCGTAGTAAAACAACGGCAATCTTTGTGACGCACGATATTCGCGAGGCTGTAAGAATCGGTACGAGAATCATCTTGCTTAAAAACGGCAAGATCGATTGGATTGCGCCGGCTGAGGATTTTGGTTCCGCGGATACGGATGAGGCAAAGGCCTTCCTGAGAACCTATGCGTAGCGACCTTCTTAATGACCTTCTCGAACTGACGGGCGAGCACCTAGTGCTGGTGTCGATTGCAATGGCACTTGCGATTGCGATTGGGGTTCCGGCGGGAGTTTTCCTTACTCGTCACGAGGCGGCTAGAAGGTGGATGCTGGGGTTCGCTAGCGTGATGCAGACGATTCCTAGTCTGGCGCTGTTTGGATTCCTGATTCCGATTCCGTTTATCGGAGGGATTGGGAAACGGACTGTCATTGTTGCGCTGGTTTTGTATGCGCTGCTGCCGATTCTGCGCAACACGTTTGTCGGAATCGTGAATGTGGACCGGGCGGTGTGTGAATCGGCGATTGCGATGGGCATGACGGACGGACAGTTATTGCGTCAAGTGCAATTACCGCTGGCGGCGCAGACGATTCTCGCTGGGATTCGCGTGGCGACGGTCACCACAATTGGAACCGCGACCATTGCGGCTGCGATCGGTGGCGGGGGATTGGGCGTTTTCATTTTTCGAGGCGTGGCGACGGTGGACACGACGCAGATTCTGGCGGGGGCTGTTCCGGCGGCTTTCATGGCGCTATTGGCGGATGGGGGATTGGGATGGATCGAACGAAGATTGTCGCCGGCCTGATTTTCCTGCTAGCTTCGTGCGGGCCGCATGTGATTCGGGTCGGATCGAAGAATTTCACCGAGCAGGTGGTGTTGGGAGAGATTGTCGCGCAGCATCTGGAGAATCGTCTGCATCAGAAGATTGCGCGGAGTTTGAATCTGGGTGGAACGCTGCTGGCGCAGCAGGCGCTGCTCAATCGCGAGATCGATGTTTATCCGGAATACAGTGGGACGGCGCTCGCGATGGTGCTGAAAGCTCCGGTGGGCACCGATTTAAAGGCGGAGTATGCGCGGCGATTTCATTTGGCGTGGCTGGAACCGCTCGGGATCGATAACGGGTTCGCGATGGTGGTGCGTGGAAAAGACGCGCGGGAGAAGGGCTTGAAGACGTTGAGTGATGCGGCTCGGATGGGTTGGGCGTTGGGGGTCGGGTACGAGTTTGAGCAACGGGCCGACGGGTTGGCAGCGCTGAAATCTGTTTACGGACTGCAGTTGAAAGGGTCGCCGAAAACGATGGATTTGGGGCTGCTGTATAAGGCGATCGAACAGGGGCAAGTCGACATGATCGCGGCGAGCGCGACCGACGGGGTGCTCGCGAAGATGGATTTAGTGGTGCTCGAGGACGACAGGCATGCGTTTCCGCCGTATGAGGTTTCGTTGGTGGCTCGGGAGGAGATGTTAAAGGAGAAGCCGGAGATGCGGGCGGCGTTGCTGGAGTTGTCGGGGAAGTTTACGAATGCGAAGATGCGGGAGTTGAATTATCGGGTGGATGTGGAGCACGCGGGGGTCGGGGTGGTGGCGGGGGAGTTCTTGCGGGGCGCAGGGTTGAAGTAATTCGTCGTTTATTGTATTTGATTGTGCTGTCCCGGTTTTCCGGTTTTCCCCCTATTGGGTCGAAAGCGAGTGGGTAAAACTCTTCTCGTGCGATGCGGCGATATTTTCAGATAGCCGCTGTCCGTTATAAGTGATGTATACAAATCGCCGCACTAGATGCACCAGACTGTTTCGAGACCAGAGCTCCCGCGCGATGCCGGCTGCAATATCGGCCACCTGAATCGGAACAGATTTTTCTGACACGAGCGCTTGCAGGGCCTCTGGTGGCTGGTCGTAGTAAAATTGGCGACTGCGGTCGATGCCTGTCAGGACAGAGGTCCGCTGCTCTTCAATCCACTTGATTGATTTTTCGTTTCCCTCATCGAATGCGTGCGAAGGCGAGAGCGCATGATTCAACAAATACGGAGCGGCCATTGGCGAGTAGATGTAGACGTCCCTACATGCATCATCGAAGCGGTCAATAGCAGGCGTAAATACGGAGGCGGACGCGGAAACGAATTTTGCGACATCTTTTAGAACGCTGGCATTCGGATGCTGAAACGGCTTGAGATCGTAGTCAAACGACTGAGGCTCGCTTACCGTCTTGATTCCCATCTCCTCCGCTTCGTCCGCCGCAAGAATAGCCGAGGCATGAACTGCGCGCTCCAATGCGATTACTCTGTTTCTGAGTCGTTGGGCAGGGGCATCGTCGAGCATCCGATAAGCGATATGGTTGAGAGTCTTTTCGCGGATGTGGTTTAGATGTTGGGTGGAGTCGTCGTACCTGCGAAGGAAATCGCGGAACGAAATCCCCTTCGGCAGAGTTTTGGTAATAGCGTCTTCGATGTCCGCCATGTACGGTCGGGGATCGGTGATGTGAAGACGCACCTTCTGAAGGGTTCTGAATATTCCCTCCCGCTCAGCCTCAGAAATCGCAAAAAATGTCTCGATCGCTTCAGATTTGAATTCTTGCAGATGCTGGGGCACGCGAGATTTAAGGGCGAAATACCACAGGTGAAGATCATCCCTCAGGAGCTGCGCATGGATGGACACGGTGCAGCCGACTCGCGGGAGCGATGTGTCGTCCGTGAAAGATGCCGCAGTTGGCAAGCCTGCCGTCCTAAACCCCAAAAACCCCCCCATCGAGCATCCTGATGGATGCACCGTGGGGAGGGTCTTTGGCGGAGAGTGGGGGATTCGAACCCCCGGATGACGGTTACGCCATCTACAGTTTCCTAAACTGCTGCAATCGACCTGGCTCTGCCAACTCTGGATACTGTCCCCGACGGAGCCAGCGTCCACAGTCAGCTAATATGATTATTGCACACTCACCTTAGAGTGTGAAGCGAGGACAGCGGTGACGACGGGGCATCGAGAAGACAGCTTGAGCGGACCCGCCTGCGGATTCCTGGCGGGAAGCCGGGACGGACGCGACCGTCCCCGTGCTCTGCCACTCCCGCCGAAACCACTCCACCCGTATTTTTATCTCTTTTCCTTGCCGAGCTTTGCGACTTCACCTGAAATGCGTTTTGTTTTTCCTAGCGTACCCTCAATTCAGAAGGAGCCTTGGCAAAGCTCTTTTGATTTTCCTGCAGGAAATGTCGTATTGCGGTGGTGCTGAGCTTCCGGAGGCCGTTACAGCCTTGCGGCGACCAACTATAAGGATGGCGCCGACGGAAGAGTTTTTGGATCGATCCGAATAACATTCTGGGAGAGCGGATAGTTATGATCGCCGTACCCATTGGGTTTCAGAGGGCTGTGCATCGAAAGCGAGGAGCAGCGGGCGCCCGAAAAGCGTCTGCAATGTTCGCGCTAGAGACAGTCTAAGCCATTAGCGGCCGGGTGATGATGGGTCCCCCGGTCGCGCACGATTTTTCGTACAGCCAAAGTGTCGGCAAAAATCCATGGTTGGGTGACGTTGTGATCGATTTGTTGAGTGCCGCATCTAGCAAGCATAGGGGCAGTCTGATTCCTCGCGGTCTCCGGCAGATCGAGCCGCCTTGAAAGGCGGCTGCCGCCAAGATTGGCCACCCCACACGGCGCTCACAGTCTGTGCCACCTGGCAACCCGTCAGCTTTCGGTTTTCCCTTCGTCAATTGAGAGGGTTTGTTATGCTCTAGTGATGCTCCTGACTCGCAAAACTTTGGTCGCTTCCCTTATCGCACTCCTCGTTCCGCTGCTGATTGTCGCGCAGCAGATGACGGAGCGGGTGGATCTCAACGTGATTCACAAGATCAAGGCGGCCGAAATGGGTGGGGGCGGCCGAGGGGGCGGCGGGCGCGGTGGGTCGCAGGTTATGAACATTATGTATAACCTGACGGATCGCTTTGGGCCGAGGCTCGTGAATTCTCCCCAGTTCAAGCGCGCGGGCGACTGGGCCGTGACGCAATTGAAAGAGTGGGGCATGAGCAATGCGCATCTCGAAAAATGGTCGACTGCGGGCGGACGCGGGGGCGCGATTCCGAGCTGGGAGATCACCGGTTACAGCGGCGCGATGGTGGAGCCGACGTACATGCCGATCATCGGCTATCCGCAGGCGTGGAGCGGCGGCACGAATGGGATGATTACCGGCGAGGCGATGCTGGCGTCGATTCAGACGCCGGCCGATCTCGATAAGTGGCATGGAAAGCTGAAGGGCAAAATCATTTTGACGGTGCCGCTGCAAGAGTTGGCGTTTCCAACCACGCCGCTGGCGCGTCGTTATACCGATGAGGAGTTGAAGGAGCTGGTGCCCGACGAGTTTCCGACGGGAGGCGCGGGCCGTGGTGGTCGCGGAGGGCAACCGAATGCGCTGGCGGCAATGACTCCGGAAGAGCGGACGGCGTTCATCGAGCGGCAGGGCAAATTCTGGGCCGAAGAAGGCGTTCTGATGACGGTGACGGCGAGCGCTCGGGGGCAGAGCGGTACGGTGTTTGCGACCAACGGGTCGCCGCGCACGGGGGATCCGACGAAGAATCTGCCGTCGGTGGCGATGACGGCGGAGAATTATAACCGCATCGTGCGGCTTTTGCAGCACGAGGTTCCGGTGAAGCTGGCGTTCGATATTAAAGTGGCTTTCGATACGACCAATACGGACTCGTTCAACGTGATTGCGGAGATTCCGGGCGCGACGAAGCCGAACGAGATCGTGATGGTGGGCGGTCATTTCGATTCGTGGCACATGGGCACGGGCGCGACCGACAATGCGGCGGGCAGCGCGGTGGCGATGGAGGTGATGCGGATTTTGAAGTCGCTCAACCTGAAGATGGATCGCACCGTGCGGCTGGGGTTGTGGGGCGGGGAAGAGGAAGGGCTGCTGGGCTCCGCTGCCTACGTGAAGGAGCATTTCGCGGATCCGGCGACGATGAAGACCACGAAGGAGCATGAAGGCTTCGCGGGTTATTTTAATGTCGACAACGGGACGGGACGGATTCGCGGGATTTATCTGCAAAACAACGAGATGGTGCGGCCGGTTTTCGAACAATGGTTCGCGGCGCTGAAGGACATCACACCGGGCGTGATCACGATCCGGAACACGGGCGGGACAGATCATCAGTCGTACGATCGCGTGGGGTTGCCCGGCTTCCAGTTCATTCAGGACCCGATGGATTACGACACGCGGACGCATCATTCGAACATGGACGTTTACGATCGCATTCAGCAGGCGGACATGGAGCAGATGGCCGTCATTGAAGCGGTGTTCGTCTATAACGCGGCGATGCGGCCGGAGAAGCTTCCGCGCAACGATCTGCCTCCGCCGACGCCTCCGGGCGGTCGTGGCGGGCGAGGCGGAAATTAGGGGCAGCAGGAGCGGGTCCAGGGGGACCCGCGTGGACCGGGGGGTCCGCCCCACTAGGGCTTCAATAGGGGGCTCATTTTTGCGGCGAACTCGGTTTCTGAGAATTTCGCTGCCCAGGTTTGAAGAGCCTTCGGGTCGACTGCGAGGGAATCGGATTGCTCAATCGCGTCGAAAAGAGCTTCGTCCGTAGCCTCGCGGTAGAGAATCCCGCCAGTCGGGGGAACGGTTTCTAGCGCTCCTCCGCGAGCCAATGCGATCACGGGTTTTCCGCTCGCTAGGGCTTCCACCGCGGTGATGCCGAAATCCTCTTCGCCGGGCATGACGAATGCGCGGCAGCGTGCATATAGTTCGCGAAGATCGGTGTCGGCGACGCGTCCGCAGAATTCGATGTTTGGGGCCGCGAGGCGTTTTAGAGCAGCGAATTCAGGTCCATCGCCGGCGATTTTCAATTTGCGGCCCGATTGGGAGAATACGCGCACGGCCGTATCGATACGCTTGTACGCGACCAGTTCGGAGACGATCAAATCGTAATCGGCGGACGGCTTGGAATAGAACGTCTCGACGGCAACGGGCGGGAAGATCACTTGCGCGTCGCGACGATAGGTTTTCCAAATGCGGCGCCGCACGTGTTCGCTATTTGCGACAAACTCATCGACGCGCGCGGACGACGCGTAGTCCCATAGCCGAAGATAGTTCGCGATGGGCGTCATGAGGGCGCGCTTGATCCGGGATTGGGTCCACTCATTTCGATAGGCGGGATAGAGGTCCCACAGATAGCGCATCGGGGTATGGCAATAGCAGACGTGGCGCGCATCGGAGGGCACGATCACGCCTTTGGCAGGACCGGATTCGCTGCTGACGATCAAGTCGTATCCACGCAAGTCGAAAGTTTCGAGCGCCATCGGCATGAGCGGAAGGAGCGACCGGTGGTAGCGGCGCAGAGGCTGGAGAAACGAGGGCGTGATGCGATGCGAGCGAATCGTGGTCGAGATGCGTTCGGGCTCGTAGAAGAGCGTGAAAATATCCGCATCGGGCAGCAGGCGGCATAATGCCTCCAGGACTTTTTCGCCGCCGCGCATATTGAGCAGCCAGTAGTGGACGATCGCTGCCCGCATGAAGGCATGATATCGCGCGTCGACGGGAGCGCCATGTGCCGACGTTGTATTTTTGCTGTAAAATCTCCCATTTTGGGGCTTAAGCGCTGGATTTCAAGCATTCGCATCACGTACTCTGAGATCGAAACCCTTCCCATGCCTGTCGAAATCGAATCACCGTCCGCAGTCGATGACATCTTTCTGCACGACACTCTGCTGCCGCATCGCGCGACGTTTTTCCCGCTTGGATTTCCGCTGGAGCTGGCCACCAATTCGGAGGCGGTGATTGCCGCGGCGCGCCAGAGCTGGGGGATTTTCGGCGCCGCGCATGAGGAGCCTCCGTTATCGCTGTGCCTCACCGTGACGGAGCACGACGACGAGCGATTACCGGCGCGTCCGAAGTTTCGATCGCATGGGCACCTGATGTCGATTGTGTCCGACGCGTGGAATCAGGTGATGTGCGATTTCAGCCGCGGATGCGCGTACGGTTGGGTGACGCGTCGCGTGGCGGAGGACGCAGAGTTTCTACGGCTGCGTTTTCTGGAAGCCCCGGCGATGTCGATGCTGGTGGAGGCTTATCTCGCGCCGATCCACGCTGCGTTGGTGGCGCGGGAGGGCAGGGGAGCGCTCCTTTGCGGCGACTCTCGCGCGGGCAAGAGCTCGCTCGCGTATGCTTGCGCGCGAAGTGGCTGGACTTTTGTTTCCGATGACGGGACGTTCCTGGTTCGCAACGGCGCGGGCCGCTATGGGGTGGGAAATCCTTACAACATGCGGCTTCGCGAGGATGCGAAGTCTCTGTTTCCCGAGCTGGAGAATTGCCGCGTCGGGCCGCGCCCAAACGGTCAGCATGCTATGGAATTGCAGACGCGAGAATTGGCGTTCTCAACGGCTGAAGGCTGCCCAATCGATCACGTGGTGTTTTTGCGGCGCGGGCGCTCGGGACGCGCGCGCATAAATCGCTTTGAAGCAAGCGAAGCGCTGGCCTGGCTTGAGCGGGCGGCGTTCTACGGACGAGCCGATGTGCAGGCGTCGCGAGGGCAGGCGTACCGGAGACTGCTGGACGCGGGAATCTGGGAGCTGCATTATTCGAATCTCCCCGATGCGGTGGAGTTGCTCGACCAACTATGAGAATCTCAATCTTGACAATTGTATTCGCGGCGCGCTGCTGGTGCCAGGCGTCTTCCGGGAGTTTGATCGGCGATGTCGCCGACGATTCCGCGAAGCAGCTCTCGAATATCTCGATCACGGTCCAACACGGAGCGACAGGTTTTTCCCGCACAGCCGATACCGACAGCCATGGAGGCTATCGCATCGAAGATCTTCTGCCTGGGGAATATACGGTCGTCGCGCAACATGCGGGGTTCCGGAAGGTCACGGTGTCGTCCATTCTGGTCGAGGTGGACCGGAAGACGCGGCTCGATTTCACGATGCGAGCGGGCGCGGAGAGCGACGCCGTTGTTGTGACCGGCAACTCGTCGCCAGTGCAGACGGACGATGCTTCGGAGGGTTACCAGCTTGCGTCCAGCGTGGTCTCGTCTCTGCCGCTTTCGAGCCGCAATATTATTGGACTCGTGACACTGGGGCCGGGCGCGATTCCCCGGCAGCTCGGCGGTTTTACGCACGACATTATCAACGATAAGCAGGCCAATCGTGGCGCCGTGGCTTTGAATCCGCCGGTCAATGGCGCGCGGTCGACGGCGAACCGGTATATTCTCGATGGCGCGGACAACACGGATCGCAATACATTCTCAGTGGCTATTCTGCCTCCGCTTGAGAGCGTGGAGGAGTTTCGCAGTCTGACGGCGCTTGCGCCGGCCGAATTTGCGCAGGGTGGCGGAGCGGTCGTCGACGTGGCGACAAAATCCGGCAGCCGCGAATTTCATGGCAATGTGTTTGAATATTTTCAGAACGAAGCGCCCGATTCGCAGGGCTTTTTCTCGGTTCCAGGCTTGCCTGTTGGAATCGTCCGCCAAAATCAGTATGGCGCCACGCTGGGCGGTCCGCTGCATTCGAACAAGACGTTTTTCTTCGCGTCCTATGAAGGCCTGCAAAGCAAATCGAGCAGCCCGACGCAGCATTCCGTGCCCACGGCGGCGGTGCGCGGCGGCACTTTCACCGGCAGCGCGCAGATTTTCGATCCCCTGAGTCTGAGTGCCGCAGGCACCCGGCAGCCGTTTTCAAACAATACGATCCCGCTGACGCGGCTCGATCCGAACGTGCAGAAGTATCTCGCGACGTATGAGCCTCTCCCTAACAATCCGGCAAATCCCGCAAGCGACTATCTGGATTCGACGCCAAATCGCGATCGACAGGACAATGGTTCCATGCGCGTGGATCGCGCGTGGGGCGAGAACAACCGGTTGTTTGCGCGTTACACCATTAACGACGAGCGAGGTGTGCTGGCCGGGGCATTTCCGGAACGGCCGACGACGGAAACCACACGCGCCCAGCAGATCGCGCTCGGTCATACATACGCGGGCTCGAAGTGGATCGTCGAGACGCATGTTTCCTTCACTCGGCTGCGGGTATTCGATTTGCCACAGAGCGCCTTCGGCACGAACGTGCAGGTCAGCCTGGGAATCCAGGGCGCATCGACCGATCCTTTTACGTTCGGTTTGCCATCGCTGCTGGTCGCCGATTACGACACCGTGCAGGATGCCGACACACTGCCGCAGACGCAGCGCGACAACACGACCTATTTAGCCGGCAGCGTTTCGCGGACCCAGGGCCGCCATACGTGGAAGGCTGGAGCTCAGTTCACGCATTTCACCATGGCGTATCTGCAAAGCCAGTTTGTACGCGGCCAATATGTATTCAGCGGGAGCTACACAAACGATCCATTGAACCCCTCCAACACCGGGGATACCTTTGCCGACTTCCTGCTGGGCGACGCATCCAGAACCCAACGCGACGTCGGCACGACGCAAGCATATTTGCGTCAAAATGGCTACGCGGCGTTCGTGCAGGATGAATGGCGCGCCACCTCGCGCATCAGCCTTACGCTTGGCCTGCGCTACGAATACACCTCGCCCTACACCGACGATCACGGAACGCTTCTCAATCTGAACTACTCGACCCTTCCGGCGGCTCCAAAACTGGAGCCCGTGAAGACCGGCGTCAATCCGCAGCGGCTCAACTTCGCGCCGCGCATCGGTCTGGCCGCACGGCTGATCGGCAACACGGTGTTTCGCGCCGGTTACGGTATCTACTACAGCGATGAGACGTCGGTAGAAACCTACGATCTGCTCCGCAACGGCGTGTTGAACGAGATCAACCAGCCGGGCGGTCTGAAGCCTTTGCTGACGCTGGAGAACGGTTTTCCGCAGACGAGCTCGACGGGCTTGCCGAGTTACTTCGGGCTCGATCAAAATGCGAAAACGCCTTATGTGCAGCAATGGTCGGCAAGCCTGCAACACGAAGGACCAGGTCACGTGCTGATGGAGCTCGCGTATGTGGGCACGAAGGGAACGGACCTGGGGCGATTCCGGCGATTCAACACTCCGGCTCAGGTAGAGATTGGAGCGAATCTGGCGCCGCGGCCCGGCGACTATCAATCGCTGGTGGCGTTCCCCACGCTCGGCACGATTTTCCAGCGCGAGCATCTCGCCAACTCGATTTATCATTCGCTGCAAGTCAAGGGCGAGAAGCGATTGTCCAACCGGCTGGCGTTTCTGACGAGCTTCGTATGGGCGAAGTCGATCGACAACGCCGACGATTTGATTCCGGGTCAATATGAAAGCTGGGGCGCGCAGGACGAGCGAAATTTGCATCTGGAGCGGGGACTTTCTTTCTTCGACGTTCGCTATCGCTTCAGTGCTGGCACTGTTTACTCGATTCCTTCGGCGCCGATCCTGCGCGCCGCGCTCAAGAATTGGCAGGTCAGCGGGAACGTGACGCTACAAACCGGCACGCCTCTGAATCCGGTTTATTTCGCGACGGATTTCGCAAACTCCGGAACGCCGAATCGTCCGAATATCGTGCCCGGTCAAAGCCTTCTGGCCGCACATCCAACCGCCGATCAGTTTTACAATCCGGCGGCGATCTCCGCTCCCGCGCCATACACGTTCGGAAACGCCGGCCGCGACATTCTTCCGGGTCCGGGAAATGAGGTGGTTGACCTGGCGGTTCATCGCAAATTCTACATGTCTGAACATCGGACGATAGAAGCGCGAGGTGAAGTGTTCAATTCACTCAATCATCCGAACATCGGTATTCCGGGTCCCTATCCGGACTTCGGACCGTTTTACGGCAAAGCGTTTTCAGCCGGGACTCCTCGACGCATGCAGTTCGCGCTAAGATACGATTTTTGACGCGATCCGCGGCCGAGCTTCCTTTATATATGAGGGCGCCACTGGAGGCGCTGCAGTTCTCGCTATCCGATTGCGGGCCGCTGACGCAGCTCACTGAGGATGAGTGGAAGCGCACGCTGCGTTTCTGCGATCGGGCGCAGCTCACGCTGCCGCTGGCGGTTCGTTGCCGCGATAGTCTCCCGGATGACGTCGGCGCGCGCGTGGATCGTAACCTCGCCGATAATGCGGAACGATGGCGGCGCATTCAGGCGTCGTATCGCGAAGTAGCGGACGCATTCGAGCACGCTGGTATCGAGTGTGCGGTCCTGAAGGGGTTCTCCCATTGCCCCGACTTTATTTCCAACCCCCGGTGGAGGCCCCAATACGACATCGACCTGCTGCTGTCGGCTGAGCAGTTGATGCGCGCCCGTGACGCCGTCAGTGGCCTGGGGTACGAACCGCTGCGCAAGTCCAATGGCCGCGTGGATCATTTACCGACAATGATCCGCAAAACTGGATGGGAATGGCGCGGCGATCTGTTCGATCCCGAGATTCCTGTCTCAATCGAGTTGCACTTCCGTCTGTGGGATGAGCGGACGGAGGGGTTCGGGCCTGTTGGGCTCGAACAATTCTGGGAGCGGCGCGAGCGCCGCGAATTGGAGGGGCTTTCGTTCACCGCGCTCAATGCGGTGGACGAGGTTGCCTACGCGTCGCTTCATCTGCTGCGGCATCTGTTGCGCGGCGATTTAAAAGTGTTTCATGTTTACGAGCTGGCGTCATTGTTAGATCAAAGCTCCGAGTTAGATCAAAGCTCCGATTTGTTCTGGTCCCGATGGAAGGAGTGGCACGATCCATCGCTCCGGCGGCTCGAAGCGATCTGCTTCGCGCTGGCGCATCGCTGGTTCCATTGCGAGCTGCCCGGCGCGGTGTCGGAAGAAATCGAGATGCTGGCGCCGGAAATAACGCGATGGCTGGAGCTGAGTGCGTTCTCACCGCTGATGTCGATGGTTCGCTCGAACAAGGATGAACTGTGGCTCCACTGGAGCTTAATCGAGTCACCGCGCGCGCGATGGTCGATGCTGCGGCGGCGGCTGATCCCGGAGGCGTTGCCGGGTCCCGTGGATGCGGTGCATGTGCCGGATCGTGAAATAACATGGCGCATTTCGCTGCGCCGCAAGTGGCGATATGTTCGCTACTCTGCATCGCGAATGGCGCATCACCTGGCTGCGCTGCCCGGGGTCGCGACCGGTGCGGTGCGTTGGTTTGCCGGACTCACGCGTCCCTACTGGACCTTTTTTTTCGCCGCGGCGCTCTTCAATTTCGGGATGTTCGTTTTTTTCTTTCTCTACAATCTCTATCTGCTGCGACTGGGCTTTCGCGAAGATTTTCTCGGGCTGGTGTCGGGAACGATGACGGCGGGGAGCGTCGCGGGGTGCATTCCGGCGGCGGCTGCGATGCGGCGTTTCGGGATGCGAACGACACTGCTCGCGGCTTTCGTCGCGGTGGCATGTATATCGGCCTTGCGCGCCACGATTCCTCTGGCGCCGGTGCTGGTCGGGTTGGCTTTCGTTGGGGGATTTGTGGCGTCGACCTGGGCCGTCGCCATTTCGCCGGTGGTCGCGCAGTTGACGACGGAGCGCAATCGATCGCTCGGGTTCAGTCTGATATTCGCTTCCGGAGTTGGAATCGGAGTGCTAGGCGGATTCGCGGGCGGCCATCTGCCAGGACGGTTCTCACACCTGGTTTCCTCCAACGTGGAAGCTTATCGAGCGTCTCTGCTGGTCGGATGCGCGATGGTGTTGCTGGCGCTTTGGCCGCTTTCGCGGATGGAGATCGACGCGGTGCCGACAAGCGAGCCAGTGTTCCGACGGCCAAGCCCCTTGCTCTTGCGATTCTTCGCCGCTGTGGTCGTGTGGAATCTTGGAACGGGAGTATTCAATCCATTTTTCAGCGCATTTTTTGTCCATTTGCATTTCTCGACTGAACGGATCGGCGGGTTGTTTTCGAGCGTCCATGTGGCGCAGACGTTCGCAATGCTGGCCGCACCCATCGTGATTCATCGTCTGGGCCTCGCGCGGGGTATATCCGCGATGCAACTGGCCACTGCGTTATCGCTCGCCGCATTGGCGACATGGACCGGAGCCGCGCCGGCATCGGTTGCCTTCGGCGCGTACACGCTGTCCCAATATATGAGCGAACCGGGAGTATTCGCGCTGCTGATGAACAGCGTGCCGGTAGCGCAACGCGCGGGCGTCTCCGCGCTCAATATGATCGTGATCTTCGGTGCGCAAGCGATCGCCGCGAGTGTGGCGGGCGTGCTGATTACACGCTTCGGCTATCCTCCCGTGCTCACTATTGCGTCGCTGATCTGTGGGATTGCGGCACTGCTGTTTCTCGGACTGCGGGCGGAGCGCATTGCTCCATTAGAGTCGTGATGCGCTCGCAATACGCGGCAAGCGTGTAATGCCGCTCCCATTCCACGCGCGCGGTGTGCGATACGGAGCGCATGCGATCCGGACTGGCCACTACTTCGCTCAGCGTCGCTGCGAGCGCCGACGGTGACGCGCCTCGCGTCAGGAAGCCCGAGATTCCGTCGTCGATCGCTTCCGGAATACCGCCCACGGGGAACGCTACCACTGGAAGGCCTGCGGAGAAAGCCTCGAGCATGACGCGCGGCATTCCTTCCTGCTTCGAGGCGATGACCAGAATATCTAGATCGCGCATCACTGCGCCGACGTCCGCATGCCAGTCCAGAAGCTCCACGGGAAGATCGGTCGAGAGTCGGAGGACTGCCCTGTAATACTCGCGATCTCCGAACAAGGGCGCGCCGCAGACCACGAATCGGGCGCGCGGCAAGTGTTTTACGAGCAGCGCGGCGGCGCGCAGAAATTCCGTCTGTCCTTTTTCTGGCGCGATACGTCCGATGATTCCGATGCGCGTTTCCTGGCGCCGCTCCAAGCTCCGCTCGCGAAAGCCGAAATCGGGGGTTCCATTTGGGATGGTGTGGATGCGCCCGGACGCCACCCATTTCCGGATGGGTTGAGCCACCGCGGCGCAGCATGCGGCAATCGTCGCGCCCGACCGGCGGAGAGCCAGTCCTTCGAGATAGGCAGCGCTCGCTTGCCCGATCGAGTGATGCGCATGGAACAGTATCGGCATGCGTCCGCGCACGGCGAGCGCCGCTGCGACCAGCACGCGAGGACCGTTCACATAAACGAGATCGGTATGCGACTGGCGGAGCAGAGCTGCAATCGCCGCCGTCTGTAGGGGCACATCGGCGGCAAATCGTAAAACATCGCCGGCCGACTTCGTACCAGATCGATAAGGCCCGGATTGAATTTCGTCGACGGGTACACCGCGCGCGCGGAGCAGGTTGATCAGTGGTCCTCCGCGCGGAATCGCGACGCGTGCCTTCCAACCTCGCTCCTGAATCGCGGGGAGGAGATCGAGTAAACATTGTTGGGCGCCGCCGAGCGCGCTGAATTGGTCGAGGAACAGGACGTTCATCGGCGGCGCACTGCCAGCGCGAGCACGCACAGGTAGACCGGCAAGACACGCCAATACGTAAGCAGATCGGCGGAGAACATTTGCACAATTTGTCCTGCCCAGAAGCACAGCATCCACGTTCCGCAAAACGAACGCTGCGAATTGTCCGAGATCGACGCACGATAGGACGCGCGAATGACGGCGACATTCCAGACGATAAGCGCGGCCAATCCTACGATTCCGGTTTCGATCAGCATACTGAGGTACGTGTTGTCGGCGATCGCGGTTTGACCGATGAAGTCGGAGTAGGGCAGCGTCTTGTAGCCGATGCCGAAAATCGCATGCCAGGGATGCGTAATCAGGAACTGCGTGAGAACGGTCCAACTGTGGACGCGTCCCGACAGGATCGCATTGGGCGATTCGGCAAAATAGGAAAACGACGTTGAGATGCGGAGAAAGTAGGCTCGCGCGAAGAGTGGAAAGAGTCCAAAGAGCATCGCGAATGCCGCGCCACCGACCGCGCCCGCTGCCATCAGGATCCGCGTCGTGCGCAGACGCTTTCGATGCAGCCACGCCAGGACCACTAACGCCACCGCTAAATTCAGCAATGAAGCGCGCGAGTAAGACAACACCAGCGCGGAGGCCAACGCGACTCCGCCTATCAGCATCAGAGCAGTCGACAAAGGACGTTCATCGCGCGGACGGAAGATCGCCACCGCGATCATCTCCAAAAAGAACGCGCACAGATTGCCAAGCGTGCTCGCCTCATAAAACACTCCCTGCGCGCGCCGGAAAACACCCGATTCGAGCCAGATGAACTGCGGACCATATCCGCCGGGAGCCGGAAATTGAAAATAGAAATCGAGACAGGCGAGAACTGCCGATCCCACCGCGGCGTAGAACAGCAGGCGCACGACGTTGAAGGATATCGAGGCTCCGCGAACGAAGAAAAACACGTATACCGAGATTCCCAACAGCATCACTCGCGCCATGCTTGCTGCTGCGATTGGAAGTCCGGAATAAATCGCGGCCATCGCGACGCTTGACGCAATCGCGCCGAAGAGCACGCATAGCGACATGCTCAGGCGATCCGAGCGTAGAGGAACGGAATGAATCAGGCCGATCAGGAGTCCGCAGCCGGCGAACAGAATTGCGACATGCGGTCCCGCGTCTCCGATGTTCAGAGGCAACGGAGGCAGCAGCAGCGCTGAAATAAAGAACAAAGCCAGCCAGCGGCTGGGTTCCCGTAACATCCACCAAAACGCTGGAATCGCGATCAGTACCGCGCAGGCCGCGACCTTTACCGCGACGCTGGGGATCAGTGCGATGAGGGCCGCGCACAATCCCAGCGCGGCTCCGGCGCCAATGTCCGCGCGCGTCCGCACCGTCGCGAAGTTCGTCAGACGCGCCGCCGGCGGTAGGAAAATGTGACTGTGAGATACGCCACCAACGCGATCAGCGTCAGAAACAGCGCGGCAAACACGTTGAGCGGTACATTCGGCGAACTCGGCCGTTGCGGAACAATTCCAGGATCGATGATGCGCAGCCTCTCCCCTCGCATTCCGGCAGACGCGCGTAGATCGCGAACCCGAGCGTCAGAGCTTTCCTTGGCCGCCTGCGACGTCTTCAGCTCGACGTCGAGTTTCTGCCGTTCTGCCTCTCTCTGGGACGCGAAGACGCTCTTCCGTTCGATGCCTTTCTCCAATTCCGCGAGCCGCTTCTCAAGCTCGGCGGCCCGCGCTCGCAATCCAGGCAGGTCGCTCGCGAAGTCCGCCTTCTCCTGATATTGGGCGATGTCGCTTTGCGTGTCGATCAGGGACTGCCGGACCTTCTGGGCGAGGTCCACGTCCGCTTCGATCTGCGCCTGTAAACTTCCGCCCGGCTCGTGCGCCGCGTTTGCGGCCCACGCATGTTGCGCCTGATCAAGCCGTCTGTGAGCCTCCGCCGCCTGACGCTCCGCTTCGCCGATGACCTCCCGATCGGTCGCAAGGCTTTGGACGCGGCTTAACTTGACGGTTTCCTCCGCCACGAATTGCACGACCTGTTGCGCCAACTCGGGCTCTGGCAGGGTAGCCTCGATTTCGAGGATCTTCGTGTCGCGCAGTTTTGTAACCTTCAGCACCTGCCGCTTCAGCGATTCAATACTTCGCCCATTTCCGGACGCCAGATGAAAGTGCTGCACCGCGCCTGCGAACAGCGTGTCGCTCTCCGCGAAGCGCTCATAGGTTCTGAGAGATTCCAGATACACCGGACTTACCGCCGTCGCCGTTCGCACGTCGTTGCCACCGGGCGGTTCGATGACGATGCTGGCCGTCGCCGTGTATCGCTTGGGAAGAAGCAAGCTGACGGTGAGTGACAAAACGACGGCCGTCGCCGAAGCCGCGGCGATCAATCGCCAACGCAGGCGCAAGTAGTCGACATACTCGAATGCATTTTTCTCGGAATTGCCGTACCCTGAATCGTGCCGAGGTTCGAATTCATACTCCGTATGCAACTGTGGGTGCTCCTGATTGTGGCGATGGCCCCCTTGGCAATTGCTCCGGGAGTTCTCTCCGCATACGATATTACGCCGAAAATCGCGATTCTCCTATTCTGCGAATCCGTCCTGTTGATATTTTGTAAACAACTTGTAAATGGCGTTCTGACGCTATTCGAGTCCACTTGCGGCAAGCTGTACGTGTTGTGTCTGGCGGCGCAATGGCTGTCGATCGCTCTTTCCACCTTCTGGTCGTCGAACCCGATGCTCAGTGTCGCCGGAAGTAGTTGGCGGCGCTACGGTCTGATCGGGGAGTCGGCGATTCTACTCTTCGCATTGATTGTGGCTGGCTGGTTCGCCGAGGATCGGAGCCGGATCCGCGTGGCGCTTCGCACGGCGGTCGCTACGGGCGCGGCGGCATCGCTCTATGGAATCGCGCAGTATTTCGGGTGGGACCCGCTGTTCCCTTCGAGCGCGTACCAGTCGGGCGAAGGCCCATTCACGATCGTACGGCCACCGGGAACGTTCGGTCACGCGGATTATTTCGCGAACTGGCTGGTCATCGTCGCGTTCTTCGCGCTCGCGCTGGCTCGGCTTGAGGACGACCGGCTGTGGAAAATAACGGCGCGTGTAACGATGCTGCTCGCGGCATTCGCGATTGTATTGAGCGGCACGCGATCCGCTTTGCTCGGTCTCCTGGCCGGCGCCATGGTATTCGTTGCCATCGCGCGCCCGCGCATCGACCGGAAGGCGCTGCTGATCATGACCGCTGCCGCTGCTTGCCTGGCAATGCTGTATATTTCTCCCGCCGGCGCGAAGTTGCGAGCCCGCGTACACTGGTCCCTCGACGACGTTGGCGGCGGGGCGCGCATAGTGCTGTGGCGGGATTCGCTTCACATGGCGATGCGGCGGCCGATACTGGGGTTTGGACCGGAGACGTTCACCCAACAATTTCCTCTCTTCGAATCGGTAGAGCTGTCGAGGGCGTATCCCGACTTCTATCAGGAGTCGCCGCACAACATGTTTCTCGATGATTTGACGTCGCGCGGCCTTCCGGGCGCGCTCTCTCTGCTCGCAGTATGTGCGCTCGTATTTTGGGCCGCGCGAAGCAACGCCGCGCTTGCCGCCGCGCTCACCGGAGCAATCGTCTGCCAGCAATTCATGGTGCTGACGATTCCAACCGCCCTCTATTTCTATTTGCTCCTCTCAATGATCATCGCCAGTGAGATTCCGTCTCGCCCGGCCGAGCCTCGACGGTTTTCCGTTATATTGATGCCGCTCGCAGCGGCGATTGCGATCGCGTTTTGCGCATTCGCCGTGCGACTGATTGTCGCGGATCACGCGATGGCACTGGCCGAACAGCGCACCCAATCGGGCGACGTCCAGGGCGCCACCGAAGCGTACCGGACAGTTCAACGTTGGGGATCTTACTACGGCGACAGCGATCTTCGCTACTCGCGCGCCATGACCCGGCTCGCGACCACGACACGTAGTTTCGCCACCAGCGTCGCGGCCGCGCAGCAGGCGATCGAATCCAGCGTTCGCGCCACGGCAACAGCGGAGGATCGGCAAAACGCCTGGTACAACTTCGCCACGATCGCGGCGGTGCGAAATGACCGCGCTGGAGTTGAAAACGGGCTCCGGAGCGCCATCGCATGCGCTCCGAATTGGTTCAAGCCGCACTGGACGCTCTCGCAGCTTCTGGAGCTCACCGGGCGCCACCCGGAAGCGCGTCGCGAAGCATCCATCGCGATGGAATTGGACGGCGGCCATGACCCCGAAGTGACTGAGACTTCTCAGCGGATCCTGAGTCATCCGTGAAGTTTCACATTTTTTTTACGAGCCCGGCATCATCCCGGTGGCAAGCGTCGCTATAGTGGGGCCAAGGTATTATCTATTGATGCGAATCTTCTGTTTCTCCTTGCTGGTGTTTGCCGCCGCAATGGCGTCGGCACAAACCACTCCAACGATCTCACCGAACGGCGTTGTAAACGCCGCAAGCTTCCAAAATACGCTGGCGCCCGGGTCGTTGTTCACCATCGTCGGTTCAGCACTCTCGTCGCAAACGGCCAGCGCGAGTTCCGTTCCGTTCTCCCGCTCGCTCGGTGGTGTAACCGTTCACTTCACCAACGGATCGAACGCCGTGGACGCTCCCATGTCCTACGTCGCGTCGGGACAGATCAACGCGCAAATACCGTGGGGCCTCGTGACACCAGGGACCTCTGCGACCGCCCAGATGGTCGTATCGAACAATGGTGTCAATTCGGCTTCCACGGCGGTGACGATCAGCCCATTTGGGCCCGGAATCTTCGGGTTTAACGCTCCTTCGGGCGGCATCTACGCGATCGCGTATACCTATCAGGACTCGATGTTCGCCTGGCCCGCCAATAGCGTTGCCGGCCTCACGACTCACCCGGCCGTCCCCGGTTCCTTGCTGATCGCTTACGCAACCGGACTGGGCGCCGTCACCCCAACGATCGCCGATGGCGATGTCCCCGGCTCAGTGTTGACTACAGCCAATACGCAGCCTCAAGTCCTGATCGGCGGGATCAGTGCCCAGGTCGCCTTTGCTGGCCTCACCCCACAGTATCCCGGCGTGTATCAACTGAATATCGTCGTGCCGACTAACGCGCCTACAGGGAGCGCCGTGCCGTTTCAGATTCAGGTCGGCGGCATCACTTCGCCGGCGAGCTTCACCATCGCAGTCGGCAACTAGGCGCTGCGAAATACTTCCTTCCCGCGCCGGCATCTTTATGGTGCCGGCGCGATTTTTTTCTGCGGCAGCCTACCAGGCGCCTTTCCCGTGAAACAGCGCCGGTAGTGTGCGCAGAAGGATCGATACATAGATTCGGGGCGTCAGGCCGTTGACCAGTTCCAGGTCCATGGCCGCGCGCTCCGGAAATTTTACCTCACTGCGGCCGCGCGTCTGCCAGATTCCAGTGATTCCCGGCTTCACCGACAGCAATTCCGCAGCCCGATCCCCGTAATAGCGGGCGATCTCAGCGCGCGTCAGCGGTCGCGGACCTACCAGCGACATTTCACCGCGAGCGACATGCCAGAGTTGCGGAAGCTCGTCGATGGAATGCCGGCGCACGAATTTTGCGAAGCGGCTGGTCACACGGCTATCGGAAGGATTTTTCGCGCCACCGGGCGCATCCGCGACAATGTACTCTACCCAGCCTCGTTCGTATGGATACGCAGCCTGCCGCGTCCACATGGTCCTCAGCTTCCACACCCATAGCGACTCACCGCCTTCTCCCACGCGCTGATGCGCGATGAAGGGCGACCTTCGAGACAGAATTGAAATCGTGACGGCCGATGCTGCGATCACGGGACTGGCGGCGATCAAAATCAACGCGCCCGCCGCGCGTTCCACAGCATCCACGAAGCCGGGAATGCGCGCTGGACAGGGCTTTACTTCGACGCTCGCTTGAATCGTTTCCAGAGACAAAAAACACTTCCTCAACGTCGAGTATAAGCACCAACGTAACGCCGGAGGAAGAGAACTACCGTATCTTTGCAGCCTTTTTACATTCAGATGGCAAAGGCGGCGGCGAAGAGGGTAGGATTGAGAATGAATGAAGCTCCGCTGGTTGATCTTCTCACTGATTGCTTCCTTGCATGCGGAGCCCGTCAGTTGGCGTATTGATCCGCTCCACAGCAGTGCCCAGTTCAGCGTGAAGCACCTCATGATTTCCACCGTGCGCGGCCAATTCGGCGGCGTAAAGGGAAGCGTCCTCTACGATCCGAAGAATGCCGCGGCGACGACGGTCGAGGCCACCATCGATTGCTCCACCGTGAATACCGGAGAACCGAAGCGAGACGCCGATCTAAAGACCGCGGAGTTCTTCGATGTGAAGCGTTACCCGGTGATGAAATTCAAATCAAAGCGCGTCGAAACCGCCGCTCCCGGTAATCTCAAACTGACGGGCGATCTCACTATCAACGCCGTCACCCGCGAAGTGGTTCTCGATTTGGAAGGACCCTCGCCGCAAATCCGCGACGCGCAAGGCCGCGATAAAATCGGCGTCAGCGGCGTGACGAAAATCAGCCGCAAAGAGTTCGGAATCACCTACAATCCAATTCTCGAAACCGGCGGAGTGACCGTCAGTGACGAAGTTTCAATCATTCTCGAAATCGAACTCATCAAAAACTAGGAAACGCTTAATCGTTAATCGGCAATTCCCGCATCTGGAGGGTCGATGCCAAGGGCAGTCGCCAGTGCGATCAGGTGATCCTGCTCCTGCACTAAAATGCCGCGCAGACTTTCAGAAATCGCGAATTCGTTCAATTCTTCGGCCTGCTTGACTCGGCGCCGGTAATTGGCGATTGTCACCCTTTCATTCTCCAGGTCGAACTTGAGCATGTCCTCCGCCTTTTCCGACGTCTTGACCGGCTTCGGCGTCACCGATGGCATACCGCCCAGATAATCCACGTGATTCGCAATCTTGAGCGCATGATCGAGTTCCTCTGTGGCATGGATCGCCAGCTCATCGGCGATTTTCATGTACGCAGCGCCTTTGAGCACTTGTGAATAGTTCACATAGGAGATGATCGCCTGATATTCACGCGACAGATCTTCATTCAAAGCGTCGATAAGTTTCTTGCGCGTCATTTTGGTATTGGCTGTAGTCGACATGGGCGTGGCTCCCGTATTCGTTCGAAAAGAAATGGTGAGCGCGGTGGGAATCGAACCTACAACCTACTGATTAAGAGTCAGTTGCTCTGCCAATTGAGCTACGCGCCCGACCTTGTGATGGACCAACCCCTCTATTCTACACGCGCGCAGCGCCGTCACACAACTATTTTCGGTCATACGAAACTCTATTGTGGCGAAGTTTCTTCGCCTCCTGAGCTGGTCTGCAAACGCCTGGCCGCAGGCGCTCCGTAAAGCTCAACGATAGGTCTTATCGTCAACACGGCTAATATCGACGCTGGGATCCAGCACGCCCAGCGCGACCACCACGAATGTGAAAACGCTGGTCCCCGGTTCTAGGTGACCGCCGAAGGCCCTGTCGGGATTGGCCAGCGTCACATGCGCGTGGATGCGTCCGTCGATCACGAAGCCGTTCATGCCGATCAGGTCCGCGGGCGCCGTGGGATTCTTCACGAACATATTTTTCGACGGAAAGTCGCGATTGGACACCTGGTGCACCTGGTAGCCACGCACCGAGCCCATAGCCGAAAGGATCACGGCATTGCGGATCTTTTCCTGTTTCACCATTTTCTCGAACTCGGCGAGCAAGTCGGCGCCGAACTTGAACCGGAGAACCACCACGCGCTCGAAATGTCCGCTCATGGCGTAGGCGTCCGGCACCTTGGGGTCGACGGCTTTCCGGTCGTCGGCGGGATTGGGCGAAGGGCTCACTTCTTCGCGGCGGGTCTGCTGAGCCGCCAGAAGGGCGGTGATGCTTCCAATGAGAAATAGTCTTTTCATAGTTCGTCTCGATGATATTTCGATATCGTAAACACTACAATACCGAGAGATGCCGCGATGGCGGTGTCTCTTGCCTCTCGCCAGGTGCTGTTCGATAACAGCCATGTCGCCAGCAGAATCGCCAGCACGGCGATGGCAACACCGCCCGGGACTTCGAAAGAGGCCCGTGGTCGACCAGCCTTTCGTCGCAGCACGGGCAGCGCGGCGCAAGTGGTCATATAAATCATTATCCGCGCCAGAGTGCTGATCGTCAGCGCATAGATAAACGTGCCGGAAAGCGCCAACACCAGCATTACTGCACCGGTGAACAGAATCGCAAGGTGCGGTGTCTGAAAACGCGGGTGAGTTGTGCCTAGCAATTGCGGCAACTCCCCGCGCTCTCCCATAGCAAACGGAATGCGCGCGGCCGAGAGAAGCGTAATGTGGAGATTACCCGCGATCGAAATCACAATGCCCGCCGAAATAATTGCTGCTCCGGTGTGGCCCAAAAAACGGTTCGCCGCATCGGCCAGAGGGCGCTGGGAACCTGCCAGCTCCGGAAGAGTAGCGATGCAAACAATCTGAATCAGCAGATAGACCAAAGCGATCAACGCCATCGCACTCAAAAGGGCTATGGGAATCGTCCGCTGCGGATCTCGGATCTCTCCGCTCGGAACCACGGCCATTTCGAAGCCTGTGAAGGCGTATACCAGTAGCAATACGGATGTGGAAAACGGCCCATAGCCCGGAGTGGCGGCAAAAGTAAAGTGTCCCCAATCGGCAAACCATAATCCCGCCGCAATGAACAGCGCAATCGGGATCAGCTTTCCGGCCGTGAAGAGATTGCTGACCCGCGCGGCATTGCGGACCCCCACAATATTGATCGCCATCAGCGAGACAACCACCATCGAGAGAAACACGGTCCGCCCGGCGCCCGAGGCGATCCTTGGCCAGAAATAGGCAGCGTAGCCTACCAATAGATTTCCGTTCGCGGCAAAGGCACTTACCCGCGCCAGCCACATCAGCCATCCCGCCTCGAATCCGATGAGCGGCCCGAACGCCTCACGCGCATACAGATATGGACCGCCGGTTTCGCTGAAGCGGCTTCCCAATTCCGCAAAACAGAGCACGATCAACGACGCGAAAACCGCGCACACCAGAAACGCGATCACACTGAAGTCGCCGATAAGGCCGAAAATCTTCGCCGGTAGCCCAAAAATGCCGGCGCCAATTACGGCGTTGATGGTGACCGCAACCAGATCCAGTCTCCCCATGGACCTGATCAGGCCAGCGTGAGCGGACTTCGCCATAAGGCTCTGATCGTAGCAGAGCGGAGGAAGCTAATCTCTCGAACGCATCTATCTGACTTGCCGAACGGGACGCTTGCATACGAGCATACGATTGACCCAATATTCACCGATTGGAAACGGCATCTAGTCGCGCTGGATGGAGTTCGGGCTTCGGTTGCGCTTCTAGTTAAGTAATGTGGTGCAGTGGCGCAGAGAGGGGCGGACCCCCTGGTCCGCGGCCGACGCCCCCGTCGGCCCTTTGTTGCCGCGCCTATCTACCCGGAGCCCGCACCGGCCGCGCGATGTCGCCGTAAACGATGCCGCGGCCATTCATTCCGAGAAACACTCTGCCAAAGACGCGGGAGTCGGCGGCAATTAGCGTCGGTCCTCCGTACTGGTGCATATCGTCGTTGATGCGAACCCAGGTTGCTCCGGAGTCATCTGACCGGTAGATGCCCATGAGGGCTGCCGCGGCAGGCCTGCCGTAGAGAAAGACCGACTGCATCGGGCTTCGAGGCGCTGCTGCTCCCACTGCTACGGAATTCGCCCACGAGACATTCGCGATCTTCGTCCAGGTAACGCCGGCGTCGGTCGAATGATAGAGCCCGTTGCTGCCCAGCGGCAACCAGATATCGCCGGCCTTCGCAAAATTCAACACGATGACTCCACAACCGGAGCCGTTACAACTTCCGGAGGAGGGCAGTGGCGCCGAATTCACATTTGTGAATGTCGTGCCGCCGCTCGTTGTTGCCGTGCTGTAAAAGGCGCCGCCGCCGAAGGCGTAGAACATCTTCGGCGTAACCTTGTCCGCGATCGCGGTGAAGCGGCCGGGAAGACCTGTCATTGCGGTCCACGTTGCGCCGTTGTCCTGAGAATATTGCGGCCGGTTTGACGAACCACTTCCCGGAGTCCACGCGAACATCGCTCCGCTCGCATCGATCGTGACATTACCTCCATTGCCGCTATTCGCTCCGGTGGCACAACTTGGAAATGGCGCCCAGGTCGTGCCGCCGTCGGACGACCAGGCGCCGTAGTTGCACGGATTGGTCGAAGTTGTGCTGGGTGACTGCGTACGGGACACCACCAGGGGACTCTGTCCCGCCCAATCGAGACTGCCAACCGTGGTCGCTATCGGGTTGGTGTACATGCCGCCCGCGGGCGAGACGGTGAAGTCGTCGTGGCGGAAGCCGCCGATATCGCCAACGCCGCTCAGTAGGTGAGCGCCTTGGAGCGGACTGATCAACGCGAGCACCGCGGTCTCTTCCACTCCCAGCCCCTGCACATACCACGATGGAGACTGGCCCCTGTCGGCCGCCGAAACGTTGTCGGTCGCATAGATGGTCGCGCCAGTGCCGAACATCACATGATCGGGATTCGTAGGATCGATGAGCAGAGCGGAGATCCACCAGCCGAACTTGGCGCTGCCTTTCGGCGAAGATGCATTTCCGAAGGTGAGCCACGGAGAGACAGGCGAGAATACCGACGGATTGAAGTAGTAGTTGCCCGCGTTCAACCCGAGGAATCCACCGGAGGATGTGACGCGGCCCAGGTCGATCCAGGTGTTGCCGCCGTCGTGCGTGATGTATACCGAGTCGACGGGATACCAGCGGTCGAACGTGCTGACGGCCACTGTGCCCGGGCGATTTGGATCCTGGCTGAGACCGCTGAAGCCGCCGCGCGCCGACGTCTCGCCCCCGGCCGTATCGAACGGCGGCGTAATGTTGGTCCATTGGCCCGTCGCGGGATTGAACTTCTCAACCAGTCCGTAGTTCATGTTGTTGGGACCGGGCAGGTCGCCGTAAGTGATGTACAGGCTGCCGTCCGGATTGACGACCGCGCGATTCGGTGCAGGAGGCTTGGTTCCCCCGGTTGTATTGAAAGGCCAGCTTGCAGGCTGCCCCGGAAGAGCCGCCCAAGTCGCGCCGTCGTCGGTGCTCTGATAGACCGAGGCACCGGTGTAAGAACCGGCGTAAACGGTTCCCGAGTTTTGCGGGTCGAACACGACCCATTGCACTCCGAATGCGTCACTAGAAGACTGAACGGGAAAGCTGGTCACCTGCGTCCAAGTTTGGGCATAATCCTCGCTTTTCCATAGCCCCCTCGTGCGCGTACCCATGAAAAGCTCGTTGGGACGGAACGGATTCACCGCGAGCCGTTCGCCAGCCGCGCGACCGTCGTTATTGGCGCCCATCGGGAAGGGCGCGGTGTAGGTGCTGAACGTGGCACCTTGGTCGGTCGAAACAAGGAACGCGAAAGGACATCCACCGCAAGTGTACATTCCGGCGGCAATGTAAAGCCGATTGGGATCCGTGGGGTCGAGCGCGATGCTCTCGGGGCCGGTCAGATTGTAGTTGGCCGGAGGCTGTCCGTCGAGGAGAGGAATCCAAGTCTTTGTGGAGGGGTTCCACCGATATACACCGCCGATGTCGGTCCGCAGGTACAGGAGGCCGGGCTGGGTGGGGTGAGCAACAATCGAGGGGACATACCCGCCGGCAACAATCCGAACGGGGTTCCAGGTGTAGGGGCGTCCGGGACTGGGTGCGCGCTGCGCCAACAACCAAACGGCGAGCAGTGCGATGGCGATAAAAACTCGTGGCACGCCCATTATTATGACGCTAAAACAGCCTTAATGAGGCTTAAATGCGCACGTGGCGAGCCTTAGAAAGCCTTATTTCGCTAAAATACTGGGCAACATGGAAACTACACGGCGGGATTTCCTCGAACTTGCGTTGGCAGCCGCGGCAACCGCGGAAGCCCAAGTCAGCAGCCCGCCTTGGTACCTGCGCACGTATCGCTGGGGACAGACCAACATCACCGAGAAAGATCCCGAACAATACGACATTTCGTGGTGGCGCGAATATTGGAAGCGCACCGAAGTGCAGGGCGTGATTATCAACGCCGGAGGCATCGTCGCGTACTATCCGAGCAAGTTTCCGCTGCATCATCGCGCGGAATTTCTGAACGGCCGCGACCTCTACGGCGAACTCGCGAAGGCCGCGCACCAGGACGGCCTGGTGGTGATGGCGCGGATGGATTCCAACCGCACGGCCGAGGATTTTTATCGGGCCCATCCGGATTGGTTCACACGAAACGCGAACGGCGAACCCTATCGCGCCGCTGAGAAATACATCACTTGCATCAACAGTCCTTACTATGACGACTATTTGCCCGACATTCTGCGCGAGATCGTCGAGCGGTCGCATCCGGAAGGCATTACGGATAACAGTTGGGCTGGGATGGGCCGCGGCAACATCTGCTATTGCGACAACTGCGAGCGCAAGTTCCGCGCGAAATCCGGCCAGGCTGTGCCGCGGCGCGCGAATTGGGACGACCTCATCTATCGCCAGTGGATCATGTGGAACTACGAGCGGCGTACCGAGATATGGGACTTAAACAACCGGGTCACGCGAGCCGCTGGCGGCGTGGATTGCATATGGTCGGGTATGAACAGCGGCTCGGTCTCGGCACAAGCGAACTCTTTCCGCGATCTTCGAGAGATTTGCCACCGCGCGAGTATTCTCATGCTGGATCATCAGCGACGCGATAATGCCACGGGCTTTCAGCAGAACGGCGATACCGGCAAGCGGGTCCACTCGCTGATGGGGTGGGAAAAACTAGCGCCGGAGAGCATGGCGATGTATGAAAATGGCCGCACGAATTTCCGTGCCGCGAGCAAGCCTGCCGCGGAAGCCCGCATGTGGATGATCGCGGGGATAGCGGGCGGAATCCAGCCGTGGTGGCATCACGTCGGCGCGTATCCCGAGGACCGCCGCATGTATCGCACCGCCGAGCCCGTCATGAAATGGCACAAAGCCAATGAAACGTACCTGGTGAATCGCAAGCCGTTGGCTAGCGTGGGATTGGTCTGGTCGCAGAGAGGCACGGACTTCTACGGCCGCGACATTGCAGCCGATCTGGTCGACGCTCCGTACCAAGGCTTCGCGCAAGCGCTGATCCGCGCGCGCATCCCTTATTTGCCGATTCACGCGGACGATATCGACTCCGCGGCGTTCTCCGTTTTGGTGCTGCCCAACGTCGGCGGATTATCGGACGAACAATGCGCCGCGATTCGCCGATTTGCCGCGCGCGGCGGTTCGTTGATCGCGACCGGCGAGAGCAGCTTGTATAACGAATGGGGCGATCCGCGCGCGGATTTCGCGCTCAGCGACTTGCTGCGGGTGCATGTGCGGGCGAAACCGGTCCGGCCGCGCGCGTTGACGACGCCGGTCCACACCTACCTGCGCCTTCATCCCGAATTTCGAGCGCGCGTTTATGGACCTCGGACCGGGAAGGAACCACCGATCACCAGTAATCGGCATCCTGTGTTAAAGGGTTTCGACGATACGGACCTCATCCCGTTTGGCGGTACTCTTCAGCCTCTCGAAGTGGAGCAGGGCGCGATCGTGCCGTTGTCGTTCGTGCCCGAGTTTCCGATGCTGCCGCCGGAGACATCTTGGATGCGCGAGCCGGACACGACTATCCCCGGTCTCGTCGTCAGCGAGTCGCCGGCCGGAAGCCGGGTCGCGTATCTCGCGGCCGATCTCGACCGGCGGTACATGCGCGAGCTGTTGCCGGATCACGGGAACCTGATCGCGAACCTCGTGAGGTGGGCGAGCCGGCAGCCAATTCCGCTCCGCGTTCAGGGTGCCGGCCTGGTCGATTGCCATCTCTACCAGCAGCAACACCGGCTGATCCTGCATCTGGTGAATCTGACCAGCACGGGAACCTGGAGGGCACCGATCGACGAACTCATTCCGATCGGGCCGCTGCACATAGGAATCAAACTCCCGGAGGGCATCCGGGCTCGCAATGCAAGGCTTTCGGTTTCCGCCGGAGCGGCGCCGGTGAAGATGAATGAGGGATGGGTCGAATTCACGGTAAAGTCGATCCTCGACCACGAGATGGTTGTCGTCTCATAAGCTCTCGTGGCTACTAAACTTGACTAGCGGCCCTCGATCGTAGTGTGTCGTTGAAAAGGCGGGTTACCAACCCGCCGCAGGCTGCAGGAGGCTGCTGAAAAACTCTTATTAAGTGACCTTCGGCAACCAATTGGGTTGGACCCTCTGGTCGCGCGCGATTCCTGATCGCGCTCTTGACCAATAAAACCGGCCTGCGGACACCGGACGGGCCGATCCGGGGATCGGCCGCGGACCGGGGGGTCCGCCCACCCGGAGGGGAAATCTCTGCCAGCCTGCCCCATTGCTATTGAAAATGAACAGCTTTCATGAGAATTTTCGTGGCCACGCCCCACTTCTGATAGATATCGTGTGTCGGAACTGGCAAAATTCGCATCACTCCGGCAGGTTCTGCTGGCTTCCGCAACTTCATCTGTTCCAAACAAAGGACGTATCGATGGTCCTCAACCTGCTGTATAAAGGATGCCGGACTGTATCTAAAGGAGAAAGAAGATGCTGGGATGGATGATCGTGTTCGCAATCATGGCAATCTTGGGAGCAGTTCTATCGCTCAGTGGGAGCCCGGCGGCTTCTGTCAGAATTGCAAGTCTTCTCTTTTCTTCGCTTTTTTTTCTCGGCCTGTTGACCTATGCCGTGCGTGGCCGGGCCCGCTGAAGCGGCGACCTGACGGTGCATGAAAGCAAAAACGGTTCACACGATCCTGGGATTCTACTCGTCCGGCGAGGGTGATCCCAAGCAGGCTTACGAAGCAGCTCGCACGGCGGGTGCGCAATCTGTCGGATTATTCGAGTCCGCGGAGGATGTGAAAGCTTCGCCGTTTGCCCCATTGCGGATCGATGGCGAATCTCTCATTGTGGCGACCGCGGTCACGCCGGATATAGAGCGCCTCATCAAAGCTTTGGAGACCATCGGCTCTCCAGCGATTTTCATCCTGCATGAGGATCTTGCGCAACCGGCGGCTCCGCCGGGTCAAAGCGCCGGGTCCATTTTCAGACGGTTGCATGAGAACGAACTGGTACTGGACGAAGCCCGGCGCGATCTCGCCGCCGCCGCTCGCATGGGGCGCGCGCTCACCGCTTCCGCCGAATGGATCCTCGATAACTCCTATCTGGTGCGGACGCAGATTGCGGAGATTCGCCGTCATCTGCCGCGCAATTTTCCCAAATCTCCGTCTGGAAACGGCTACGCGCCCGCGCTCGATCTGGCACGAGCGCTGGTGGTGGAGACAGACCGCAGTGTCACCGCGGCAAATATCACCAACCATCTGGAAGAGTTTCAGAAGACAACGCCGCTGTCCACGTCCGCGCTGTGGTTTTTTCCTCTATTCCTACGGATGGCGCTGGTGGAGGAACTGGCGGCGCTGGCCTCCGCGGTGAATCGCGCGCAGCAACTCCGCGAAGCCGCTTATTTGTGGGCGAATCGTCTCGCGTCGGCTGCTCGCGTCGGCTCCCAGGAAGTCGGCCGTCTGATGACGCTCTTCGAAAAAGAGCCGTTCGCGATTCAGCCCTACTTCATCACGTCGCTCGCCGAACAGTTACAGGACGAGGAAGGCGCGCTCGCGCCGATGAGGGCGTGGATCCAGGGGCACCTGGAGACTCCGCTCAACGAACTGGTGCGGGGCGAGCACACGCAGGAGGCGGCACAGAGAGTTTCGGTAGCCAATGCATTTGGCAGTCTGCGGATGCTCGCGCGGATCGAGTTCACCGAGATTTTCGAGGCCGTCAGTCTGGTGGAGAAGGAACTGGCCGCCGATCCCGCCAGAGTGTACCCGCGCAGCGATTTCGCGACTCGCGATGAGTGCCGCCACGTGGTGGAGCGAATTTCGCGGAACAGCAGTCTGAGTGAAATCGAGGTTGCGCGGCGCGCCGTCGCTCTCGCGGAGAATGCTCCCGAACCGCGCGCCAGGCACGTCACGCATTTCCTGCTCACCAATGCGGTGGCACAACTCGAAGCGGAGACCAAATCGCGCGTACCGTTCCGGATAAGCCTGATTCGCTCCATTCGCAGGAACGCGACTGGTGTGTACATCGGCAGCGTAACGTGCTTAAGCGCCGCTTTCCTGACCCTCGCTCTGGTGCTTGCCTGGGAAGGCGGGGTGCATCAGAGGATCATGCTGGCCGTTCTCGGCGTCCTCGCGCTGTTTCCGCTGAGCGAGCTCGCGCAGCAGATTATCAACGTCATTGTGATTGCGCTGGTTCCTCCGGACACGCTTCCAAAGCTCGATTTTCTTAAGTCCGGAATTCCTCCGGAAGACGCCACGCTGGTGGTGGTGCCGATGATGCTGACCGGTCCTGGCGTCGTGCGCCGGGAATTGGAAAAGCTGGAGGTGCGGTATCTGGCTAATCGCGAAGCGAATCTTTTTTTCGCTCTGTTTTCCGATTTCGTCGACGCCCAGCACGAAACCACGGCTGACGATGAAGTGCTGCTCGACGCCGCGCGCTCCGGGATCAAAGGTCTGAACGAACGTTATGCCGGCGGACGTTTTCTGCTGCTCCACCGGCCTCGAGTGTGGTCGCAAACCGAGATGCGCTGGATCGGCCGGGAGAGAAAGCGCGGCAAAATCGAGGATCTGAACGCGTTTCTTCTGGGCGAGGGCTCGAAAGAAATTCTGGTTGCCGGCAAGCTGCCGATGCCGGTCCGCTACGCGATCACGCTGGACGCGGACACGCAATTGCCACCGGGCACCGCCCGCCGGCTGATCGAGACCATCGCGCATCCGTTGAACCAGGTGGAGATCGATCCGGTCACACACGCACGCCGCCGCGGCTTCAGCATCATTCAACCGCGCGTCAGCATTTCCCTGCCCAGCGCAACAGCAACACGATTCACGCGCGTCTTCGCCGATACTTCCGGCACCGATCCCTATTGCAAGTCCGTCTCCGATGCGCAGCAGGATCTGTTCGGCGAGGGAATTTTTCATGGCAAGGCGATTTACGATGTGCGCGCATTCCACGACACCGTGGGCGGTCGTTTTCCACCCGAAACGCTGCTGAGTCACGACCTGATAGAGGGATCGTTCGCAGGGGTCGCGCTGGCCAGCGATATCGAGTTGTTCGAGAATCTGCCGCTCGACTACGTGAGTTATTGCAAACGGATGCACCGGTGGATCCGCGGGGATTGGCAGATTGCGCCGTGGGTTTTCTCGAAGGTTCCGACGCCAGACGGGGGCAGGGAACCGAACTCACTCGCGATGATGAGCCGCTTCCGCATCTTCGACAATTTGCGGCGCAGCCTGGTTCCCGTCGCGTCTCTCGTATTGCTCCTGTTCGGCTGGCTGGCTTCGCCCGCGCCCGGAGTGTGGAGCCTGGTCATCGGCACGACCATTGCGATTCTAGCGCTCGCGCCGCTGCTCGATCGCCTGGCGCGGCACATCCAAGGTGAGCTCGAAGGATGGAGGGGAGCCGCCGACGAATTGGTGCGGTCCCTGGTGATGATCGCGTTCCTGCCTCACCAGGCGTGGGTGTCGACCGATGCGATTGTGCGCGTCGCCTACCGGAAATTCCTGAGCCGCCGCCATCTTCTCGAATGGCAGACGGCGGAGGCGACGGGCTCGGACGTCCACCGCCATGTCAGCACCACGATGCAGCAGATGATCGGCATCACGGGATTGTCCGTGCTGCTGGCGATCGTGCTGCAAGATCGCGGCGCGCTGGCTCCGACGTTCGCGTTCCTGGCGCTGTGGGCCGCGTCGCCCGCGCTGATGCGCTGGTTGAACAGTCCCGCTCCGCTGTTTCGCAGAGAAAAGCTCGACATTCTTTTTCTGCGCCGGGCGGCGCGCCGTACCTGGCGATATTTCGACGACCTGGTGAATGAGAGCTCCAACTGGCTGCCGCCCGACAATTCTCAACTGGTGCTCAGAGTGGAGGTCGCCCAACGCACTTCGCCTACCAACTTGGGTCTCTGGCTTACTTCCGCGCTTGCCGCCACGGACCTGGGATATCTGACGGCCGACGAGTTTCTCGATCGTTGCTCCAAGACGATGGAAACGCTCCATTCGCTCGAACACTACGAAGGTCACCTTCTGAACTGGTACGACTCCAGCTCGCGGCAGCCGCTGCTGCCCCGGTACGTGTCGACCGTGGATAGCGGAAATTTTCTGGCCAGTTTATGGGTGCTCGAACGAGGCTGCGAAGAACTGCTGACGGCGCCTATTCTCGATCGCCGCTCTCTGAGGGGCGTGGCTGACACGCTGGCGATTCTGCGGGGCGCCTGGGGCCGCGATCCTTCGATGAACATGGCGCTCAAAGCCGTGGGCCGCCTGCTGCGCGGTAAGGCGGAGGGCTACCAGTTGATCGGGCAATTGCGGATGATCCTGATGCCCGTTCAACAGTTGAAAGAGGCGCGGCGCTGGCAGGAAGAACGGGAGGAGAGGTCCTACTGGGCTACGCATCTGGCGCGCGACTTCGGTCAATGGATCGAAGTGATCGAGCGTTATTTGCGATGGATGGAGACGTTAAGCACGCCGCCCGATTCGTTTCTTGACGTGCTGAGTCCGGACGCCGCTAAGTTGCGACGTCGCGTCATACACACGGTGCCGTCTTTGCTCACGCTCGCCGAGGGCCGATCCGCGCCGCTGGAGGCGATTCTCGCATGGCGCGGCACACCGGATCTGCGCCCTGATGTAGCAGGGTGGCTTAGCCAGCTCGCCTCAGAGTATAGCCACGCGAAAGCCAATGCAATCGAGACGGTCAAGAAGATGCGCGGGCTTCGCACCATTGCGAAAGAGTTTTCCGCGGCGACCAATATGGGTCTTCTCTACGACGCCAGCCGCCGGTTGTTCGGAGTCGGTTATGCCGTCGGCGGGCCCCTCGAATTCAACAGCCACTACGATCTGCTCGCGAGTGAATGCCGTTTAGCGAGCCTGGTCTCGATCGCAAAGGGCGACGTGCCGATCGAACACTGGCAGGCGATGGCGCGGCCTTTGGCGTCGTCGCCGGGCGGCCGGACGCTGCTGTCGTGGAGCGGCACGATGTTCGAGTATCTGATGCCGCTGTTGTTCACGCGCAGCTTTGCCAATTCGCTGCTCGATCATGCTTCAAAGGATGCAGTCGCACGCCAGATCGCCTATGGCCATGAGAAAGGCGTACCTTGGGGCATTTCTGAATCCGCTTACAGCGCGCTCGATGCGAATCAGATCTATCAATACAAGGCATTCGGTGTGCCGACGCTCGCACTGAATCCGGGCCTCTCGGACGATCTGGTCGTATCACCCTATTCGACGATGCTGGCGCTCGCGGTCGACCCGGTCGCGGCCATCGACAATCTTCGGCGCCTGGACAACTTCGATCTCGAAGGTCCGATGGGCTACTACGAATCCATCGACTTTAGCCGTGAAAACAGGAGAGACGGCAAGCGCGGTGTGGTGACGTACGCCTACATGGCTCACCACCAGGGTATGAGCCTGATCGCTCTCGACAACTTATTGCATCGCGGCGCCATGCAGGAGCGGTTCCATTCCGACGTGCGAATTCGCGCGGTGGAATCGCTGCTGTTCGAACGCCTCCCCATCGCCAAACTTCCCGCCGAAGAGCTGCAGATGAGGATGGCGCCGATCAGGTCCGTTACCAGCGAAGAACCGGCCGAGCGCACGTGGAAGGAAGATACTCCGGTCCCGCGAGTTCATCTGCAAGGCAACGGGCGTTATTCGCTGATGATCACGAACGCGGGCGGAGGATACAGCCGCTCGAATGAATTCGACGTAACCAGGTGGCGCTCCGATACGACGCTCGACGGGTGGGGCAGTTTTATCTATATTCGCGATCTGCGTTCGGAGGCGATCTGGTCGGCATCGTATCATCCGGTGGGGGGCAAGCTGGGAACCAGCTCGGCGAGTTTCTCCGCGGATCGAGCCGAGTTCAACCGCAGTGTGCTCGGCGTCGAAACGGCGATGGATGTAACAGTCGCAGCCGAGGATGAAGTGGAGCTGCGGCGGTTGACGATCACCAACCGCACGCTGCGCAGCCGGCAGCTCGAATTGACCAGTTATGTCGAGCTGGCGCTCGCTCCACATGCCGCCGATGCCGCGCATCCCGCCTTCGCGAAGATGTTTGTCGAAACGGAAGCGCTCGGCGAGGATGTGCTGATCGCGCACCGGCGGCCTCGCGGACCCGAAGACGCGCCGATCTGGGCCGCACATCTAATTGTGGGCGCGCCGGGCCGCATCCAAAGGGAAACGGATCGCGCGCTGTTCCTCGGTCGAGCCAACGGAGTCGCGTCTCCGGACGCACTACGCCGCGATTTGAGCGGGTCGGTTGGCACGGTTCTCGATCCGATCTTCAGCCTGCGATGCGGTGTCGGACTCGAAGCGCGGGACCGCGTGGAGATTGCGTTCCTCACTTTGACCGGGCCCTCCCGCGAAGCGATTCTCGCGCTCATCGAAAAATACAAACGTCCGGAAGCCGTGGCCCGAGCCTTCGAGATGGCCTGGACGCGGGCGCAGCTCGAATTTCGATACCTCGGCATCGGCCCCGCCGCCGCACACCGTTTCCAGGAGCTCGCGAGCCATTTGATCTATCCCAACGCACGGCTCCGCCCGCTCGGCGAGAGGCTGCTGCTGAATCGTCTCGGTCAATCCGCGTTGTGGGCTTACGGAATTTCGGGCGATTTACCGATGCTCATCGTCACTATCGGCGATATACGCAGCCTGCCGTTGATTCGTGAACTGCTGCTCGCGCATACTTACTGGCGTCTGCGGGGTTTCCGTTGCGACTTGATCGTTCTTAATCAGGAGCCCGCGAGTTACGATCAGCCGTTGAATATTCAGCTCCAGCGGCAGATCGAGGCGCACTCGTCGGAACCCGGCAAATCGGGTGTGAATCGGCCGGGCGGAGTCTTCCTGCGCGACTGGAACGCAATTCCCGAGGAGCATCGCAACCTGCTGATGTCGACCGCGAGCGTGGTGCTCAGCGGACAACGCGGATCGCTGAAACAACAGCTCTCGAGCGCCAGCGAGACTCATCCGCCGGAGGGATTTTTTCCCTCCGGCAACACCCAGGAGCAACCGTCATCGCCGCTGCCTTTCCTCGAATTGCCGTACTTTAACGGGCTCGGCGGTTTCACGCCGGATGGCCGCGAATATGCGATCTATCTCAAGCCCGGATCGCAGACGCCATCGGCATGGGTGAACGTCATGGCGAATCCGTCGTTCGGCACGATGGTGAGCGAGAGCGGCCTGGGATGCACGTGGTCCGGTAATAGCCAGTCGAACCGGCTCACGCCCTGGCACAACGATCCGGTGACCGATCCGCAGTCGGAGGCGATTTATCTGCGCGACGACGAAAGTGGTGCGATCTGGACGCCGACGCCGCTGCCGGTCCGCGAAAAAGATGCCTATCGCGCGCGCCACGGCCAAGGCTACACCGTGTTCGAACACAACAGCCATTCGATCGGGCAGGAGCTGATAATCTTTGTTCCGAACGACGATCCCGTAAAAATCTGCCGGCTGCGTCTGCGTAACGATTCCGGGCGTCCGCGGCGTTTGACTGTCACTTATTACGCGGAATGGGTGCTGGGGCCCACGCGGGAGGATCAGCAACTGAACGTCCAGACCTCGCGCGACGAACAGTCCGGCGCCCTGATCGCTACGCAAACGTGGGCGGGCAGCTTTACCCGGAACGTCGCGTTCGCGGCCACATCGCCGCGCGCGGCAACTTACTCTGGCGATCGCACGCAATTTCTCGGGCGGAACAATGTCGGAGGAAAACCGTTCGCGCTCGGGCGAGTTCGCCTCGACAATCGAACCGGCGCGGGCCTTGATCCCGCTGCTGTCATGCAACTGCCGGTCGCGCTGGACACCGGTCAGCAAGCCGATGTGATCTTTTTGCTGGGTGAAGCCGCCAATGTCGATGCGATGCGCGCCGTGGTGAACCGGTATCGCGATTCTCGTCAGGTCGACGATGCGCTGCACGCGACGCGGCAGGCATGGGACGCGAAACTGAATCGGCTGCAGGTGCGCACGCCGATGCTGTCGACGGATTTTCTGTTGAACCGCTGGCTTCCCTATCAGGCCTTGAGCTGCCGGTTCTGGGGGCGCACCGCGATGCACCAATCGAGCGGCGCGTTCGGCTATCGCGACCAGTTGCAGGATTCGCTAGCGTTTGTCTACATCGCACCGGAGTTGACGCGGGCGCACATTCTCGCCGCCGCGGCGCGACAATTTCTCGAAGGCGACGTGCAGCATTGGTGGCACGCGGAAACCGGACTGGGTGTGCGGACGCGCTGTTCCGACGATATGGCCTGGCTTCCCTATGTCACGGCGCATTACGTAAGCATTACCGGCGACACCGGCATTCTCGACGAACAGATCCGGTTTCTCGACGCCCCTCCGCTCGCCGAACACGAGCAAGAGAAAATGTTCGTGCCAGCGGTTTCGCCTCAATCGGCGTCATTGCTCGAACACTGCCGGCGGGCGCTCCAACACGCCTGGAGACTTGGGTCCCACGGACTTCCGCTCATGGGCACGGGCGATTGGAACGATGGAATGAATCGCGTGGGGGTGGGCGGGCAGGGAGAGAGCGTGTGGCTCGGTTGGTTCCTCTGCGCGGTGTTGGATGCGCTGGCGCCGCTCATCGAAGCTCGGGATCCGGCGCTCGCCGCGGCGTGGCGCGCTCAATCGAAGGAAATGGCGGACACGATCGAGCGCACATCGTGGGATGGCGAGTGGTACCTGCGCGCGTTTTTCGACGATGGCACGCCCATCGGCTCGCACGCGAATGAGGAGGCGAAGATCGATTCGCTGACGCAGTCGTGGGCCGTAATCTCCGGCGTGGCCATGCCCAAGCGAGCGCGGCAGGCCATGGAATCGGCCGAGCGTCTGCTGGTGAAAGAGCGCGATCGGCTGGTGCTGCTTTTCACACCTCCGTTCGATCACTCCGAGCCGCATCCCGGATACATCATGGGGTATCCACCGGGTGTACGCGAAAATGGCGGCCAGTATACGCATGGATCCTTGTGGCTCGCCTCGGCGTGGGCTCGGCTGGGAGATGGCAATGCGGCGGTTCGGCTGCTCAAATTGATGAATCCGGTGGAGTCGAGCCGCACTCCGGAAGCGGCCGGTCATTTCAAAGGCGAGCCTTATGTTTCGCCGGCCGACGTTTCATCCGCGCCCGGCAAAACGGGACGCGCCGGTTGGACCTGGTATACGGGCTCCGCCGGATGGATGTACCGCGTTTGGATCGAAGAAGTGCTGGGCTTCCAGCTTCGCGGCGACACGCTGACGATTTCGCCCGCCATCCCCGACGATTGGGATGGCTTCGAAATCACGTACCGCTATCGATCGAGCATTTACGAAATCGCAGTGCGAAGACATGGGCCGGAGGATGCCATGGCATCCGGTTCGCCGATCAAACTCGTCGACGATAATTCCACACATAAGATATTCGTCAACATTCCCCGCGCCATTCCTGTTTCTTTGAAGGCACACGCCGAAAATGCAGTGCAAGTGTAAACGGAGTTGCAGCGAGCTCCGTGTACAATGATCCCTAACGAGCGTGCCTTTTTCTCATAGCCATACGACCGGAGTCGTCATTCGAGGCGACGGCGTCGCGGCCTCCTGCTGTGCGCACTTGCTCACCGCTGCCGGCGTTCGAGTATTCACCGAGAGCGCCGAACGTGCCAAAGTGCCGGCCCTGATGATTAGCAAAGCTACCCAGGCTCTGATGATCGATGTTTTCGAGCGGCCCGATCTGTTCCGCGGCCTGCCTCAAATCGACAAGCGAGTTGTGGCTTGGGGCAAGGACGCAAAGACCGTCGTCCTCCCCCACTCCGCTGTGATTATCTCGGAGCAGGAGCTTTCAGACCGCCTCCGCCCGCAAGAGCTTCCCCCGGCGCAGCACGATGAAACACAGTGGCGTATTCTCGCGTCGCGACCGTTGCCTGCTTCTTCCCTCGATCATCGCTTCGGATCCCGAATCGCCGGCGCCCTGCTGGTCGAACTGAAAGCGAGCTGCGATGCGGGCGCGTGTTGGGTCGAATCTTTCGAACACGGATGGCTGTTCCTGATTCCTATCTCCCCTGAAACTGGCTGGCTCCTTTCCGTCGGCGAAAAGCCGGAAGCGCTGTTGGACCGGAGCCATGTTGTCGGAGAACAAATAGAAGCCTCGACCCGAGCCGGCGGAGAGTTCCCAGCATATCCACGAATCGCCGATCCGGTTTGCGGAGAGGGATGGCTGGCTTGCGGAACGGCTGCGATGGCCTTCGATCCTCTATGCGGCGATGGAACGGGGCACGCGGTCCGCGAGGCGATTCTGGCTGCGGCGGTTATTCGAGCGTTGGCAAACGGCGCCTCGGCCGGCGATGTTCTTGAGCACTATCGCACCCGTCTCCATGCTGGATTTAAACGCCATCTCGAACTGTGCCGCGAGTTCTACTCTGCGGGCCACCGAGGAGCCTGGTGGGAGGCAGAATTGCACGCCATTATGGTGGGTATGGAATGGTGCAAGGCTCAGTTGGGAACGGAGCCGAAATTCCAGTATCGGCTGAACGGCTTCGAACTCCAGCCAATCTCGCACGCTGCAGTTTGGAAGTAGCATTCTTTGTAGCTGCTTAGCGTCTGTAGATTTTAGGAACATATCCCTCCCGAATGGTGTATATTCGGTGAAACACGGTTTTGTAAGAATGTGGGTCCTCGTTGCTAACGCCGAGTCTACAAAGCCGTCAAGTCCGTAATGAGGTTATTCATGAGCAAACGCATTTCCAGTGGGATTCTGCTTGCGCTAGCTTTGTCTTGCGCCGGCTGGCTTTATGGTTTCAACAGGGAGCGTGTCCGGTTTCGTCAAGGATGGGACGGGCGCGGTGGTTCCAGGAGCGAAAGTCACCCTGACGAACACGTCTACCAACGTGCAGATCACGGCGACTTCCGATGTCAATGGAGAATACCAGTTTCCCCAACTGGCTCCGTCCACCTACGCGCTGGTCGTGGAGTCGAAGGGATTTAAGAAAACGACAATTGCCAGCGTACTGGTGCAGGTGGACCAGATCACTCGCGCCGAAGTGACGCTGGAGGTTGGCAGCGTAACGGACTCGGTGCAGGTCGAGGCGGTCGCGCCATTGCTTGAAAACGACAAGAGCACTCTGAGCAGCGTTGTAGACAGCCGCAATATCAGCAGCATGCCTCTGAACGGGCGAAATTCCATGGACCTTGCGCTGATCACGCCCGGCGTGGTGCCGACCGCGACGGGGACGCAGGTTTTCAGCTTCAACGTGGCCGGTGCGCGCTCGCAATCGAACCTTTATTTGTGGGACGGCGTGAGCAACATGGACACGCAGGTCAACGGCAACCTCAACAATTTCCGCGTAGCGGACGCAATCCAGGAATTTTCGGTTCAGACCAGCGTGGCGTCCGCCGAGTTTGGCCGAGGCACTGGCGGACAAGTGAGCATGGTGACCAAGAGCGGCGCGAATCAGGTGCACGGCCCTATGTTCGAGTATTTGCGCAATAACGATCTGGACGCTACCGATTTCTTCATCAATAAGGCAAAGGGTACCAAGACGCCTCTTCATCGGAACCAGTTCGGGGGCACATTTGGCGGACCGATCAAGAAAAACAAGACGTTCTTCTTCTCGTCCTATGAGGAGTTTCGTCAAGTTGCGCCCACGCCGAGTTTGACGCGTGTGCCCACTGCCGCCGAGCGTGCGGCCGTCACCGATCCGATCTCGAAGGCCTTGTTGCAATACTGGCCGACGGCGAACACCTCGGTCGGCTCGAACAATTTCATCGTCAACGTGGGATCGACGACGTTCGACTACACCGGGCTGATCAAGATCGATCACAATTTCAGCGATCGCGATCAGTTAAGCGCGCGCTTCGCCAATTATCAGGGCGCGACGTTTACGCCGGGGGCTCTCCCGCTTGAGGGAGGCAATGGGAACACACCGGTCAGCCGCAGCGGCTCCCTTACCGAGAATCACACGTTCAGCCCGAAACTGATCAATGAGTTTCGCCTGGGTTATTCACGGAATCAGACATTCATTACGGTGCAGGATATCGGACTGAACGCCGCGAGCATCTTCCAGAGCGGCGGACAACCCCTTGCTGGCGTAGTAGACGGAACGAAGAATATTCAGGACTCCGGCCTGCCGACGGTCGGGATCAGCGGAGGCTTCGCGTCGCTGGGCAGCACGACGAATCTTCCACAGGGCCGCATCACGAACACGACCGAGCTGTTCGACAATGTTTCGTGGATCGCTCCTTTCGGCGCCACCAAGCATTCGTTTCGCTTCGGATATCACATCCGCGAGGAGCAGGCTCGACGGTATCTCGACAGCACCGAGCGTGGATCGTTCAGCTTCTTGAGCTGGACTGATTTCGCCGCCGGGCAAGTGAATAGCTCGTCCTTCAAGACCGGCAGCACACTGGCGTATTGGAACCGGTTCCCGTGGGATATCTACTTTCAGGATCAATACAAACCGAAGGCCAACCTGACGTTGAACTATGGCATTCGCTACGAATATCCTTCGGCGATTTATCAGACGCGCAACGACGCAACCAACTTCCTTCCAGGCGTGGGTCCGGTGCTGCTGGGATCGAACCAGTTGCTTTCGATCGATCCGACCAAGGTTGGACTCGCTTCCCTGGTGTTGTCGCAATCTCCGGTCACGCTCGGCAATAGCGGTGTGAGTGCGGACAAGAACAACTTCGCTCCAGTCCTGGGTATGGCTTACACGCCTCGTTTCTCCAAGAAGCTGTTCGGGGACGACGCGACGGTAATCCGCGCCGGATTCCGCGTCGGCTATGACGATATTTTTAACAACATTCCGGCGAACATGGGTTTGAACTTGCCGTATAACCTGGGTACGACGCAGACCGCCGGAGTCACGCAGCCCGGGAAATTCGGGTGGGCCACGGGCTTCAATCAGAATGTGCCGCTGGTCAAGCTCAATGCGGACGGCACGCCTCATGTCGGGCTGGTCAGTTTCAGCGCAGAAGATCCCAACATCCGAAGTTCGTACCTCTATCAATACAACCTCGGCATCCAGAGGCGCATCGGGCAGAATTTTTCGCTTGAGGTGGATTACCAGGGCAGTGCAGGGCACAAACTCGGGCTGTTCGTCGATCAGAATCAACCGACGGTCATCGTGAATAATTCCGCGGTGCGAGGCAATGCGTCGCCCAACGTGCAGATCTATCCCTATCCGACGTTCGGGTCCATTGGTACCGGCAAGGACATCGGCAACTCTAACTACAACGGGATGGTGACGACAGCGAAGTACCAATCACGGAAAGGCTATTTCCTGCAGGCCTCGTACACGGTGAGCAAGTCGATCGACGACACCTCGGCATTCTTCGGCTCGTCCGGCGAATTGAGCTCGGCTGCGAATCCGAAGCAGATCAATCTGGATCGTGGACCTTCTTCATTCGATTCCCGTCAGCGTGCAGTGGTCGTATACAACGTTGACCTGCCGGTGGGCCCAGGCCACCGGGTTCTCGGTTGGAATAATCGCTTCAATCGGGAGGCATTCGGAGGCTGGACCGTGTCGGGAATCACCAGCGTGCAGACCGGGCAGCCCTTCACGGTCTACAATACCTCCGCCGATTTCAGCGGATTCAATCAGGGTGCGGACCGGCCGGATGTGTTCGCGTCGGGTCCGCTGACTACCAATTACAGCAACCCGGACACCGCGTTCGATATCAGCTACTTTGGATGCTCGAAGGCTACCGGAAGCTTGGTCTGCCCAACCCCGCCAACCGGTCGGGTCGGGACTTCTGGTCGCAATCAGTATTACGGACCTGGCCTGCTGAACTACGATTTCACCGCGCTCAAGAATTTCGCGATCTGGGGAGATAGGACGCGATTGACGATGCGGGCGGACTTCTTCAATCTCTTCAATCACACTAACTTCGCAAATCCGGTGCATGGCATGAGCAGTGCCAGCTTCGGACAGATCACCGGTACGGTGGGCAGCGCGACGGCAACGTCCGTCGGGACCACTGCGGGAGCGTTTGGCGGTCCCCGTCAGATCCAGCTCGCGCTTCGTTTGACGTTTTAGCTAAATCGGCCGCACGCGTCCTTAGGGGTAAAGCGTGCGGCCGTTCGCAATGTGTGGCCGCAAGGGGCGTACCATGTAAGAAATGGGCCACTCTCATCACGCGCCGCGCGATTATTCGAAAAGCCCGATGAATGTCTATTGGGAGATGACGCAGTCCTGCGCACTTGCCTGCCGCCATTGCAGGGCGGAAGCCATTTCGACGCCTCACCCGCAGGAACTCAACTTCGAGGAAAGCGTGTCATTCCTCCGCCAGATCCCCGATTTCGGCGCGCCGCTTCCGCAGTTGATTCTTACCGGCGGAGATCCGCTGGCGCGGGCGGACCTTTTCGAATTGATCGACCAGGCCCGCAAATTGGGCATCGCGATTTCGATCACTCCGGCCGCGACGCCCGCGCTCACGCGCGAAATACTGGTGCGCTTGAAGCAGCACGGAGTGGACGGTTTAGGCTTGAGTCTCGACGGCTCTACCGCGGATCGCCACGATTCCATTCGCGGCGTCCCTGGCACCTTCGACCGCACGATGCAGGCGATGCGCTGGGCGCAGGAGCTGGAAATGCCGGTCCAGATCAATACCTTGGCAGCAGCCGAGACCGTCGCTGACATTCCTGCGATTTACGAGTTGCTGAAACCATTCTCCATCGCCCGCTGGAGCCTGTTTTTCCTCATCTCCGTCGGACGAGGCAAGGTGCTGCAACCCCTGTCGCCGGAGGAGGGAGAAAAGCTCATGAACTGGATTCACGATACGTCCCGCGACGCGTCGTTTACCGTTTCCACCACGGAAGCGCCGTCATTTCGCCGCGTGGCGCTCGAACGAATGCGCGAAGCGGGCATGAGCGGTGAGCAGATCCGCGAAACCGGAGCGACCCGCAGCTATGGGATCCGCGACGGACACGGCATCATGTTCGTATCCAACACCGGCGACATCTGCCCCGCGGGATTCCTGCCCCTGCCAGTTGGCAATGTCCGTAAGGACCATATTGTGGAGATGTACCGCGACTCGCCCCTGTTCCGTCAGCTCCACGATCCCTCCCAATTCGAGGACCGCTGCGGTGTCTGCGATTATCGGACGCTCTGCGGCGGCTCACGAGCACGCGCGTTCGCGGCTACCGGAAATCCGCTCGCCTCGGACCCGATTTGCTTATTCGATCCCAGCTAAACATGCCGTTGCGAAGGTGTATAATTCTGAAGGTTCTCGGGAGGTGCATGTGAAACGGACCTTGTTTGTCGCTGTTGCATTGTTTTCCCTTGTCCGGCTGGTGCGAGCCGATGAGCTTGAAGATTCCTACACCAAGCTGAAGGACTCGGTCGCGAAGAAGGATGCCGATGCCGTCAAGGCGGAAGGCGCCGCCACTTTCAAGCTGGCGCAGGCCGCGGTCAACGCATCGCAGCCCTCCGACGCCGAGCAGGTCAATGACTGGAAACAGCGCGTCGAATATGGGAAGGAAGTCATCGGCTATACCGAATACGCGCTCGCGTATATGGCGACGCAGGGACTGGAGCCGGCAAAAACGGTGGAACTGGTGGACGCGCTGCTCGCGGAGAATCCCAAGAGCAAATATCTGGATCAGTGCGCGCCCGCGTATCTGGCCGCGCTGGGCAAGAGTGGCGCGGCGAAGCAACTGGACGGCATGACGAAAATCGTCGGCGGAAGGCCGGATAATGAGGTCGCGCTTGCCGCACTCGCCGAAGGCCTGGCCAACAAGAGCCCGGATCGTGCTCTCGCGTACGCTAACAAGCTGGTGGCGGTTCTGCGGTCGAAAGCAAAGCCCGAGGGGATTTCCGACGCGGAATGGGAGAAGGCCAAGACCACCGGAATGACGACGGGGCATTACGTCGCCGGTTTGATCTACGGCGGCAAGAGCGCCTGGGTGGACTGCGATCGTGACTTGAAGGCGGCGCTGCCGCTGGTTCACGATAATTACCGGCTCGGCATCGTATATTTTTACCTCGGCCTGGCGAACTATCAGCTCGGCAAGATGACGATGGATAAACCGCGAATCCAAGTAGGCCTCAAGTACAGCCAGCAGTCGGCTGCGATTGCGGGGCCGATGCAGAATCAGGCGTCGCACAACGTCAACGCCATCCAGAACGAGATGCAGGGCCGGAGGCAATAGGAGGCCGCCGAAAAACTAATTTTTCCCACAGGTGGGGCGGACCCCCTGGTCNNGATCCCCGGATCGGCCCGTTCGTGTATTGGTCAAGAGCGCGATCGGGAATCGCGCGCGGACCAGGGGGTCCGCCCCACTTGGTTTCCGAACGTCAACTAATAAGAGTTTTTCAGCAGCCTCAGTAGACCGGCCGCCGCCCTTCACAACTCCCCACGCGCGTCTATCTCTCTTCTATCGAGTGCTTTGAATACTCCAACCGGAGCTTGCTTCCGCTTACGTGACTTAATCGTTAAGCGGGAGTAAAACATGCCTGCGCCGTTTGAGATTCGCGTTCTGACCATTAATACGACCACCTGGACGCCCGTGACCGTGCCGTTCGATTGCAGCAGCCTGGCGGTGAAGAATCGGGATCAGTCCAACGCGGTCCGCATGCGGACGAATTCGGGAGATGCCAACACCGAGGACTTGATTGGACCGGGCGTCGAACAGTCGTTGGCGCTGCCGTTTCATCGGTACCGTTTTAAGTCCGGCACGCAGCCGTTATGGCTGCTGGCGACTTCGGGAACCGGTCCGGTTATCGCGAAGTTTCTGGTGTAGCTGATCTGCCGAGCCGTGACCGCAGGGAGCGGTGTGCAGAAATGTGTTTTGGGATGACAAGGAGAATTACAAATGAGAAAATTATGGGTCGCGGGCGCGGTTGTCGCCTTGTTCGTCGGCGGATCGCTGCTCGGGCAATTGAATCAGTCGGGGGGAGCCGGGAGTGCGGTCACGGCGACGCAGTCCGGCGCCTGGACGGTGCAGCCGGGTAACACGGCCAACACGACGCCGTGGCTTGCGAGCCTTTCGCAAGGTGGGAACACGGCCGCGGTGACGGCCGGCAGCGCGCTGAAAATCGACGGCAGCGCGGTTACGCAGCCGGTGAGCGGAACCCTCACTGTGGTTCCCAAAACGGCCTGCGGCGCCACAGCATACGACAGCGGCATGACCACTCTGCCCACCAGCTCGACTGCGGTGACCTCGACAGCCACCTGCGTCAATGCGATCGTTTTCGTGAACACCACGGCTTCGACGCAAACCGTCACGGTGAGCGACAACCAGGGGACGCCGTTGACGTACCTTTCCAGTTTTCAATTGCCGGCCAATTCGACCTTGGTCTACGATCTGCAATTCGTGAAGATGTCGGCCGGCATCAAGTGGTCCGCCACCAATGCGACGTCGGTGAATGCGCAGATTATCGGATTCCAGTAAATCCATGGAGAACAGAATGCGGAAAACACGGAAAATCATTTGCGGAATACTTGCGCTCGGGTGGCTTGCTGCGGTCGCAGTGGCGCAGCTTAACGTCTCCTCGCCCTCGCCGGTGAAGGACCAGGCGTCGTCCTCGACGGGGTCGGCGGCTCCAGCCAGCGCTCATTATATTGGCGGGAATTCGTCGGGAAACCTCGGTGGAATCGTAGCTTGCGACAACTCCACTCAGATCGTGATGTCCACCGCGACTACATCTCAGATGGTGGCGCTCGTGTCGGGCAAGTCGATCTACGTGTGTGGCTTCGTCATCAGCGGAGGCGGCGCGACCACGGCCAAGTTGGTGTACGGCACCGGCAGCAGTTGTGCCACCGGACAGGTGAGCCTGACCCCCGCGTTCACCCTCGCTTCGGCGACGACGGTGAACCTGGGTGGGGGGCTCGGGTACGTGATGAAGGCTCCCTCGGGGAACGCGCTCTGCGTCACCAATTCGGCGGCGGTGACGGCCAATGTGTTTATCGCGTATACGCAATTCTAATTTTAGAGAAGAGGAGACAGTTCCATGCAAGCAATTCCCCTGGGTCTGATTGCGGTCCCAACCCCCGGCACGCCGGTGCAGGTCTCGACCGACACTACACTGCGAGTGTCGCTGATTGTCGCCAGAACCGTGCCGGGCTTTACGGGAAGAACGTATCTGGGTCTGGCGGGCATGAACAAGTCATCCGCGGCTATGACGGGTGTGATCCGTGTCCTGAGTGAACCGCCGGCGTTCGGGCCCCAGGATGGGGAAGTGATCCCGCCCTCGACCGGCGGTCACGGCAACGTAATCAGCGCCGCCGATTACTGGGTGGATGCCGACGTTGCCGGGGAAGGGGTGATCGTCACCTGCTTCCTTGCGTGACGATCAATAAAGTGACGGGCGCGTGGAGCCGCCCAGCAAAGACGTGTTTACGCTCGTAATCGTGTGCGTTCCCTCGCGGCCTCCCCAGGAGAATAACAGGTAGACCATCGGAAATCCGCCGGCGCGCAATGTTAAGCCCGCCGCATAGCTATGGCGCAGGTGCGTGAAGTCGATGTCGCCGTGAGTCATTGCTACTTTCCCTTCGTCGATCATCGCGGTCAGTCCGAACGGCCCCCAGATGGAATGCTCAAAGCTCGCCCGGGCGAGCAGATTATTCGGCGCGCGGAAGCGATAGTCCTGATAGCTGGAGAGCCCCGCGTTTCCGTTTACGTCGGAACCTCCGAGCGTGGGCTGGAAATAAAAAGGCACTTGATTGCCCGACGACGTAAACGACTCATTCATCAGAAATCGCAACCCGAAGCTCCCCTCCAGATTGCGAGTGATCGAAGGGCAGGAATGCACCGCCTTGTCGACCGAACAATCGTCCGGGCCGTTGAACTCCCGGGGCACCATCCGCCGGGTCTTTTTATACAGCGGGAATTCGTGCCCAAAATCCAGCGTCAATCGCCTAAGGGAATACATGGAATTTCCAGCGATAAACTCCTGGAAATTAACGAGATAATTGAGGCGGACATATCCGCCTGCCAAGTCCGGCCGAATGCGGACTCCTTCGCCGAACTGGGCAAACGCAGTCTGAGGGTTCAGAACACTTTGCTCGGTGGACGGGCTCCCCTGTCCGTTCTCCGGCCTGAGATTCACAAATCGACCATTGGCTTCTCCGAGCAAAGACATATTTAGTTTCGGTAGAACTGGAAAAGCGGCATTCACGCCCGCGATCGTCTCGGTCATTCCGAAGTACGTCCGCGCGGTGTCGGTTGTGTTCGGACCCTCGCCGAAGAATGCCAGTTTGTTGAGAGAACCACCCATTGAACAGCGCATAACTTTGCGCGAGCGTCTGCAACACGGGAAGCTTGCCGTTCGGGAAGTAGTACATGATCTTGCGCGAGTGGTTTACGTCCTTCTGCTGGTCGTAATAGCTCTGCACAAATCCATTCATCGAAGGGACGGCGGGAGGTCCTGGGGCTCCGTAGTACAACTGCTTGTGCACTGCCGGAAAGTGGTGATCCGGATCGGGATCGAGCTGGCTCTGCCACTCCGCCAGCGGCATCACCTTCGCGGGTTCATTTGTCGTGTCGAGGTTGCTCTCGTTTCCCGTGAGGCCGTTGATCCGGGGATCGACTGCCTTCAGCGCCCCGAGCATGTGGTCAAAGGAGCGGTTCTCCATCATCAGTACGACGATGTGTTGCAGGTTGTCCAAGCCTTGAGACACGGGTTATCCTCAGAGACTCAGTGATTTTCGAGTTATACGCGTTTCACGCTCCTTTAATAAATTGCCGAAGAACTAATAAATTTTTCGGGCCGGCCCTTTAGCCAGGGTTTTACTTCGACTGACACGAAGAACCGATTAGTAATGCCCCGCACGGTCTGGGGTCGGTCGTGTACCGACGGACATCCAACGCACAAAGGCCCTCAGAGAAGAGGCTAGCATTCCCCTCCTGGCCGGTCCCGTTCTCCGCTGGCGAGCACCGGAACTCCTTGCCTATAAATTAGGGCAGGATGGTGCAGGCGGGCGCTGATGAAAGCGCGAAGTTACTGAAAAAGGTCGAAATAGAGTTTCGAAAAAAAATGCTACTTCGTCGCCGAGAGCATCAACTTTACGAGTTGCTCCGTGACGTTCGGCTCCAGGCCCTCGGTGTGGCCTTTGCTGAGACGAACGACGTCGGCGACGACGCGACCGCCGGTGCATTTCTGGTATTCGAAGACCTGTGCCGTCCCTGGTCTCGGCGAGCGTCCCCATCCATCGGAGCCTGGATCCTGCCGCGTCGAGTCGTAGACGTAGCCCGCTTTAGTATCGACGACGTCGGGAAGGCGAACTCGCGCGGCGCAGTTGTACTTCGTCGCCCAAGTCGAGCTGTCAGGCATGCCCTTGTCATCCATTTCATATTGGCCGGTTTCGAAGATGAAAGAAAAATTGTTGGCGGGGGGTTCGCGCAGAGCGGCCATTGCCGCGGCGATGTCCGGGGTCCCGGCCCGTCCGCTGGCCGGAGGCACAAGAGGCGTTCCGCCACGCGGAGGACCGAAGGTAGGGCCACGACCGGGGCTCCCGCCCAAGCGTCCGCCGGACATGCTCAGCCATCCGTCGACCCTTTCCTTGAAGAAATCCGTGCGGACCAGACGGTTGGAGGTCATGCCGCCCTGGGAGTGTCCGACCAGCCAAAACGCCTTGATATTCTTCTTTCCTACCTGGTCAAAGACCAACGTCACGATGTTCTGCAGGTACTCGTCGTCAGTGGCCACCCAGATTCTTGGCGGCGCGTTCGGAGTGGCGATCACCAGGCGGTATTTATCCTTATAATCCATGATCGGGAAATAGTGGCGCTGCCAGTTTCCATAGGAGCCCGCTCCGTGAAGGCTCAGAATGAAGGTGATTTTCTCGCCTCGCTTCAGGTTGCAGGGATAATCCAGGAAAAATTTGCGGCCGGTTCTTGGTTCGACCGCGTTGCCTTGCTCGATCACCATTTCGCCTTTGCAGTCCTTATCAGGACAATGCAGCGGAGGTGGAGTTTGGCAGGTTACTCCCGCGAGTTGAATGGGCTTCTTCGCGTATACAGGGATCACGGCGACCGAGGCGGCGATGGCCAGCAGGCAAATGAGATTGTGAGATGGGTTCATAAAGGAAGGTCCAGCCAGATATACCTCGCCAGCGGCTCGCTGTCAAGGAAAATGTTACTCGGTAACAGTTTGAGAACGATCCGCCGGTGCGAATCTGGGGAACTTCCGACTGGCAAAGTCGACTACGTAGAGCGCCTTGGCGACATAATTCCGCAGATCGCCGCGATTGAGCAGGTCACGGGCGACGCTGAAGTTGCCGGCCACCAGAAAGGCGGCGAGAAGCCGGGAATCGAGGTCCAAACGAGCATTCAGTCCGGCTTCACGGCTGAGCTCCGAAGCCAGGAGTTCTTCATACTGCATGTGGATGCTCAGCGAAGCCGCCATCAGGGCCGGCTCAGACTCGGCGAGCTTGCTAAAGCGCATTAGGTCGCCGCGCTCGGAAACTTCTCTCGCGGAGGCTTCAATGAAAGAGCGCCAGTAGTCCAGAACAGGAACCTTGCGCGCGGGGTCCAAGAGTCCGGCTTTGAATTTTTGCAACGCGACATGTCGAAAGGCGAGCGCGATCTCTTCCTTGGACCCGAAATAGCGCAGGACCGTTTGTTTGTGAACGCCGGCGCGTTCGGCGATGTCCTCGAGCGTGGCGGCCGCGTAGCCACGTTCATGAAACAGTGCATTGGCGCACTTCAGAATGAGCCTGCGCGTCTCGATCTTCTTGCGATCCCGAAGATCCGATTTCTTGCCGGTGCCGTTGCTGGTCAATCTGAGTTACTCTACCCGTTTTTCAAGTATCGATCAAGGTTCCTCTACGGCTACGACGCGATCGCCCGCGATGTTCCGAAGCACCTGCCGCGTGCCGGACGGCCAATCTATTTCGATGCGTTCGGCGCTTCGCGCTGCCGCCAGACCGAAATGGAGACGCAAATCGCTCTGCGAAAGATAGCTTCCGCCGCTCCGCACTTCAGCGAACTGCGTGCGCCCTCCGGCGGTTAGTCTCACTTTCGCTCCGAGCGCGCTGCGATTGGAACGGGTCCCCGCGAGCTTGAGCAGGATCCAATGGTTCGATGGCCGTGTCGATTGTTTGAGAAGCGAAGGCGGCTCGTTCTGATTGTTGATCAGCACCTCGATGAGGCCATCGTTATCGTAGTCGCCGAATGCCGCGCCGCGCGCGGAATGGCGCTCGAGTATGCCGGGACCTGCGCGCTCGGATACATCCGAGAACTTACCGTTGCCGAGATTCCGGTACAAGATGGCGCGGTCCTTAAAATGAATGTCGATCGACAAACGGTCGACCTCCGGGAACGCGTGGCCGTTCACGAGGAACAAGTCCACCCAGCCGTCGTTGTCGAAATCAAAAAAGCCGCAGCCCCAGCCGACATAGCGGGTATTGACTGACATACCGGCCGCAACGGTCGAATCGTCGAACTCGCCACGGCCGCGGTTTCTATAGAGCGTCTCACGCTCATCGGAAAAATTGCTGCGGAAGATGTCCAGCCAGCCGTCGCCATTGTAGTCGGCGGCAGTTGCGCCCATGCCGGACATCGCTTTGCCGTTTTCATCGAAGGCGACACCCCGCAACAATGCTTCTTCAACGAACGTTCCGTCGCCCTGATTGATATAAAGCAATGATGGCGTTTGATCGCAGGCGACATAAACATCCACAAGACCGTCGTTGTTGAAGTCGCCTGTCAGAACGCCGAGGGAATAGTTCTGGTCCGGTTTCGAGATTCCGGACGCATCGGAAACGTCGGTGAACGTCCCATTCCCATTGTTGCGATACAGGATATTGCGATCGAACGGAAGTCCGCGCGGGCCACAATTGACGGGGATTCCGCGATACCAGCAATAAGCATTCTCACCTGGCTTGGGCGTCGTCTTGGGATCGAACTTCAGGTAGTTGGCGACGAACAGGTCCGCGTGACCGTCGTTGTTGTAATCGAGAAACGCGCAGCCCGAGTTGTAGCGGGTCCGGTCCTGCTTGAGTCCGGCACGTTCCGTCACGTCCTCGAAGTGGACGCCACCGGCATTGCGATAAAGACGATTCTGGCCCCAGTAAGTGACGAACAGATCGGTGAAACCGTCGTTATCGTAATCGCCCGCGCAGACTCCCTGGGCCCAGCCGGACGACTCACCGAGTCCCATCTTCGCTGTGACGTCGGTGAAGTGTCCTTTTCCATCGTTGTGATAGAGACGGCTGGGTCCGCCCTCGCCCGATGCGATAAAGATGTCCAGAAAGCCGTCGTTATCGTAATCGAGAAATGCCACTCCGCTGCCGGTGGTTTCAATGATGAACTGCTTCGTCTTTGCGCCGCCGTTAGGAATGGATTCGGTGAGACCGGCGCTTGCCGCAATGTTGTGGAACTGCGGCGTATACGGCGCGGCCCAGAACAGCAGCGCGACGGCAAACCATTTCACGGCTTCGGCGCTTTCTCACCAAGCTTCTTTAGAAACTCTGAGAACTCGCCTTCAGGCAGCCGGTTGAGCTTGTCGAACGCCTCCTTCTCACGGCGTGCGTCGTCCATTCTTCCGGCGTTACGATACGCGATCATCAAGCTGTAGTGCGCCGATTCGCTCAAGGGCTGAAGCTTGACCGCGCGCTCCAGCAGTCCAACGGCGTCGCTATACTTCTTCTCCTCGGACTTCAACTTCGCGAGCGCAACCAACGGTTCGGCAAAGTCGGGATTGAGCGATGCGGCTCTTTCAAATCGGTGCGCCGCGACGGAGGGATTCTGTTCGGCCACCAGAATTTGCCCGATCTGATATTCCGCCACGGCATCGCTGGGATTCAACACCAACTCCGCCTCGAACTCCTTGCGGGCTTCCAGCAAGTTGACCGGCTGGTGCGATTCGAGAAGCAGGGCGCGGCCAAGCCGGTAATGCAGATTCAGCGCCGCGGGATTCTTCCCGATCGCCTTGCGATATTCGGCGGCGGCGTCCTGGTAGCGTCCTTGAATTTCGAGGATCTCGCCCGAGAGTTGGTTGACGCGGAACGAAGCGGGTGTCTTTTGGTACATCTGAAACACCGCGTCGTTCCAAGCCTTCATGTGGATTTTCGCGGTCTCATAGAGAACATCGGCGTCCTCGGGAAAACTCTTCTGAAGCTGTGCGAGCACTGGCCACGCTTCTTCCATGCGATTTCGCGCGAGCTGACATTGCAGCAGGGCGATGCCGGCCAGACGGCGCAACGCTGCGTCGGCGTTGTTCAAGAATTGCTGCCCGAGATCGCTTACCGCCGCATCGCAACTCCCGGTCGCCGCCCGGCTGAGCGCGACAAATGTTTTCGCCACGCTATTGTCCGGCGACGCGGCGACAATCTTCTCCAGCATCTCGCGCGCTTTCGCATATTGTCCGCGATGAAACGACTCGATCGCATCGGCAGTGCTTTGCCCGCTCATTAGCGGAACCCATAGCAGCAGTGTGAGCGAGTTAATGGCCCGCATCGTCCATCACCAAATCGAGATCGCCGAAGCGATGGCGTAATTTTCCCTCGATCATGCGAAAGCCAAGAAGAGGCGGTGCTCCCGGCGCAATCTGCGCTCGCGGCAAGAGCCGCTCGGCGGTGGGTGTCGCGATCTCCACAATCTGTCCCGAGGCGGAGATCTGCCGGATGAGCGCATCCATGCGGACGTCGGGCACGAAAAACAGCATCAGACAAACGGGAATCATTTGACCTCCAGATCGCATGGTTGACCTGCCCTATTCAAATACAATACGCCCAGGTCGTTGATTGCGCCAGCATGGTCGCGGATTCCCGTCGGGATCATTCGCTAGTCGCCTTGCCCCGTTCTGAGCGCATGCCCTCCAGATTGTGCTTCTTGAGTTTGTAGCGCAGCGCATCGCGTCCGATAGACAGAATTCGCGCGGCGTGCGATTGATTGCCGCCCGCGGTTTCCAGCGCCCGGACGATCAGCACACGTTCCTGTTCTTCGAGGGTCCCGCTTTGCTTGACCGTTGCCGTGGGCTCGGCCGCACTGTCGTCCCCAGAGGCATGTTCCGAAGGCGAGTTCATGTATGCCGGCAGATCCTGCACATCGATCATGTCGCCCATCGTCATCATGCCAGCATGTCCCAGGACGTTCTCGAGTTCCCGCACGTTGCCAGGCCAGGAGTGTTGCGCTAGTAGAATCTGGGCGCGATGCGTCAAGCCCCGAATTTCCTTCCCGTATTGGGCGCCAAACTGCGCGATGAAATGGCGTTCCAGCAGCGGCAAATCTTCTCGGCGGTCGGCGAGCGACGGAACCTGGAGTTCGACCATCGACAGACGGTAGTATAGATCCTCACGAAAGCGTTTCTCGCGAATCGCCACACGCAGATCGTGATTGGTGGCGGCAATGATCCGGACATCCACTTTACGCGTTGTCAGCGATCCCACCCGCTGCACTTCCTGGTTCTGAAGAATGCGCAGGAGCTTCGCCTGCGTGGCCAGAGGCATGTCGCCGATCTCGTCGAGGAACAACGTGCCTCCGTGGGCGTGTTCGAACATGCCTGGCTTGTCGGCGGTCGCTCCTGTGAACGAGCCCTTTACGTGACCGAAGAGCTCACTCTCGAAAAGCGTTTCCACCACCGCCGAACAGTTCAACACCGCATAGCGCCCGAGGTGCGCCGGGCTCCGGCGGTGAATCGCCTGCGCTACCAAATCTTTTCCCGTTCCGGTTGGCCCCGTCACCAGCAGAGCTCGATAGTGCGGAGCGACCCGCCGAATTTGCGAGAATAGCTGCAACATCAACGGACTTCGGCCGATGATGCCCTCGAACTCGGAACTCGCCAGCAACTCACCCTCGAGCCGCAGCGCATGCTGGCGCCGCCGTGCCTCGTCGAGAAGCTTGCCCACGCGCTCACGCAAAGTCGCAATGGAGATCGGCTTGTTGAGATAATCGGTGGCGCCCTTCTTAATCGCTTCGACGGCGGATTCGGTGGAATAGTGCGCGGTCATCAGAATCACGTCGATCGACGGATCGAACTCCACAATCTGCTCCAGCACTTCGAGACCGCTCAGGCGCGGCATCACGAGGTCGGTCAGGACAATTTGAGGCCGGCGCAAACGGATCAAGTCCAGACCCTGTTGGGGATCGGACGCTGTCTGGATCTCCAGGCCTGGTTGCGCGAGAGCGGCCGACAGCAGCTCCAGGCTGCCGGGATTGTCATCGATGATCAGCAGCGAAATCGCAGTCTTGTGAGGATCAGACATCGCAAGAGTTCATCGTAACAAACGCTGGACTTCTTCCCTCAGACTGCTCAGATGGATCGGCTTGGCAAGATAGCTCGTGAATCCCACTGCAAGCGCCCGCTCACGATCCCCTTGCATCGCGCTGGCGGTAAGTGCCATCACGGGCGTCGCCGCCAACTGCGCGTCGCGGCGGATCTCCTGGATCACGCCAAAGCCGTCCAGGCCCGGCATGTGCAGGTCGAGAATAATCAAGTCGGGCAAAATGTCGCGGGCGCTCTTCATCGCCTCTCCGCCGTCGCTCGCCTCGTAAACCAGATAGCCGCAGTGCTCCAGGGCGACGCGAACGAGCTCGCGGCTGGTGGCTCGATCGTCTGCTACGAGCACCGTTTTCATTCTGGTTTTCCAATCTTAATCGTGAAAGTGAAGCGGCTTCCTTTGCCAGGTTCGCTATTCACCCAGATACATCCACCGTGTTTTTCAACCAGCGCCTTCGTGATTGCGAGACCGAGCCCCGTGCCCTCCCGTACGCCTTTCGTGGTCGCGCCCAACTGATAAAATTTATCGAAAATAGCTTCGTGTTGCTCGTCCGGAATACCGATTCCCGTGTCGATCACGCAGATTTCGACGAACGGGTCGCGAACCTTCGCTTCCACCCGAATGGTTCCCCGTTCCGGTGTGAACTTCACGGCGTTGCTCAACAGGTTATAGAGAATTTGCTTGAAACGCATCGGGTCGGCTAGAACGGGAGTAGAAACCGGCACTTCCGTTTCGATCGTGATGGACTTAGCGGCTGCACCCGGACGGATCGAAGCAAGCGCCTCCTCTACACTCTTGGCGACATCGAACACTTCGCGCTGAATACTCAGCCGGCCCGCCTCAATCTTGCTCAAATCGAGAACGTCGTTAATCAATTCCAGCAGATGCATGGAATCCTTGTGAATGTGACCGAGGAAACGCTTCTGCTTTTCGTTGAGCGGTCCCTCGATTTCCTCGCCCAGCAACTCGGCGAATCCGATCACCGTGTGCAGAGGTGTCCGCAACTCGTGGCTCATGCTGGCCAGAAATTCACTCTTGAGCTGGTTGGCCTGTTCCACCTCGCGATTGCGCAGTTCGAGTTCTCGCGTGTAGTTTTCCCGCATGGCGCGAAGCTGATCCTCCGCCCGTTTTCGCTCGCTGATATCGCGGATCACCGCCGTGACTCGCAATCCTTCCTCGGAGCGCACGGGGCTGAGGCTGATCTCAACCGGGAAGCGCGAACCATCCTTGCGGCATCCTTCCAATGCCAAGTTGCCGCCCATGGGGCGCGTCGCTGGATGATTCCAGTAACCCTCGCGGTTTCGAACGTGCGCGTCGCGAACGCCTCCGGGGACCAGCAATTCGACCGGCTGGCCCAACAGTTCTTCGCGTCTATACCCGAACAGCTTTTCGGTCACCAGATTCAGTAAGACAATCCGGCCTTCGCGGTCGACTTCGATAATGGCGTCCGGCGCGGCTTCGAGTAGCTCCCGGAAGCGCCTTTCGATGCGCACCTCGCCCCGTGCCTCCCTCTCTCGAGTCGCCACGCGTTCTAACTCCTCTTCGACGTCATAAAGTTTTTGCTCGGCGGCACGATGGCGCCCCGTTTCTGAAAAGATTGCGACGGTTCCGTGGCCCTCCCGCTCACGCCAGAAAGCAGTCCGGATTTCAATATCGATCGGTACGCCATCCTTCCGCTGCACCCTGATATCGGTTTCACCTTCGCTATGCAAGAGCAACTGGGAGTCCACGGGGACCGGACGGTTCGTCGTCTCCTCCTCGCTCCATCCAAGAATCCGCTCCGCGCTCTTGTTCCAGATACGAACTAGTCCGTTGGAATCAACCACGATAATCGCGAGCGGCGATGCATGGAGAAGGGCGTCCAGAACTTCCTGAAGATTTGTGATTCCCTGGTCTGCCCGGTTGGTCTGCCCCATTGCTCCCTAGCCACACGCGGTATTAAAATTGCTAAGCACATCATAATAGCAGTTGATGGAGTGCGCGCTTTGACCCTTCACCGAGGAAACTGGGTCGCCTGGCGCAGCGGTCACGTTTCGTGAAGCCCTGGATTTTAGAGGATAATACCGAAGTTCTCATCCGCCCGATTTGCCCCGAGGACGAGCCGCTGATGGCGCGCTTCCACGCGACTCTTTCCGAGCGCAGCGTCTACCTGCGCTACTTCCACATGATTCCTCTCGACTCCCGCATCGCGCATGAGCGCCTTTCCCGGATTTGCTTCGTCGATCACGATCGTGAAATGGCCCTGGTCGCCGAACGGCGCGATCCCTCCACCGGCGAACGCGAGATCCTCGCCGTCGGCCGGCTTGCCAAATCCGATCATGCCAATGAGGCCGAGTTTGCCGTGCTCATCAGTGACAGATTTCAGGGCCACGGATTGGGAACAGAGATGGTGAAGCGGCTTCTCGCGATCGCGCGCGCCGAAGGACTCGACCGCGTGACCGCCGACATTTTGGGCGAGAACCGGCAGATGATTGAGATCTGCCGGCTGCTGGGGTTCCGCTTGCGGCACTCCGTAGGCGAGAGCGTGGTCAAAGCGGAGCTGGAAATAAAGGCGGCGCAGTAGCTACTTCTTCATGCTCTTCACATACGCGGCCACGTTATCGAGTGCCGCTCCGGTCACGCTGGCGATCGGTTTCATTTTCCCTTTGCCTGCGGTGACGGCTGTCTTGATATCCGCGTCGCTCAAATCGACCGTCTTGAAATCCTTCATCTCGACCTTCATCATCTTGGCGACACCCGCGTTCGGCGTTCCATCCACGCCATGGCAGGACTTGCAGGATTTGTCGTAAACATCCTTGCCCCCTTTGGCATCCGCCGCGCATACCGCCGTCGAGGAAAGCGCAGTCAGCGCCGCAGTGATCAGAATCATTCGCATCTATTTAGTCTCCTTAGCTTTATCTAACTTGGCCGCGAGCCCAAGTGTCTTCAGAACGTCAGGCGCCGTCTCCTCCACCGCTACAGCGTTGTGGCAGGTTCCGCAATCCTGTGTGATCGTTTTCTTATCCGATGTCGCATGGCTCTCGTCATGACACCGGAAGCAGCCCGGAAAATCCACGTGGCCGAGATTGTTCGGATAGGTGCCCCAGGTCACTTTCAGATCGGGAAAAACATTGTGCGCATAAATGCCGGCGATCGCGTGTCCCGCCGCCTGAATTTCTCCGCCGCGTTTTTTGGCGATCTCCGGATATTTGTCGCTATAAAACTTCCCAAGACCGGCGGAAATCTTCTTGTCCGCTTCTTCGCCGCTTTTGTAATCTGCCTTTAGCAGCTCCACCGCGGTCTTCTTTACGAACGGCAGCCCCGCCGCGATCTCGCCCGATGCCAGCGCGGAATCCACCGCATGCTCCGCCTGCCCGAAGGCGTGCGCCGCCCGATTGTGGCAATCCACGCACTGCATGTCGAAGGTCGGCAGCGCGGAAACCGCCTCCGCCTTTGCGTCGCTCGCCAGATACGTCCGCGCGATCCCGGTCGCCGCGTTCCGATATTCCACCCACGGAATGGTTTGCCGTTTCTTGTCCGAAGCCGCATACCGCATGTGAACGCCCGCACCCATGTGCGTTCCGTGGATGCCGCCGCTGGCGCCCCCGCCTACCAGCATCATCAGCACCGTCTCCGTACGCGTGTTTTGCTCGTCGTCCTTGTACTTCGTGATGATTCTGAGCCGCGGCCCGACCACTCGTTCCCGTTCGTGGCAGTTCTGGCAGGTCTCCGCCGACGAGACTAATTTGTTATCCTCCATCGCCGATTCAATCGGGCGCGGATAGTTGTTGAATATCACGGCGAACAACTGATTCGTCCCCGCCATCTTCGCATGCAGCCAGCCATTCGCCCCCGGCACGATGTGACACTCGGCGCAGCTTACTGCCTCATGCGGAGGAAGCTCATGCGCCATAAACTCGGGCTTCATTACATGGCAGCTCTGCCCGCAAAATTGCGGCGTGTCCATATGCTGCACAGCGCGATAGCTCAGTTGGCTCCCGATTACCAAGTTCGCCACCGTCATCGCCGCGAAAAAAATTCCCGTGCGGCGCAACGCGGACCGGCGATCCGGAAGCGTCTCGATCGTCGCCGCGATACGACGTTTGCCGAGGAACACCCCGATCGGGATCAGCACCAGACCCACAAAAAAAACGATCGGGATCGCCACGAAGACCAGCAGACCGATGTAAGGGTTCTCGACACGTCCGCGCAGATTCGTCGGCAGCAGAAATAGCCACGAGAACCCCGCCAGCGTGACCAGCGCCGTCCCCAGCATGCTGAGCCAGTGGCTCGCCAGCAGCACTAGAATTGGACGTTTCGGCATTTCGCTCATATTCGCCTCGTCATTTTTTCGAGTTCAGATACGCGATCAGATCCGCCATTTGCAATCCCTCGAATCGCGGCCACGCGACCCCTTCCTTTTTCATCTCGCTGAGCATCGAAGGACCGTGCCGCCACAGCGCCGAGACCATCGTCGCCCCGTTGAAGCCGCCATCTCCCGCAAGCTTCGGCGCTTTTCCGCTGGCCGCTTCATGACAGGAAGCGCATTTCTTCGAGACGAACACGCGTCTTCCGGCCGAAGCGACGCCCGTGTCTTCAAAGAATTGCTGCGCCCACAGATAACCCAGCAGATCCCTCATCTCATCCGGCGCGAACTTGGTCGGGGTCGCACCCGCCTTCGACATGATCGGCTCGTGATTCCACATCGCCGCCGCCACTTCCGTCAGCGTTTTCCCGCGCGTCGTCACCGAAAGCTTGGACGCCGACGGATGGCAGTTCGCGCAGCCCCTCGCGCGAAACACCGCTTCGCCGTCCGACGCCGATCCGATTTGAAAAGACGGCGGCCTGCTCGGCGGGAAAGGCAGATTCCGCAGATACACCAGAATGTCCGTCAGCTCCTGCGCCGTCAGCGCCGGCCACGCTTGGTGCTTCAACCGCGTCTCGGCCAGCATCTGCGGAGAGTGATTCCACATCGCCTCCGTCAGCGCCACCGAATCCCCCAGCGCCTCCCATTGGCTCACCGGCTTGATTCTCGGCAGCAGCCCCTCTTTCAAGCCGTGACAAGTCGAGCAGCCGCGCGCAGTGAACGCGCGTTTCCCGCGCCCCGCGTCCCCCGGCATTTCAAAAAAACGCGCCGAATAGAAATAGGCGAACAGGTCCGCCGCCGCCTGGTCGGTCATATCGCCCGCCTGGATGCCCTTTTCCCGCATCGTCGTCCACATCGCCGGCGCGTGATTCCACATCGTCGCCGCCAGCGTCGTCGGCTTGAACCCGCGATCGACAATCCGCCCCAGATCCGGTCCCAGGTTGCCGCCCACGTCGTTCACGCTATGGCACTGGACACAGGCGAGCGTCTCGAATAATTGCCGCCCGCGCGCCGAATCCGCCACAAAACCCTGCCCTCCTGCCCCGGCCGCAGTCAGCATCAATATAGCGATCCCTTGCCTCATCGTGTGTACCTCAATCCGATGGCTGCCAGATGAGTTCCGAATCCCTCATAAGGATAAAATGCTTCGCCGTATCCGTAGAACCACCATTCGGCGAACGCCTGCGCATGCTTCGACATCGGAACCCACAGCTTCGCCATCGGCTGATAGTAGCTCGTGGGCCGCGTGCCGGATGCAATCAGTAAGGACCCGCCCGCGGTCAGCTTCGGCGCCACCACGCCCCAATGCCCCAGATTGGCATTGAACAGCGCCGTCGCCGTGTGCGCGTCCTCCAGATAGTTCGACGTCGCGGGCGTCAGCGTCCCTGGGACCAGATACAGAATGTCGGAATGAATCGACGACCAGCTATAAGATCCCTGAAAACTCAAAATCTTCCCGCCGCCCGGCGACCAGTAGAGCGACGCCGCCTCCTGCTGCGACCGGAACGTGTAGTTGATCCCCGGCGTCGGATTCTCGTTGTTCAGATATGTGAAGTCGAGCGCGAGGCTAAGCGTGCTCGTCGCCTGATAGCGCGCCTGCGTGCGGACTTTTTGATAATCGTACAGGCTGGTCCGGAAATAAACTCCGCCGCTCGATGCCACTTCCGTTTCCGCCGTCAGTAGCAGTTTCTGAGTCGGCCGGTACACCACTCCGCCGAGCCCGACGTTGCGCCGCAGCTTCGATTGTTCCGATCCGGTGAGTTCGCCACCTTGCGGAAGAACCGCGTCCCGCGCATCGCCCCACACGTAGCGGTACCCCCCGCGAAGCGTCAAATGCGTCATGGCATCGAAATAGACATTGGTCTCCGTCTGATTGTAATTACTCGCCAGCGACGACGCGAGCAGTTGCGCAGTCCCGCTCCCTGGAACGATAGTCTGAACCGACGACGAATTTCCCGCATCGTGCATCCGGTCGGTGAGCCACGATTCCGTCACGCGAAGACGCTTCAGCGGCCGGATCTCCGCCCCCAGACTTACCGTCGTGTGCGGAAGCTTAGCCGCCGCCGAAACCAGATACTGCTCGCTCTGATAAAAAACGAACTGCGACGGCAGATAAAAATTCCCCGTCGCATTCTCGTGATAATTCACGCTCGCATCGGGCTGGCTGAACAGGAATTGCCCATACACGTCCATCCAGGAAAACGCATTCGAGCTGAACAGCGCCTTGGTGTACGCGCTCGTTCCCGTGATGCCGTACGACGCCGCCAGACTCGTCAAATCGAGCGTCTGCCCGGACACCGGAGTGTTCACGTTCCCAGGGTTTACCTGGCTTAGATTCGTCGCGCCCGGATTCTGATACAAGCTCTGAGCGCTCGAGAACGTCGTCCCTCCTTCCTCGATGGTCGCGTGAAAACGCCGCAGCTCGAACCGTATACCTCCGCGATACAAATTCGTCCGGTCCTGAAGCCCCGTCGGCACCGCATACTCGTTCGAATTCTGGACAAACGCCATCACTCCAGTCCCGGAGCTCGCGTCGCGATCGTAGGCCAGGTACGGAATGAACCAGTTGCCCGGCAGCAGTTCCAGCGAATAGGAGCCAATGTGCCGCCGCGTATCGAACGATTGCTCATCGAGCATAATTCCGCGTGTCAGCAGCGGATCGGCATAGGAAGGCAGATTGTTGAAATAAGTGAGATCGCGATAATCGGCGTTAAATTGATAGAGCTTCGATTTCCCCGCATCCAGGTGAAAACTCCCATAAGGATCGCCGCCCCAGCCCGACGCGCGCACATGAATCGTGTCGAACAGCCGCTTGTGCGGATCGATCAGCGTGAAATCCGCGCCGAACAGCTTCGGTCCCTCGCCCAGGTTGACCACGCTGCGATACGTCTCCAGGCTTCCATTGACGCCGCTGCGAAAGCGGTAGCCGAAGTCAATCCATCCGCTGATGTCCGGTTCCGCCGAGGGAACCGGCGAAGCCGCTGTCTTCGTGTCGGGTGCCGCCACCGCCGGCGCATCCGCTGCCTTCTGAGGCTCCGGCGGAGTCTGCGCCGCCAGCGGGAGAAACAACGCGACTGTGAGCAGCATCCTCATTTGAGAAGATTCCTGTCAACGTAACTTCCGTGAATCTTCTGATGGCACACGGTGCAATTCTGATAACGCGGCGATCGCAAGTCATGAAACGCAGGCGGGACCACTCCGATGTTCCCCGCTGTCTTCACCGTTGGTAAATTCGCATGACACTCCAGGCACACTTGCTGCACCTGCGGCCGGTCGAGCATCCGCGCGTTCGTCGAACCGTGCGCGGCGTGGCACGTCGCGCATCCCTCGAATCGCACCGGACCATGTTCGAAGGTGAACGGCCCCCTCTTATCTCCGTGGCAATTGAGGCATCCAGGCTCATTCGCGCCAAACGCCTGCGTCATCGTAGGCCTCATGCTGCCGTGCGGATTGTGGCAATCGATGCAGCTCATGGCGCCTTCCGGGACCTTATGGCGAAACGGCTTCTGGAACTGCGCCGCCACCGTCAAATGGCAGCCTTCGCACAATTGGTTGATCGCCTCGGTCTTGCGCACCACCAACTCGGCGGGCGCAGTCGCGTGGATCTTATGGCAGGTGGTGCAAGCCACCAGATCCTTGGCGTGGCTGCTCGCTAAACGGCCCATATGCGTCGGCTGATTCAAGTGACAGGTGAGGCAAATGCGATCGGTAGCGGCGGCGGTGAGCTTTCCTGGATTCCGAATGTCGGCGGCGTCGGCGGACCCGGCATGTTTCGCTCCCGGACCGTGGCACGATTCGCACGCCTTCCCGTCGAACCCCCTCTTCTTGTCGGTGCCGTCGGCCAGATGGTGGGGAGTCTTGGCGAATGCTTTGGCGATATCTTCATGGCATACCCCACACGCCTCCGATCCCGCGTAGGGCGATGGCGCTGGTGCAGGCGGAGCGTCTTGCGCTCGCGCCGCTGCCACCAGTAGCCCGAATAGTAGGACGCGATTAATATTGCGCATGCACCTGCCCCACCGCCTCGATTCCACCGGATGCGTGGCACACCGTGCAGCTTTCCCCGAGCGTCGTGGTGTTCGCCAGAAAGTGCGATGCGCTTGCCAGATCCACATGGCAGCCGGAGCAGGCCGACGCGACCGCTTGCACCGGATTGATCGGACCCTGTGGATCCACCACCTGGTTCAGCCCGATCGGCAGATTCTGCTCGCTCGAATTCACGTGACACATCGAGCAGTTCCTCAAGTCCGTCGCTACGCCAGTCGGGCTCATTGCCGGAAACAGCGTTCCGCTGAAATCATTGTGGCTTCCGCCGAAACCAACTACGATATAGGTCCGTTTGGAAGCGGCCATGTTGATCCCATCGTGAATCCGGTGCACCAGCAGATTGAAGTTGATCCCTTGCGGAGGCGCTGCCTTATCCGCGGCAACCGTCGCCGAGCCTCTCACCGATGCGTCCGTGTTCGAAGGATTGTGGCACATCACGCAGTACTCGGTGTTATTGCGCAGCGTGCCGTGAAGCTGAAGCGATACGTGGCAGTTGTTGCAGTTACCGATCGCGACCACGGAACGCCGGGCCGCGACCGCCGAGCCATCGACCGCGAAATAAACGACTTTATTCGGCGCTCCATATTGGATGCTGAGTTGCGAAGTCGTGCCCGCAAAAAACACTTCGGTGCGCCGAGCCTCGACGCCGATCGCATACGTCCCCGTCGCCTTCGCGGGAACCGTGTGTGTAAACGTGTACAGGCAGTTCCCGCTCGCGTCGCAAGTCGCCTTAGCCGCGCTCTCTGTCACATAGCCGGGCGTGGTGACATCGCTGCCGAAACTCGTATATCCGTAGTCAGTCGTCGGACCCGCCATCGTGAACGAAATCGACCCGAGTTTCGATAACGCCAGCGGCTTCCCGCTACCGTCATTCACCGTGAACGCCACCACCGGCGCCGTTCCCGCGGTGCCGTTAGAAACCTTGGTGATCGCGACCGCCAAACCGCTGAGCAGACTCGACGCCGTCGGCGCCACGTGCGCGCCTCTAATCGACGCGTCAAAATCGATTTCCCCTTGCGGGATGTGGCATGTAGCGCATAAGTTATCGTCGAACTGCGGCCCGCCGGGATGATTGACACCGGTCGCGAAATTCACGTCGTTATGGCAGGCCCCGCAAGCGGCCCGCGTCGGATGGAGCAGATAAGCGGTTGCCTGCGTCGCCCCGGACGTCAGCGAGTGGCACGTTTCGCAGCGCCGCGGATCTCCCGGATCGGCCGGGTATACTACTTTCGAGAAATCGGTCCCATTCACAATCAGAGGTTTTCCGGCAACCACGCTCGGCAGGCTGGCCCCCATGTGGATCTCATGAATCAAGACCTTCAGATCGAGCGAGCCACCCGTAGTCGTATCCACATTTTGCTGCGTGTGGCACAGCACGCACATCTCGATGCCGCGCCGTCTTCCGCCGTGCCACGACAACTGGTCGTGACAGGAATCGCAACTCGAAGTCTTGATCAGATCGTGGATTTTGGTCACTTTAGCCCCATTGGGGACAAAGTTGAACACCGCGCTCGCGTAATTCGTGCCCAAATTAAATGCGGTCAGCACTCGCGATGCGTAGATGCCGATCGTGTGCGTCGCAGTCGCGTCGAACCCAGTGGGCGCCTTCGTTTGGAAAACATACTGATATTGCCCGGGTCCGATATTCGTTGTGACGCCGCCGGAATCGGCCCCCGGTTGATTCGTGGCCGCAACCGCTACTCCGGAATTGGCCCGCGTGGTGTAAGCCGTATACTGTTCCTGATTATTCGGCAACACCGCCGCCACAAAACCCAGGCTAATCGGGCCCGGCGTCGTGACTCCCGCCACATCGAGCGGCAGCCCGCTCGGATCCGTAAGCGTATAGATTGTCGTGATGGTGCCGTCCGGCGCGATGGTTGCGGAATTGATCGTGACGGTTAGTCCCGGCCGGACGAACGCGATGGTCGTCGCGTCGGCATAGAACGCCTTTTCGCGAGGAGAATAAGGCTTCCTCGTCGCGCTCGACAAGCTCATCACAATCGACGCCGCGATCGCCACTAGTTTCCAGCGCTTCACAGTCTCCCCTTCTTAACAGCACCTTAAATGACCTTATTTGGTCGTTTTGTATCGCTCCTGAAGCCTTATTCGACCTTAATTAAAAGGGAAGAGGTCCGGCCGCTTTTCGGCAGCTTGTTCGAGCAGCCGGACCCTTCTGTGGTGAATCCAATGGGTGCCGTCGTGGGCCGCCGAGACTCGGCAGTGAGCCAGATCGCGAAAGCGAAGGGCCATCGCTTCTAAAAGTCTGCAATCGCGGGGCCACTTTTGAATAGTGTAAGTTGCAGGATTCTTCTCCAATAGCTCCGGGTTTTTTGCGTCAGGCAACCCAAAGGATGGGCTTATTCGCGCATCGCCTTGCGCCGTTTAATTACGGCTCAGGGGCTTACGCTGGAAGCCAGCGTGCAGCCGTAACTTCGAGGAGTCGAGTATGAAAACCAAAGAGCGTATGGTGAAACCCGTCAGCGGATGCGGTCCCGAGGATAATCTGGCCAAGGTTGCCGCCACCATGTGGGACGAGCGCTGCGGCGCGCTTCCCGTCGTCGACTACGACGGACGCGTGATCGGCATGATTACCGACAGAGATATCTGCATTGCGCTTGGCACTAGAAACGTCCGCGCTTCCGACGTCCAGGTCAAGGATGTCGCAGCCCCGAGAGTCTTCACGTGCCTAGACCGTGACGATGTTTCTCAGGCCCTGCTAACAATGGTGTCCCAAAATGTGCGGCGCCTCCCGGTGGTCACTGACGGCGGAAACTTAGTCGGAGTGATTTCCATCGACGATTTTCTCATGCCCACGGAAACCGGAGTCTTCTCCATCGACGTGCTGGAAGCGCTGAAAACAATTGTCGAGAATCGCAAACGCGGCCAGGTCCACGAAAAAACCGGTGTTCTCGCCGCGCACGGCTAACAACTCTGGCGCATTACTGCGAATGCATGCTGATCCTGGTGCGGTCCACTGGCGACAGGCCGGGGTTCTTTTGAATATCCTCCCGCGACCGGAGCTTTCTTCGATACCGCGCGAAATATTCCTGGATGTCGCCGCCGTATTGGAAGTTGTACATGATGTCGTCGAAATTTGCCGTATGCGGAAGGCCTAGCGCATGGCCCGATTCATGGAGGCATGTAAGATACACAATGGTGTCGCGCAACAGGGGATCTTTCACTCCTTCAGTGGCGATGCGGATATTGACCACTTTTCCAACCGTTTCGCCGAAGAGGCCGGATGATGGCGTGGCCCACACTACTTGGATTTGCGCGCGGGAGCGGTTTTCGGTTTCGATGAAACGCAATCTCCCGTCCGATGCGGCCTGCCACGCCGCAAGGGCCCATCGCGCCAACTGCGGATCTGTGGCGACGCAGGCCGTCTCCGGATTAGTGCAGGGCTCGATCCAAAAGCTAATGGTTACGAGAAGCAGCTTTATCATTTGTCATTGCTCGCACGAGGGATTCCAGTTCGGCTACGCGTTTCGACAGTTCGTCGATGGCCTGCCCTTCGGGATCGGGCAGAGTGCCATGGGCTAAGGTATCGAGATCCGCGTTGGCGTCCCCGACCACGCGTCCCGGCACGCCGACTACCGTCGAGTGATCGGGGACCGAACGCACGACCACGCTGCCGGCGCCAACTTTTACGTGGTCGCCGATACGAATGTTGCCGAGAATTTTCGCGCCCGTGCCGATGACCACTTCATTGCCGATGGTGGGATGGCGCTTACCCGCTTCTTTTCCGGTCCCGCCGAGCGTCACGCCTTGATACATGAGAACATCGTCGCCAATCTCGGCCGTCTCGCCGATGACGATGCCCATGCCGTGATCGATGAAGAAGCGGCGGCCGATGGTCGCGCCGGGATGAATCTCAATCCCTGTCGCCATGCGCGAGAATTGCGAGATGACGCGCGCGAGGGTGAACCAACCTCGCCGGTATACGCCGTGCGCCACGCGATGGATCACAACGGCGTGGAATCCGGGATAGCACAGGACAATCTCGAGCACGCTGCGCGCGGCGGGATCGCGCTTGAAGACGGTCGCAATTTGCTCCCGGACGGTGGAAAACATCGATACAAGGCATTATCGCAGGCAGGGCATGGCTGCTGCCCCGCGAAAAACACCGAAGCGCCGCCTGAAAGGGCGGCTGCCGCCAAAATTGGCAGCCCCACGGCATGAGCCGGATTTATGAGAAGTCTTGCGTATCCCGACATGAAAATCATTAGCCAGTCGTCAGACCAGTTGGTGCTTAAAGAGGGCAGCGCATCGGGGATCGTGGCCGGGAGTGTTTTTGCCGTTGCCGGAGTGCTGGTGGCGATTTTCCTGCGCGATTCGATTCCTTACGCGATTTGGATTGCGCTGGCGTTGCTAGTCCTTGGAATCGCGATTATCCTGTTCAGCTCCTCGATCACGGTGGCGGCGAATCGGACCGGCGGCCAACTGGTTTATGAAAAAAAACGCCTCGTGGGAGGGAAGACTACGACGTACGCCATCGCCGACATTTTCCGCATTGAGACGCGGAAGCAGTGGCGCGTCGATAACTCGCCTCCGCAGGGGAATCAGGGTGCGAGCATTCCACAACCAGTGCTGGTGGCGCAATCGGTGATTGTCTTCAAGAACGGAAGTGAATTGGCGCTCGATCACCAAAAGACTTCTTCCACGACTACGATCGGTTCGATGACTGTCATGGGAGGGCAGGGCGCGGAGACTGCCATTGCGGCGCAAGTGGCGAAGTTCCTCGATGTTCCGTTCCAGGAGATTATGCCGCCGAATATGAGCTCGGGAATGAATATTCAGTTCTAGACATAAGCTACTCTATGGGTATGGGCGACGTGAAGAAGTTCCTGGACGATCCAGCCCCGATTCTCGACGATGACGAGGACGAAGAAACCCTCGCCGCGATTGACGAAGGCATCCGCGACGCCGAGGCCGGGCGCACGCTACCTATCGAGGAAGTTCGCAAGCTCCTGCCACAGTGGATTACTACCGCCTCCTCTTCACACAAAGGGCGCTAAACGACCTTGCCAAGGTCGTAGGCTACATCGATTTTCTCGACTAGTTTACCGTCTCAGTCATTCCCAAAGCGCTGTTGTGAGGCAATTCTGGGGTCTGACCGCTCCCGGTCGTCGCGGCTCCATAAGCGCACAATTGCAAGTTCGACGTTTTTGGAGCCGCGACCTTCGGGAGCGGTCAGACCCGACGCAGTTGAAATCACTTCAGGCGGGTTACCAACCCGCCGCAGGCTGCCAGCCTGCCCCACGAGGTAGACTGTACTGGTGCGGATCACTGTCGTTTCCCTGTTACTCACGCTGGCCGCGTGTTCCAGTCCTCCAGCTGCGGATACTAAGCAAACTAAGAAAACTGAACCCACTTCCGCCGTTTCTACTAAGAAGCATCCTCTTGCAAAATATGTCGAGCTGGTCGGATTCCGTTTATCGGAAGCGGGCGGCGGGAAGTTGCGGGTGAAATTTGTGGTGGTGAATCACTCCGAGGCGGATATCGGCGAGTTGGGCGTGAAGGTGCGTCTGACCACCAGCTCGGCCAAGCCCGACGATCCTCCGATTGCGGAGTTTCAGGTGAAGGTCCCCACGCTGGGGCCGGAAGAGATTCAGGACGTGGTTGCGACGGCGCCAAGCAAGCTACGGATTTACGAACTTCCCGATTGGCAATTTTTGAAAGCTGAATTCGAGATTACCTCGCCCGAGCCTTAATCGAAAATGGAGACGAACGTGCCTCTCAAAACGTTGTGTCCGTCCCCAATTTTCAGCATCCCCTTAAATCTATGCGACATGTCATCGTTGTTCTGCTGAGCGCGGCGGCGCTTTATGCCACACCGCAGCTTCGTATTTCCACAGCTACCGTCGGACCGCTGAACATCGCGGTGGGCCAGAACGGAACCACGCAAACGATTTCGACCACGAACATCGGCGACGGGTCACTGGCTCTGAGTGCCAGCGCGAATGTACCGTGGCTTGCGCCGACGATTGTCGGAACGAACGTCCAAATCGGGATGCCTACTGCTTCGCTTACCAAGGGCATCGCCACTGGCATCGTTACGGTGACGGCCGCGGGGGCCATCGACGGAGTGCAAACCATCGTGGTGACGGTGCAGATGGGCGGGGGGATTCCAGACTCGCTCAATTTCTATCTGCCGCCGGGCGGCGCGGCGAGTACGACGTTTATCGCGTCGAACCAGGTGAACGTCGCGGTATCGTCTCCTTCCGGTGGACTGACGCTTACGGTCCTTGCCGAAGGCGGAGGGAGTTTTCAGACCACCGCATCGTATCAGGTGAATGCGACGGCGCCCGCGTCGACCACGCCCGAGACATCGTACAACGGCGCGATTAAGGTGATCAGCTCGGCGTTTGCGCCCGATGTGAAGACGGTGCCGGTGACGTTGAACGTCACGGCGCTGCCGATTGTGACGCTGGTGCCATCGGCGCTCCAGTTCAATGTGGGGCAGGGCGCGGCGCCGGTTGCGAAGTGGATCCAGCTGGTGAATTCGGGAGCGAGCGCTCTGACGGTCAGCGCGGCGACGGTTGCGACGGGCGCGGCGTGGCTGACGACATCGATCAGCGGAACGACTGTCGTTGCTACGGGAGATCCTACTGGGCTCGCGCCTGGCAAATACACTTCGACGGTCACAATCGCGAGCAATGCGAAAAACGGTCCGTTCACGGTGCCGGTCGAAATGGACGTGATCGCAACGGCGGCTCCTTATAGCTATTACCAGGGGGTGGTCGATAACGCGCTATTCCAGATCGGAGGAACGGTGGCTCCGGGCGGGCTGGTGGCGATCAAAGGCGAGCAGTTCACGACGGGTGCGGTAATGGTCGCGCAGAAGCTGCCGCTGGCAACGACGCTCGGCGGAGCGACGGTTTACGTGAATGGCGTGGCCGCGCCGATCTATTATGTAGCCGCGTCGCATGTGGTGAACATGGGCGGGCAGATTACGTTCCAGATGCCGTACGGAACGCCCTCCGGGCAAGCGACGGTGCGCGTCGATCGCAACGATAACGGGACGGTCGCGACGGGCAACACCATCAGCGTGCCGGTGCAGGCTCGCGTGCCGAGGCTGCTAGAGTTTCCGTTTGCCGGTGCGGAATACGCCATCGCGACATTCACCGATTTCGTGACCTTTCCGATTCCCACAACGGCGGGCGTGGCCAGCCGTCCGGCGACGGTGGGAGATACGCTGATTTTCTACGCGCTCGGGTTCGGGCAGACTTCTCCGCCGGCGACGGAGGGCGTTGCGGCCGCGGGCTTACCGAGTATTGCGAACTGCCAGATGATTTTCGGGCAGAGCGTGATTCTGGGGCCGAACGTCGTTGCGACGCCGTCGTATTGCGGGTTGACGCCGGGGTTGGTGGGGTTGTATCAGGTGAATGTCACGGTGCCGTTCGGTACTCCGAAGGGGGTCGCGGTACCGGTGTCTTTGGCGATCGGCAGCGTGACTAGTAATTCGGTGGCGATTGCGGTGCAATAAAGGTGGACGAATGGATCGACGCGTGCTTTGGATCATGAGGAGGAATTCACATGAGCCAACTCGCGACATTTTTCAAGGGTTCCGACACACGGTTGGGATTGTTCTATCCGGAGCATTCTTTGATCGCGATATTTCCCGATCTCGAACAAGCGGAAACTGCCAGAGGCAAGCTTCGCGGCGCAGGGTTTTCAGACGAGGAAGCGCTCGCCACGTCCGGCGCGGATCTCGTTAAGCTGGTCGACGAGGAATCCGGGGTATTTACGTTCCTGATGACGGAATTATCGCGCTTCTTTGCCACGGAAGCCGTGTATACCGACCGGGATTTAGCCGATGCAAATCGAGGCGCCGCCGTGCTTGCAGTTCATTGCCCGGACGAAAGGACGAAGAAGGCTGCCTGGCAGCTCATTGAGCCGGCGGCCCCTCTGGCAGCACGTTACTACGGCGCCAGCGGAATCGAACATCTTGCTGGGGAAACCTAGCAGAAACATCGCTGGGGCTGGTTGGCCACCTGACCATCGACGGTCAATTTAGAATGAAGAATGGAAATTCGTACCCTTGTCGAAAGCGATGCCGAGGCTTGGTGGGGGATCAGGCTGGAGTCGCTCGAAGCCGAACCGTTTGCATTCGGGAAGGCGGTTGAGGAGCACCGGGCGACCGCCGTTGAGACGATCGCGCTCCGCTTTCGCGACGCGGCGGAAGGCAACTTCACGCTAGGGTCTTTTGAAGACGGCAATCTTGTGGGCATGATGACCTTCATCCGTGAAATGGGACTGAAGGACAGGCACAAGGGGCGCATCTACGGGGTCTATGTCACCTCGGCCAAAAGAGGTAAGGGCGTGGGACGAGCGCTGCTCGAGGCGCTGCTCGAAAGAGTGAAGCGGGATGCGTCTCTGGAACAGATCCTGCTGGCGGTGGCGTCCACGCAGGACGCCGCGAAGCAGCTATACCGGTCTTTCGGATTTGAGACTTACGGGACGGAGCCGAGGGCTTTGAAAGTGGGCTCGACCTATATCGACGAGGATCATATGATCCTGCTGGTTCGATAACTTCGCCCACGGGGCAGCCCATTCTTATGTCACACTAGGAGTGTGTCCAAGACTTTAAACCGCAGAGCGCACGTCATTCTTCCGGTTGATGTGGTTGCCGACATTGATAAGTTGGTCGGCAAGCGAGGAAGGAGTGCGTTCCTCACTGAGGTTGCTCGGGAGGAGATTCAGCGCCGCCAACAACGCGAGGCGCTGCGCGAGGCTGCTGGAGCTTGGAAAGACGAGGATCATCCGGAGTTGAAGGACGGTGTGGAAGCGTGGGTACGCAAGATGCGCGCGGAGTCTGAAGCGCGGTTTCAGGAAATCGAGCAGCACCGCAATCGCTCCTGATGGCGATTTTTTTACTCGATACTACCGTTATTATCGACGCGATCAACCGGAGGCGCGGCCGCGATCGGATGCTCCATGAACTGCTGGAGCAACGGAACCTACTGGCGTGTTGTTCGATCAACGTGACGGAAGTCTATGCAGGTATGCGTCCCCACGAAGGTCGTGTAACCGAGGCGCTAATGCGGAGCCTCACGTTTTACGAGGTGACCTGGGAGATCGCCCGTCGAGCTGGGGAGCTGAAGTACGCGTGGGCGAAAAAAGGACACACGATTGCCGTGCCCGACGTCACCATCGCCGCCGTTGCACTGGCCCATGGCCTAACCCTCGTGACCGATAACAGAAGGCATTTCCCGATGCCTGAACTGCGGCTCCTTCAGCTCCCGGACGGGGTGTAAAGTATCCTCTATGACCGAACGGCTTTATTACAACGATTGCTATCTGCGCGAGTTTCATGCGCGGGTGGTGGAGGCCGCCGACGATGGGCGGCGCGTATATCTCGACCGCACGGCATTTTATCCGAGCTCGGGCGGGCAGCCGTTCGATGTGGGGATGCTCGGTGGCGTGGCGGTGCGCGAGGTGGTCGACGACGAGGATCGAATCGCGCATGTTCTGGTCGCGCCGATTGCGGTGGGTGAGGTGACGGGCGAGGTCGATTGGGAGCGCCGGTTCGATCACATGCAGCAACACACCGGTCAGCATCTGCTGTCGGCGGTGTTTCAAGAATTGTTCGGGATCTCGACTGTGAGTTTCCACCTGGGGGCGGCGGTATCGACGATCGATGTGAGCGCGGCGACGCTCGATGCGAGGCAGGTCGAGCGGGTCGAGGAGCGCTGCGCCGAAATCGTGGCCGAGGCGCGTCCGGTGGCGATCACGTTTGAAGATGCCTCAGCCGATTTGGGGCTGCGCAAGCTGTCGGAGCGGACGGGGACGTTGCGAGTTGTGTCGATCGAGGGGCTGGACCGCAGCGCTTGCGGAGGGACGCACGTTCGGTCGACGGCGGAGATTGGAGCGGTCGAGATCCGGAAGCTCGAAAAGATTCGCGGTACGACGCGAGTGGAGTTTGTTTGTGGGCGGAGGGCGCAACGCGCGACGCGGTCCGATTTCCGGCTGCTCGCGGAGATTTCGCGCACGTTATCGACCCCGTTCGAGGACGTTCCGGCGCTTCTTATCGCGCAGATTGAGAAGGCGAAGACGCTCGAAAAGACATGCCAAAGGCTGTCGGCGGAATTGGCGAAGAGAGAGGGCGCGGAACTGCACGCCGCGACTGCGCCTGGCGAGGACGGTATCCGGCGAGTGATCGAGCGAGGTGCAATCGACGATGCGGTGCGGACGCGCGCGCAGGCGTTTATCGCGGGCGGCAAGGCGGTATTTCTCGCGGTGAGCGACGATCCGGCGTCGGTGCTGCTGGCAGCATCGGCCGATTCCGGAGTGCATGCCGGGAATCGCGTCAAAGAAGCCGTATCGGCAGCCGGAGGGAGAGGCGGCGGCAATCAAACGCTGGGGCAGGGCAGCGTGCCGGCCGAGGCGCTTAAGGGAGTGGTCGAGGCACTGAGGTAACTCGCTGCCAGAGGGAGTCCCCGCGCTTTACGCCACGGGGGCTATATATAGGAATTTCCTGGAAAGAGAAATCTGCCCTGTTCCGAACTATTCCAACGTCGGAACATGAAAACACTACTCTTTATCTCTGCTGTGAGCCTGCTAAACGCCACCACAATCTTCATTGGCAGCGATGCCTTCAGCACCACCAACAATTCCCTGCATGCCACGGTGGATTTGTCGGGAACGCTGCACCCGAATCCAAGTTGGGCGGCGCCCTTGCCGGGCTCCGAGTGGATTTCCTATGGACCGACCGGCGATCATGACGATCCGGGGTATTTCAGTCCTGCCAACGGCACGCTCGTGACGTTCACCACGCAATTCACGCTCAGCGGGTTAATCACGGGGGTGAATTTAACGGTGCTGGCGGACGACTCGACGTCGGTGGTTTTGAACGGACACACGCTGATCGCAGCCCATACGTCTCCAGGATCGAAATGCTCCGGTGTGGCCATCGGATGCCTGGTGTCGACCGAGGGAGTTTTTGGGTTTGCGGCTCTATCTCCTTACCTGGTGGATGGCACTAACACGCTGTCGTTCGGGGTATTGCAGGTGGCCGGATCGTCCTACGGAGTGGATTTCGCGGGGAAGGTGGACGACGGGACGCCGGAGCCGGCGACGCTCGCGTTGATCAGTGGCGGATTGCTGGGCTTGGCAGTGCTGCGGCGGTCGAGGTATCTGCTAATCTGAAAGTCGATGCCCGAAAATTCTCGCCGATTTGAAGCCGGCCCCGATCCCTTTGGCCGGATCTGGCAGGTGGAGTTTCGCTGGTTGCAGACCGGTATTTCCATCCGCCACGCCGACACGATAGACGTGAAGTTCGTCATCTGGACGGACGGGGAAGAGCGGCAGGAACGCGTGCTGGCGCTGCGGCATCCCGATCTTCTCGTTTTGAGCCGTGAAATCGGCCATCCGCTCACCGATCCATGGTGCATGAAGCTGGCAGCCTCGCATCTCCGGCGCATGATTGAAGCGGGCGAGGATCTGGAAAAGGTTCTCGTCACGCTCTCCCCCGCCGATCTGACCCAAGCCGCCCAAAATCCCCAGCCGGTGTAACATCTTTTCCGCCTCTATCGTGGTAGATATTAGATTGGACCGGGAGGAGGAACAGAGATGGTCAACTGCCCGCTTTGCGATGCAGTGATTGACGTCGACGAGGAAGAACTGGACGAGGGAGACGCCCTGATCTGCGAGGAGTGCGGCGCCAATTTGAGCGTCAGCGGCGTGTCTCCTCTGGAGCTCAAATCGGAGAAGGAAGAAGACGATGACGACGACGATTTAGACGATGACGACGACGATTTTGACGAAGACGACGAAGAGGCCGAGGAAGAAGAAAAGGATGAAGAGTATTAAAGTTTTCCTTTACTTCGCGGTTCTGGCCTCCTTGTGCGCCGCGGGGGACAAGAAGAAACCCGAAGAGCCCGACACCGTGATCGCGGGCAGCGTGTTTCACGATCCCGGATACGCGCTCCCGGAGGCAACCGTCACGCTGGTCCGCCGCGACGATCCCAAGCACAAAAAAATCGCGCAGCAATACACCACTTATCGCGGCGAATTCGCGTTCCATGTACCCGCCACGCAGGCGGTGTACGTCGTGAAGGCGTCGGCGAAGGGATATCGATCGGAAGAGAAAGAAGCGTCGGTCGCGGGTCTTGACCGTGTTGACCTGACGTTCACTCTCGAACCGGAGACCAAGAAATGATCAACCTTATACGCAGTCTTTCTGTTTTCGCGCTCGCCACCGGGTTCGCTGTTGGCACCTTTGCTCAAGAGGATAAAAAAAGCAAGAAAGAGGAAGCGACCCTGCGCAGCGTGCAGGGAACCGTGTTCGACCACGACGACAAGCCGGTCGTCGGAGCGGTGGTGCAGTTGAAGGATGTCCGCACGCTGCAGGTGCGTTCCTACATATCGAAAGAGAACGGCGAATACCATTTTTCCAGTCTCAAGATCGATAACGACTACGAGGTGGAGGCCAAAAACAAGAACCTGACCAGCGGTCCGAAAAAGATCAGCATTTTCGACAACCGGAAAATCGTGATTCAAAATTTGAAGGCCGATAAACCGGAGAAGAAATGATGCGGCTTGCTTTCGCGGTCCTGCTGGCAACGGGTGCTCTGTCGGCGCAATCGAAACTTACTCCATTGAACGAAACGTCGTTCCCGAAAATGCTCGTTGCGCACAAGGGGAAAATTGTATTAGTGGACTTCTGGGCCACGTGGTGCGTGCCCTGCCGCGCTGAAATGCCGCAGCTTGTCAAATTGTCCGAAAAACTGCGTGCCCGCGGTTTCGATTTCGTGACCGTCTCCTCCGACGAGCCCGCCAAGGAGCCCGACGCGTTCAAAGTGCTGATGCAGAATGCCGTATCCGCGCCGTTTTATCTCAAAAAAGCCGAGGACGACGACAAGTTCTACAACTCGGTGGACACAAAATGGTCCGGTGAAATTCCGGCCATGTTTATCTACGACCGGTCGGGCAAGCGCGTCCGCTCGTTTCTCGGGGAGACGCCGGTGAAGGACCTCGAAGCGGCGATCCAAAAATTGCTCCCGTGAAATTGTTTCTCTTCGCGCTGGTGTGTTCCGCGCAATCGCTTGTCATTGAGAACGTCACCGTCATCGATGCCACCGGAGCCGCTCCTCGACCCGGGATGTCGGTGGGTATCGACAAAGGGCAGATCACCGAGATCAAGAAATCGATCAAGGCACC
>PNAJ01000031.1 GCA_003170295.1 Bryobacterales bacterium | reverse complement strand
ATCGGTTCGTCGTCGGCGATCAGGACTCTCAAAGAACCGCCTCCAGAGGCCGCGCCGGGGAGACGCTGACGGGAATTGAAAATGACACGCTGCTGCCGGCGGCATCGGACTGAATGTTAATCTGGGCTTCCGCACCATAGCAGAGCTCCAGTCGCCGTGAGACATTTTCGAGTCCGACACCCGATTTTGATCCGCCTGACGCGCGAAACCCCGCTCCGGTATCGCTGACGATCACATGGAGCGCGCCTTGCTCGAGCCGGGCGCGGAGACGGACCACGCCACCCTCAGCCTTGGGCGCGATCCCGTGCTGCACGGCGTTTTCAATCAGCGGCTCGATCGAGAGAATGGGAATCGGCACGCGCAACGCCTCAGGATCGACGTCGATTTCGATGCGCAGTTTCTCCCCGAGACGCAGCTTCTCCACTTCGAGATAAGCCTTGACGATATGCAGCTCCTGCTCCAGCGGCAAAAACGTCTTGCCTGTTTCTAAAAAGTAGCGCAAGATGTCGGCGAGGTTCAAAACCGTGTCACGAGCGCCCTTCGCTTCGCGCGGAATGATTCCGTACAGCGTGTTGAGCGCGTTAAACAGGAAGTGCGGATGAATCTGCGCCTGCAGCGCCCGCAACTCCGCCTGCGAAACGAGGCGGCGCATTTCGGATTCGCGAAAGTGCTCGATCTGTTCAACGACCAGCGAGGCCGCGCGGCCCAGCGCGAGCAGGTCTTCACTCAAATAGCGCCGTCCGCCGGATCGCCGCCCCAGTAGCACGTGGCGGGCGTCGCCGGAAGCGAATCGCAACGGCACAATCGCCTCGACGCCCTCATCCTCCAATTGGGCGCGATTACGCGAGAGCTGACCCACCAGGGCCGGACGCCGCAGATCCAGATCGCACAATTTCGCATCGTCGACCACCGAAGTGTCGGCGCCCATGAACCGTCCCAGCTCAGCCGCTGCTTCCAGTAGGTACTCAGCCTCGTCGCAGATCGGCAATTTCAAGTTGTTGAGCAACGGCTCCTGATCGGGGCGGCGGAAAACGATCCGGGTGAGCAGCCTTTGCACCCAGCCGCGAAGCATCGCGAAGACGATCAGCAGCAAGCACGCGCCGGCGAGCAGCAGCGCTTGACGAAACGGAGTGGACGTCTGCGACAACCATCCGAGCCTCCATGCCTGCGCGACTCCAACGGTGAACAACGCCGCGAGAAAAACGTTGGCCAGGAACCGCAGGAACGCGTCGAGAAGTACGAAGCGGTAATCCTGCATCAGCACTAGCAGCGCCAGCGGAATGGCCGCATGATGAAACGCCAGTTCGCGCGACCAGACTTGCGAGGCGTGTCCACCGCCCAGGTGCACGAACGACATCGCGAGCAGGAACAGCGACATGGTGCCGACCAGCCGCGATGTGGTCGCGCGCCGCCTGTGATCGCGCGAGGTGAAAAAGCCCGCTGCGGCAATACAAGTGAGCAGACCGAATCCGATGGTGATCAGTTGCAATCCGAGACGGTGATAGCGGGCGGCCTCGCTGAACAGCTCCAAGACGTGCAGCCCAATCGCGACCGCACTCAACGCATATCCGCACCGCGCCAGCATCCGGTAGCGATCCTGCAAGCAGAGGTCGAACAGCACGGCGGGCAATAAACTGAGCACCGAGAATCCGATGGCGACGGTGATATTGGTGAACGTGCTCCCCGGCGCATTCGCGCCTAACACCAGCAATGATGCGAGATTCCAGGCCAGAGCCAGCGCCCCCGCAAGCATCGATTTCCTGCTCCCCCGAAGCCGGCGCGCCGCGCGGTCCTGGATCAATAAATAGAGGAAGATGCCGAAGATCAGGACTCCGGCCGAGTGCCCCAGCGTGTTGACGAGAAGAGACTCGTTCACGGTCCAATCATATAATGACTGGCGAGGTTTTGGTGCTCTTGTTGAGCCCATGTGCCGTCAGGATGGGGAAGACTAGACCGTATAACATTGTAACTAAAGGGAAATATACAACGAGAAGAATCTCTTGTAACAAAGTATTTGACTGTTAGCAACGTAGATTATATAATGTGTATGTAAGTAGATATTAGGAGAGTTAAACACCATGTCGATTATCAAGTACACACCTTTTACCGATTTTGAGACGTTTCCCGCCGGACTGAGGGTCTTCCAGGACACCGTGAACCGGCTGTTTACGGAACCCAACGGACGCCCCTGGGTGCCCGCTGTGGATATCCGGGAGACAGAGAACGATCTGATTCTGAAGGCCGACGTTCCCGACATGGACATGAAAGACATCGATGTTCGCGTGGAGAACGGCACGCTGACCCTTCGCGGCGAGCGCAAGTTCGAGAATGAGACGAAGGACGGCAATTGGCATCGCGTCGAACGTTCCTACGGCACTTTTCAGCGCGCGTTCACGCTGCCCGAGACGGTGGATGTCGATTCCGTGAAGGCCGATTACAAGAATGGCGTGCTGACCATCTCCATCGCGAAGAAGGAAGTCGCCAAGCCTCGCCAGATCAAAGTACAAGTCAGCAACAACTAATTTAGCGGTCCAGATTTTTCGGGGCGGATGTAAGAATCCGCCCTTTTTCTTTTTCATGCGAGAATTGCGGCTTGACTACTGTACGAGTGAATCGTAAAGCCGCCGACCGAATTGCCAGCGGGCATCCTTGGATTTTTGCGAGCGATGTGGCCGATCGCGGCGATGCAAAGCCGGGCGATGCAGTAAAGGTCGCCGACCCTCGCGGGCGTCCCATCGGCGTGGCGCATTATAGTTCGACCTCTCAGATCACCCTCCGCCTTCTTTCCTCCAAACCAGAACCGATCGACCAGGAATTCTATCGCCGCCGCTTGACGGCCGCGATCCGTCATCGGGAGCGAGTAGTGAGGGATTCCAACGCCTGCCGCCTGGTTTTCTCCGAAGCCGACCTTCTTCCCGGCCTAATTGTGGATCGCTATGGGGCCTACCTTGTAATCCAAACACTCAGCCAGGGGATGGACCGGTCGCGCGACTTGATCGTTCACTGTCTGAAGGAGCTGCTCGCGCCCGCAGGCATCCTCGCGCGCAATGACGCCGCAGTGCGCAAGCTGGAAAGTCTGCCTCTGGAAGTGCTCGTCCTGTTTGGGGAGGTGCCGGAGCGGGTCGCGATCAAGATGAACGGCCTAGATCTCGAAGCGGACTTGTTGAAGGGTCAGAAAACCGGCGTTTATCTGGATCAGCGCGAGAATTATCTGGCCGCCGCGAATTTCGCGCACGGCCGCGTGCTCGACTGCTTCACGTCGACCGGCGGGTTCTCCTTGCACACGGCTCGGCGAGCGGAATCGGTGGAGGCCGTCGATTCCTCAGCGAACGCTCTCGCAACAGCGGAATCGAACGCGCGCTCGAACAACCTTTCGAACATCCAGTTCCGCCAAGCCGACGTCTTCGATTTTCTCTCAGGGATCGATCGCAAGTACGGGATGATTATCCTGGACCCACCGGCGTTCGCCAAATCGCGCAAGATGCTCGACGACGCGGCGAAGGGTTACAAAGAGATAAATCTGCGCGCCCTGAAGCTGCTCGCGCCGGGCGGGATTCTCGTCACCTGCTCTTGTTCGCATCATGTGAGCGAGGCGATGCTGTTCGAAATCGTCGCCGAAGCGGCGCTCGATGCGGGGAAAACCTTGCGCGTGCTGGAGCGCAGAACGCAGGCCGCGGATCATCCGATTCTGCTAACCGTGCCCGAGACGCTGTACCTGAAATGCCAGGTTCTAGAAGTCCTGGAACCTTGATCCAGCTTGCCACTCCAGCACCACCTGCGGTATGGTGTCTTAAGTCGTTACGGCCCATTTGGGGAGCCGTTTGTCTTCACGTCTCATTTAATTTGGAGGATCTTCCGGAATGCTATTGACCTCGTTGTCCGCCTTTTTAAGGCGCGCCTTCCCGGTTCTGTTGACTCTTTTAGCGGTTGCTGCGGGATCCACGCCGTTGCGCGCGAGCGAGGCAGAGTTAAAGCTGCCCGATCTACACCAGGCGCTGTTTCTGGGCGGCATCAGCGGACCCACGCTGCTGATGTTCGGCCTGGGTATCAGTGCCCTTGGCTTTGTATTCGGCATTGTGATGTACATGCATCTGAAAAATCTGCCGGTGCATGAGTCGATGCTCGAGATTTCCGAACTCATCTACGAAACCTGCAAAACCTATCTCTTGACGCAGGGGAAATTCCTGCTGATTCTGGAAGCCTTCATCGGCTCAATCATTGTATTTTATTTTGGATTCCTGGCCCCCAATGGCGCGACGTTCGGTCTGCCATGGTTTGAGGTCGCGATTATTCTCGCCTTCAGCCTGGTCGGCATTGCGGGCAGCTTTGGTGTCGCGTGGTTCGGCATCCGCGTGAACACCTTTGCCAATTCGCGAACCGCCTTCGCCAGCCTCCGCGGAAAACCGTTCCCCTGTTACGCGATTCCTCTGAAAGCCGGCATGAGCATCGGCATGCTGCTGATCAGCGTGGAACTGTTCCTGATGCTCTGCATCTTACTATTCGTTCCAGGCGATTATGCCGGCCCCTGCTTCATCGGTTTCGCGATCGGCGAATCCCTCGGCGCGGCGGCGCTGCGCGTTGCCGGCGGAATCTTCACGAAAATCGCTGACATCGGCGCCGATCTGATGAAAATCGTTTTCAAGATTAAAGAGGACGACGCTCGCAACCCCGGCGTCATCGCGGATTGCACCGGCGATAATGCGGGCGATTCCGTGGGACCTTCGGCCGACGGTTTCGAAACCTATGGAGTGACCGGCGTCGCGCTCATCTCGTTCATTCTGCTAGCGGTGAATAACGACCTCGTAAAAGTAGAGCTGCTGGTCTGGATCTTCGTCATGCGCGTCATGATGGTGATCACCAGTGGTGTTTCTTATTTTCTGAATGAAGCCATCGCCAAGGCGCGTTACCAAAATGTCGACAAAATGAATTATGAGACGCCGCTGACCACGCTGGTGTGGCTGACGTCCATCCTCTCGATAGGCGCGACGTACCTGGTTTCGTATTACATGATTCCGGATCTCGGCGGTGACAGCACGATGTGGTGGAAGCTTTCGACGGTGATCACGTGCGGCACGCTGGCCGGCGCAGTAATTCCGGAGTTAGTGAAGATTTTCACTTCAGTCGACTCGGCGCACGTGAGGGAAGTAGTGTCGTCGTCGAAAGAGGGCGGCGCGTCGTTGAACATTCTGTCCGGATTGGTGGCGGGTAATTTCAGTGCGTACTGGCTGGGTATGGCGGTGCTCGCGCTGATGACGGCGGCTTACTCGGTCAGCACGTATGGAATGGAGGGGCTGATGAAAGCTCCCGCCGTGTTCGCGTTCGGCTTGGTTGCCTTCGGATTCCTGGGCATGGGCCCGGTGACGATTGCCGTCGATAGCTACGGACCGGTGACGGACAATGCGCAATCGGTTTACGAACTCTCGGTGATCGAGACGATTCCCAACATAAAGAAAGAGCTCAAGAAGGATTTTGGATTCGACGTGAATTTTGAACTGGCGAAGCATCATCTCGAAGAGAACGACGGCGCGGGCAACACCTTCAAGGCGACCGCGAAACCCGTGCTGATCGGCACGGCGGTGGTCGGTGCAACCACGATGATTTTCTCGATCATCGTGAAATTGACAGATGGCTTGAAGCCGGAGCTGATCCAGAATTTATCGCTGATGCATCCCCCGTTTCTGCTCGGCCTGATTGCGGGCGGTGCGATGATTTACTGGTTCACCGGCGCGTCCATTCAGGCGGTCACCACGGGCGCGTATCGCGCTGTCGAGTTCATCAAGGCGAATATCAAGCTCGAAGGTGTAACCAAAGCGTCGGTCGAGGATTCGAAAAAAGTGGTCGAAATCTGCACTCAATACGCGCAAAAAGGTATGTTCAACATCTTCTTGACCGTATTCTTCGCCACCTTGGGATTCGCGTTTATCGAACCATACTTCTTCATCGGTTACCTCATATCGATCGCGCTATTCGGCTTGTACCAGGCGATTTTCATGGCCAACGCCGGCGGCGCCTGGGA
>PNAJ01000083.1 GCA_003170295.1 Bryobacterales bacterium | reverse complement strand
TACGAAGTCCACGTCCGTGAAATTGGGATCGGACGAATGCGAGCGACAAAGATTGGTTACTCGGTCGTAATAAACGATAGGATCGCATATTTTTCGCGGCGGCAGTTCGATCATGAGTAAGTCAACGACGTCGGCCGTGTGATCCCTGAAGTGGACGACTGCGCGCACGTCACACACCTGCTGTGCTTCGAGCATATCCAAAGCGAAGATCCGGCCCTGTCCGGTGAGGACCTTGTCGCCATGATATAAATATGGGACTAACTGGCAACCGGCGAATATGGCGACCAAGACGTAGGCAGGTCGAGGCGCTCGTCCACGCCAGAACTTTGCCAATGATGCAGTTAATGTATCTCGTACCGTCCAGTCAATCACAAACCACGACAGTAGCGTGGCCATCAGGAGCGGATAGAACCAACCCACCTGACTGACAGACTCAGCGTGAAACAATGCGAGTTCGCCGAGCGTCAGCCACCGCACCCACGCGCGTTTCGCCAGTAGACCCCAAACTAAGACCAGCTCCAAGACGACAACATATATGCACGCGACCCAAGCGAATCGGGGCGGAATAATGTAGAGACGATGATACAGAACGGCACCAGATAACCACTCATAGTTGAGTTTCAACGTGCCAGCCCAGAAATAAAACGATATCAAAACTAGAGGAATGGCCCATCGTTTGGTGGGCCAGAGCAGGAAGACAAGGTTTAGCCAAAATAGCATGTAGACTTGGTTCCCGCGAAGACGGTAGTCGAGTGAGACGATCGAGAACAAATAAATGTTCAGGACGACCACCACAATCCAGAACGCTCGGTGGCACCTAGCCGCGAGGAAGACCGTGCCCAAGATAATCAAACCGGCTTGAACGCAAAATAGAACTGTCGTCGGTGTAGTCGTGTCGAAGCGAACTCGCCAACAGTTTTGAAAGTAAGGCCAGCAGAGTGGCTCGATGTCGTTCGTAAGTACTGCCAGACTATGGGTATAGAGAAAATGCGTGAATACCACTGCATGACTGGCGATCACGGCCCACTTGTAGCCGTTGATTGCCGAATCATGGGTCTCAGTCTGCGCAGTACCGAGGCAAGTGTCAGCCAGTCCCGATGACAATGCCCTGCTCCTTCGGTCCGATCCTCGCTTCGGACTACCGGCATCGGCTCAAGTTCGCCGCAAATCCCTCTGTCGTCCGTGGCGCTCCATGAAATCTAAATTGCTAAATCAGTGGTGTCCCAAGAAAGTCTGGGCAGTTCGCTGTAACTGCTTGATTGAGCGAAGGTAAGGGGTCTGGGTGAGTTTTTTCGATTTCAATTTTTTGCTTCTCTCTTGGCACTATCCTACTGCTTTCCAGCTTGCTCTGGAGGCAGTCGATGAATCTAGGCCGAACCGTTTTCTCCCAGCTGGTGGACTTCCTTCCGACCTACCAGTTTCAAATTTGCGTCGATCGGTACCAGGGCAATCGCTACGTGAAAGATTTTTCCTGCTGGGATCAGTTCCTTTATTTGGCCTTTGCTCAGCTCACCTACCGGGAAAGTCTCCGCGATATCGAAGCCTGTCTTCGTGCCCAGCAACCCAAGCTCTATCATATGGGTTTCCGGGGGCAAGTTTCTCGCAACACGTTGGCACACGCCAACGAGCATCGCGACTGGCGGATTTACGCCGATTTCGCTCAGGTCTTGATTGCCACAGCTCGCGACCTCTACCGCCGCGAACCTTTCGGAGTGGAGTTGTCCGAGACGGTGTATGCCCTGGACTCGACGACCATCGATTTGTGTCTGTCGCTTTTCCCGTGGGGAAAATTCCGCCGCCACAAGAGCGCGGTGAAACTGCACACGCTGCTGGATCTGCGGGGCAGCATTCCGACCAATGTTTATGTGACCGGAGGCAAAGTTCACGACGTCAACATTCTGGACGAGCTGCTTCCCGAAGCCGGAGCGTTTTACTTGCTCGATCGCGGTTATGTGGACTTTGCTCGTCTCTATGTCTTCACCCAAGCTTGTGCCTTCTTCATCACTCGCGCCAAAAAGAATATGCAGTTCGACCGTCGCTACTCGCGCCCCGTCGAACGATCGGCAGGATTGCGGAGCGACCAAACCATTCTGCTGACCGGAGCGCGAACCGCCCAGCGCTATCCCGATCCCTTGCGACGTATCCACTATTTCGATGCCCAGAAGGACTTACGACTGACCTTCCTGACCAACAATTTTCTCCTTTCCGCTTTGACCATCGCACAGCTGTACCGGGCACGTTGGCGAGTGGAATTGTTTTTCCGCTGGATCAAACAGCACCTACGCATCAAGGCTTTCTACGGCACCTCGGAGAACGCCGTGAAGACCCAAGTTTGGGTGGCCTTATCGGTTTATGTCTTGGTGGCGATTGTCAAAAAGCAACTGGGGCTCGACCTGAGCCTGTACAAAATTCTGCAGATTCTCAGCGTCACAATTTTCGAAAAAACCCCGATTTTAGAGGGGTTTTCCAACTTCACCGACCAGTTCACAGATGCCGAGCCCTGCATCCAATTGAATCTATTCGACTTGTAATGGGACAGCACTGATCCTCACCCACAAAATCTATTCCCACCAACCGTGTTCATTTTGAAATCTCCCTGGCGTAGCACGACAAAAGACCGCGAGTTCGCGCGCGCCGTAATCCACTGGATCCGAGCATTCACGCCCCGAAATTGTTAGATTGTCGGTAACAATCTGCCATGGAATCCACCACTCACCCGCCGGCGTGGAAAACGCTTCTAGCGTTCGCGATTATTTATTTCGTGTGGGGATCCACATTTCTCGCGATTCGTGTTGGCGTCCGCGAAGTTCCGCCATTTCTTCTCGCCGCTATCCGTTTCCTTATCGCAGGTCTCATTCTTTACGTCTGGATGATCGCGCGCGGGGAGCGCTCACCGACCGCCCGGCAATGGACCTCAGTATCTTTGCTAGCGATCCTTATCTTCGTTCTCGATTATGGTTTGCTGTTCTGGGCAGAGCAGCGCGTTCCGTCGGGAATCGCCGCCGTCATGATGGCCACCATCCCGGTCTTCATGGCGCTCTCCGAAATCATTATCCTGAAGACGCAAAAACTCACCGTCCGCCTGGCCGCCGCCCTCCTGATTGGCCTCGGCGGAGTGGCCGCCCTGATGAGCAGCTCGCTGAATCTCGGCGGCGCGCCAATCGATATGCTGGGCGCCGCGGCGCTGATCGTCGCATCCATCAGCTGGTCGGTAGCCTCAGCGTTTTCGCGCAGACTACCGTTGCCGCCATCCAAAGTAATGAGCTCCGGTTCACAAATGTTGGCCGGCGGAGTCTTTCTAACCATCGCCGCCGCCGCGCTAGGCGAATTTCGCAATTTCCGTCCGTCAACCGTTTCGCGTGAAGCGTGGTTCGCGCTGCTCTATCTGATTGTCGCCGGCTCCATCATCGCCTTCACCGCCTACGTCTGGCTAATCCATCACGAACCGCCAACAAAAGTCGGCACCTACGCATACGTAAATCCAGTGGTAGCGGTGCTGCTCGGATATTTCCTCGGCGGCGAAGCGCTCGGCCTGCGAACAATTCTCGGAACTCTGCTAGTCCTAATCAGTGTGGTAGTGATCACCACAACGCCCGCGAAGAAACCGGCGGCGATATTCTCATTAGAAGATTCAGCTTAGCCCAGGGGGACGGGCCGCCCAATGGCATAGACCGGGCGGATCCCTGACAGATGGAACGAGTCGGGTTCGTGTCGCGCGCGTGCGCCGAACGCGGGGGTTTTCCTGACGGGTGACAACATCGTTTATGTCAAGGTGCAATTCGGGGATCGACGCCGGAGACTCTCGACTCTCAACTATGAACTCTCGTCTATGATCTCTCGACTCTCGACTACATCTTCCTACGAAAATATTTCGAGGATTTCTTCGTAGCGTTTGAAGGGAGCAATCAAGTAAGCGCCGGCAAGTTCGGTGCGCGCCCAGGCTAACATTTTCTTGGCGAGCGCAAATCCGTGCTCGCGCGCGGAAGCTCCAGCGGATTCCATTTCTTTAAGCACCGGTTCCGGAATCACGATGCCGGGAACTTCATTGTTCAGGCGCAGAGCTTGCTTGTAACTCGTCAGCGGCCAAACGCCGAGTAGCACCGGAATTGGACACGGGCCGCCAAGCCGCTTCAGGAAATCGTGCCAGTGCTGCGGATCGAACAGAGGTTGAGTCATCGCGAAATGTGCGCCGCCTTCAACCTTGGTATGGAAGCGCTGAATTTCGTAGTCGAGATCTTCGGCCAGCGGATTCAGCGCCACGCCGATTGTAAAATTGGTGGCGCCTCCAAGAGTTTTTCCGGACCAGTCCATGCCCTGATTTAGTTTGGCGAGCACTTTCACCAAACCGCGCGAGTCCACCTCGAAGACGCCGCTCACTTCGGGGTAATCGCCGACGGAAGGAGGATCGCCGGTAACGGCAAGAACGTTTCGTACACCGCCGACAGTCCACGCGCCGAGCAGCGACGCTTGCAGTCCAATCAAGTTTAGATCGCGCGTCGTGAGATGCGGAATCGTTTCGACGCCGCGCGCTTCCAGGCCGCCAGCAACCATTAACGCGTCCATGCCAACGCGCGCCATCGCGCCGCTGTTGATGTCAATCGCGTCCACTTTGCCGCTGGCGAGCACGTTGTCCACTTGCTCGTAAATTCTGTCGAGTGCGATCCCCTTCGGCGGATCGATTTCGACGGAGACGACAAACTTTTTCTCCTGGATTTTTCTCCAGATGCCGCTTTCCGGTTCGCGCTTCGCAATGCTCAGCGGCGCTTCTGCAATAGCGGTCTTCACGTAAGCAACGCGCGGCTGCGCGTGTGGAACGAGTTTCTTG
>PNAJ01000015.1 GCA_003170295.1 Bryobacterales bacterium | reverse complement strand
GATAGAATCCTTTTCATTATCGGTAGCTTCCCGAACAGCGTCTCGTATAGGCTTCGTTCAAGTCGGCAAACCGTCGAAGTGCCCAAGGCTACCAACGCTGGCAGTCAGCTCCTGCGTTACAGCGTATACGGAGGTTATCTTTGCGAACCCATCAATCGGCTGAACGTGGTCCCGGGCCAAGCTCGATCTCCCGCGCGATCGTTCGCCGAGCCGACGCTCTGGAGTGGCACAATGGCTAAATGCGCTCGATTCGGTCAATGCGGATTCTGGGCAAGCACTGGAAGCTGACTGCGATTGCGGTGTTTTCGCTGTCGATCGCGATGGCGCTGGGGGTGATCGCGCTCAGCGTCTCGAATACCTTCCTACTGCTGCCTCCGGCGGCCGCGGAGGCGGAACGACTGGTGATGATCTACTCGCATTCGACGAGCGAGGACGTGGGGCAGATCTCTTATCCGGACTACAAGTATTTCCAGGAAAACAATCACATTTTTTCGGATCTCGCGGCCGCTCCCAATTCGATTTCGCTGACGGAGGACTTGCAGCCCGGGCGCGGGATGGTGAAGCTCATCTCGCGGCCTGTTTCGGGGAACTATTTGAACGTCATGGGAGTGAGGCCTCTTTTGGGGCGCGTCCTTTCGCCAGACGATGAAAAGAGCAAGTCGCAAATGGCGGTGATGATGTACTCGTGCTGGAGGCGGCTGGGAGCGGACCCGAATATCGTCGGCAAAGTTTTTGCCAAGCAGATGATTGTCGGCGTGATGCCGAAGGAGTTTACCGGGTCTCTCTACGGAATCAACGGGGATCTGCTCGTCACGATGCAGGAGTCGAATTACGACACGCATCGCGACGCGCGGCACCTTTTGTTGCTGGGGCGGCTGAAGCCTGGCGTCAGCCGGAGACAGGCGCAGGCGGAGATCGCGGCGCTGTCGGGACAGCTTGCTTCGGCATATCCGGCCGACGACAAAGACCGGACGGCGGTGGTGACGCGAGCGACGATGCTGCCTCCGGATGCGATCCCGACGGCTCAATTGATGACCGGCGTCCTGATGGCAGTGGTGCTGCTGGTGCTGCTGATCGCCTGCGCCAACGTCGCGAATTTGCTGCTGGCGATCGCAGTGGGGAGGCGGCAGGAGGCGGTGATCAAGCTGGCGCTGGGCGCGCCGCGAGGGCGATTGATCCGCGAATTCTTAAGGGAAAGCGCGATGCTGTGCATGGCTAGCGGAGCACTGGGCTATGTGATCGCGGCGCTCACGATCCGACAGTTTTCCGAGATCAGCGTCACGTTCCCAATGGTGGGAGCAGTGTCGTTCGGGTTGAATCTCCATCTGGATTTCACAGTGGCGGCATTTACGTTGGGGTTGATGGTGGTCGCGATTGCAGGGACGGGGCTCGCTCCGGCGCTGTATGCTTCGGCGCCTAGCCTCGCTCAGGTTTTGAGCGGCGAACTGGTGGTCGGCGGGACGGGCAAAGCGGTGCGCAGGAATATATTGGTGATCGTGCAGGTCGCCATCTGCACGCTGGTTCTGGTGGGGATGGGGCTGTGCGAGAGGAGTCTTTATAATCTGCGGCACGTCGACCCTGGATTTTCGGCGCGGAACCTGATCGCGATGGCGATTTATCCGAACGACGAAGCGCTTCCAGAAACAAAGAGAAAAACGCTGTTCGAGGATGTGCGGAGCCAGATTGCCGCTTTGCCAGGAGTGGAGTCCGTCACCCTGGCGGCGGCGATCCCATTGCTCGGCGCAAGCCCGGAGCCGGTGCTGTTTCCCGGCGCGGCGAAGGCCACTGAAGTCTCGCACGCGGTGGTGGATGCCGGTTATTTCGATACCTTCCGCATCCGCGTATTGAGCGGACGCGTGTTCAGTTCTTTCGATCGCGAGAATACGCCGGAAGTGGTGGTCGTGAATCACAAGCTGGCGGGGACACTGTGGCCGGGCGAGGACGCGGTGGGCAAAACGATCACGCTGGGTGACAAGCCTCGCAAAGCGACGGTGGTGGGCGTGGTGGCCGACGGCAGGTATGTGGACGTCGACGAGGCTCCGCGGCTGTTCTTCTACTATGTGCTGAGCCAGCATTTCCAGAGGTCGATCCACGTTATCGCGCGGACGAACGGCGATCCGCAGTTGTGGATCACGCCGATGGCGCAAACGCTGCGCGGGCTGGACGTAGTGGTTCTGGATCCGTTCACCTTCGATAGCTGGTTGAATCTGGCGTTGTTCTTCGAGCGAATGACGGCGGGATGCGTGGCGGGGCTGAGCGGGCTGGGGCTGCTGCTGGCGGCGATCGGTCTGTTCGGGGCGATCTCCTATTCGGTGAGTGAGCGGAGGAAAGAGCTGGGGATTCGCGTCGCGTTGGGGGCGAGGCCGGGGCAACTGCTGCAAATGATCGTGCGGCACACGCTTCTCGTCGCGGGCGGGGGGATCGTCGTCGGACTGCTGCTGGGAGTGGACGCGACGCTGCTGCTGCGGTCGCAGTTTTACCAGATCCAGGTGGTGGAATGGGCGGTGCTGGTGCCAGTAAGCTTGGCTATGCTGGCGGTCTCGTCAGCAGTGGCGTATTTTTCGGCGCGGCCGTGGCTGAGCATCAACCCGATGGAAGCGGTGCGCCACGCCTGACCGCAAGGTGGGGCGGGCGATGAGCAGGCAGCCACCTTTCCCCAGGGGTGGACGGCAAGGAGTGCAGTGCCTGAAAGCCACCATCAGATCTAGCAGCTACGATTTGCGCCCGACAGGAAGCGCCCAACTCCTGGGTGACGGCACATGCGGAAACATCTTCAAGAATGTCACGGACGACGTGTGCTGAAAGAGGGTCGATTCTACACAGGCTTGCACTTTCTCGTTATCAAGCATTGAACTAAGCCGCTAAAG
>PNAJ01000074.1 GCA_003170295.1 Bryobacterales bacterium | reverse complement strand
CGCAAGTGAATCCTCTCGACGTAGCAACAAGGATGAACTTCGTATCACGTTTTCGATTCAATACCCAATAAGCAATTGCCCCGCCAAAGGACTGCTCAGTTCAATGCATTCTATCGGCAGTGCTCACGCCGAGGTGCGGAGCCGTCGCCGGGAAACCTCGCTCGCGAGCACTACCGATAGAATCCTTCTCATTAACGGATACGACGCGGAACCGACCGTCTATGTGAATCAAGCTCTGAGCATCATGGGTCCGGCGATTGCGAAAGCTATGGCGCGCCCCAAGCCCGTGCCGGAGGCGGATCCGGCATGGACGAATTATACCGGCACTTATGAGTGGAAGCACGTGGAAAACCAGATCATGATCGTAGACGGTGAGCTGATTATGATCTCGCCGGAGGCTGCGACCCCGTGGGAATCGCGGGTACGATTGGCGCCGGCGGGTCCTCAAACGTTCAAAATGGTTGGCGGCGGGAGTGACGGCGAGCTGCTGAAATTCGAGGTGGATCAAACGGGGAAGGCTACGAGATTTGCGACAGGCAGCTATTACCGGATCCGAAAGCAGTAGCAGTCGCCTTTTAATCGGCTCAAGCGATATGTCGGCTGAACAATAATCTATTTGACAGCACAGGATTCGCGGTTCTAGGATGACACTGGGTTCATTTATCCATGCGAACGCTTCTATTCAACTTGCATCTCTACGGCGCTTTGTTTATCGGCCTTTTCGTGGTCGTCATCGGCGTCACCGGAAGCATCATGGCTTTCGAGGAAAACCTGGATCGTCTGTTTAACCCTCAACTGTTCCATGTTCAGCCGGCGGGCTCAACTCTACCGGTTGCGGACATCTTCCATGCGGCCGCGGTGGCATTCCCGGGCGAGAGAATCAACAACCTGCGCTTGTCCCAAGACGAGACGGACTCCGTAATGTTCCGGGTGAAGGGAGGTAAGCAAGCTTTCCTAAATCCGTACAACGGCCAATTGCTGGGAACGCGCGACCCGAACACGCCACTGCAGACGATTCACACCATCCACCTGACGCTGTTGATAGGCAAGTCCGGCAGGGCAGTAGTGGCCTCTGTCACAGGCGTTCTGTTGTTTCTAGTGCTTTCCGGAATTTATCTGTGGTGGCCGCTGAAAAGATTTAAAGTCAAGTGGAAGGCCAGCTTGCGGCGCGTGACATTCGACCTTCATAACGCAAGCGGTATTTACGCCGCGCTTTTCCTGCTGGTGCTGGGAATTACCGGCATCGTGGTTCATTTCGACAACGATATCGAACAGTTTCTGCATAAGCGAGCCGGCACGGCGAGTATCGGCCGGAACGCGCCGTCGGTCCCGCAGCCCGGAGTTGCGCGCCTCACGCCAGACCAGGCGATCCAGAGCGCGGTCTCCTTTCTATCTGGAACCCAGGCTCTCTCAGTGACGCTTCCGGCGAATCCCAAGGGCTCCTACGTGGTGGCGCTGCGCTACCCCGAAGATTTGACTCCAGGCGGTAGAAGCTGGGCCAACGTCGATCAATATAGCGGCAAGGTGGTGAACTATCAGAGTTCGCGAACAGCGCCGGCCGGTGCCCGGACCATCATCCTCAACCGCGCGATTCATACGGGTGATATCTTCGGATACTCCAGCAAAATCCTGGTTGCGTTGTCCGCCTTGATGCTGATTATTCAAGCCATCACCGGCTACTATATGTGGTGGAAAAAGTTGGGAACCAAAGGCGCGGCACGGCAGGAAGATGCGAATGCCCTCACCGGGAAGCAGGCGTAGATTCCCTCTGGATGGCCATCGAACTTCCGCTACTTGGCGATAACCGGCGTCAGTTTGCGCGCCGTAAGCTGTTCGTTGAGCTGCTTCAGGTCCGTTGCCACCACTTGATCCAGTCGGCTGACATTATCATTGAGCGCGCCGCTCAATTGGTGGAACACGGCGAAATCCTGATCGGTCGTGGGAGACTCTAATAATGAGCATTGTGCCTATCGGAAACTCCGTTCTCAATCGAGGCACTCAAAGACGCTCGTGCTTATCTCGCAGCCGCTGTGGTCCGCAAAAATTCGGTGCGATGAGGAATCAATAACTTACACTTTCAAACGCTTTACGTTAAGAGCTGAGTTATGTTCCGCGAAAAGAGCTGCCATCCAGCAGTGGAATCATCCGGACGGAAGGTTTCTGGCAACGTCGTGAACAAGTTATTCTTGGACCGTAGATGATTTTGAGGATGGCGAAGCCACTGGGTTCAATCAGAATCCATAAGTTTCAATAAATCGACCCTAACTGCTTGAAACAAAAGCCATTGAAAATAGACGATTTCGGCGGAACGCCGAAAACTGTCTTGGGCGCAGGTGCGCTCCCCTCTGACGCATCTGTAGATTCAATGACTTAGAAATCGAGGGTGTTGAACCGTGAGGAAACGTTAGATACAATTTCCACTACATTCGCCTGCTCGTCCGTGTGGCCAGCTTTCCATCTATTGAATTTAAACGGGTTGTCGGTTGGGAACCAGGGAGAGCGCACCTGCTATTGCGACAGGTGCTCGTCGGTGGAGACCGTTGAGGAACAACACGTGCGCAGCAAGAGCGGCACGGTGTAACCGTAAAGAAGCGCTCTGGCTGAAGGCTTGCAACGAAAGGACACTTTATGAATTAGAGGCAGACTAAAAAAACTCTTGACGGAAGACCGCATTAAAGGAAGGGGGCCGCCGCCCTCTTGTGCGCCGGGGATACCGCTTTCAAGCCCCGATCCGCGAACTCCCTGGTACGCCTCAAATTTCCCTGTCCACACCTTGCGAATCCGCGTCCGTCCACCACCCTGTCCCGCCTTCGCCTGTTCCGCCTTCATATCAGCTCCATCTTGTATAGCTTTCCCTGGTGCGCGGGTGCGAAAATCGTCACATGGATCGCTATAAATTTCCGTACGGCGGTAGACGACGGCTTGGGAATGTGATCAATGATGCCTCTTGACTATCCGTTGTGGCTGCGGGCGGCACACTTCTTCAATTTTCTTTTCCTGTCGCTCCTTATTCGCAGCGGTATCGAGATCCTGAGCGCTCATCCGAGACTTTACTGGAACGATCACTGCATGCCCGGCAGCGAATGGCTGAAGTTCACGAGAAAGCGGAGACCCACAAACAGGCTCTGGACGGCCAGTGACGAGGAAACTTCATTCCCGTCCGCGATCGCGTTGCCGGGTCACGAAAATCTGGGTCTTGGGCGGCACTGGCACTTTCTCGCGGATTTCGGATGGTTGCTCACCGGGTTAGTATACGTCGTGATGCTGTTTGCCTCGCCGGAGTGGCGGCGGCTCATTCCGACTTCTTGGCAAATTGTGCCAGACGCAGGACGTGCGATGCTTGGCTACCTAACCCTTCACATCGTGGAAGCACCGGGAACATATAACGCATTACAACAGTTGAGCTATGCGGCAGTCATATTCTTACTCGCGCCGTTCAGCATTGCGACAGGAGTAGCGATGTCCCCGGCCGTCGCCGCCCGTTTCCCATGGTATATCAAAATCTTTCACGGCCGACAGGGCGCACGGAGTCTGCATTTCCTGGCTCTTTGCACGTTCATCGCATTCTTCATCGGTCATGTCGCGCTGGTGGTCCTACATGGTTTCCGGAAAGGGCTGGCAGCGATTGTTCTGGGGGAAACGCACAGTCCGCACTTGACGCGCGCTCTGGTGGTCTGGCTGTCCGGGTTGACCGGAATCGTGGTCATCCATATCGTGACAACCGTGTATTCGCGCCGCCGCCCGCGCTTTGTCCAGAGGGCCACTCAGGCGATCACCGATCCGTTGCGCACGCTGCTTTTCGGTCATGAACGCTCCGCGCAGCATTACGCGCGTGCGGATATTTCGCCCTACTTCTGGGTGAACGGCCGCGCACCGAAACAGGAGACTTATTGGGCGATGGCGCGCGATCACTTCGCAAATTACATCCTGGAGACCGGCGGATTGGTGGAAAAGCCGCTGAGCCTGACGCTGGCAGACCTCCGCGCAATGCCGAAACAAACTCAGATCACTAAGCACTGCTGCATCCAGGGCTGGTCGGGCGTTGCCGAGTGGGGCGGGGTCTCCCTGCGTCATATCGTCGGACTCTGCCGCCCGCTTCCATCCGCCCGGTACATAGTCTTCTATGCTTTCGACGATAAATCCACATCGGAGCCACACGCCCAGGGACCGGGATACTTTTACGGCACAATTCGCCGGGAGCTGGCGGAAGATCCGCAGACGATCCTTGCCTACGAAATGAATAGTCAACCGCTCCCGATCGATCACGGAGCTCCGCTCCGCCTGCGCGTGGAGACTCAGCTCGGTTTCACGATGGTCAAGTACATTCGCGCGATAGAATTCGTCGAGAATTACGCGCACATCGGTAAGGGCCAGGGCGGATGGAGGGAGGATTATCAGTATTTCAGCCAGGAGGCGGGGATATGATTCGCGAGGTTGTAGCGTGGATGTCAGAAAGAGGCGCGTCCGCGCACATTCGCATTTGGAAAAATCGCCCGCAGAATGCTCATGGAAGAGGAGAAAGAGCGTATGACCACTGTTGCAACACCCCCAATCACTACAGCCAAACTTTTGAGCCGGCATGAAGTCGCGGAGGGTACGATGGCCTTCCGCTTTGAGCGGCCCGCGAACTGGGCATTTAAGGCCGGCCAGTATCTCGACATGACTTTGCTTTATCCTCCGGAGACGGATTCCGAAGGCAATGTGCGAAGTTTTTCGATCGCAAGCGGCCCTCACGAAGAAACCCTGATGGTGGCGACGCGGATGCGCGATACGGCATTCAAACGTGTGTTGAGGACGATGCCGCTGGGGACTGCCGTGAAGATTGACGGGCCGTCCGGGGATTTGACTCTCCAGGATAGTTTCACGCGAGCTTCCGTATTCCTCGCTGGCGGGATTGGCATTACGCCGTTTCGAAGCATGATTTGCCTGGCAGCCGCGGAACGGCTCCGGCATCAGATTTTTCTCTTCTATTCCAATCGGCGGCCGGAGGACGCGCCTTTCCTCGACGAGCTTCAGAGCCTGGAAAGAGACAATCCGAAGTACAAGTTGATTCCCAGCATGACTGAAATGGCGAAATCGCGCCGGTCTTGGAGCGGTGAAACCGGTTTCATCAATCAAGAGATGCTCGGGAGGTATTTGAGGGGCGCGGCGTCGCCCCACTACTACGTCGCCGGTCCGCCGGCCATGGTGAAGGGGTTGCATGAGATGTTAAACAGGGCAGGAATGAACGACGACGACATTCGCACAGAAGAATTCGCAGGCTACTGAGATCTTTCTCCCGGCTTAACAGCGCACACGACACCGAACGCCAACCCGGAACAGATTTGCAAGAAGGAGATAAGTATGAAGCCGACACAACAGCTCCATGATCTGGGCCAGAGCCTCTGGCTCGACAACATCACCCGTGGGCTCCTGAAGGACGGTACGCTGCGTCGCTACATCGAGGAACTTTCAATTACCGGGCTCACCTCAAACCCGTCGATCTTTCGATTATGCCATTAAAGGAATCGAACTTCTACGATGACGCCATCCACCAGAAGGTAAAGCAGGGCAAGTCCGGCGAGGCTCTCTTCTTCGAGCTTGCCATCGAGGACCTCAGGCAGGCTGCCGATCTGTTCCGCCCGGTCTACGACCGGACAAATGGCATCGACGGCTGGGTTTCGCTTGAAGTTTCGCCGACGCTCGCTTACGACACGCCAGGCACAATTGTTGAAGTCGGGCGGCTTCGCGCCCGGGCCGAGCGGCCCAACCTCTTCGTCAAGATTCCCGGTACTCCCGAAGGCGTTCCCGCGATCGAGGAGTCTGTCTTTGCCGGTGTGCCGGTGAATGTGACGCTGCTCTTTTCGCGCGAGCAATATCTGGCGGCGGCGGAAGCCTATTTGCGCGGCATCGAGCGGCGCATCCGGGCGGGTCTAAATCCTGATGTTTGCTCGCTGGCTTCTGTTTTCATCAGCCGCTGGGACAAGGCGACGATGGAGAAAGTCCCCGGAGAGTTGCAGGACAAGCTTGGGATTGCCATCGCGCAGCGAACTTACAAAGCCTATCGCCAACTGCTCGACTCGGACCGATGGCTGCGGCTGGCGAATGCCGGCTGCCCGGCCCCAGCGACTGCTCTGGGCCAGCACGGGTACAAAGGACCCGGCCGCTTCAGACGTTCTCTACATCAAGGCGCTCGCAGCGCCATTCACCGTCAACACGATTCCGGACAAGACATTGCTTGCTTTCGCGGACCATGGCTCAGTGGGTGAGCTCATGGCCTCTGACGGAGGCGATGCCGAAGAGATGATTGCAAAGTTCGCTAAAGCGGGAATCGACTGCGACAAGCTTGCCACCGATCTCCAGCGCGAAGCCGCCGGATCATTCGTGAAAGATTGGAACGAGATGCTTGCCTCGATTGCATTGAAGATCTCCGGATTCAAAGCTGCCTGGTAAATGAATCGTCGCCTGGTACGAGCTTGTGTCCGCAAAGACATAGTCGTCTCCCTTCCCGATGCCGCTTATGGCAGCACACCGAAAATACTGACCTCCATCCCGGCCCTGAACGCAGCCAGCCCCGGCGGCTTCCGCCAGTATCGGGGTCCCGTCACGAAACGGGAAAAATCGTACGTTAAGAGAAGAGAACATGTTGGGTTTTCATAGATTTCTCAAAATTCTTGAACGCGGGCATGGCCATAAAGAATACTTTCTAGCCAGAGGGAAAATGCGAGATCACTTCCCAGTGAAATCAGAGAGTTACCTTTGGTGAATTAGAAAGGGTTTTTGGCCATACCGGCCTTAGCGTACGATTTTTTCCGTTTCGTGAGCTGACCCCTATCGGGCTCGCCAGCATGTCCCCGACGTTTGGTCAGGTCTTGCTTTTTGCAATCTTTCGGAGAGCCGAACCTTTATGCATGGCCAGGTGGTCCGTCTTATCGCTCTTGATCAAGTACTGCGGCTCTTCCTTCGAAGCATGAACCGTGTAGCCCTTGAACGTGATTTCGGA
>PNAJ01000082.1 GCA_003170295.1 Bryobacterales bacterium | reverse complement strand
ACTATCACGTGTTTACCTGCCGCCCGCCCCCGTGATCGCCGTCGTCGCCGCCGCTTGCGTCAATCCCACTACATTGGGCACCGACGCTTGCAGGACTGGACCCCATTCGATAAGAATCGCGTGGGCCGGGTCCTCCGGCTACTCTGGTGGGATGATCGGCGCGTTGGCAGCCGTGATCGATGGGAACGGAGGTTCTTCCCGCCCGGAGCGTAAGTGGTGGCCATCGAAAACAAGACGAAATCGAATGGATGCTGAACGAGTACAGCAACGCAATGAAGGTCCACCACCTAAAATCATCGGAGGGTTTCTTAGAAGTTTATGCCCTGCCTGCGGTGGAGGTTGCCGAGGATCTCTTCAAATTCAACTGGTCCAAGATCGCGAAGGGTGCTCTGTCGGTCAGCAAGCGCAAAATCGAACTCCTCGAAGCCGAAATGAAAGCCCCCGGCCGGGAATGCGCCTACGTGTTCGATGCGAGGAAGCGGTTTGGGGGCAAGTAATCTATTTATTGCAAAACCGGAAACTGATGGTTCATCAGCACCTTATTGATAACGCCGCGCTTCGTCCCAGTGTTGTCGAGCACCAACATCCCTCGTTGCAGCCGAGCAACGAAGAACGCGTCGAAGTCCCCACCTTCGCCCTTCGGATCGTCATCGAACAATCTGAATGAATAGAGCATGATGGAACGGCCCAGGCGGAGCACGCCACTGAGGCGCCGCCATCGATGATTGCCGGAATGGTGTGGCTTGCGCTGCTGTGCGTGGCCCTCGGCGTCGCGCCGGGCTACGCGATACGCCTTCTAGGGGTGGCAAGGTCGTGGCGAACCATTTCATCCTCCAGAGAATAGCTAGTGCTGGCATCGTGAAACGCGCGTCGCTGTTGCCAAAGAATTTGATCTCGACTGTCCATCTGCCGGTTCCCAAATATGCACTCAGGTACGCGAGGCAGGCCAAGCCGGTAGCACGCTCGTGATATGCTCTTCGCTGATTGAATCGGCACTTACTCGGCGCAAGGACGGCTTATCTGCTGCGGACTTCGCAATGGTAGCCGGAGTTACCGAGGTTGGAAACAATGTTCATGCGCGTCACGTAGTTCATCGTAGAGACGTTCCGAAGCGCCTGCGCATTGTTCTGCTGCGCTCGTGCCCGATCCTGCGCCTGCATGATCTGCAACATCTCGCTATTAGCAGCCTGCGCAGCGATTTGCTTCACATACGCCTCCTTCCCTGCACGCAAGTTGCGGGCGGCCTGATCCCATGTCGCGGCCCACGCCAGGTTCTGCTCGCCACCTTCCAACCGTTGGTTCTGCGCTATCGTGTCGCAATCGGTGGCGGTTCGGAGCAGTTCTTCCTCCGACACGGTACGGGCATCTTTCTTCAGGAAGGCGTTATACCTTGCGGCTGCCTCGGAGGTCACATCCCTGGCCCGATATATAGCCCACATATTCACCCACGTCTCCTTCCCTCCGCGCAAGATGCGGGAGTTCTGGTCCCACGACAAGGCGTTCGCCAGGTTCGCCTCGCCACCTTCCCGCCGTAACTCCCGCGCTACGGTATCGCAATCGATAGCGGTTCGGAGCAGTTCTTGCTCCGATACTGTATTGGGATCCCTCTTCTTGAGGGCGAGAAACCTCGCCTCTGCTTCGTGGCCCTCAACCGATCGCGGATCGGCCTGCACGCCGGGCTGCACCGCCGGCGTCACAGGCGTGGCTTCGGACAAACAATTTCGAAATCCGCGCGATCGCTCATGAGCCTCCTGCTGCTCGGCAGTCCGCCCGCTGCTTTCGCTCGATCAGTCTTAATGGTAGCGCGAGCCTGCGTCTTCGCCCGCCCTATTGGAAGCGCACATGCCTGCGGGAGGATTCGTCGCGATAACGAAGCGTTGATCTCGCAAACAGCTCTAAATGCAGTGAATCGAAGTTCGATTGTATTACGGGGAGCCACTCGTTCTGTTCCAAGACCCGCACACCGAACCCCTGCAGTTCGGAGTCGAGGTAGCTAGAGAAGATCGTATCGCGGTCGTGGATGAGGAATCGGTAGCGATGATCGTACGCCAGAAACTCGCGGAACTGCTGGATCGTCCACTCGGCAGTGGGGTGCTCGGGGACGTTGCAGTGCAGAATCCGCCGCGAGCCGATTTCCATCGCAATGAATACATACAGGACGCGGAACGAAGAAGTCACGGACACGAAAAAGTCGCAGATGTTGTGGAACTCCATCCAAAGGCGTGTTAGAATTCTTTCACCTCGTCGTGTTCGAGGCACTCCGTCGTCTGCCTGAAATTTCGTTTCACAAAAGGAGAAGGCAGATGTTCGTTAAATCGCATTTTCGAAATTTCACGCTCGCGTCGTCCGCCAGCATTTTCATTTTTGCGTCGTTTGCCATCAGTCAGTCCACCAGCGCGATTCAGGGCACCGTCTCGGACGCCACCGGAAGAGCCATCGCGAGCGCCACTGTTACCGTCAGGGACCCGGCGCACGGTGTCGATCGCAAACTGGCAACGGATTCGGCCGGAATCTACTATGTTCCGGCGCTGCAGGTGGGAACCTATAGCGTCGAAGTGAGAGCCCCCGGCATGGCGCCGACGGAGGCCAAGGGCATCGTCCTAGACGTCGGCATGACCGTGAAACAGGATTTCGCGCTGAACGTGGCGTCTTCCTCCCAGGTGGTTGAGGTTCAGGCGAGCGGGGCGCTGGTGGACACACCAGCACCGCCTCGGTCACCACCGTCGTGGACGCCCGTGAAGTGCAGGAGATTCCTCTGAACGGCCGCCACTTTGTCGATCTGGCGCAGCTCACCACCGGCACCGTGCAGGGACCAGCAGTTGGTAATTTGACGGTTCCGCTGCGCGGCCAGGGAACATTCTCCTTCAATTCCGCCGGAGGCCGGGAAGACACGGTTAATTTCATGGTCAACGGCATCAATATGAACGACTCGAATAATCAGCAGGTCACCTTTCAGCCGACCATCAACACCGTCGACGAATTCATCGTCGACAATTCGACGTTCAGCGCGGAGTACGGCCGGAATTCCGGCTCGATCGTCAACGTGGCGACGCGCCCAGGCGTGAACACATGGCACGGCGAGGCATACGATTTTCTCCGCAACGCCGATCTCGACGCGCGTAACTACACGAACCCCACGAATACGATCGCCGCCGGTGTCCCCACCCCCAATCCGAAGGCCCAGTTCATCCGCAACCAGTTTGGCGGCGATGGCGGCGGTGCGATCAAGAAGGACAAAACATTCGTCTATCTCAGCTATGAGGCGTTGCGCCAGCGTCAGGCGTATTCCCTCAGTACTACCACCCTGACCGCCGCTCAATTCGCGCAGGCCACCGCCACCAGCGACGCGGCAATCAAATCCTTGTTGTCCCTGATACCAGCGCCGAACTCGGGCACCAACCAGTACGGGTTCACGGCATCCTCGCCGGTGAACATCCAGCAGGGCACGGTGAATTTCAACCAGATTTTTTCGCCCGCGCACCGGCTCAACGTCTATTACGCGATCCAACAGGATTATCGGGGTGAGCCGCCGACCACCGATGGAAATAGCTTTGCCAATGAAGGGGATAACCGGGGCGGCCGGCGTCAATTGTTCAGCGTGAATGAAAGCTGGGTCATCAGTCCCGCGCTGGTGAACGAGGCTCGCGCCGGCGCCAACCGCATCCATATTGTCTTCAATCCCGACGTGCTTGCGAATCCGCAAAGTTATAACATCAACGACGGTGTCACCACCGCCATCGGCTTGCCCCAGATCACGGTCGCGGGTGGCTTCACATTTGGCAGCAGCAGCATCTCCGCGCGCGGGGACTTGACGGCTGTCCTGGCGGACACGCTTAGCTGGGTGCACGGAAAGCACACTATCAGGATGGGCGTCGAAGAGCGCCGTCAGAACTCGAACAACATATCGACGTCGCCGGGGTCGTTTGGATTTTCCAGCATCGCCAATTTTCTGGCTGACACCGCAAGCAGTTTTTCCACGACGACTTCCAACTTGTCCAACCGTTCCTATGAGAACGCGCTCGGCCTGTTTGTGACGGACTCCTGGAAGGCCAATCAGAAATTCACGGTCACCCTGGGCCTCCGCTATGAGTGGAACTCGACACCGACAGAGGGCGGCGGGCGTTATGTGGTGTTCGATCCCGCAACCGATACGTTACAGCACGTCGGCTCAAACGGAGGACCCTCGAATGTCTACAATCAAAGCGCGCTGAACTTCGAACCGCGAGTGGGTTTTGCATTCGACCCGCTCGGTAAGGGCCGCACGATTATCCGGTCGGCCTACGCAATCATGACCGATCAGCCAGGCTTCGGCCTCGTCACCGGGCTGGTGAATAATCCGCCGTACGCGATCCCGATTTCATCCACCGCCAGCGGCTTGACGCTGCTGAATGCGTATTCGCTGGTCGCCGGCGGCAGCATCTCTCCGCGTTCGGTGGCGCATAACTATAAGGATGCCTATGTTCAGCAATGGAACTTCGGAATCGATCAACAGCTTACCGGCAACTCCAAAGTAACGGCACGCTACGTCGGAAGCAAGGGCACCGATCTGAACGTTGGTGTCAACGCCAATCAGCTGGTGAATGGAATCCGTCCGTTCCCGGCGCTCTCAGCCTCCAGCCCGATCGATCCGGGTGTGAAGCTTTCCAATACCACCCTCCAGGAAAGCTGGGGCAACTCCTCTTATAACGCGCTTTGGGCTACCGCGGAGAAGCGTTTCGCCAAGGGATTGCAGTTCAACACCTCGTATAGCTGGTCGAAATCGATCGACGAAAATTCCCGCAACTTCCAAGGGGTTGTGATCCAGAACAGCAATAACATCCGGGGCGACCGCGGCCTATCGGATTTCGATGCCCGGTACCGCATTGTAATCAGCGGTATTTACCAGCTGCCGTTCAAAGGGAATCGCTTCAAGGACGGCTGGCAGATCTCGTTGGTCGAAACCACCCAAACCGGCAATCCGCTGAATTTCCGTACAGCCAATAGCGCATTTACCGGAACTGCGACTTTGCGCCCGAACGTCTCCGGTTCGGTGATCACCGGCTTCAGCCCCGCCACCAACGGGAGCGCGACGTCCATCGCCTACGTTCAGAATCCGGGCGTGTTCATCTACCCGGGGAACGCCTTCGGAACGCTGGGCCGGAACGCGATCCAAGGCCCCGGATATTCCGATCTCGATATCGCCGTCGTCAAGAATACCAGCATCACGGAGCGGTTGAGATTGCAGTTTCGGCTGGATGCCTTCGACTCTCTCAACCAGGTGAACTTCAACAACCCGAGCACTTCGCTGCCGACTCCGGCCAGCGGCGCGGGGACTGCCTTCGTGCCAGCTTCAACCTCGACGTTTGGCGTGATTACCGCCGGCACGCGCTATGCTCCCGGAGATTTCGGCACCTCGCGTCAAATCCAGCTGTCCATGAAGTTTATCTTTTAGCGGAGAACAGCACCCACAGCGAGTTTTTTGGACGCTTATGAACCTGGTTCGGCAAAGCCATTCGAAGATATTCGCATAGGAGCCGTTCCTGAGGCGGGCGATTTGCTCATTCCCCAATTCGCCGACGGTCGTCTGTCGTGGCGCTCGTCCATCGGAATTTCAAGCCAGTCCTGATTCACTGAGTGATACCCTGTTCTGATGCCGCGTGTGTTATTGATCGACACCGACACAGCCTCTGATGACGCTGTGGCGATCATCATGGCACTGCGAATGCCAGAGGTCCGTGTCGCCGCGATCACAACGGGACATGAAGAATGCGGCAATATTTATTGATGTTCTGCAATGTAGACCGCCGCGCGTGGTCTCCCGTGGTCTCCCGAAGCCGGTAACTCTATGTCGGCCAATCGTGGCCTGTTTACGTTAGGGTGGCCCGGATTTTTGGGTCGCCAAACGAAATCGCCGAAATCGATCATCAAACCAGAGGTTCGTCGGCGTGCTGGTTGATTGCAAACGACTTTGGTTGCGGGCGGTGCATGCCGAAGACTGCCTTTGCCGGTTGACCAAAGTGCCAAGCGTGGGAAATTTACGCGATTCGCTTGGCGACCCGGACGCGCAACCCACCGGCAAGGTTAACACGCAGGTTCGAATGCGCGAGAAAACTTAGCGCGCGCGATGCGCCATAGCGGGACCCGCGCGGCCAGCCCACACAGCGCGCCACTCGAAAAAGCGCTTCTCTTACGGCATAATAGGGTGTGGATACCATACCATCGAGCCGCCGCCGGAACACAGTGGGTTTCTTCCGGGTTCTGGCTTTTTCTACAGCACTGAGTGTCGTCGCGCAAACGCCGCAGCGATCTGCGAGCGTACATCCTGACTTTGACGGCGCCTGGAGTTCCGCTACCGCCATTCCACTCGAGCGCCCCGCGCGGCTGAAGGACCAACCGTTCTACACCCCGGAACAAGCGGTCCAATTGCAAAGAAAGACACGCGGCGCGGATGACGATCCGCTGAGCCGGTTGGAGACCGGTTCGCTGATGCTGCCCAGCCTCCGGACCTCCATCATCACGGATCCTCCCAATGGCTTGCTTCCCAGCCTCACCCCGTCAGCGGCCGCCGCCAAGCGGGATCGCTTGGAACGCCTTCGCAATCCGGCCGCGGCGATAGATATGGGGCTCCAGGATCGATGCCTGCTCTTCCCAACCTCCGTGCCGCCCATGATTCCCTACCGCTACAACAGCAACTATCAAATCGTCCAGACAGGGGATGCGGTCATGGTGCAGGCGGAAATGATCCACGACGCGAGAATCATCCGGCTCGATCGCAGCTCGCATCTGCCATCAAATATCAGGCAATGGCTGGGCGATTCCGTGGGGCACTGGGAAGGCGCTACGCTGGTGGTGGAGACCACCAACTTCAACGATGCCGGCGGCTTCTACGGGGACGCCGGGGGAATGTATGGCTGGGACCGCAACATGCACGTTGTGGAACGCTTCAGTTTGCTCGACGCCAATACCATTCTCTACCGCTTTGAAGTGGAGGATGCTACCGCCTACACGCAGCCCTGGAAGGGCGAACTAACCATGACCCGGGTGTTAAACCCGCCCTTTGAGTACGCCTGCCACGAGGGCAACCGGGATTTACCTAATATCCTGAAAATCTCAGCGTCGCAGCCCTAGTGGACTGTACCAACTAATTGTGAACTGATGTGGCGGGACGGATCGGCGTATTTCCACTTCACGATGCGGGGCGATTTGTTGTAGTTGCGGATGTATCGCATGAGCTTTCTGTTCAGGTCGGAGACGGAAGTGAATACGCCACGGGCGATCACATCCCGATCGATCTTGGCGAACCACAGTTCGACCTG
>PNAJ01000099.1 GCA_003170295.1 Bryobacterales bacterium | reverse complement strand
TTTTTTATAATGCGTTGACGGCGACCAAGGCCGCACCCCTCAAATTGGCCAATACCCGGCAGAAGCGTCTTTCTCCAGACTGGCCCACCGGCGGTCGAACGTGCCCAGAACGACGCGCCTGCACCTGAGGGGGTCAACTTTCTCACCCTCTCCTTGGAGGGCCGCACCTTTGGTTAACGCCCGCGTGGTGTCCTGACGATGCGAATATCGCCGGGCGCCAAGCAGCGCGCCAACGCGGATACCCTGCGCGCATTTTACCGGCAAGCGATCGAAAGGATCATGGCTGTTCCGGGGGTGCGCGACGCCACAGTTACGAACGGGATGCCGCTCGATTTTTCGGCCAGCGTCGCGCTGTCGACGCCCGATCGACCGCACCCGCCGAGCGGGGAGGAGCACCAGTCCCTGGCCCGCATCATCTCGCCTGGGTTTTCCCGCGTTCTGAGCGCTGTGCTCCTCGAAGGCCGTTGGTTTACCGATCAGGATTCGGAAACCGCGCCGCGCGTAGGCATTGTGAATGAGAACCTAGCGCGGGAGTTGTTCGGATCGGTGAACCCGGTAGGGAAGGATGTTCTGATCCTGGATGGCGGCGCGGCAATGCCGGCGGGCAGTGTCCGCATTGTCGGCTTGGCGCGCAACGTCAAAGAACTCGGCCACGATGAGGTTCCGTTCGCTGACATCTATCTGCCGTTCGCGCAAAATCCCACATCGTCGATCTATGTTCTGGCGAAAGCGGATGCGGCTGCGGCTCCAATGATCCGGCGGGAGGTGGGGAGTCTCGACCCGGAGGAAGCGGTTTTCGATATTAAGACTCTTGAGGACTACGTGTACGGCACGCTGCGCGGCGCACGCTTTAACCTCACTCTGGTGAGTCTGTTCGCCGGGTTTGCGGTGCTGCTGGCGAGCGTCGGCATCTACGGCGCGATCCCGCGACGCACCGGGCAAGACCCGCGCGCGCTTCACCAATCTGATTGCCGAACCCGACGCTTCCGAGGAAGCCGGTCAGAACTGCGGGCCGCCGGGGTTGAGGACGAGGCGTTTCTGTTTGATTTGTTCCGGGCTGCGCACAATCTGTTGAGCCAGTTCCGGTTCCTTGTAAGGCGACCGGTTAGAGGATATGAGTCTTAAGATTGGTACTTCCGGCGTTGTAGTACTGGGGTCAATGGAAACTCATCCTAATATAGGGCAACCCCCCGATCTAAGGGTTTTCCAACGCAGACGAATAAGAGGCATGACCACGAAACCGTCGCGATCTATTGAAGTATTTGTCGAGAGTGGCTGTGATTGGCTGTGGACATGGAGCGGTGCCTGTTTTGGTTACCGAAGACAGGTTTCGCTGTTTACGCACGATGGGCTAGAAGTTGGTCGTTTCTGCGGAGCCGACATACACGGGCCCGATGGGTGGTATATCGGGGAAATCATCACCGCCGAGGACGGTCCCCGATTGATCACCAATGTCTATAAGAAGACGCGCGTCCGCGCACCTTTCACTCCGGACTCTGATCGTCCCCAAAGGCGGCTTGAAGCCAGGGTACCCGAGCCGTTATTCGTCGGTCACGAAGATTTTCCCTCTCCGGAAATAGCGAAGCGACAGCGTCACGCGCGTCCTGAGTTCGTCGCCAGTTAGCGGTCCGCAGATTTGGTCGGCTGGGTCTGGTCGAAGTACGTCACGGTTGCCGTCCCCGGCGTTCATGTGATGGATACGAATCTTGGGCGGTCGTGGGATTTCTCGGGTTGCTACGTGCTCTCTGATGTTGAGTCGCGCAGCAATCTCCGCGTTCGTCTTTCCCTCAGCGGCCAATTGCAGCACCTCACGTTGTCGCGGCGTGAGGGTTTCGTGCGGATCGAATGGGCCCGCCTTGGAGTCACGTTCTGGAGCGTAACCGGCCAAAAGCTCGGGACGTACAATCTGGTTCAAACAGCGGCCTATCAGAACGGCACATGGGTTACTGCTCTATATCCAACTTTGACAGTCGCCAATGTCTACTTCGGTGGCAGGCTCATCTCCAACGGCGCGGGCAACATCGTGACCGACCGGCTCGGCTCCGTGGGAAAATTCTATCCCTGGGGTCAGGAGAAGCCCTCGGCAACGACCAACGGCACCGAGAAGTTTACCGGCTACTTTAGAGATGCGGAAACCGGATTGGATTACGCCGACCAGAGATATCATCAGCCCGGCATGGGTAGGTTCTTGACGCCGGACCCCGATGCGGGCAGCGCACATCCCGAAGTTCCCTCAAGCTGGAGCCGATATTCGTACGTTGGAGGAGACCCGATTAATTTTTCCGATCCCTCTGGCTTAGATCAGTATTGCGGACCAAACGGTACCTGGATGGGCGAGGGCTGCTACATGAGCGGCGGCGGTACCGGAGTGTGGGACGCTTCGGTTCATACGACTATGGGTGGGCCGTGTACCAATGGCACCGTTCTCAGTCTGCTTAATCCGACGACACTCGTCGCGTGCCAAATATACACTGCGCTAGCATACGCCCCGCCTCCTCCAAACCCCTCAGAGCCAAATTGCGCTTCTGCATTTGTGGGCCAGTTGACGAGCGCTCCACACTACGATGTACTCTACAGAGTTCTGAATGAGAATTCCTACGGACTGGGAGCGAAGGATCTATCCCAAGAAGACCTTTATATCGTTAGCGTACTTCAGAACAGAGCGGCGACACCGGGAGCGGGCAATTTGAGCAACGGGCAAGACAGCCGAAACATCGACAATCAAGCGAGATATGCGGGCAATCCAGCTTCGACTAATTACAACTACGCAAACCTTGGCAATTTGATCTCCGCAAAATACAATCTCCCTTTGAGTTCTGCGGACTGCCAGAGCTTTCTTCAGGACATATCGACGGCACAACAGGCCATCACACAAGTTCTGACAAGTGGCTCGGTTAATACGTCGGTGTTCTTTTGGTACACGAAGGGATTCAATACGTCGAATTTGCCATGGGTGGGTAGCATGATAACCTCGATCAACAACAACAGCTTTTATGGACTACCTTAAAAGTCGTGTGATCAGTGATCTTTCGTGGTCGCTGCGAGTCGCATCCGCCATTGTCTTATCTTTGGTCGCGAGTGCCGCACCGCGTATAACAGCGCTGGTCGATATCAGAATCGGCAAGCCTACATTCTTCAATAAGCAAGAAGGGTGGGCAGTCAGCGGCCCGTCTGTGCTGCGGACGGTTGATGGAGGCTCGACCTGGAGGCGAGTGAAAATCATTATCGGTGGCAAGGAAGCGGCTGGCGAGATTCGTGGCACCTACTTCGTTTCTGCCAAGACAGCGTGGATAACGTTGGCAGAGGGTGACGGATTACGGGATCGATTGGGCCTTTCGCCAGGGTTCGTTTCCACTCACGATGGAGGTGCTACCTGGAGGGCGGAATCGCTTCCAACTGCCGACTGGTTTTTCGACAGTCTTTTTTCGGCGGATGATCCGAAAGGGTCAGTGTGGTTGGGCGGACAAGTCTCTCACGAAAGCGTTGCGTCGGTTGAGGACATGGAGTGCCCGCAGCGTGTTACGGGCTTCCTCTGGAGTCCGGCGATCTATTTTCGGCCCACACCAGCATCGGCTTGGGAAGAGCAGCGACTGCCAGTACAAAACGGGTGCCCAGTGTCCATGATCCGGTTCTTGGATAAATCCCGAGGCGTTGCCATCATTGGCAGTGACATCGTGTTCTCTCAGGATGGGGGGAAACATTGGCAGCGGAGTACAATCCGCTCTTCGACCAAGTTTCTCCCTGCTGTCAGTATGCAGTTTCGCGGCCATGCGGGATGGATTGGCGCCCACGGCGAAATCCTGCACACCGTTGACGCGGGAGAGCACTGGGAGGAGATTGTGGCGGTCCGCACGATTTGGTCAAAGGAACTGGGCTTCGGGCCGTGGGGCACTGTCCACTTCATCAGTGAGGCGACTGGGTTTACTTTGGGTGGGGACGGCGAACTCTTCGAGACAATGAATGGTGGAAAGACGTGGACTAAAGTTGCGCTTCCCGAACGAATCGTGAGTCTTTCATGCGCCGAGGACGTGTGTTGGCTTGCCAGCAACGAAAAACTGTATCGGCTCGAAGCGGAATAGGGGGAATCCGGGGTGCCAGGTTCTGGCCGTCGTGGGCGAGCCATGCAATGTGACGCGACGGACCGGTCGCGTCACGCTGCGACCGGAGGAGACATATCCCGGCCACTGTGGCTTTCGGGCACGTTGCTCAGGTCCCATTCAGCGGTTTGCCGACTAAGGTGCCGTCCACGCGCCGCGCAGCTGCCAGTTGCTCCACAGGCTGCCGCTGTCCACCGCGTTCATATAGACGTTCTTTGCTCCTGCAAAGGCAGGCTTGAACGTCAGCGCCACATTCACCGTCAGATTATTCACGGAGCCCGAAACCGACGATCCCGCGCCACTGAGAATGCACTGGCTGTTCTGCACGCTAGTGACGCTCCCCGGCGTCACCGGGCCCATCCAGAAGTTGGCTCCGTCGCTGAGCAGCCACAGGGCGTTCGCACCGCGATCATAGTAGCTGTAGCAGCTCCCCGGCCAGTCCAGAACCGAATTGACTAGCATGTACGTCGTCGACAGATCGGCAAATCCGTTCGGGTCGGAGTACAGGAAGGCAAAGGTCTGGCTCGACCCGCTGCCGGAGGACGGGGTGACTGAAACGTTGGATGGAGGTTGATTGCCACCGGAGGGCACCGTCCACGTGCCGCGCAGCTGCCAGTTGCTCCACAGGCTGCCGCTGTCCACCCGCCTTCCACCACTCAACCCTCCGCGCCGTCCGTTCCGGAGCGATAAAACATTTACGGGGGCAGCCATCTCGCCGGGCGTCGGAATGTTGCTGAAATCCGCTCGCATCCCGAATTCCCTGAACTTCTTTAATAGACAATAAAGTATGTAATCGTCTAATAAGCTACGCCTCCGTGACGGCCAGATGTTACACATTGAACTAAGCCGCTAAAG
>PNAJ01000072.1 GCA_003170295.1 Bryobacterales bacterium | reverse complement strand
TATACTTACTTGACTCGGGTAGAGAGGCGCCCGGAATTTTTCCGATGCAGACGTTGGATCTTCTGCTGATTAACCCCGGCGGCCGTAACCAGATCTATCAGGATTTGGGCGCCGGTCTAACCGCCGTTGAGCCTCCGCTGTGGTGCCGCCTCATCGCCGGCTACGCGCTGGACCGAGGGTACTCTGTCGCGATCCTCGATTCTGAAGCCGAAAACAAGGATCCGGAAGCAATCGCTCGCGAAGTGGCCCAGCGCCGCCCCCGGCTGGTGGGAATGATCGTCTTCGGTCACCAGCCGTCCGCCTCCACGCAGCAAATGGCGGGAGCGAGCGAGATATGCCGCGCCATTAAGGCGACGGAACCGGACCAGAGAATCATCATCGCCGGGGGACACGTGGCAGCGCTGCCAGATCGCACTCTGCGCGAGGAAGCGGTAGATTTCGCCTGCCATGGAGAAGGCCCCGTCACCATCTGCCAGCTCCTCGAGGCTCTGGCCGGCCCCGCGCCCGATTTCTCTCAAGTCGAGGGCTTGGTGTGGTGGGACGGCGGCCCCTTCCGCCAGATCCGCAGCAACGCCAACCCTCCACTCATCAAGGATCTCGACGCCGACCTGCATGGCAATGTATGGCATTTGCTGCCTATGGAAAAGTACCGCGCCCACAACTGGCAATGCTTCGGAGACCTCTCCGCGCGGCAGCCGTACGCTTCTATTTACACTTCGCTCGGTTGCCCCTTTCAATGCACTTTCTGCTGCATCAATGCGCCCTTCCATACCAATCGTTACCGCATGCGCAATCCCGCGAAGGTTGTCGATGAAATCGACCGTCTGTACCACTCTTTCGGTGTGAAGACCTTCAAGATCATCGACGAAATGTTCGTGCTCAACGACCGCCATGTGCGCGGCATTTGCGAGTTGCTCGCCGCCAAACCGTACGCACCGGAGTTGAACATCTGGGCCTACGCACGAGTGGATACGGTCAAGCCGGCGCAGTTGGCATTGTTGCGCGCAGCCGGAATCCAATGGCTGGCGCTCGGGATCGAGTCCGGTAGCGACCACGTGCGCGACGGCGCTGAGAAGTCCCTTTCGCAGTCGGACATTGTCGCGATTGTTGGCGAAATTAAGCGGGCCGGTATCCATGTCATCGGCAATTTCATTTTCGGCCTCCCCGACGACGATCTTGATACCATGCGCGAAACCCTCACTCTGGCCAAGGAGTTAAACTGCGAGTTCGCCAACTTCTACTCCGCCATGGCCTACCCTGGCTCGCCGCTCTATAACATGGCGATAGCCAAGAACTGGGAGCTTCCCGACACTTGGAGCGGTTACTCCCAACATAGTCTGGACTGTAAGCCGCTCCCAACTGAAAAGGTGAGCGCCGCCGAAGTCCTGCTATTCCGTGACAACGCTTTTCATGAATACTTCCAAGCAGAGTCCTATCTTTCCCTGGTAACGGACAGCTTCGGTCTCGAAACGCGCCGCCACATTGAGGACATGACTCGAATCCGCTTGCGCCGCCACCTGCTCGAACCATCCGCCGGAGTGGGAATCCAATAGCGGTCGCCTCATGAAACACGTGGCTAACCTCGCTAGCGTCGACATTGCCATTTTAGCCGGAGGACTGGGCACGCGACTCTCCTCCGTGCTACCGGATCGGCCCAAGGTTATGGCTCTAGTTGGGGGACGGCCCTTTCTCGATTTCCTGCTGGAAGCTCTGACTGTCCAAGGCGCTCGCCGCATGGTGTTGTGTCTTGGAAGCAGAGCGCAAGCTGTCATCGATTACCTCGCGGTGCATGACTACGCGCCGCTCGAAATCCAAACTTCAGTAGAGCCACTCCCTCTGGGGACGGCGGGGGCTTTGGCCTTCGCATTTCCTCACTTCCGCAGCAATCCCGTGATGGTTATGAACGGCGATACATTGGTGGAAGCAAACCTGCCTGAGTTCTTGACATCGCATGCCGCCGCCGGCGCACCTGTGTCGATGTTGTGCGCCCAGGTCTCCGATCCGCGGCGCTACGGGCGTGTTGAGATCGACCATACCAGCCGGGTCACGCGGTTTGAGGAAAAGGCCTCGGGCCTGGCGTCCGCGGGTTGGATCAACGCAGGCGTCTACCTGCTGAATCGTTCGGTGCTTCTCCAGATGTCTCAGGACAGACCACGGTCGCTGGAACGCGATGTATTCGAAGCGCTGCCCCCGGGCTCCATTCATGCTCATCGCAGCGAAGCACGCTTCCTCGACATCGGCACCCCCGAAAGCCTGCGGCAAGCGGAAGACTTATTTACGATGAAAGCCGGGAGGCTGGCGTGATTATCAGTCGAACGCCGTTCCGCATCTCGTTCTTCGGGGGTGGCAGCGACTATCCCGAATGGTACAAAGAGCACGGCGGTGCGGTCCTGGGGACGACGATTAACAAGTATTGCTACATCAGCATCCGCAACCTGCCTCCCTTCTTCGAACACCGCCACCGCATCGTGTACTCGCGAATCGAGCTCACCAAAGCGATTGAAGAAATTGAACATCCCGCGGTACGGGCAGTTCTGTCGGAACATCCCGTCCAGGGCGGCTTGGAGATTCAGCATCACGGGGATCTGCCCGCGCGCTCCGGCATGGGGTCAAGCTCGTCTTTTACCGTGGGCTTGCTGAATGCCGTGCGCGCCTTTCAGGGCCACATGTCTCTCCCCCAGTGGCTTGCGTCCGAAGCTATTCGCATCGAGCAGGACGTGATTGGAGAGAAAGTAGGATCGCAGGATCAGGTTTGGGCGGCTCACGGGGGAACGAACCTGATTTCCTTCCATTCCGACGGGCGTATTGACGTCGCGCCGGTGATGATCGGCACGGAGCGCCGTGCCGAGCTCGAGTCGCACCTGCTCTTGTTCTTCACCGGCTTCGCGCGTACCGCGAATCTGATCGCTGCACAAAAAATACCCAATCTCAAGCATCGTACCCATCAGTTAAACTCGATGATCCAGATGGTGCGTGAAGCTTCCGCGATCTTGCCGAACCCCAGGACGCCGATTCGGTACCTGGGAGCTATGTTCGGGGAAGCATGGCGTCTGAAGAAGGAACTAGCCGATTGCATTGCTACGTGCGATGTCGACCGGATTTACGATGCCGCCATCGGAGCCGGAGCCCTGGGAGGAAAGCTGCTCGGCGCCGGCGGAGGAGGGTTTATGCTGATCTTCGCGGAACCGTCAACTCATGGCCGCATACGAGAAGCGCTCCGCGGTCTAATTGAGGTATC
>PNAJ01000134.1 GCA_003170295.1 Bryobacterales bacterium | reverse complement strand
AGAATCCTTTTCATTATCGGCAACCGTACGCGCCCCATCGCTTCTGCGGTTTGCCTAGGACGCGGCCTGGTGGATCTGCGGCAGCCGCCAGAGCTCGAGTGTCGAGACCGAGATTGCGGAGCGAATCGGCCGGAGGCCGTTGCACAAAGGACGGTTCTAGAGGCAGCGCAACGTTAAGAGCGCGGCGGCAGAAAATGTAAAATCGCGAAAGGGAGACGTATCGGCATGCGACCCAGAATCTGGTTTTTCGTGTTATGTCTCGCGCTCGCGGCATGCTTTCCCCATGCATCTCTGGCAGACGGCAAAGGAGGATGCCCTGTCACCAAGGCGCCTGATCCACCGTTCGTGCAGCCGCCACCCTTTAACGATGAAACTTTGGGGAGCGGCGAATTTTTTTACGGAACCTCCGCGCTTTGGGCGATGGTACACCCTCACTGGCGGGTCCACGGTGGAGGGAAGCTCCCGTACTTTCGCCAGGGCTATGACTGGCTTCAGGAGAAGGATCCGCGGCTAACTGTTGTGGCCAGGCGGCTGGACAGCCCGGAGAAAATGGTGTGGGCGGGCTGGGCCAATAACGGGAACGTGGCCAACAAGAAGTCGTTTATGGTGACCGGATTGAGCATTCCGACGGCGGGATGCTGGGAGATCGCCGCCCACTACAGTCCTGCGCCGGACAACATCCAGACTCTGACATATACGGTGTGGGTCGAGCCATAGACATAAGACTCTTAAGCGCCATACCGCCACTCGTGCTCTAGCCCAGTCCACCTTCCGCGTAGACCGAGTCAGCGGAGGGTCGCCAGCCACGCTGATCGTTCATTTACAGTAGATGTGAGGCCAAACCATGAGAAGCTCTTTCGCCAGTATTGTACTCGCCGGTGCGTTCGCAGGCTCCCTATCGGCGCAACCCGTTGTAACGACGGTCGTAGACAAGACGTCCTATCGCGCGGTTTTGGCGCCCAACTGTTGGGTAGTCATCAAAGGCTACAATTTCGCGGCGACTACGATTACAGCGCCGGCTGGTTCGCTGGCTACCACGCTGGGCGGTGTCTCTGTGACGATTGCCGGCCTGCCAGCTTCCCTGACTTATGCCTCCCCGAATGAGATCGACGCGCTGATTCCCTCTCAAGTAGCGATCCCTCAGAATACGGTCGTGCCCGTGGTGGTTACCTCGGCGGCCGGCAGCGGCACAAACAACATCCGGCTCACGCGCGACGCCCCGGCGCTCTTCAGCAGAAACGATGGCTCCGGCCTCGGGCTCGTATTCGACGCCACCTTCCACCAGATAGACACGATTCGGGCGCAGCAAACCCTCATTCTGTACGCCACGGGACTCGGGCCGACCGACGCTTCGGGCCGGGTGGTGGATACGGTCGAGGTCTATATCGGAGAACGAAGCGCGCAGGTGTTGTTCGCCGGGTTGGCTCCGGGGTTGCCGGGCATCTATCAATTGAACGTGACGGCCCCGGTTCTGGCAACCGACCGGATCTATCTTCGCAGCGGGGGCTGGCAGAGCAACATCGTGAACATCGGAGTCCCGAGCGGTACGAATACCGCGAACGTAAAGGGCTCCATCGACGGGCTGTATCCTTCAAGCGATCCGGGTTATCCCACCATCCCGATAAGGCAATGCGTGGGTGATAACGACCCAGGTCCCTGCGGCCCGGTGGGTGTTTTCGACAGCCTCTCCATCATGATGCATGCCGGGACGTTCACGGTGAGCTTTGATATTGTCCCTGGCGCCGGTCCTTTTTCGGTCGCTGCGGTGGGGGAGGCCGGCGGCTCCATCATTTCGATCGATCCGGCAGCCGGCACCTACACGGCCTCCGTCACTACGCTGACGCCCGCCGCACGGACTGGAGACTACTCCAACTCGATCATGCCTCTGTGGGACTACGATAGTTGCGATTGGAAGAGCGCAATGTGTCGGCCGTTTCCGTCGAACATTGTTCCCGTTTCCAGGATTGACCCTTACTGGGCGAGAGCGACACAACCACTTCCCGCGCCTAATACGACGGCGGTAGCCAGCCCCAACGCTTTGCTGCAGGTTTCGGGCAGCATCAATGGGTCGCACGTTGCGATCGACAGCCAGAACAATAGCACCCTTTCGGCGTTCGGAGGGATTGTTCAGGTCCCCTACGGGCCGTTCGATGTGGGCGTCTCCACATTCAGTCTGTACGTCGACGGCCATCTGATCGCTTCCAAGGGTTTACCCTACTTGTTGTTTCAGCGAGCGCCCGCAAACTTCGGGCCTGGTTTCTAGGTGTGTGCCGTTCTACGCGTGCTTTTTTCATGGAGCAGCTCCGATTCGCTCATACCTTGTGGCGGGTTAACATACATCGCCGGCCAGCAATTGTCGCAAAGGCGCTCCGCGTGTCGATATGCACGAAACCGAAGGTGGGGGTCTTTGACGACAAATTGACTAGAAAGTCGGCTTGGGTCCTCTAACCAGTTTTAACGCGTTTGCGGACCATCTGAAGTTGGCGCGTTATCAAGCATTGAACTAAGCCGCAGGCGCTAAGAAAGCTGCCACGTGATACTATTTGGCAGGGCAATTGCGATGACGCAAGTGAATCCTCTCGACGTAGCAACAAGGATGAACTTCGTATCACGTTTTCGATTCAATACCCAATAAGCAATTGCCCCGCCAAAGGACTGCTCAGTTCAATGCATTCTATCGGCAGTGCTCACGCCGAGGTGCGGAGCCGTCGCCGGGAAACCTCGCTCGCGAGCACTACCGATAGAATCCTTCTCATTATCGTCCGCGACTCTTGGGCGACATTGGTGTCCTCGTTTTGTCCTGACCGCGGTCCTGCTCTCGCCTAGCCCACGGATCAACCGTGAATCCGCCGGGCGCCACTGTACCGTCGGTATTGACGAAAACAATCCTAAGCACATGCCGGGTTGCAGGGGGCGCCACCCGCTCTTCCAATGGTTCCAATCGCCGCGAAACGTTGCTGCTGATCATCTGCTCCCTGCTTCATTCAATCGCGTCTTCTCAAAGTCACGGAAGCGTTCCGATAGGGTTGGGCCAGGACCCACGCGCGGCCATTCGATGGTTGGTCCATCGCGCCTGCTGCCGTCGGTGCCGAGAATCACGATCCGCCATGCTTTGCACACCCGCAGCGGCCTCGTAACCTGTTCGAGTCGGTCTAATCGCCGCGCGAGGCTCCGGGTGATCATTCTGCGGGGTCGTCGTCCCGTTGAACGCCTGCAATCGGCACACCAAAATTTGGCGCATTCCGGGGATAACAGATCTCCGCGCCGCGCTTCCGCAGGAACCTCTCCCGTTCCTCTTCAGTGAGGCCCTGCGGGATCGCGCAGAGGTTCACCATAGTGATATAGCGGTGTAGAAATCCGCATTCTTCGAGAATCTGAAGGCACCTGTCTTTCGGCAGGCCGCCAGCTGCGGGTGATACCACGATTCGAGGCTCCCGCGCGCCTTTCGCGATCCCAAATCGATGCTCAAGCTTTGCGATCCGTCCTGTGGCTGCTCTCATCATTCAATGCTCACGACGTGCGACGGCGTGGATAGCGCCAAGCCCACGGGATCGGTGAGTACCGCTTCGAGGTTCTTTCCCAGGCGCGGAGCCGCTGACAGAGATTGTGGGTCACCTTCGCTTCCCGCCCTTGTTGGCTTCTGCGGCCAGCTCCAGCTCCGCCAGGCGTACCTCGATATCTTCAACCTCGATTCCTTTGATCCCGCAGCTAAACACGGCTTCGGCCGCCCGGAGCCGCACCGCCGCTGGCACGTTGGGATCGGTCATCAGCTTCAGCATCGTTATCGCAGCGGCACCCATTCCCTGCTGTAGTCGTGCAATCGCCTGACTGGCGCCGTCCCTGCGGGCCTGGAGATACTGTGCGATGAATTGCGGTTCACGCATCCAGCGCCGCAGCGTCTTTTCTGCCACTCCCGCGACACGGGCGGCATCCTCGATGCTCGGGCGCGCGAGCAGCGCCGCGATTGCAGCCTCCATTTTGCGCCCGAATTTTGCGCCGTGTCCGGTCATCTGCGGTCACCTGCGGTCATCTGGGCACCGAAACGAATTTTGCGTCCCTTCATCTGCCCTCATCTGCACGGATCTGCTGCTTTCCGCCGTGCACAATCTGCAAAGTCTCCACCACGACGCCGGTCTCATCGACGAAATTGATGTTGTGAATGATCACTTTCTGGTCGGGCACAACGAGATCCTCAATACGCTTCAGTCGCGTAAGGAGAGTACGTCGGATCATCGTGCCGGCTCCGTCCGCATCATCATCGCCACACCATCGCTAGTGCACTCCGCTGCGCAGAATTGCCTTGCTTTGTTCGGCAACCCGAGCGATTCATGTCACGACCGCGGTAATCACAGCCAAAGGAGAAAACATGATTTCGACCACTGAACAAACGGAAATGGCGCCCCAGCCGAAGGCCACGAAAAAGGCCAGCGCTGGCGCACGTCGCGCCAACATCGCGCCCGCCAAGGGTAAGGCGGGGAAGAAGGCCATCCCGAAGAAGAAAGCGCCGAGGAGCGCACGAAACGACGCCCGAGAGGGCAGCAAAACCGCGACCATCCTCGACATGCTGAAGCGGCCGGGCGGAGCTACCGCCAAGGAACTGCTCAAAGCAACCGGCTGGCAGCCGCATTCGCTCAGGGGCTTCATCAGCGGGACCCTGGGCAAGAAAATGGGCCTGACCGTCGCGTCCACCAAGGGCGAGGACGGAGAGCGCAGCTACTCCGTCAAAGCCTGATCTACTAAGTTGTTCTTCGCATCGCGCCGCCGGGTATCTGCTCGGCGGCGTTTCTCGTTTTCGAGAATGCGCAACTCCGCCGACCAATCCGAAAGCGCCAGACACAACCCTTCCACATCGGGGTGGCCCGCCAGAATCTCCCCTTCGATTTCCGCGATCTCTCGTCGGCAGCGTTCGATTCACGCCGACTCCTTTTGCCGCTCCTGCGCGATCTGGTCGAAGGTCCGGCCGTCGCCGTCGAGCGTGGCGCTCTTCCCCGAGTACTCCTGGAGGCGGCGCATAATACAATCCGCGTATTTTGGGTCGATCTCCATCAGGCGAGCACGTCGCCCGCGGCGCTCACAGGCGATCAGCGTAGACCCCGAGCCACCGAACAGATCCGCGACCACGTCTCCCGTCTTGCTGCTGTTCATTAATGCGCGTTCGATCAACTCAACCGGCTTCGCCGTCGGATGAATCCGATTCGCCGAGGGCTTCTTTTCTTCCCAAAGCGTCGACTGGGTTTTGTCGCCATACCAAGGGTCTTTTTGGCCAGCGACGTGACAGTAGAACAGCGGCTCGTGCCGGAATTTGTAACGGCCGAAACCCCATGCAAACGTGTTCTTCGCCCAAATGATCTGGCAGCGAACTGCGAAGCCACCTGCTTCCAGCGCGTTCTGAAACTCCCGCTGCCACGACGATGAGTGGCACACGTACATCGAAGCGCCAGACTTTACCGCGGCCCGCAGTCCGCAGAAGGAGGCTTCTAGAAATTGCTTGAAGTCGGCATCGGACATCCGATCACCTTTGATCTTCAATTTCTGCTCGGTGTACCCCTCGTAATCGACGTTGTATGGTGGATCTGTGAAAATTAGATCCGCGACCTCGCCGGCCATCAGTCGCACAACGTCGCCATGATTGGTCGCGTCACCCACCAGGAGTTTGTGGTCGCCTAAAACCCAGAGGTCGCCGGTTCTGCTTGTTGGCGTCTGCGGCAACTCCGGTATCGCGTCCTCATCGGTCAATCCCACGGAGGCATCCTGCGCCGCGAGAAGCTGCGCCAATTCCACATCCTCGAAGCCGAGCAGGCTCACGTCGAAGTTTTCATCCTGAAGCGCCTCGATTTCGATGCGAAGCATATCATCGTCCCAACCAGCATTTTCCGCTAGCTTGTTATCAGCGATAATGTATGCGCGCTTCTGTGCTTCGGTCAGATGATCCAGCACGATGACCGGGACTTCTGTCAGCCCAAGCTTGCGCGCGGCAAGCAAACGACCATGACCCGCTAGTATGCCTGCCTTGGAGTCAACCAGTATCGGGGAGTTAAAGCCGAACTCCGCGATGCTGGCAGCGATCTGCGCGACCTGGGCGTCGGAGTGGGTGCGCGGATTCCGTGCGTAGGGGATCAACTTGTCGACCGGCCACATCTGGATGTCCTTTGCCATCCGGTGGAGGTTCGCGATTGGTTTGGTTGCCTTCAGTTGCTCACCTCACTCGTGGTCTTGTCATCGGCCGCATCCCTCGATTCCTCACCGGCCAAATTCCAGTCTGGATAACCTGCTGCGGCGAGCACCTCACTCTTGGCTGCATCGCGCGCCGCAGTGTCGTCGCCGAACGCTATCCGTTCGAACTCGGTGGCGAGCAAGTCGAGCTCATGGTCGCTAACCTTGGAGATCAACGAGTCAAATGACGATCCGAAGCTCGTTCCGGAACGCCGAGCATGGGTTCTCACGCGCGCCAGAAATACACTGGCCGAAAGCGGAAGGAGGAACTCCTCCAGACTTCCGATCCTGCCCGCGATACCACGTTGCATGCCCCCGATTATAAGAGCGAAGCGAGCATCTGTAAAGTGTTGGATTTACAGTCTGTTATCTATTGCTAAGGAGTGATCTCTGCAACTAGAACGTGGCCATCGCCGTGAGATCAAGCTTCGGTGAGCCGCAGGAGTTTTGTCACTTTTGTCATCGATATTGGAAACGTGTAACTCGCAAATGCGTGCGAGCCACTTGGCAGCGCCCCTTGAACGCGTTTCGGTTTGTCCCGACTTGTCCCGAGTCGCGCGCGCCGGGTCGGGACGCTTCATCAGCAATGTTCACGGGCATGTCCCGACTGTCCCGAGTTGTCCCGAGCAAAATACAGCTCGGTCCGCGCACTGAACGAACAAACGCAAGGAATCGTTATGGCCTGAATCCGACGCTCTGCCACAACTTCGCCGGATCGAACACGCGCCCCTTCACAATGACCCGCGACACCTTACGAAGGTCGCCGATATTGGTGAGCGGATCGCCGTCCACCAGGATCATGTCGGCGCGCTTGCCCACCTCGATTGACCCCGAATCCCGGTCCAACTTCATCGCCCGTGCCGAAACAATCGTGGCCGATTGGATCGCTTCGAGGGGCGTCATACCCGCCTCGACATAGAGTTCCAGTTCTCGATGCAATCCGTATCCCACCAGTCCGGTATCGCTGCCGGGAACGATGATCACGCCAGCCTTGTGCAGCGCGCCAATCACAGCCAACGTCTGGGCCGTCCGCGTGCGCATTTGATCCGCCGTCGTAGTTGCTCCCATCCCGCGAAATTTCGTCTCTAGCACGAAGGGAGCCTTCGCGATGCCGGGCTCGAACGAACCAACATCGACCTCTTTCGAATGTGCCGCCATCTCTCCCCAGCCCGCGGTCGGGTCAACCACCGTCTGGTGGTCTCTGAAAAACTGAATCGCCCTCAGTGCCGCATCCGAGTTCACGTCGATCGCCCCGCGTCCTCCGCCGGCGGGTCGCATCATGCTGGACACATAGTTCAAATGGTTGATCTGGTCCATTCCCGCCTCGACGCCCTCGAAAGCATTGAGTGCCTGCGGCACATGACCGGTGACCGTCATTCCCAGCCGGTGTGCTTCGGTCGCAATCGCCTTCACTACCTCCGGTTTAAGGAATGTATACAACTTGATCTGCTCGAACCCCGCCGCATGGTAGCGATCCACTACCGCTCGACCTTCCTCTACCGTGTCCGCCGTGACATGGCCGAATGCCTTCAACCCGCCCGAATCCACTAAGCCCGCCAGCAACAGTCGTGGACCCACAGCGCCTCGCTTCTCCACTGCGTCGCGCGCCGCGACTAAGAAGTCAAATTCTCCTCCGCAATCGCGAGCCGTAGTGATTCCCGCGGCAAGCAGCGCCGGTCCGAACTCCACTCCCGAAGCGTGGATATGCATCTCCCACAGACCTGGCAAAAGGGTCTGCCCCTTTGCATCCACGATTGGCATGCCCTTCGGAACGGCGAACGTTCCTCGCGATCCCACTGTTGTGATCCGCCCATCGCGCACGATGACCACGGAATCTTCAACTGGCGCCGCGCCAGTCGCATCCACCAGCCTCGCCCCCATGATCGCAAATGAGCCTTGGCGCTCCGGTGGAACGCTCCTCCCAATTACATCCAGATTGGCCATCTCCTGCGCGACGCCGCTGCGATACAGTTGGGGCAGTGCGGATTCGTACTCCGTTCGAACCGCTTCCATTGGCAGGCCGCCAGCGAACGTCATCGCCGCAGCCAGGTCGCCACTCTTGTTCATCCATAAGATCTCGCGGCCAAACATCAGATTGGCGACTACGTACCGATCCAGGGCGACCGTCTTCCCTTCCACCGTGATCGACTCGTGCCCAACCAGCTTGATTTCCACCGGCGGTGCCTCTGGACTCGCGCGCAACACTTCCAGCTTCGCCGGCCGTCCGTGAGCGTTCCAGTACCGCATCATCATCATCTGCACCGCGAATGGCGACGGACCGAAAATCGCGAAGTACCCGGGCGGCGTTGTGAACGTACGGCTAGCCGCGTCCTCCTGCACAGTAACCGACGCGCCATCGACACGCGCGGTCATGGGGCGGCCCTGCACCTCCAAGCCGAGCGGCGTGAAGTCGCTTTTCATGCGCAACTCCACCGCGGTGCTCCGTTTATTTCCGCGATCTGAGTATTCGAACGTCGTGTTGAGCTTGAGCCCACGCTCGAAGGGCGTAATCTCGTAGCGCTCCTCGCCCACGGCGTGCAGAATCAGGTGAATCGTTAGGCTGCCAGTCTCCGCATTAGCGACCGCCGCAATGCACGTGATCGCCAGCAGCAGAACGTTGAGTCTCATTCAGACAGTTTCGCCCATTGAATACGGCTCTTCGCGGATACATTGCGCACCGTTATGAAACAGCATCCCCACAAAACCCCCCACACTCGCGCAAATCAAGTGCTGATTCGGGAAAGTCGGACGCTGTAAGTATTTGAAAGTGTTGGCTCCTCGGGTAGGACTCGAACCTACAACCCTTCGGTTAACAGCCGAATGCTCTACCATTGAGCTACCGAGGAACAATACTGGAAGGCCCCTTCATTACACCAAACGCACCTCCCTCTGTCAATCCGAAGACGTTTCTTCGCGCTCCCCGCGCCGCAGATACGCGTCGTTTTTCGTTAGCCAATCTTCTCGAATCGGCGAAAATATATCCAGATCCACCGTATCCTCCAGAGCCACCGCGCGATGCGGAACATTCGACGGAATATGGAGCACCTCGCCTTTCCGCACCACCACTTCCCTGCCCTCCAGCTCGAACTTGAGCGCGCCTTCCAGAATGTAAGTGATCTGTTCGCTCTCGTGATGATGCTCCGGCACCACCGCGTCTTTCTTCAGAAACACCTGCGCCACCATCGCCTTCTCGCCGCTGATCACCTTGCGCGTGATCACGTCGCTCATCGTCTCCAACTCCACCGTTTCCCATTTGAAAAATTTCATACCGACCTATTGTACAAGCCCGAGTATTGCGTCCCGCACCATCCCCCACGCCGCCGCTCGCGGATCGATTAACTCAAAATGACCCGCGCCCACCAATTCCTCTAACGTGCAATCGTCTCCGCTCCTCCGTGCCGCCGCGACGTACTCTCGGCTAATCGACACAGGCACCACGTCATCCCGATCCCCGTGAATCACTCGCTGCCGCACCCTCATTGGAACCATCTCGATGGGCGATGCCGCGCGATAGCGATCCGGCGCCTCCGCAGGCGATCCGCTTATAAAATCGGCCACGACGTTACTGCTCAGCTTCAATTCCCAAGCTTTTCGCAGATCCGCCACCGGAGCCAGCGGTACCACTCCTTTGAGCGGCACGGCGCGCTGCTTGGCCAGCCACAACACCAGTTGCCCTCCCGCCGAATGCCCGGTCGCCACCACGCGCCTCATATCCAACGAATGCTCCACCGCAATTTTCCCCAAATGCTCCGCCCCCGCGCGCACGTCGTCCAGCGTCCCCGGGAATCCCCCGCCCGCATTGCCGAGCCTGCGATATTCCAAACTCCACGCCGCGATTCCCGCCTTCTTCAGCGCAACGCAAAAATGCCCGATGTGCCGCAAATCGTAGCGCGCCCGCCAGTATCCGCCGTGAATCACAATCGCCACCGGATGCGGCCCTCTGCCTTCCGGAGAATATAGTTCGCCAAACTGAAATTCATCGCCGCCGTAAGCGATATGCGCTCCCGGCGGTGCCGCCGGCAGATCGAGAATACTCTGCGCCGCAAGCGCCGCCGGCATACCAAGGAACATTCGCCTGGAGACCACGAAACAATCCTACCGTTGTTGTATCATCTCCATGGAGAAACCAAATTATGTCTAGTCCGACGCCACCGAATATGCCGCCGCAAGGCCAGGCGCCCGTCGCCAAGAAAACCAGTGTTTGGGTATGGATTCTCGGCGGGATCGTGCTTTTCTTTTTCGCGATCATCCTCACCTGCGGCGTCGGCACGTATATGCTGTACCGCGGCGTCAAGAAAGCCGGCTTCGATTCCGAGCTCATGAAGACCAACCCCGGTTTGGCCATGGCGAAAATGGCCACCGCCGTGAATCCGGACTACGAAACCGTCTCCTCCAACGATCATGCTGGCACCATCGTGGTCCGTGAAAAATCCACCGGGAAGATCCTGACGTTGAAATTCGATCCCGTTACCAAGCAGATGGTCATCACCGGCGACGATGGCAAGCAGTCCACCATCTCCATCGATGGCGGCGGAATCACTGCGCAGTCGGCGGATGGCACCGTGAAGTTCGGCAGCGCCGTCGGCAACACCGCACCCTCGTGGGTGCCCGTTTATCCCGGTTCGTCTCCGCAAGGCGCCATGTCGTCGTCCACCGCGGATGGATCGCAGAACACCTTCACCTTTAAATCCAAGGACCCCGCTTCCAAAATCATCACCTACTATTCGGATGCGCTCAAAACCACGGGCTTCAGCATCAGCATGACCACCACCTCGGATCAGGGCGGTATGGTGCAGGCCACGGATGATGCCAAGAAGCGCACCATCAGCATCGTAGTAGGCACCTCCGGCGACGGCACCGAAGCCTCCGTCACGTCCATCGAGAAAAAGTAGCCGGGTGCGCTGGTTTGATCGAAGGCTGACAGAGGTGGCACAGACTTTAGTCTGTGTTCTTTTCGCCTCCGCCCTACTGCTGTGCCGCGCCGACGCGATCATCCTCGACCGCACCCACGAAAGCCGCGTCTTTCAGGAGACGCGCAACTACCGCATCTTTCTGCCCCCCGATTACGAAGCGTCCGCCAAGCGCTACCCCGTCATCTATTGGTTCCACGGCCACAGCGAGCGCTCGAACATTGGCCCAGCCAATAAAGAGTACGATCGCGGCAACGACTACGGAGGCGACAACATCGCCAACTTCGTCGCTCACAATGACGTGATCGTCGTCAAATGGGACGGCTACAACCCGCGCACTCCGAACGAGATTTACCCGCGCCCCTACAATATCGGACCCGTGGAAACCGATCGTCAATTCCCAATCTATTTCCCCGAACTGGTCGCCTTCATCGACGCAAATTACCGCACCATCGCCGATCGGGAACATCGCGCCACCGCCGGCCTGTCGATGGGAGGCTTCATGTCCTATTGGATCGCCGGCAAATATCCCGACCTCGTTTCGAGCGCCTCAAATTTCATGGGCTCGTCCGAATTCGTCGTCGGCCCCCGCGAATTCCCCGTCGAATACCGCCACGAGGAAATGCGCAACAACTACAGGGGCGTCCGCACACGCCTGATCACCGGTACGCAGGATTTCATCCAGTTCTACCATCGCCAGATGAATCTCATCTGGGACATGCGCGAGCATGAAAGCGAAAACTTCGACTCCGGCCACGGCACGCCCGGCATGGCAAAAACCCTCGCATTCCACATGAATGCGTTTGCCAACCCGCTTCCCCGCCCCGAAATCTGGAGCCACGCCGACGTCTATCCCAACTTCTCCGTCTGGGAGTGGACCGTCGAGACCGATCGCAAACACCCCGGCTTCACATCGATCCGGAGCGTATCCCCTACCGGCTTCAATTCGAGCGTGCAGGAGTGGCTGCCCGGTGGAAAAACCCTCCGCTATACGCACCTAAAAATCACCACCGGGCCCAGCTATCCGAAAAACCTGCAAGTGCCCGTGACCGCCATCCGCCTCCGTGACAATTTCATCCATCGCGAGCGCCTCCTCTCCGACTCCCAAGGCCGCCTCCATATCGATCTCGATGGCGACGAGTATCAGGTAAGAATCGGCTCTGGTCTGGTCCGACGATCGATCGAGACCCGCCCGATCGCTCCCGCCTTCATCACCACCGATTTCCAGATCGCCGACCATCGGTCTTTTCAAGTCTTCCATCACGCCATCGAAAAACAGACCGAAACTCTCGGCGAAGGCAATGGCGACGGAAAAGCCAACCACGGCGAACAAATCGTCATCCTGCTCCCGGATGGCGATGCCTTCCGCGCCGCCGAGCTGTTCAGCGATAGCGATTGCATCGACCTCACCAACCGCGTCTCCGATAGCTGGGAGAAATATGACTGGGTCGGCGCATCCGCAAAATACACCGTAGCGAAAATCAACTGTGGACCCGGCCGGGTAATCAAACTCAAAGCCCGCGTCGTAATTCCCAACAAACCCAATCACCAGGTCCGCGAAGCCACCATACAGCTCCGTATTATGTTTCCCGACTTCTGACTCCTGACTCCGTTCCTCCTGCTACCATCGAACTTCATGCACCCTCCGCAACAGGACCAACCCAAGCCCCCGATCCCCGGCGTCAAACGTCTCATCGCCATCGGATCCGGTAAAGGTGGCGTCGGCAAAACCACCGTCTCCGTCAACTTGGCGATTTCGCTCGCCCGCATCGGCCGCCGCGTCGGGCTTCTCGACGCCGACGTTTACGGCCCCAACGTCCCTCTCATGTTCGGTGTCAGTCAAGCGCCGAACGCAATAGGCGAACGCATTCAACCCATCGAAAAATATGGAGTCCGTCTCATGTCGATGGGCTTCCTCAACCCCGGCGATAAGCCTCTAGTCTGGCGCGGACCCATGCTGCACAGCGTCATCCAGCAATTCCTCCGCGGAGTAGATTGGGGCGAGCTCGACTACCTCTTAATCGACCTGCCCCCCGGCACCGGCGACGTCGCGCTTTCCCTCATCCAGACCGCGCCGCTTTCCGGAGCCGTAGTCGTCACGACGCCCTCCGACGTCTCACTGGAAGATGCCCGCAAAGCCATCAATATGTTCGCGCAAGTCCGCGTCCCGGTGCTCGGATTGGTCGAAAATATGAGCTATTTGATCGCCCCCGGCTCCGGCGAGCGCATCGACGTTTTCGGCGAGGGTGGCGGCAAACGCACCGCCGATCAAATGAAAGTGCCGTTCTTAGGCGAAATCGCCCTCGATCCCCAAGTCCGCATCGGCGGTGACACCGGCGCCCCCGTCTCCACCAAAACCGATGGACCGTTCTTCACACTAGCGAAACTCCTCGAAGAACGCTGCAACGAATCTCCAAGCGCCGGCCCCACAATCACCATCGAAGATTAGCCCTGATTTGCAAGAAACTAGCATGTAACTGTGGCGCGCGCACTCGTGCGTGCCGCGTCGACACTCGTGTCGCCGCCCCGTACTGTCACCAAGTCCAAGCTTGTTGACACGGTCAACTAAATCCTTGACACTGTCAACTATGGACCGCCCCGACGCCGTACGCAGCTTCAACCGCTTTTACACCAGGCAAATTCACATCCTCCAGGAAGGAATCCTGGACAGCCCTCTCTCGCTAACCGAAGCGCGAGTGCTCTTCGAACTCGCCCATCGCGACAACCCCACGGCAACGGAGCTATCGACGGAGCTCGGCCTTGACGCAGGTTATCTCAGCCGAATTCTCGATGCCTTTGTCCGCCGCGGTTACGTGAAAAAGCAACCCTCCGGCAACGACCTCCGGAGACGCCACCTGACACTGACGAAAACCGGCCGCAAAACATTCCAGGCTCTCGACGCCAAGTCCCACCAGGAAGCGGCCGCCATGCTCGCAAAACTTTCCGAGTCCGATCAATCCCAATTGATAGCCTCGATGAAATCCATCGAAAAAATCCTCGAACCCAAACCCCCAGTACCCTACCTTCTGCGCTCTCACCGTCCCGGCGATATCGGCTGGATCACTCACCGCCACGGCGTTCTCTATGCGCAAGAATATGGATGGGACGAAAAATTCGAAGCGCTCGTCGCCGGCATCGCCGCGAAATTCGTCGATAATTTCAACCCGAAACGCGAGCGCTGCTGGATCGCCGAGCAGGACGGCAACATTCTAGGCTCCGTTTTTCTAGTGAAGAAAACCGACGCCGTCGCAAAACTCCGTCTGCTTTACGTCGAGCCGTCAGCCCGCGGCCTGGGCGTTGGCAGCCGCCTGGTCGAGGAGTGCATCCGCTTCGCGCGCGATGCAGGTTACCGCAAAATCACCCTCTGGACTAACTCGATGCTGCTCGCCGCGCGAAGAATCTATGAACGCGCAGGTTTTCGCGTCGTTTCTACGGAAGGCGATTTCGAGACCTGGGACCTCAACTTAAGGTCAAATAAGGCTCCCGCGAGGCGCATTTGACGCGCATTTAACGTCGATTAAGGCGATTTTACAGCGTCGTTTGCGGCGTCGATGGCAGTATCTGGAAGTTTTCGGGCGTAAACAGCACCACCCGCACCTGTCCGCGCGGCCCTATCGGACCGATCGGCTTTCCGTTCCAGCGCACCTCCAAACCACCCGCATTGCCGACCTTCATTTTCGCCACATCGGACGCCCGCAGCGTCTTGGTCTGGCTCGGCTGCAGCACGCCCGAGAAAATGCTTTTGCCCTCGCTGGTAATCGAAAGCCAGGTCGTCTCGGTCGCGGAAAGATTCAGCACCACGTGATTGACGCCATCCGGTCCCGTCTCAGTCGACACATCGACTGTCGGAACTTGCTTATCGATCGACGCAACCGGAATCGCCGGTAGAACGCTAGCCTGCTGCTTCGGCGCTATAACTCCACGCGACGCCTTATTCCACAAGGTGTAGATCCCCGAGCATCCCAGCAGCACCACAACGAACGCCGCCACCGATAATCCCACGCGACGGTCCGAAAAATACCGGCGGTTGGAATCGGCGACAATCGGGTCCACTGCACGCAAAGGATGATATTTGGGATTCGCCCCCGGCAGAGGAAGCGGTTCCTCGATCGCAGTCAGCGCGTCCATCCCGGCTTGGAGTTGTTTCTCATCCAAACCTAGAATTGCAGCGTACTGTTTTACGAAGCTTTTATAAAAGAAAGTTCCAGGAAGACTTTTAAGGTCGTCTTCCTCGATTGCCCGAAGGTAACGTTTCGTAATGCAGAGATCCTCCGCGATCTCCGGCATTTCACGTCCCTGGGCTTGGCGTTCCCGACGAAGAATTTCACCCACGGAGGTCATAAGAGATTAAACCTTATCACAATCCAGCACTATCCGGCCAAGGGTACTATGTTACAACAGTCGAGGGAGCCCATCCGCCCTGCCAACGCCCATCATCTCCGTCGTAATTGTCAATTGGAATCGCAAGGATTTGTTGCGAGCCTGCCTCCATTCCCTTGCCGTGCAAACGTTTACCGATTTCGAGATCGTCGTGGTCGACAACGGTTCGAGCGACGGTTCTGTGGCGCTGGTCGAGGAACTCGCCCGTTCCTTCCCTCGCCCGATCCAACTAATCGAAAATCGTGAAAACCGGGGCTTTTGCGCCGCCAATAATCAGGGATTCGCCGCATCTCAGTCCGAATACGTCGCATTGCTGAACAACGATGCCGAGGCCGAGCCGGGCTGGCTCGCCGCGATGTTCGACGCGATTCGCGTGAAGCCCGCCGTGGGAGAAAGCGATGTCGGCATGGTGGCTTCGAAGATCCTGGTGTGGGAAGATCCGCGCATTATCGATAAATGCGGGCATTTGATTTATCCCGACGGCCAGAATCGCGGCCGCGGCTCCGGCCAGCTCGACCAGGGCCAGTTCAACCGGCAGGAGGAAGCTCTGTGGCCGGACGGATGCGCGGCACTATACCGCCGTGCGATGCTGGATGAGGTCGGCGGATTCGACGAAGAATTTTTCGCCTACGCCGACGACGCCGAGCTGGGGTTGCGGGCGCGGATTGCAGGCTGGACTTGCCTGTACGCACCTGGCGCGGTGGTGCGGCACCATCGAGGCGCGACGCTGGGTTTGAATTCGGCGCGGCGGCTCACGTTGATTGAGCGCAATCGCGTGCTATTAGTGGTGAAGCTTTTTCCGTGGAATCTACTTTGGCTAAACGGCGCATATCATCTGGCAAGAATCGGGGCGGGATTAACGGCAGCGCTCCGGGGCAAGGGGGAAATCCGCCGGTATTCGGGAACGAAGGGCAAGCTGATGGCGGCTCGGGCGCTGATCGAGGGAACGCTGTCCGCGTTGCCGCTGATCCCCTCGATGATCCGCAAGCGCCGCGCGTTCCGGTCCAAACACCGCTTGAGCCCGAAACAAGTGCGCCGCCTCCTGTTGCGATACCGGATCCCGCTCCGCGAGCTGTCCGAACAGGCCACATAACTAACGACCTAAGCACTTCCGGAATCACGACTCCGGACCCCTGCCCAGCCTGCAATCGCCGCGAATCGCGCGTGCTGTTTTCGGCAACCGACCGCCTCTACGCGACCACGTCGAAAATTTTCCGCATCATCGAATGCCGCAACTGCCGCTTGATCCGGCTCGACCCGCAGCCGCATCCTCTGGAGTTGAACGACTACTATCCGAAGGGTTACTGGTACACCTCCGATATCGATACAGCCGATCGTCTGGAACAGACCTACCGCCGCCTGGTGCTGCGCGATCATCTCCATTTCGTCGAGCGCGCGCTTCGCGAGTCGGAAGAAACGGGCCTTGTGCTCGACGTCGGATGCGGCGGCGGCCTGTTTCTTCAAATGCTGGCGGAACGGGGCGTCAAAAACATCATGGGCCTCGATTTTTCGCTCGATGCCGCCAACGTAGCCTGGCGTCGCGCCGGTGTCCCTGCCGTGTGCGCGACACTTTCCAAGGCGCCGCTCGCGCCCTCCAGCTGCGCCGCAGTAACGATGTTTCATGTCCTCGAACACCTCTACGATCCGGCCAGCTATCTGGATGCCGCGCATCAATTGCTCCGCCCCGATGGCCGCCTGATCATTCAAGTTCCCAACGCCGCATGCTGGCAGTTCCTGCTGCTGGGCGAGCGCTGGAACGGCATCGACGTGCCCCGCCACCTGATCGATTTCCGTCTCTCCGATATCGATTCCCTGCTCGATTCCTGCGGCTTCGAAGTTTTGAGGCACAAGCATTTTTCGTTGCGTGATAATCCCGCTGGGCTCGCCACCAGCCTGGCGCCAATGCTCGATCCCATGGCGCGCCGCCTGCGCCAAATCCCCGAAACACCGCGCCAGCGCCTCGTAAAAGACCTGCTCTACGTCGCGCTGGTCGCCGCTTCGATCCCCTTCACTCTGGTCGAGGCAGCGTGCCGCGCAGGCTCGACCATCATGGTCGAAGCGCGCAAGAAATCGTGATCTACGACCGGCTGCGCGACCGGCTTCCGGCGTTCCTCCACCGCTATGTCCTGCATTTCGAGACTGCGATTGAGGATGCGGTGGGAGAATTCGCGTCGTCGCTGCCACAAGGCGTGCGACTGCTCGATGCAGGCGCAGGCGAGGGCAACTACAAACACTATTTTGCCGCCCAGCGCTATTGCGGGCTCGATCTCGGCGTCGGCGACCGCGACTGGAACTATTCGCAACTGGATGTCGTCGGCGACCTGAACGTGCTTCCGTTCCGCGACGCGACCTTCGATGCCAGCATCAACGTGGTAACGCTCGAACACGTGAAGGACCCGGCTCGCGTGGTCCGCGAAATTGCGCGTACGCTCGCGCCCGGAGGGCGTTTTCTGCTGATCGTGCCCTTCGAATGGGAGGAGCACCAGCAGCCGCACGATTATTTTCGCTTCACGCGCTACAGCCTGGCCTACTTGCTCGATCAGGCCGGATTCGCCGATGTGTCGATTCGTCCGGTCGGCGGATTTTTTCGGATGCTCTCGCGTCGAATGTTTTCCGCGCTGCAATTTTTTCCCGGCCCGTCGATTTTCATTGCCGCGATTTTCTTCGTCCCGCCCGCGCTGCTGCTGCCTCTGCTCGAACCACTGGACCGCCGGCGAAACTTTACACTGGGGTATATATGTTCCGCACGAAAGTCGGTATGAGAGCTCCGCTCCCCGCGGTCACGGCTCGGTTTCTGCATTGGATGTTGCCGGGGTGTTACCGAGCCGTGACCATAGGGAGCGGAGTGCTTCTGCTGGCCGCGACCGCCCACGCCGCCGACTTCTCCGGCGCATCGGCGTTCAAGTACACGCAAGCCGCGGTCGCGTTCGGACCCCGCCCATCGGGCTCTGCCGCGAATCGCCAGTTGCAGACCTACATCCGTTCGCAGCTCCGGATGTTGAAATGCGAAGTGACCGAGGACCCGTTCGTCGCCAAGACACCCAAGGGCGACGTCCCGATGACCAACATCATCGCGAAATTCCCCGGCAAGAGCGGCCACGCCATCGCCGTCACCGGACATTTCGACACCAAGCTCTTTCCCGGACGAAAATTCGTCGGCGCCAACGACGGAGGATCATCCACGGGCCTGCTGCTGGAGCTCGCGCGCGACCTCTCCGGCACCCCACGCGTCGACGACGTCTACGTAGTTTTCTTCGACGGTGAAGAAGCCGTCGGCGAGTGGTCGGAAACCGACAGCGTCTATGGCAGCCGCCATCTGGCGTATAAATGGAAAGCCGACGGCACGCTCAAGCGTCTCAAAGCGCTGATCAACGTCGATATGATCGGCGACAAATCTCTCGGGGTGCTGATCGAAGAAAATTCGACCGTGTCTCTCCGCAAGCTGGTCTGGAACGCCGCATCCGACCTCGGCTACAAAGCTTATTTTCTCGACACGGGCGAAAAAGTCGACGACGACCACATGCCTTTCCTGAAGCTCGGCGTCCCCTCGCTCGACCTCATCGATTTCGATTACGATCCGTGGCACAAGGACTCCGATACCTTGGACAAACTGAGCCCGAAAAGTTTAGATATCGTAGGGACGGTGGTGCTCGAATCGATCCACAGGCTCGAACATCAATGATGCGACGCCGCAGCTTCTTAGCGACGCTCGCGGCTCCATTTCTCGCCTCCGCCTCGCCTCGCGAGCTTTCCGCCGACGTCGCAATTATCGGTGCCGGCGTGGGCGGATGCGCCGCCGCCCTCGCGGCTCTGCGCAATGGCATGCGCGTCATCCTCACCGAGGAAACCAACTGGATCGGGGGCCAGCTCACGTCGCAGGGTGTGCCGCCGGACGAGCATCCTTGGATCGAGCAATTCGGCTGCACGCGCGCCTATCGCGATTATCGCAACGCCGTCCGCCAATATTATCGCGACCACTATCCGCTCACCGAAGACGCGCGCCATCGGGCCTATTTGAATCCCGGCGACGGGTCCGTCTCGAAGCTGACGCATGAGCCAAAGGTGTCGCTCGCCGTGCTCGAAGCGATGCTCGCGCCGTACGCGAGCGCGGGAACCTTGACGCTGCTCCTGCAACACAAGCCGATGGGCGCGACGGTCGATCGCGACCACGTCAAATCCGTGAGCGTCCTCAGCGATGCAGGCGTGGCGCGCACGATCACCGCTTCGTATTTTCTCGACGCGACCGAACAAGGCGATCTGTTGCCGCTGACGCGTACCGAGTACGTCGTCGGCGCGGAATCGCGCGCGGAAACCGGAGAGCCGCACGCGGCGGAGATCGCATCGCCATCGAATATCCAGTCGTTCACAGTCTGCTTCGCGATGGACCTTCGCCCCGGAGAAGATCACATCATCGACAAGCCCGCCGACTACAATTTCTGGCGCGATTACGTCCCGCAGCTCACGCCCGCGTGGCCCGGAAAGCTGCTGAGTTGGACCCCCGCCGATCCGCGAACGTTGAAGCCGCGCCTGTTTGATTGGGACACGGCGTGGCGCTATCGCCGGATCGTCCATCGCGAGAATTTCACGCCAGGCGCATTCCCGAGCGACATCACGCTGGTGAACTGGCCGCAGAACGACTACTGGCTCGGGGCTTTGATCGATGTACCGGTCCAGGAGGCCGCGAAGAATCTTGAAAGCGCGCGACAATTAAGCCTGTCGCTGTTGTACTGGTTGCAAACAGATCAACGGATGAACGGCCTGCGTCTGCGAAGCGACGTGATGGGAACTGACGACGGCCTGGCCAAGTATCCCTATATCCGCGAATCGCGCCGAATTCGCGCGGAATTTACGGTGGTCGAACAGCTCGTCGGCACGGCGTTTCCCGACTCCGTCGGCGTCGGCAGCTACCGCATCGACCTGCATCCTTCGACAGGCGGCGATAATTATATCGACATCAGCTCCCTGCCCTTCCAGATTCCACTCGGCAGCTTGATTCCGAAGCGTGTCGAAAATCTTCTGCCCGCCTCGAAGAATCTCGGCGTGACGCACATCACCAACGGCTGTTACCGGCTGCATCCTGTCGAATGGAACATCGGAGAAGCCTCGGGAGCGCTGGCCGCGCACGCCATCAAAACGAAGCAGACGCCGCGCCGCATTCGTAACGACGCGAAATTATTCGCCGATTTTCAGAAGAGTATTATCGCGCAAGGCGTCGAGGTGGCGTGGCCTTTCACGAATGCCGCAAAACCAGCGGCACCACAACCGCAAGAAGCACGATGAGCACCGCGACCGCGATCATGAGGAGCATCATCCTCGGCCTCCCCTTCGACACCGACGCCGGCATTTGGAATAGTCCGTCCATCAACTCTTCCTGGTCCAGCTGATCGCCTTTCCAACGCGTGTCCAGTTGCTGCGCGAACGTGGCAAGAATCGCGTCGCGCTTGGGGCTCGATTGCTCGATCATCACCTGCGCGAAATCTCCCTTGGCGTACGCAATCCACAGCGAATCGTGCGTTGCGAAAAACCGAGCTACCTTCTCAGTGACACCTTGAATCTCGACGTCCTCGGCGTGGTTGCCGCCCATTCCCGCGATTTTAATCGTGCTCCAAGGGATGGTCCGCACCGCGCCCCCCGCCGTATGGAGACGCAACCACCCACCACTCGCAACGACCGCGTCGCAGCCGATCACCGCGTCCATGTTCATGATGACCTCCGCTAGAGCTTAGTCAAATCGCGCCCCGTCATTTCAGCGGGCTGCGGGACGCCGAACAATCCTAACATTGTCGGTGCGATGTCGCGCAACGAGCCTTGCCCGCGCAGCGCCCGCCGCTCCTCGTCGACCACGATGAACGGCACCGGATTCGTGGTGTGATACGTGTGCGGACCCTTCGTCACCGGGTCGATCATCGTCTCCGCGTTGCCGTGATCGGCCGTGATAATCCAGCGTCCGCCCTTGCGTTTCAGGGCCTCGTAAATGCGGCCGAGTTGCGCGTCGACCGTTTCGACCGCGCGCACAGTCGCCTCCATTTTGCCGGAGTGTCCCACCATGTCGGCGTTGGCAAAATTCATCACGATCACGTCGAAGTCGCGTTTCTCGATCGCGGTCTCGACCAAACTCGCGACGCCGTCCGCATTCATCTCCGGCTTTAAATCATAGGTCGCAACTTTAGGAGAAGGAGCCATTTCGCGCTCTTCCCCCGCGTACGGTTTTTCGTTACCGCCATTAAAGAAGTACGTCACATGCGCGTATTTTTCCGTCTCCGCGACTCGCAGATTCTTCCAATTCAAATCGGCCATCACGTTCGCCAGGATGTGAGTAGGAAGCTCGCGCGGCAGCACAAATGGTACGACCAACGTCTTGTCGTACTGCGTCATTGTGGTGAAGTGCAACTTTAACGGAGCCTCGGTAAGCGCCTGTGTCATTTGACGCCCACGGTCGGCGCGATAGTTGAAAAAGATGCACGCGTCCTCTTCACGAATACGCCCGACCGGATCGTGCCGCTCGACCATCACCACTGGTTCGATGAATTCGTCGGTGATGCCCTTCTCATAGGATCGCTTTGCCGCCGCCACCGGATCGGTCGCGCGTTCGCCTTTGCCATCGACCATCGCCTCTTTCGCGAGCCCGATCCGCTCCCAGCGCTTGTCACGATCCATGGCGTAATAGCGCCCCGAAATGGTCGCGATGCGGCCAACTCCGATCTTCTTGATCTGCTGCTGGAGCGCCTCCAGATAACCCGCTCCACTGTTGGGCGGCGTGTCGCGACCGTCCATAAAACAGTGGACGCACACGTCGTTCACACCCTCGCGCTTCGCCATTTCGAGCAGCGCGTAAAGATGCGTGTTCATCGAATGGACGCCGCCGTCGCTCACCAGGCCCATGAGGTGCAGCCGCCGAGTCTTCGCATGCTTCATCGACGCGAGCAGCGTCGTATCGCGGAAAAAATCTCCCGTCGCGATCATTTTGTCGATGCGCATCACATCCATCAACAGGATGCGGCCCGCGCCGATGTTCAGGTGCCCGACTTCGCTATTGCCCATCTGCCCTTCCGGCAACCCGACATTCGGTCCCGAGGTATGAACCAATGTATTCGGAAATTCCCGCAACAGGCGGTCGTAATTGGGCTTACTTGCCGCCGCAATCGCGTTGCCTTCGATGACCGGAGAATATCCCCAGCCATCGAGGATGGTCAAAATCAGCGGTCTGTTATTCATCATGCTGATAACTTCTGCCGGAACGCCTTGCGACCCGGAAACCGTGCGCTGGACCCCAGCTCTTGCTCGATCCTCAAAAGCTGGTTGTATTTCGCAATGCGATCCGTGCGGCTCGCCGATCCGGTCTTGATCTGGCCCGCGCCGGTCGCGACCGCAAGGTCCGCGATGAACGCGTCCTCGGTCTCCCCCGAGCGATGCGACACCACCGAGGTGTAGCCCGCGTCGGCCGCCATCTTCATCGATTCCAGAGTCTCGGTCAGCGTGCCGATCTGGTTCACCTTGATCAGAATCGAGTTCGCGATGCCCTTTTCAATGCCCTGCGAAAGGCGCGCGACGTTGGTCACAAACAGATCGTCGCCGACAATCTGGATCTTTTTGCCCAGCACGTCGGTCATCAGTTTCCAGCCGTTCCAATCGTCTTCTGCCATGCCGTCTTCAATCGAAACGATGGGATATTGGCGCACCCAGTCGGCCCAAAACTCGACCATCTCCGCGGATGTGCGCTCGCTCTTGTCGGACTTTTTGAAAACGTACTTGCCCTTCTTGGCGTCGTAAAACTCGCTCGCCGCAGGATCGAGCGCGATGCCGACCTGCTCGCCCGGAGTGTATCCGGCCAGCGTGATCGCTTCGAGCACCACCTCCAGCGCCTCGACGTTCGACTTGAGATTCGGCGCAAATCCGCCCTCATCGCCCACCGACGTCGAGTACCCGCGCTTCTTCAGAACACCCTTCAGCGTGTGAAAAATCTCGGCGCCCCAGCGCAGGGCTTCGGAAAATTTCTCCGCGCCGTACGGCATGATCATGAACTCCTGCGGATCCACGGAATTATCCGCATGCGCTCCGCCGTTCAGAATATTCATCATCGGCAAAGGCAGCAGCGACGCCGAAACCCCGCCTAAATAACGATACAGAGGAGTCTGCTGCGATTCGGCCGATGCGCGCGCAACGGCCATCGATACCGCGAGAATCGCATTCGCCCCCAGTTTGCTCTTGTTCGCCGTCCCGTCCAGTTTGATCATCTGCCGGTCGATCGAGCCTTGCAGCTCCGCATCCTGCCCGAGCAGCGCCGGCGCGATGTGCTCGTCAATATTTTTGACCGCCTTCAGCGTCCCTTTGCCCAGATACCGCGATTTGTCGCCATCGCGAAGCTCCACCGCTTCATGCTCTCCAGTCGATGCGCCGGAGGGCACCGCCGCCCGCCCCATACTGCCGTCTGCCAGATAAACATCGGCCTCCACAGTCGGATTGCCGCGACTGTCCAGAATCTCTCTTGCAATGATTTTTGTGATTTCCATAGGAACTTACCAGCTTAAGGTGTCGGGCGCGGCCGGAGCAACCATCAAGGCCAACAGAGCCGCGTTTATCGCGTATTATCAAATCGCATGAGATTTCTGATCGTTCCAGTTCTCGCATTAGCGGCGGACCCCAATTATTTGCGCGATGTCGAGCAGTACCGCGCCCAGCGCGAAGCGTCACTCAAACAGGACGACGGCTGGCTCACGGTCGTTGGGCTTTTTAGATTGAAGGAGGGCGAGAACCGGGTCGGTTCCGGGGATGAGATTGCGCTGCCAGCTTCCGCTCCGGCGCATCTCGGCGTCATCACGTTCGCAAAAAGCCGCGCGATCTATCATCCCGACGGCAAACCCGCGACCGAGCTCAAGCCCAATGTCGATACGGTTACCGTCGGCAGAATCAAATTTTTCGTCATCAAGCGCGGCGACGAGTACTTCATTCGAGTAAAAGACAACGACAGCAAGCTCCGCCGCGATTTCACGGGCCTCAAGTGGTTTCCCGTCGACCCGTCATGGAAGATCACCGCGAAGTTCACGCCCTACGCCGCGCCGAAAACCATCCTGTTCGATAGCCAGAACGGCGTGAAGCAACCCATGGAGAGTCCCGGCTACGTGATCTTCACGCGCGAAGGTAAAGATTGTCACCTCGACCCGGTGCTTGAGGGTCCTGAGCTGTTCTTCATCTTCCGCGACGCGACCAGCAACAAAACCACCTATGGCGCAGCCCGATTCCTTTACGCGGCGCCGGCGAAGAACGGCGCCGTGATCCTCGATTTCAATCAGGCGATCAATCCTCCGTGCGCCTTCACCCCATTCGCGACATGCCCCCTGCCTCCCCCGCAAAACCGCCTGACCCTGCCCGTGACGGCGGGAGAGAAGAAGTATTCAGACGCGATCGAATAGTGTTAGCCTCGCGCGATCTTCTTCCTGTATAGCGTCGGATTGATGATCTTTTGATCGTCGTCATGAGCCCGGAATCTAACGACCGGGACCTCAGTCGTCCTTCGTTCGAAAACCGAAGCGCTTCCCTGCTTCTGGAGCCGGTTCAATCAACCGTTGGATGTAATTGTAGATCTGTTGGATATGCGCGCCGTGCTCCTTTTGGGTGCGTTCAACTTCCTCCAGTTTTCGTGCCAGGTCCTTATTGGTGGCCAAATATTCTCGTAACCGAACAAAGGCTCGAATAATCAGAATATTCAGCTCAACAGCGCGCTTGCTCGTCAGGACGGATGAGAGCATCGCTGCCATGCTCGGTGAAGGCATACGGTGGGCGGCGGAGTCCCATCTTCACCCCAGGATTGGAGGTCACAATCTGTGACCTCCAATTTTCGAACTCTTCCTTGCGCAGTTGAAACATGAAATCATCGGGGAAACGGCTAAGGTTACGCCTTACGGCCTGGTTGAGGACCTTGGTAGGCACCTGATACAACTTCGCCAGATCGCTGTCGAGCATGACTTTGTGACCCCGGATGAGGTAGATCTTGCGCTCGATCAACTCAACCGGGATTACCCGAACGGCCGTGGATGGGTTCTTCGCCATTGTCTCCGGATGCTAAGGGTAACATCTTCATGGGCTTTTCGGGGTCATTGAAGGTGTAGAATGAAATACCGGATCGGTATTTGCATCTGACCCTCTTTTACTCAAGTTGACAAGCCCTCCTAGGTCCGGTATAGTTCTGAAGTACTGACGTATCAACGGTTTGTCGGAGTCCTGGGCCATGGCCAGCAGCGCGGATGAGCGAGCGATGGACGTAGACTTCCCCTCCGAGGAAGACTACGAACACCTCATCGAGGACTACAGTCACCTCGCGCCTCCCTCTGAAGGGGAGTTGTTGCAAGGCCGCGTCGTAAAGGTCACTCCCCAGGAAATCATCGTCGATTTCGGATACAAGCTCGAAGGCCTGGTGCCGGCCGAGCAGGTTCTTCAGCCCGATGGCACGGTGCCGTTCGCGCCCGGCGATCCCATCGACGTGATGATCGACCGCTCCGGTCCGCAGCCCGATGGTTACGTGCTCCTGTCGTTCTCAAAAGCAAGCAGGCTGCGCATTTGGGACAATCTGGAGCGCGCCATGCGCGACAACTTGCTGATTTCCGGACGCGTGACCGAGCGCACCAAGGGCGGCCTGATGGTGGATGTCGGCGTCGCCGCCTTCATGCCCGGCTCGCAGATCGATTTGCGGCCGATTCACGATCTCGACCAGTTTCTCAATCAGGATATTCCGGTCAAGGTCCTTAAGATCAACCGCCGCCGCGGCAATGTCGTCGTGTCGCGGAAGAGCGCCATTGAAGAGGAGATCAAGGCGCGCAAGAGCACCGCGATTCAGATTCTGGCCGAGGGCGCGGTGGTCACCGGAACCGTGAAAAACCTCACCGAATATGGAGCGTTCGTCGACCTGGGCGGCATCGATGGCTTGCTGCACGTAAGCGATATGTCGCACGGCCGCGTCAACCACCCATCGGAAGTGGTGCACGTTGGCGATGAGATTACTGTCAAGATCCTGAAGTTTGATCGTGAAAAAGAACGCATCTCGCTTGGCATCCGACAGTTATCTCCTGACCCTTGGGAGACGCTGCCCGAGCGTTGTCCCGCTGGCAGCCGCATCGTCGGCCGCGTGATGAGCGTGACCGATTACGGCGCGTTTATCGAGATTGAGCCCGGCGTCGAGGGGCTGATCCACATCTCTGAAATGACCTGGAGCCGCCGGATGAAGCATCCGAGCAAACTGGTCAAGGCCGGCGATCAGGTGGAAGCCGTAGTGCTCGAAGTGAAGGTTCGCGATCGCCGCGTTTCGCTGGGCATCAAACAGTTGGAGGCGGACCCCTGGACCACCGTGGGCACCCGTTATTCCATCGGATCGGTGGTGGAAGGACGCGTCCGCAAGCTCACCGATTTCGGCGCGTTTCTCGAAATTGAAGATGGCGTGGATGGATTGGTCCACGTCTCCGATTTATCATGGGTAAAGCATATAAAACACCCATCGGAGCTGCTGAAGAAGGGGCAAATGATGCAAGCGGTGATCCTGAGCATCGACGCGCCGAACCGGCGTCTCTCGCTCGGCGTCAAACAGTTGCAACCGGATTCCTGGGAGAGTTTCTTCAGGTCCCATGAAGTGGGCGATCTGGTGCGTGGCCGGGTGTGCCGCTCCGCGGCATTCGGAATGTTCGTGGAGTTGGCGCCGGGAGTCGAAGCGTTGTGCCACAAATCGGAAATCCCGGCGATGCCGGAGCGTGCGGGTGCGGGCGACAACGTCCTGCCCATCGGCGACGAGTACGATTTTAAAATTATCAAAATGAACGAATCGGACAAAAAAATCGGATTGAGCCTTCGAGCGGTAGCCGAAGACGAGGAGCGCACGCGCCTTGAAGATTATCAGCGGCAGGCCGCGGCAGCGACCATGACCATCGAGGAAGCCATGAATATTCGCGGAAAAGGGGAAGGCAATTAAATGACCAAGGCGGAATTGATTGAAGAAGTGTCGCGCGTTGTAGAAATGACGCGCAAGGATTCGGAAGTGATTGTCGAGGCGATTTTCGATAGCGTCGTGAAGTCGCTGCGCGGCGGCGACAAAATCGAGATTCGTGGCTTCGGCAGCTTCCGCACGCGCCAGCGCCAGCCTCGCGTCGGCCGCAATCCGAAAACGGGCGCGCGCGTCGAAGTCCCGGCGAAGCGCATCCCTTATTTCAAGCCGTCAAAAGAATTGAAAGACCTGGTGAACGAAAACGGCCCCAACCCGGACGCGATCCCTCCCGACGGCACACCGATGTAAAAGGTCATGGATCGCTTGTGGAGCCCCTGGAGGTATCGTTATGTGTCCAAAAAGGGGCTTAAAGAGTGCATTTTCTGCACAAAAATCGCCTTAAACGACGATAAAAACAACTATATTCTGCATCGCGCAGAGAAGAATTTCGTGCTGCTGAATCTGTACCCGTACACCAGCGGCCACCTGATGATCGCTCCCTACGCGCACGTTCCATCCCTTTCAGAAACGGAGCCATCCACTCTACAAGAAATGGTGCTCTTAGCGCAGCGCGCCGAATCAGCCTTGCGCAAAGTCTATAGTCCCAGCGGCTTCAACATGGGCCTAAACATCGGCGAAAGCGCCGGAGCCGGCATCGCCGGCCACATCCATATGCACGTGCTGCCAAGGTGGCCCGGCGACGCGAATTTCATGACGACGATTGGAGAGACTCGCGTGATGCCGGAGGATCTGGAGACGACGTACGCGAAATTGGTCGAGGCGTTTTGATGGTTCGTTACAAAGTTGTCCACCGGCTATTGCCTGGATTCTTTCTATCTTTCTGCGCGGCGATTACGCGGGGCCAGCAACCAGACCCATTTACCAACTACCACGCAGCATTCTATACTCTCGGCAACAGCACTTACGGTGATCACGCGCGGTTAGAAGTATTCCCTCTGGACAGGCAACAATTTGCGATCCCGCTGCCCTTTGCCTGCGGGTCTTACTTTTACGGTCCCGATGGTGAAACGCTGTACTGTAAAGCATCGGAGGGCGTGCTGAGGATCTTCAAACACTCCGCGCGATTCTAATACCTGGCTCGAACGTTTTCGGCGTCCACAGCCTTGCGGTTCCTGCCCACGAGGACAAGATCATAATCTCTGGAGTCCGAAAACAACATGGCACTGAGGAGAGTGGCATCTTCGAACTGAATTCTCTGAGCGGGGAGAGTCGGATGCTGGCGGTGAACGATAAACCGAAAATAGGCAGCTTGTTCCCCGCACGGTCAGCCTGGCAGTACCTAGCTGTATCACCCGACGGAAAAAGGGCTGCGGCGATGCGAGAAAGAGCTCTGGAAGTGATCGACCTTAGAAACGGCAGCATCAGGACGTTGTCTGAAGACCTTCAAGAAGGGGCTTGGTCGCCCGATGGCAGGTGGCTGGCTGCCATCGATTGGAAGAAGGGCCGCACCGTCTTGATGGATGCCACGACTCTCGTGCCCCGGCGCATTCTTAGAGAGTCGAATGCTGATTGGTCACCCGATTCGCGCTACCTTCTTGGCGTGAAGAAGTTCGACCTCTGCGGTCCATACTCTGGGACCTTCGAGGCGACGAACATCGAAACGAGCAAGGCCGTCACCATCAAGTCCTCCCATTGCAAGGTGAATCGAGCGACGTCAGGCTCGGTGAGTTCTAAAATTGCGCAGGACTGACAGCGCGATCCCAGGGCGACTCTTTCGGAAACGCGTCTTGCTTCGCGAAGGAAGTCGAGTTTACCCGCCGCAGCGTCGCAATCCATTTGGTCACCCCCAAGCTGTACTTCCAATTCGTTGACTGCATCGTTGCGTCCTGAAATGCAGTATGATGTAACTACAGAATGGTAACTACGTGCGATTCGATTGGGACGAGGCTAAGAACCGGCGAAATGTGGCGAAGCATCGGATCCATTTTGAGACCGCAATCCTCGTTTTTGAAGACCCTTATGCTTTAGTCCGTTTGGATCGCGTTGTACACGGCGAGGAACGATGGCAAACGATTGGCATGATCGATGGCCTCGTTGTTCTGCTGGTGGCACATACGCTGGATGACGATTCGATCCGAGTTATCTCGGCACGGAAAGCAACACGCCGAGAAAGAAGACTATATGAAGAAGCTAACTAGAACTCAAGCGAAGGACATTGCGGCCTTGCGGACCATGAAAGATGAAGATATCGATCTTTCCGACATTCCCGAGCAATTGGATTGGACCAAGGCGGTTAGGGGCAAGTTCTACCGGCCGGTGAAGCAATCGCTGACGATCCGGTTAGATGCCGACGTGATCGCCTGGCTCAAGTCACAGGGGAGCGGATATCAAACGCGGATCAATAGCCTGCTACGACATGCAATGGTTGGCTCGCCTCGCCGCCGCGCCTAGCCGTTTGCTGAATAGTGATCCGGGCTACTGTAGGGTTATGGCGGAAGCCACTCATCCCGATCCTCTGGTTTCGACCGAAGAGGTCACGGTGGATGCCGAAATGTTAGCAGCGATTGAGCGCGGCATCCTTGCCGCCGATGAGGACGTTTTGTTTCCAACGAAGAGGTTCGGAAGCTTATTCCCCAGTGGATTTCCAAGTTTCTACACCGAACCAGCGCTAGCAGACCTCCAGGAGGTCATGCATTGGTCGTGGCAGAACCATCCGGGAACCAGTGAACGGTTTGCCAATGCCCTCCTCAATCATGTTGACCTGCTGAAGGATTTTCCCAATCTAGGCGAACCGGTGCGCGGGTGCCCAGGCGTCCGGCGGCTCCGGCATTCGCCGTTGCATGTCTATTACCGCGTGGTCTTGGAATCGCGCCGCGTGGAATTCTCCACTTCTGGCATAGCGCCCGGCGCTACCCGTCTCTGTAATTAGGACCTTACTGCTATTCTCTTAACGGACAGAACTAGCAGAGGAGAAACAAAATGAAACTAAAACGAGCTGCATTATTACTCCCGTTATTCGCGGCGGTGTATGTGTTCGCTTTTGCCGCGCCTCCGATTTATCCGGGCGCCAAGCCCGTTGACGAGTATAACCAGGAGATGAAAAAAGCGGGTCAGGACAACATGGCCTACAACACTTTCGATCCGTACGAAAAGGTCTACGAGTTCTACAAGAGCAAAGGAACCGAGGTTCAAACGCGCCGCCCACCTCGCGCCTCGGAGAAATTCGCCTCATTTAAGTTCAACGACGCGGGCTACGGCGTCGCCATTAGTTGGAAGGAAGACTCCAAGTCCAAGGGGACCGTCATCCATATAGCGAAGATCCCAGGCAGGTAAATTCTATCGCGGTATAGGATTTTCTAAAGGTTTCTCTTCAGAAAGTTGCAGATGTGGTAGCCGTCCATGAATTTGAACGGCGTTTCACCCATCGTGTAATGGCCGCAGGGCAGCACCACGACTTTGTGATCGAAGCCCAATTCGCGGGCCTTCTCAATCACCTGCTCGGAAAAACGCACCGGAAACGTCGTATCGTACTTGGCGTAAATGAACAGCGTCTTTTTCCCGAGCGTCGCGTAGCGGTCAATATAATAGGGAGGGCTGATTGCTTTCCAGGCCTCGCGCAACTGCTCGATGGTGATCGCTGATTCCAGGCTTTGCCGGATATGCTGCGTCGAAAGACCTTCCCACACCACGTCGGCGAAATAAGTCGAGCAGTGGTTATAGACATTGACCTTCAGGCGAGGATCGTGCGTGCTCGCCAGAAACGCATAGCAGGACCCGAGGCTGGTGCCGCAGATTCCGATGCTCTCATAGCCCTCTTTTTCAAGCCAATCGATGCAACTTCGGACATCGATCACAGCCTGCCGGGTCGCATCGATGGTACGGGCGACATTCGACGAGACGGCGTAATCGGCGCGCTGCAGCTCCGCGGGCATGCGGTAATCGTGATACGGCAGGCTGACGCGCAAGGCCGATATACCGAGCTTCGCCATACCGGCGCACAGCGCTCCATGCTGTCCGGCCGAGGCGTTCCAGTGCGGCAAAACGAGCGCGGCCACCTTCCGCTTTCCGGGTTTGTCGACGGCCGGATACCACTGGCCATGGACGATGTTGTTCTCCGGATACGGCGTTTTTATGGGACTGGTGAAGCGCAGTATTTTCGCGTCGAGCTCGAAATCGGCCGGCGTAACGTACGAAAAAAATTCGTCGCTCGACTGTAGGACGGCTTCATTCAGGACGCGCAGATACTCGGCGGGCGTGTGACCATTGCGAGGATTTTTTTGAGCCGTGGGCCAGTCGCCGGTCCATTCGAGACCCCAGTCAAACGGCCTTACGACGCGATTGGTCGCGCGGAAACAGAGACGGTCTTCCCAATCCTTCATCCATCGTGCGTACAGAGTTTGCATTTATCACTTCTAGGTTAGCAAGTGCAGGGAGGAGGCGCGCGCCGGAACGATGCTCAGATGAGCCCCGGCGCGCACAAGGAATGGACATGAAAACCTAAAAGCTAATTTGCGAGACGCAGTTCGCTCGCGGCCACGGCGGGCGCGGTGCTGGACTGGGTGCGGAACTCGTACTGCTGGATTTCGATGGCGGCGAGTCCCCCTTCGAACCGGACGACTCGTCCACGCGCGACCAGCTTGAGCGCGCACTTGTCATTCAATTGCGCCGGCCAGCTTATAGCAAGCTCCATGCGGCGCCCCGGCAACAAAATATGGTCGACGGTGAAGAGCACTCCGGAGCTCGATATGTTGACCGTTTTGCCTTCCCCGACCTCTTCGTTGCTGCGCTTATTCAAGACCTTATACCGCACTTCGCGCTCAATCGGAAAGCGATCCGAATGGCGACGATCGGCTTGCGCAATGTCGTTTAAATTCACGTTTTCTCCCTCGACGTGCCGCCTGCGGAGCAACCCGGCGACTCTTCGAGTTTGCGCGTTTCCGGCTGGAGCAGCAATAGCGTACGAGGCCCATTTTAAGGCGGTACACCGGTACCCGGAGGGCCACCCGATCTTCCTATCTGAGCTATCATTCTTCCATGAAAAGACAACTTCCGTTCTTCCTCGTGCTGGCGGCCCTCGGTCTATCGTTTGGTGCGGGGGTCAAGAAAAAAGTGGTGACGCCAAAAGACTTTCCCGCCGGGAGGCCGTTCAGCGCGGGCATCCAGGTAGGAGATACGCTCTATGTTTCGGGGCAAACCGGTACAGATCCGAAGACCCAAAAAGTACCAGACAATTTCGAGGAAGAAGTACGCGCATGCCTGGAACATGTCGGTGAAATCCTGAAAGCGGGCGGCATGGATTTCAGCGACGCCGTCTCAGTGCAGGTTTATTTGACCGATATGAGCATGTTTCCGCGGATGAACGCGGTGTACGTACACACGTTTCCAGATCCGAAGCCGACGCGGACAACGGTCGGAGTGACGGCGCTCGCGGGCGGGGCGCATATTGAGGTCACGGTGACGGCGCGGAAGTAGATGCCGGATTTTCAGTTTAAGTTCGAGTAGGACCCACAAAAAGCTTTGTCCAACTGACAAAGCACAACGTCGCTTTTTCCCAAGCTGCGTCGGTGTTTCTCGATCCGCTCGCGACCACCGTTGTAGACGAGGAGCACAGCGAGGGCGAGCGAAGATGGGTAACACTCGGCTTGTCCGGAGCAGGACTCCCTCTGGTGGTGATCCACACGTACGAGGAAGCGGAGGCCGGCTCCGCCGTGGTGCGCATCGTCTCAGCGCGTCGTGCAACACCGTCCGAGATGAGAGACTATGAAGAAGGAACTTCATGAAGTCCGAATACAGTTTCGAAAAAGGCGACGAGGAAAATTCCACCGTCCCGGAGCGACCCTCCAAATACCCGTCTACCTGGAGCCGGAGGTCCTTGCGTTCCTTTCGGCCAAAGCGGAAAAGAAGGGTGTCGAGATCGACCGGATCGTGAACGACCTTCTTAAGCGCGATATCGGGATCATCGAGACGGCTGGATAGCCCCAAAACGGGGTCGTTTGTGCTTTCCGCGACGCAGCAAAGAAATACACTTCAAATCATTCGATCGTGAGGAAGGACTTTGCTGCTGCGACCCACGGCCGGGCGATCACGACAATCGGAACGCCAACGAGACTCCCTAATAGAAGCTCGGATATGCCCAAGTGCCGGCCGTGTCCTTCGGAGAAGACCAACCAAATTGCCGGCCACCACCCCAGGTGAGACGCTCCCACCGGGGTGAAGGCAATGGACAGCAGCGCGGCATATAAGATTGTTCGCAGCCACTTTCTTCGAAGCTTGCTGACGATCCAAGCGCCGATTGACGCCACTGCGATCCCAGGCACACCAGCGTACAAGTACGTAAACGCATAGACGCGTTTTGTGGGGCGGCCAATCTTTGGCGGCAGCCGCCCTCTGGGCGGCTCATTCTGACTCCTGACTCCTGTCTCCTGACTCCTTCTTCTTCCGCAATTCCGCGAGCCTCTGTGCAATCCTCTGCTCTACTCCGCGATCCGTCGGCTCATAAAACGTCGTGCCCTTCAGCGATTCCGGTAAGCACTCCATCGTATTGACGGCATCCTCAAATTGGTGCGCGTGCTGATAGCCTGCGCCGTAGCCCCACTGTTTCATGTGACGCGTCGGTGCGTTGCGAAGCTGCATGGGGACGGGCTCGGCGGGCGATTTTTCGATGGTCTCCATCGCCGCGTTCAGGGCTCGATATGCCGCGTCGGATTTGGGAGCGACGGCCAGATAGATCGCTGCTTGCGCGAGTGCTTGATCCCCTTCCGGGACGCCGAGAAAATGCGCGGCCTGCTGCGCGGCGATCGATTGTTCGAGCGCTCGCGGGTCGGCGAGGCCGATGTCTTCGACAGCCATGCGGACCAGACGGCGCGCGATGTAGAGACGATCCTCGCCCGCTTCGAGCATGCGCGCGAGCCAGTACAGCGCGGCGTCGGGATCCGACGACCGGATGCTTTTATGGAGCGCGGAAATGAGATTGAAGTGCTCCTCGCCAGACTTGTCGTAGAGTAATACCTTGCGCTCAATGACGGATTCCACGGCTTCTTGTTCGAGCACGCCTTCGCGCGCGACCGATGACGCGAGTTCCAGAATGTTGTACGCGGTTCGCGCGTCGCCGTTGGCGTAAATCGCGATTTGCTCAAGCAATTCGCGGGTCGCGGAAAGTTCCAGCATCTTCAGCGCGGCTTCGAGCAGCGTGACAATCTCGTCCATCGAGAGAGCACGGAGGGCGTAAACCTTGGCGCGGGATAGCAGCGCGGAGTTTACTTCGAACGACGGATTTTCGGTGGTCGCGCCGATCAGGATGATGTCGCCGCGCTCGACGTAGGGGAGAAATGCGTCCTGCTGCGCTTTATTGAAGCGATGAATCTCGTCGACGAAAACGACGGTGCGGCGGCCGAGTTTTCGGGCTCGCTCAGAATCGGCCATGACGGCTTTAATTTCCTTGATCCCGGCGAGGACGGCGCTGAAGGGAATGAAATCGGCGCGCGTCAGGCGGGCGATCAGGCGCGCGAGCGTGGTTTTTCCAACGCCGGGAGGTCCCCACAAGATGAGCGATTGCAATTGGTCGCGCTCGATCTGAACGCGCAGAGGCTTGCCGGGGCCGAGGATGTGCTGCTGGCCGACGAAGCCCACCCAGGTCTCGGGGCGCATTTGCTCGGCGAGGGGACGCTTGCTTCTATCGGCGAGAGATTCCATCGGCGCGGAATCGAAGAGGCTCATGACGCATTCCTCTGGCGTCGCGCCTCGTAAAACAAGATTCCGGCGGCGACGGCGGCATTCAAGGATTCGACGCCTGTGGTCGGAATGCGGAGCGCCGTGGCAAATTCCGCCAGATGCTGGCTCACGCCGCGGCCTTCGCTGCCGATCACGATGGCGCAACTGATTTTGAAATTCGCGTCGCTGACAAGAATGTTGGCGCGAGGCATGGCGGCATACAACACGCCTCTTTTTTTTCCAAGCGCGGCGAGCAGCAGCGATTCATCGAGCGCGACTGCGATAGGGAGTCGAAAGACGGAGCCCGCCGAGGCTCGCATGCATTTCGGATTGTAAGGGCTCACCGAACCTTTCAAGAATGCGGCTCCCGTGGCTCCGAACGCTTCGGCGGCGCGGAGAATGGCGCCGGCGTTGCCAGGGTCCTGAATGCCATCGAGCACCGCGACCATCGCGCGGCCGCGCAGAACCTGATCCAGAGTCCACTCGGGCGGGCGCACTAATGAGATGACGCCCTGCGGTGTTTCCGTCGATGCGAGAGCGTTGAAATCGGCGTCGCGCACGGTCACCACGCGCACCTTCACGCCTTTCACATGCGACTGGATGGCGCTTTTCACCGATTGAGCGACGATCACCGTTCCGATTTCCGCGCTGCTTTTCAACGCTTCTTCCAGCAAATGGAAACCTTCGGCGACGGCAAATCCGTCGTCGGTAAGCGAGCCTTTCGCTACAGCGCGGCGCACCTGTTTGAGCAGCGGATTTTTTTCACTCAGGAGAACTTCCATTACAATTACAATGTCAGCTTAGCGTATTCATGAAACAAAGCCTCATCCGAATCGCTGCGGGACTGCTTGCGCTGACGGTAATTGGACTGGGCGTGAAACTTTTCTCCGTGGCAAACGACATCCGGCGTCAGTCTAATGTGGACGAGGCGCGTCCGGCGGATGTGATCATGGTGCTGGGCGCGGCGGAATATAGCGGCAGGCCGTCGCCGATTCTTCAGGCGCGGCTGAATCACGCACTGTTTCTGTACTTGCAGGGACTGGCTCCGCGCGTGATCACCACGGGCGGCAAGGGCGGCGATCCCCGGTTCACCGAAGGCGAAGTGGGCCGCGCATATTTGAGCCGCCACGGCATTCCTTCCGAGGCGATCATCGTGGAATCGGAGGGCGAAACGACGGTGCACAGCACGGCGGCGGCGGCCGAAATTATGCGCCGGATGAATCTGCACTCCTGCATCGTGGTGAGCGACGGATATCACATCTATCGCGTCAAACGAATGCTGCAATTCCAGGGAATCAGCGTCTACGGGTCGCCTCGGCCCACCGTCCCTCATCATGGATGGCGGCAGGAGTGGATTTATTTAAAACAAGCTATCGCTTTTGGGTTGTGGCGCGTCGGTATACCTGTATGATGAAGTTGCAATGAAGTTCGCGATTTCGGCAGCGCTTGTCGTACTGCTGCTGGGGATGCCGCTGGGCTGCATTCTTGCCGCGTGCCAAGTCGTCGCTCCCCCGCATCCGTGCTGCCCGCGAACGAGTACGAGCGTTAAGTGCCCTTACGACGCGCTGGACTCCGCAAAGGTAGCAACCATCGCTGCCGTCGCCGTTGTGCCGATGGCGGCCGAAACAGGAATCGCTCCCGCGAATCGAAGCATTGTGGAGTCGTCGCCAACGGTCGCGGAAGATCGCAGCGACTTGTATATCTTGAATCGCATTCTCCGGATCTAGAAGTGTTTTCGCAGTTTCCCCCAAACACACATTTAGATTTTTGAAAAAGGAGAATTGTTATGACCAGACTATTTAGCTGGGCGCTTGCCCTTTCGATGATCGCGGGAACCGTGGCGTTTGCCGCCGATTGCTGTGGCGATCCGGCGTGCTGCGCGGCGGGTTGCTGCCACCACTGCACTCACTCGAAGTAGCGAGTGAACAAGGAGGGGCAGCCTGCCCCTCCTTCAATATTTCCGAAGAACGGCCAGCACTTTCCCCTGGATCGCGACCGCCGCGCGGCCCACGAAAATCGGTGGCATCGACGCGTTCGCGGGTTGCAAGCGCACCCGATCGCCGGCTTCGAGATAGAACCGTTTCAGAGTCGTCTCCCTGCCGTCGACCAACGCGACGACGATATCGCCATCCCGCGCTTCCGTCGCGTGCTCCACCAGCACGTAATCGCCGTCGCAGATGTGATCCTCAATCATCGATTCGCCGCGAACCTGCAACGCATACGTGCCGGGATCGCCGGTGAAGTCGGAGAAATTCAACGTATCGCGGCCCGCAATCGCCTCCACCGGCGAACCGGCGGCGATCCGGCCCAGTAAAGGAATTTCGAACGATGCAGGCTGCTGGCGATGCTGCCTTTGCTCTTCGTAGTATCTCGGCGCGATTTCGAGCGAGCGGCTCTGATTGAATCCACGCTTCACATAGTGCTTGGTTTCAAGCGCCATGATGTGCTTATGGACCGTGGCGAGGGACGCCAGACTCAGCCCCTCGGCGATTTCTTCATAGCTTGGACTATAGCCGCGCTTTTCCAGAAATCCGGCGAGAAAGTCGAGAAACTCTTTTTGCCGTTTGGTAAGTGCCATAAGGTTATTATGGGCGAAGAAAAAGAGAATTTCAAGTACTAAGTTATCCTTTAAGGTAACTGGAAATCTGCGATCTCCTTGATCTCTACGTCGCTGAGTCGAAAATCGGCGGCGCCGATGACGCCCGCTAGCTGGCTGGCGTTGCGGAGTCCCACGATGGCAGCCGTCACTTCGGGACGGCGCAGGGTCCACGCGATGGCGACTTCGCCGGGGGTTCTGCCGTGACGGTCGCCGATCTCGCGGAGCTTTTCGACCAGTTCGAGATTGCGGCTCAGGTTCGGCTCCTGGAACGGAGGCATGCGGCGGCGCACGTCGTCTGAAGGCAGCGACGCGACGCGTTCCTTCGTCATGGTTCCGCTCAGCAGGCCGTTGCGCATCGGCGAATAAACGATTACGCCGATCGCGTGCTCGCCGCAATAAGGCAGCGCCGATTCTTCCGACTCCGGCGACACCAGCGAGTACGGCGGCTGCAACGACGCGGGCAGGGCAATTTTTGAAATTCTCGCAAGTTGCGATGCGTTGCAGTTTGAGACGCCTATGTTGCGAATCTTGCCCGCTTCCTTGAGGCGAACCAGCGCTTCCCAGCCCTCCTCCAGATCCTCATCCGGCTCGGGCCAGTGGATTTGATAGAGGTCGATGGTATCGGCGTTGAGACGCTTGAGGCTTGCCTCGCACTCGCGTTGAATCGAATCTTTTTTGAGGCTCTTAATAATGTTGCCGTCGGCGTCCCAGGTTCGCTCGCACTTGGTGAACACGTAGGGCTTCGGAGAAACGCCGGCGACCGCGCGGGCGATCACTTCCTCAGAGTGTCCGAGCCCGTAGACGGGCGCGGTGTCGATCCAATTGAGGCCGGCGTCAAGACCCGCGCGAATCGCGGCGATGGAATCGTTATCGTCCTGCGGTCCCCAGGAAAAAGCCCATCCGGCGCCGCCCATCGCCCATGCGCCGATGCCGAGCGGGGTAATTTTGAGATCGCTGGTGCCAAGTTGTTTCGTTTGCATGCTCAACTAAAATAGCAGGCTTGTCCGCATGCTTACGCATGGCGGTTCGGTGGGCGAGCGATCGACCTTTGACACCGAACCGCCATGCGTCAGCATGCGGACAGACGTGGAGCTCCTTGTTATTCTTGATTCATGCAGGTACGACACACTGTCTGCGCGCTCGATTGTCCGGACGCTTGTTCGATGCTGGTGAACGTGGAGGATGGCACGTTGACCAAGTTGCGCGGCAATCCCGATCATCCGGTGACGCGAGGATTTTTGTGCGGCAAAGTCGCGCAATACCTTGAACGCGAGTATTCTCCGCAGAGGCTGCTCTATCCGCGGAAACGCACCGGCAAAAAGGGCGAGGGGCGGTTCGAGCGAATCGGTTGGGACGAAGCCCTCGATACCATCGCGAAGAAGCTGGGCGCGCTCGCGGACGAGTTTGGGCCGGAATCGATTCTGCCTTATAGCTACGCGGGCACGATGGGTTTGCTGAACGGCAGCGGAATGGACCGGCGGTTTTTCCATCGGCTGGGCGCATCGCGCCTCGATCGCACCATCTGCTCTTCGACCGGCGGCGCGGGCCTGACCGCAACTCTCGGTTTCCGTTACGGCACGGAGCCGGAACAATTTTCGCGAGCGAAATTCATCATCGCGTGGGGCGCGAATATTCACGGCACCAACGTTCATCTATGGCCGTTCATTGTAGAGGCGAAACGCAACGGCGCGAAGTTGATTGCGATCGATCCGGTGCGGACGCGCACGGCGGCGCTGGCGGACAGGCATTTGCGAGTCAATCCAGGAAGCGATCTGGCACTCGCGCTGGGCCTGATGCACGTCATCATCGGCGAGAAATTGCACGACGGCGATTTCTTGGAGAAGTTCACGAATGGGTTTGATGCGCTGGCGAAGCGCGCTCGCGCCTACGATCCGGAACGCGTGGCGGCGCTAACGGGGATCGCGAAGGAAGACATCGTTCAACTGGCGCGGGACTACGCAACGGTCCGGCCGGCCGTGATTCGCGCGAATTACGGCTTGCAGCGGAGCGAACGCGGAGGCGCGGCGGTGCGCGCGATTGCGGCGCTCCCGGCGCTGACCGGGTCCTGGAAAGAGGTCGGCGGAGGGCTGCAGCTTTCCACATCGCAGGCGTTTCAGTTCAATCGCAAGGCGCTGGAGATGCCGGAGCTGGGACCCAAGGCGCGCACTGTGAATATGAGCGAGCTGGCGTCGGCGCTGACAACGCTCGACGAGCCGCCGGTGAAGGCGATCGTTGTTTATAACTCGAATCCCGCGGCGATTGCGCCGGATCAGAATCGAGTGCTAAAAGGTTTTCGGCGCGAGGATCTGTTTACCGTGGTGCTGGAGCAGTTTCAGACGGACACGGCCGATTACGCCGATATCTTGCTGCCTTCGACGACGTTTCTCGAACACACAGATATATATCTCGCCTACGGGCACTATCATTTGCAGCTTGCAAGGCCCGCAATCACCGCGCCGGGTGAGGCAAAATCGAATGTAGATGTGTTTCGCGAGTTGGCGGGTCGGATGGGTCTTGAAGACCAGTGCTTTAAAGATTCGGAGGATGACATGATTCGTGCGCTGCTCAACTCGGGTCATCCTTTCCTGCAAGGCATCACGCTTGAGAGGCTGGATCGCGAGCGCTCGGTGCGCTTGAATGTGCCAACTCCGTTTCTTCCGTTTGCGGAGGGGGATTTCGGGACGGCGTCGGGCAAGTGCGAACTTGACGTGCCAGATTACGTGCCTCCGGTGGAATCACGGTTTGGAGACGTGGCGCTGAGAACGAGATTTCCGCTAGAGCTGGTTTCGTCGAAGAACGATGACAGCATGAACTCGACGTTTGGGAATCGCGATTCAGTGGATAAACAGACTTCGGTGTTGCACATCGCGACAGAAGACGCCGAGCCGCGCGGGATCCGCACGGGCGACCTGGTGCGCGCGTTTAACGAGCGAGGCAGTTTAGTGTTGACAGCGGAAGTGGATGGAGTGGTTGGTCGCGGAGTGGTGCGCGCGCCCGCGGTACGATGGGCCAAGAGATCGCAAGACGGACGCAGCGTGAACGCGCTGACGTCGGAGCGGTTGGCGGACATGGGTGGTGGTCCGACCTTTTATAGTTGCTTAATCGAGGTGGAAAAGTGCGGAGACTGATGGCAGCGTTCGTGCTGCTGGCGTTTGTGGCGTTTGGTTCCGGATGCCGTCGCAAGAAGAAAGTGAAAGCGAGAGAGGATGGCATGGCGAGCGTCGTCAACGTAGCGGACCCGGCGGATTCGGCGCAACTGGTGCGCGGGTTTTCGAGCGTTGAGGCGGACGCCTGGCGCTGGAGCACATCGAGATTCTCGGTAGTGCTGCGGCCTCCGGAGGGCGCGGCGCAGAACGGCGCTAGGCTGGAACTAACCTTCACGCTGCATGACGCGATTGCGAAATTGGGTCCGGTGACGGTCAGCGCGACGGTGAACGGGACTGCGGTGGCTCCCGAAACATTTTCGCAGGCTGGTGATTTTACTTATTCGCACGACGTGCCTGCTTCGGCGTTGGGGTTGGATGTCGTCACCGTGGAGTTTTCGACGGACAAGAGGTTGGGGCCGACGGATCAGGACAAGAGGGAGCTAGCGCTTATTGTGAAGACGATTGGGCTGGTCGCGAAGCAGTAAACGCAGCACTCCGCTCCCTGTGGTCGCGGCTCGGTAGAGCATCCGATAACAGATAGCGTCGATTCCGAGCCGTGACCAAAGGGAGCGGTGTCAGATTGCATCGGAAAGCGAGGTCAGAGGAAAATCTGACGCTACGATTGCCGGGGCGACCATCATGCCGCCTTCCAGGCCCCGCACTCGGGCGGTTTGGCCTACCATTTTTGTGTTCTTCAACAATCGCACGGGGCTTTCGTTGAAGCGGAAATTCATGATCGGCGTCGTGATTTTTCCGTTCTCGATCAGGAACAGGCCGTCGCGCGTGAGGCCAGTGTTTTGCAGCGTCTGCTGATTCACTCCTCGGATATACCAGAAGTGGGTGACTAGAAGACCGCGCTCTACTGAGGCGATCAGCTTTTCTAGCGGCGCGTCGGTGCCCTCCATAATGAGGCTGCCTGCTCCGCCGCCGAATCCACCACCACCGCCGCGACCACCGCCGCCTCCTCCGCCGTTGGGTTTTTTGCCGGTTTTTTCGGCCCAATAGCGATCGTAACCGAGATTCGCGATCACGCCTTTATCGATGTACTTGAGCGCGCTGGTGGGCAGCCAGTCGCCGGTCCATGGCGACGAGGGCTGGCGCGGATCGAACGGATCGCTGCGCAAGGTTACGAATTCGGGAAACACTTTTTCGCCGAGTAGCGTGCCGCCGCCGCGCTTTGACAAAAATGTTCGGCCTTCTTCGGTGGAGCGCGCCGAGAATGCACCGGTCATTAGGCGCACCAAATCTCCGGTGGCCGTGGGTTCGAGAACAACGGTGAAGTTGCCGGGGGCTAGCTTCTGCGGGTTTTTCCATCGCCTGCATTTTTCGATGGCTCCGGCGGCGAGATGCGCGCTGTCGATTTCGGAAAGCTTCATCGACGGCTGCCCGGCCCATCCGGAGCTCGATCCATCGGCCATGCGGATCGTCGTCGTCAGCTGCGAGTCGCTGGAGTTGTGGAATCCGAACAGCCCGGCGTTGTTGGCGATGGCGGTTATACGATGGGAGCGCTCGACCAGTCCTGCGGCGACTAGCTTCTGCTTGGTCGCGGCGTCGATTATCGTTTTGACATGCGGGATCATTTCGGGCGATCGCGCGGTGGCGGTTTGCTCATCGTAGTCGAATGTTTTGGGAAATTGCTGGGGACCGACGGGGCTGAGGCGCTCGGAGTTTTGCGGCGTCAAGGCGGCGAGTTCTTCGGCTTTCTTAACTGCCGCACGCAGGGAGTCGTCGTCGAGGTCGTTGGTCGAGTACGAACCCGTGCGGGCGTCGCGCGTGGTGACGATCGACAGGTTATGCCGCAACGCGAACGACGCGGTGGTGATGCCGTTGTTGGCGAATCGCGTATACGCCTGCTCCTGCGAGGTGATGGTCACCTGGCATTCGGGGAATGTCGACATGCCGAGAACTTTTTTTGCGATTTTCTGTGCTTCGTCCTGAGTCAGCATATTAGTCCGTGAGAATGACGTCGATATTGCGGAAGCGCGTCGGGGAGCAGCCGTGGCTGATGGAATTGATTTGCGTCGGCTCGCCTTTCGCGTCGCCGGTGGTGCCGAATTGGCGCCAATACGCGGGTCCTGCAGTGCCGTCACAGGCTTGCCAGAAATCAGGAGTCCGGGCCTGATATGAAACGCGCGAAATCATGCCGCGCCGTTTGCCGCCCTTGATTTCCCAGAACGCGTCGCCACCGAATTGGAAATTGTAGCGCTGCTGATCGATGGAGTAACTGCCGCGGCCGTCGATCAACACGCCATCGTCGATACCCGCGATGAGATCCTCCATCGTGGTTTCCTTGGGACCCGCTTTGAGCCACACGTTCGGCATGCGCTGGAACGGGACCGTCGCCCACGAATCGGCTTGGCAGCAGCCGTGCGATTCTTTATCGCCGACCAGGATCGCCTGCTCGCGCGTGGTTTGGTAGTTGCGGAAAATGCCCTTGTCGATGATGGTGAATTCGCTGGTTTTGACGCCATCGTCGTCGTAGCCGCAGGTGCCCAAACCACGCGCTTGCGTGCGGTCGCCGATGAAGGTGCAATGTTCGCTGGCGATGCGCTTGCCGATTTTATCGGGCGTGATGTAGCTGGTGCCGGCGTAATTCGCTTCGTAGCCGAGCGCGCGATCGAGCTCGGTGGGATGCGCGACGCTTTCGTGAATCGTGAGCATCAGATGGTTCGGCATGAGGAGCAAATCTTTTTTGCCGGGCTTCACGGCGGGGGCGTTGAGATGCTCGATGACTTCTTCACGCAGGCGGGTGGCGTTTTCTTCGAGGTTCATCTCCGGCACGTATTCCCAACCGGCGGAAGCTTGCGTGGGGGTATAGTTGCGCGTGGCCGACGTACCGGCGTCGCGATCGACTGCCGTGGCCGAAGCCGAGCCGTAAATCTGAATGATCAACTGCTGGATGGAGGAGTTTTCGGACGACGCGAAATACTTGTCTTCGGTGCGGAAATTGATATTCGCGTTGCCGCTCTGGACCTTTTGATTTTTCTTGATCTCGTTGCAGACGCGCTGGAGGAGATCGATTTTTTCCTGCATCGAAACGGTGAACGGATCTTTTTCATGAGGCGTTACCCAAACGTCGCGATACGCTTTTACGCGGGCGAGTTGCACGGGTTTCGGCTGGATGCTCGCGTTAGCTTTCGCGACGATGACGGCTTCGCCGGTGATGCGCGCGATTTCTTCGGGGGTCACGACCGGCGAGGCGGCGAATCCCCACGCGCCGTTGACGATGACGCGAACGCCGAATCCGAAAGTCGCGTCCTCGCCTACGTTGGGGACCGAGATGACGCGTCCGGTGCCGCGCTCCGATTGCACGCGGAGACCGATGCGCTGATCGCGCAGGCGGACGATCCGGATATCGCAATACGTGGCTTTGTATTTTTTGGCTTCGCGCAGGGCGACCGCACCTAGTTTTTCCAATTCGGGCGGAGGAGTTTTCGAATCCTTCGGCGCGCCAAACAAGTTCGCGGCGAAGGCAGCGGTGGAGGCGGCGAGGAAATGCCGGCGGGTGAGCATAAGAGGTTAGTTTACTACGGTCGCTTCCAGAACTCGGGGTCGGCATCGATCCAGCTTTGTGCGGGCATGCTCATCGAAGGACTCACGGCGTAGAGGCGAGTTTCGGAACTTACGATAGCGTCGCTAGCGTCGTCGGGCGTGGTCTGAATTTCCTGCATGGTGCGAGCAGGAGTCATGATGAGGAAGGTGACGTCGTCGGTCCCGGATGTTACTTGATAAACCCATTGCGGCCTGCCGGCGCGCTCCAGTGCGGCTTTGGAGCGTATTCGCGCATTAGCGAAGGCTGCGACATGACCGGGGAGAACGCGAACTATCGAAATCGAGAAGTATCGCGGAGGGATGGGCGTTGTGTAGAAACTCATGTCGGGTCGGAATCGGGCGAGGAGAATCGAGGCGGGAAATGCGAGGTCGGCTTTTTGCTCGGCGACGGAATTCAGTTCCTGCGTGATTTCCTGATTGGCGGCGTAGTCGTGCATGACTTTTTCCATGGTGTCCGGGGTATCGAAGCCGTTGATCCACCACGCTTCGTTGGGTCCGGTGAACGAGCTGATGGCGAGATAGGGATTGGGGCACTTAGCCTTAGCGCAGAAGGTTGCCGCGGCTTCCTCAATCTGCACGTATCTCGCGATTTTGCCGGGCTTGATTTGTTCCCGATAAATATAGACGAGGGGCGAGGGAGGGTCCTGCGCCGCGAGTGGAATAGACGCAAGAATGGTGAGGAAGATGGTGCTGAATTTCACGTCCTCATTTTACATTCTCAGACAGGCTGGTTTATCGATCACCCGGCGCTGCTTTCGTAGGCTTCTTCTAACCGGCGTTCGCGATTGCGGGCGAGGATGGCCTGCTTGATTTGAGCTTGTGAAAAAACGAAGCCATCTTCGGATGGGTCGTAGGTTTCTCCTTTCTCTTCGTACATTTCCATGATGTCGAGGAGGTTCTCGAGTTCGCTATCTTCATGGGCCAGCCGGGTTTTCTGGAGCTCGCGGAGCTGAGCGACGGTGTTTTCAAATTGACGGGAGAGGCGCTGGCTGTGGAGGCTCAGGTTGGCCAGGGCTTTCGACTGGCTTTCTAGAGACGCGACGATGGCCATGGCGTCCTGCACCTCGCCGGGGGCGTCGTTGAGAGGGTTGGGTTGATGGGCGGCGGCGAGGGTGAGGAGATTCGCCTCTAAAATCGCGACGCGGTTGAGGCGCCAGGAGGCGTCGGCCAGGGCTTGCACGAGATGGGCTTCGGTTGCCTCCTTGGGATGATACTCGTCGGTGAAGGAGGCGAGGTGGCGCTGGTAGGCGTGCAAGTCCTCGGTGGGCATGACCACGAGTTGGCCGGTTAGGCCGTGGCGGAGGGCGTTTAGGGAAGATCGTTGTTTGCCGGCGTCTGTTTTGGGGCCGGTAGAGTGTTGCGCGTTTGCTCGGTTAATTTCGGTGCGGTCTTTTGTTAAGAGTTCTGACATATGAGTCCTTCTGGCTTGGTATACCATCGGGAGGATCGGGAGGGAGCGGGCGGAAGTGGGAGGTGGTTGAAAATCGGGGAGTTGGTCGGATTTTAGTTTAGGAATCGGCGGGAGATTGAGTTTGCGATTTAGCCGCGGTTCATTCCCAGACCGTTCTCGATGCGGGTTAGACGGGTGTCGAGATCGCCTACGCGGTGGAGCATCTCGCTTTGGTTCTTGTCCATTTCGGCGCGAAGAGCTTCCTTGACATCGGTCAAGCGGGCGTTGTTGATCAGGATGCCGATGAGGATGACAATCATCGTGGGGACCGTGGTCAGCGCTACCGTGATGAGTTGGGTCTCCGTCATAGAGTTAGTGTAACGGATGGGCTGAGGTGAGGCACGTGGTCCCCAGTTCTCCCCTTAACGATTAAACCATCCCCAACGAGTCATCCCGCTCCAGCGTAAATGAGAAAGTCTCGTATGGCACACCATCCGCCGCTAATCCGGCTACAAACTGAAATTCTGGAAAGTATTGAACCGGGGATGCTGCTCCGACACGCTGCCATTCTGACACCTGAGAGCGCTGGGTCAGCTTGGCAACTTCGAGATGGGTGCCCGGATAAATTACGTCGCCAGCGCCGCCGCCGAATAAAATCGAGCCTTGGCTTGTGGCACGCTTCGGAAGTCCCCAATGAGAAGCTCCATCAAGCCCATAATCTGCCAAATTGATACCCGGCACCTGGGGAAACCGAAGACTAGGGAACTTCGCGATTCCGCGCCCAGAGTTCACAATGCCCACAAGAAACTCTCTTTCCCAATACGATGCGCCCACGTCGGCCTTAGTCCTGCCCATTTGCGTCCAAAGCGAAAGAACTGGACGTTGTCGCTGCCCAAACATACCGGCGAGTTGAAAATACTCCATCGGGAATGTGCCGGCGCTTACCCGCATAAAGAAGTCCCGGTGCTTTCGGGAACGAACCGGAAGGCCATCGGTTGGTGGAATGTAAACCAATACGAATCCTGAGCGTTGATCTGCCACATCGGGCACTGCAGCAACGCGGATACCAGGCAGGGGAGGCTCTATAAGATTCCCAATAAGATTTTCAATCCTAGATTTCACTCCGATGGCGTCGGCTACTGGCTTCAAGGCATGAATAATATCGGGATCGCCTTTACTTGCCGATCTTGCTTCAACTCCAATGACGAGGATGCCGCCATCGGCGTTCGAAAATCCGGATAGCGCTTTTGCCAAAACGCGTTGTGCCTCGTCATCGCGGCTTGGCCACTCTTTGGCGTCAAGATGGAGGTCTTCAGTTTCACCAACGAGAGCTTGGATTTCAGCTAGGCTTTGTAGTTGCTCGAAGCGTGCTTCAAGGGCGGTCATTGGCGATGTGGGCCTCATCTTACCACCTCAAATGGTTCCCGATTTGCTGCACTCCCGCCTTTAGGTTACCGCGCGTTGGCGATTTGGATTGGATCCTGGGCCAGGGATCGTTTAGCGCGCTGACATAAGCACTGATGTCCCCTCCTTATAACGGGCGGGCACGTAAGCGTCCGGGCTCTCGCCCGGATGGACCGATTAGCAATCGGTCCGCAGGTTGGCAACCTGCCCCACAGAGGACTTAGTCGCCTGCTACGTTGGCGATTTGGGTTAAATCTTTCGACAGAATCGCTTCGGCATCCTCTGCGGTGAACTCTTGGGTTTTTACGGAGTGGTTCATCGAGCAGAATTTGGGGCCGCACATGGAGCAGAATGCTGCGTCTTTGAAACCTTCTTCGGGGAGCGTTTCATCGTGATACGCTTGCGCGGTTTCTGGATCGATCGAGAGCTCGAATTGCTTCTTCCAATCGAACGCGAAGCGGGCTCTGGAGAGTTCGTCGTCGCGGTCTCTTGCACCGGGGCGGTGTCTGGCGATATCGGCGGCGTGGGCGGCGATTTTGTAGGCGATCAGGCCTTGCTTCACGTCTTCCTTGTTAGGAAGGCCGAGGTGCTCTTTCGGCGTGACGTAGCAGAGCATCGATGCGCCGTGCCAGCCGATCATGGCGGCTCCTATGGCCGATGTAATGTGATCGTAGCCGGGGGCGAAGTCGGTGACCAGGGGCCCAAGGGTATAGAACGGGGCTTCCTGGCAGATGGCGACTTCTTTTTCTACCTGCATTTTGATCTGGTCCATGGGGATGTGGCCGGGACCTTCGATCATGGTCTGCACGTCGTACTTCCAGGCGATTTTCGTTAGCTCGCCCAGGGTTTCTAGTTCGGCGAACTGGGCTCTATCGCTGGCGTCGGCTAAAGAACCGGGGCGCAGACCGTCGCCTAGCGAGAAGGTCACGTCGTGCTTCTGGAAGATTTTGCAGATGTCTTCGAAATGCTCGTAGAGGAGATTCTGGCGATGGTTTTTCACCATCCACTCAGCTAGGATCGCTCCGCCGCGGCTGACGATTCCGGTGATGCGGCGGGTGGTGAGAGGAATGTATTGTACTAGTACTCCGGCGTGGATGGTCATGTAATCTACGCCTTGCTCGGCTTGCTCCTCGATCACTTCCAGCATCACGTTGATGTTGAGATCCTCGACGCGACGGACGCGGGAGAGGGCTTCGTAGATGGGCACGGTACCGATGGGGACGGGGCTCGCGTCGATGATGGCTTTGCGGATTCTAGGGATGTCGCCGCCTGTCGAGAGATCCATGACGGTGTCCGCGCCGAAGCGGACGGCGTAGTTGAGTTTTTCGACCTCACCGTCGATGTTCGATGTAGTGGACGAGTTGCCGATATTCGCGTTGACCTTGCAGAGCGAGTTCACGCCAATGCACATGGGCTCGAGATTGGTGTGGTGGATGTTGGCGGGAATGATCATGCGGCCGCGGGCCACTTCGTCGCGAACGAACTCGGGAGTAAGGCGCTCACGCTTGGCTACGTACTCCATCTCCTCGGTAATAAGGCCCTGACGGGCGTAATACATCTGTGTACAGATGCGGTCGCCGGAGCGCCGCGCTAGCCATTCGTTTCGCATACTGACTTGATTATACTCATGGGCAGGAGCTTGACCGGGCTCGGGCGCTGACCGCTCCCGATGGTCGCGGTTCCATTATACTGGCCTGAAGCCTGTAAGCTATTGACGGTGGGCAGGCATCAAGCTCATAGAAAGTTTTGATTGGACCGGGGGGCGATTGAGGGCTTACTCTAGCCTCTATGATCGCCACTGAGATTATGGAACCGCAAAGCTCCGATGCCTCGGTATTGCACAGAGTGAGCCGGATCGTCAGCTCAGAACTGTCTTTGGACGAGATGCTCGGGGAAATCGTTGGATTGACCGCACAAGTTTCCGGATGCGACGCCTGCCTGGTATACCTGGTGGAGTCGGGAACGGGTGAGTTCGTGCTGCGCGCCTCGCAGGTGCCGCACGCGCATGACTTGGGAACCTTGCGCATGAAGATGGGTGAAGGCGTGACGGGATGGGTAGCCGAACATCAATCCTGCGTCGCGCTGGCGACCAACGCGGCAGCCGATCCGCGATTCAAGATTTTCCCGGCGCTGATTGAGGACACCTACGAAGCATTTCTTTCCGTGCCGCTGGTGAATAAGGGCAAGGCCATCGGCGTGATCAACGTTCACCATCGCGAGCCGCACGCGCACGCGGCGGACGAGGTCGCGACAATTTCGTTCATCGGGGAGCAGATGGGCAGCGCCATCGCGAAGAGCCTTCTCGAAGAGGAAAATGCGCGGCTTTCCGAAGAGACAGCGGAAATGAAGCGGCAGCTCGAAACGCGAAAGGCGGTGGAGCGCGCGAAAGGCATCCTGCAGCGCAGGCAGAATCTGACGGAAGAGGAAGCGTACCTGCGGATGCGCAATGAGAGCCGCAGGCTGCGGCGTCCGATGAAGGATCTGGCCGATGCGATTATTCTCGCCGAGGAATTGGGGCGGAAGGATTCGGCGGGTCGGGATTCGTAGAGCAGTTATTTACAAGAGAAGAGCCGCCTGCAAGACGGCTGCAGCCAAAATTGGCCGCCCTACCAGAGGCGGTTTTCGATGTGGCGGGCGAATCTTAGTTTACGAGCGCGTAGACGCCCTCGGAGGAATACGATTCTTCGGCGGCAAGCCAACCTGCCAGGCGCTCTATATACTCGACGCGATCGGTGAGGCTGCACATCGGCAGGCCCGTGATCTCTTCGGCCTGTTCCGACGTGAGTCCGCCGGGGACGCGTTCGAGAAGCAGGCCGCATTGATCGCTGAGATTCATCGAGTGCAGCCAATCTCTTTTTTCGCGGGCCATTTCCAACGAGGCACGGTCCGAGGCGCTGACAACGAAGATGCACTCAGCGGCCCGCACCGTTTCGAGGGAGTGCGCCTCCTTCGCTCCCGCAACGTCGGCGCAGACGATTCTATATTTGCGCTGGGCGAATTCGAGCACGCGGCGAAGCTGGAGAGGATAGACTTCACGCGCATCGAGAACGTCAATGCCCTGCGAATCGAAAACGAAGGCGCCCCAGGTTTGCCCGTCGAGGCGACGAGGAGAATCCGCGGGACTCAACAAAGAATACTCACGGGCGGCAAATCCAGCGAGCAACACAGAGAAGCCAGGGACCTCCGACAAGGCGCGGCTCAACTGCTCCGCAACCGCACCCGCCCTGGACCCTCCATGCGCCGGAACAAAGGCATAGATCGGACCGAGAGATAGTTCTACTCGATCCGCCTCGGAACAAAATCTAGATTCTCGCTTCATATTTGCCACGCAGACTACATTGCACGCGCATTTCCACAGCGGGCAATGCGGGAAATGAAGGGCGATCGGCAAACACAAGTTGGGCCTAGAGACAGAGTGTCGCAAGCGTGGAGACATTCTGTCTCAATGAAGGCGCCGTCCGTTATCACTGACAGTGGTTTACGCATGGCATACGACCTGCTTCTGTTCTCCCATCAATAATGTTGGTGTACAGGAGCTGGCTTGGGATCAGTATCGTACTGATCCTGGTGGGGACCGCTTGGATCTCCGCGGGAGAAAGCGGGGATTCTTATTTTGCCTACTCGGTGCTGGCGTTGCTCGCGTTCGGGCTGGATCTGGCGGACGGCTCGACGATGGGATTCGTGTTCATCATCCTTGCGCTGCCACATCTGGGATGGCGGGAAACTCTCCTATTGGCAGGATCTGCAACGTTCATCCATGCCGTGACGCACCCGGCGCGGGTGGAGCCGCGCACGTTGTTGCGATCGCTCTGCTCCAGCGCACTCGCGATCCTGGCGACGCAATCTTTTTATCACGGAGCGGCGGCGGCGCGAATTGCGGAACCGCTGCGGTTGATGATGGCCTCCGGCGTCTGCTTCATCGCCCTGCGCGCGCTGCGCTGGAATCGTTCAAACCTATGGTCGTTTCCATACTATCCGGTGGCGGCGGGGATCGCGGCGCTATTTCCCATTTCGGTAGTACTTGCGCCGCTGCTGTACCTGACCTGGTGGTCCTATCGTTTATACGAGCGGCGCCTCGAGCAACAGCAGAAGCAGTGGAAGTTGGCGGCGTCCCTCAATCTGCGTACGATCGAAGCGCTGGCAATGGCGATCGAAGCGAAAGATCAGCCGGTAACCGGCCACTCGCGCCGGGTGCAGATCTATGCGATGGAAATGGCGAAGGAACTCGGTCTGGAGCCGCACGAGATCGAGGCGCTGCGCGCCGCTTCCCTGCTTTACGACATCGGGGAGTTAGCGGTGCCGGAGCATATCATCCTCAAACCTGGTCCCCTGACGCCGGAGGAGTTTGAGAAGGTGAAAATTCACCCGGGAGTGGCGGCGGAAATTCTGGAGCAGGTGAAATTTCCATATCCGGTCGCGCCGATCGTACTGGCGCATCACGAACGATGGGACGGAACTGGCTATCCAAACGGCTTGAAGGGGACGCAGATACCGATCGGCGCGCGCATTCTCTCCGCTGTGGACGCTCTGGATGCATATGCGTCGCCGCGCAGGCACAGAGAGGCAATCGACGTGAGGGAAGCGCTGGAACGGGTCGCCGCAGAGAGTGGCGGCGCTTACGACCCGCGCGTGATTGCGGTGCTTCGCAAGAAGCAGAGGCAGTGGGAGAAGCTGGTGGTGTCGACGCCGGATCAAAGCTTCGTCGATTCGATTTTTTCGGCACAGCGCGAGGCAAATGCGTTGTTCGATCTGACGCGCAGGATCAGCGGCTCGCTGGACCTGAAAGAGACGTTTGCCACGCTCAAGCCGGCGTTGCGGCAACTGGTGCCCATGGATACATTCGTGGTCTGGGTGGAACGCGAAGGACGGCTGGTCGCGGAATACATCGGAGGCGACCACGTGGCGATATTCTCCTCGCTACGAATTCCCATGGGGCGGGGGTTGTCAGGGTGGGTGGCGGCAAATCAAAAGCCGATCATTAACGGAGACGCGTCCTGGGAACTGGCGCACCTTGGAACCGCACCTTCGACGACGACGGTTCGTCACGCGCTGTCGGTGCCTCTCGCCGACGCCGGTCTTGTTGGCGCACTGACGCTCTATCGCGCTCAAGATGCGCGGTTCACGACCGAGGATACGCGCATCGTGTCGACGATCGCGCCGAAACTTTCGGGAGCGATCGCCAATGGGCTGCGATTCCAGCGCGCGGCGGACCAAGCGGTGACCGACGCGATGACCGGATTGCCGAACGCAGCCGCGCTCGCCGATCGATTGAATGGAAACCGATCACCGGGAGCGGTGGTCGTCTGCGATCTGGATGGATTCAAAAATGTGAACGACCGGTTCGGCCATCTCATGGGCAATCGCTTACTGGAGGGCGTGGCGGAGCGGTTACGGAAATCCTGCCGCGCGGAGGATTTTGTCGCCCGCCTGGGCGGAGATGAGTTCGTATTGCTGTTGGATGGAATCGGACCCGGCGAGATTGCGGCGCGAATTACTCAATTCCGCGAAACGGTTCGCACCACTGGAAAGGCTTTGTGCAAGGAGGACGTTCTGGATGCCAGCTTCGGCGCGGCGTTCTTTCCCGCTGACGGGACGACGTCCGATGAGCTGCTCGCGGTGGCCGATCAGCGTATGTATCGGCTCAAGGCGGAACAGAAGGCCGGCGTTTTGCGGATGAAACAACGCCAGGCCGGTGCATAGATCCCAGTTCCATTTGTATAATCACTGCATGCCGCAAATCGATAAGCATGCACCGGGGACGTTCTGCTGGGTGGAGCTGGCAACGACAGATCAGGATGCAGCCAAACATTTCTACGGTTCAGTGTTTGGGTGGTCTTTTGTCGACTATCCGATGGGGCCGGGCGACTTCTACACGATGTTCAAACTGGACGGACGCGATGCCGCGGCTGGATACACGATGCGGGAGGCCGAGCGGTCACAGGGCGTGCCGCCGCACTGGAATCTCTACGTCGCGGTAGAGAACGCGGATGCGACTGCCGCGCGCGCCGTCGAACTGGGCGGGAAACTTCCGGCGGGAGTTTTCGATGTCTACACGAACGGACGGATGGCGGCGATCATCGATCCCACGGGCGCTGCGTTTTGTCTCTGGCAACCGAAGCAGACCCAGGGAATCGGCGTGATGGGCGAGAACAATTCTTATTGCTGGGCGGATTTGACCACCAACGACCGGCTCCGTGCGAAACAATTCTACGAAGGATTGTTCGGATGGAAAATTATACCAGGGAAGGATAAGGACGAATCGACGTATCTTCACATTATGTCGGGTGAGCAGGGCATCGCTGGTATCCAACCGGATATGATGCGCAAACCGGGCGTTCCGGCGCACTGGCTGCCATATTTCCAGGTTGCCGATGCGGATGCGTCGACCGCAAATGCGAGCGGCGGCGGAGCAACCGTGATCGTGCCGCCGATGAATGTCGATAAATCGCTGCGCATCGCCGTGCTGGCGGACCCGCAGGGCGCGGTGTTCGCGCTGTTCCAGCCGTAAAGCAGCGGATGGAATTACATCCGGTTTATTGCGACGTAAGCCTGCCTGTGCCGCTCGATCAGGTGTTCACCTATTTGCTGCCGGAGACGCTGCGGCATCGTGTGCGGACGGGCTCGCGCGTGCTTGCGCCTTTCGGGACGCGGAAGCTCGCCGGAGTGGTGCTGCGTACTCATCGCGAGCGCCCTATATCGCCGCCGCGCGAGCTGTTGCGGCTGCTGGACGAAGAACCCGTGCTCGACGAGGAGCTGCTTACGCTCGGCAATTGGATTTCGTCGTACTATTGTGCTCCGCTCGGTGAAGTGTTGCGCGCAATGACGCCGCTTGCCGGGGATCTTCGCAGAGGCAAGATTTTTTCACTGACGAAATCGGGGCGTGACGCAGCAAGGCAGCTTCACTTGAACGAGACGGAAGCGGCGGATCCCGCGAGGGAGATCCTCCGACTGCTGGATGCGCGCGCGATGTCCGCGTCGTATCTGACGCAGAAAGTAAAAAAAGCCGCTGTCGTGCTGCGATCGCTCGAAAAGAAAGGATTCGTCGAAGTAGAGGACGTTGCGGCGGAGCGCGATCCTTTGCGAGCGTCCGCGGCGCGGCTGCGGGCTGAGTTTATCAAGCGGCCAGCAGTGGAAAAACTTCCGAAGCCTGAGCGCGAGCTGCTTTCGTATCTCGAGCTGCACCCGGGTAGTCACAACGTCGCCGAGTTGGAGCAGTCGGTCGGTAAGGCGAGCACGGCGGCGCGGGCGCTGGCGCGCCGAGACCTGGTGAGGCTGACGCTCGAGGCGGTCGCCACATCGCAGTTTCCTTTTCGCGCCCCGCATGCGCTCAATCCGCATCAGCAGGCGGCGTTTGATCGCATTGCAGCGGCGCTCGACGCGAAACAATTCCAGACGTTCCTGTTGCAGGGCGTCACCGGTTCCGGCAAGACCGAAGTTTATCTCAAGGCCATCGACGCGGCTCTCGCGCTGGGCCGCAGTGCGTTGATGCTTGTGCCCGAGATCGGGCTGACGCCTGCCGTGGCGGGGCAGTTTCATCATCGATTCGGAGCGAACGTCGCCATTCTACACTCCGCGTTTCACGATTCCGAGCGCGCGCAGGAGTGGAGACGCATCCGGTCGGGCGAGGCAAGAGTAGTCGTCGCGACGCGCTCCGGAGTGTTCGCGCCGGTGCAGAATCTCGGTTTGATTATCGTCGACGAGGAGCACGATCAAAGTTACAAGCAACAGGAATCGCCGCGTTATCACGGCCGCGACGTGGCAATCGTCAGGGCGCGCGACGCGAGCGCGGTTGTGATTCTCGGCTCCGCGACCCCGAGTCTCGAAAGCCGTTACAACGCCGAGCGAGGAAAGTATGAGCGGCTCGAATTACCGGAGCGCGTGGAGAGCCGGCCGATGCCCAAAGTCGAAGTGATCGATACACGGCAAGAATTCCTCGAGACACGCAAGCAGGCGACGTTTTCACGGGCCTTAATTACCGCCGTCACAGGTCGCCTGGAAGCCGGCGAGCAGACGATGCTGTTGCTGAACCGCCGCGGCTTTTCGACCTTCATGACGTGCCGCGCCTGCGGTGAGCGCCTGGAATGTCCGAACTGCTCCGTCACCCTGACGTTTCATCGCCGCGACCGGCGGATGCTGTGCCATTACTGCAATTTTTCCTCGCGCGTGCCGGAACGCTGCCCCAAGTGCGATAGCGATCATATTCAGTTCGTCGGCCTGGGCTCCGAGCGCGTGGAGGATGAGCTGCACGGAGCGTTTCCACGAGCACGCATCGCACGCATCGATCGCGATACCACGGGCGGGAAACGCGATTACGAAGCCATATTAGCCAAGTTTCGAGCGGGCGAGTTTGATATTTTAGTCGGCACGCAGATGATCGCCAAGGGTCACGATATTGCGAACGTCACGCTGGTGGGCATCGTCAGCGCGGACACTGGGCTGGGCCTGCCCGACTTTCGTTCCGCCGAACGCACGTTTCAACTACTGACGCAGGCGGCCGGCCGTGCGGGCCGAGGGACCGCACCTGGGATCGTGCTGATGCAGACGATCAATCCGGATCACTACGCGATCCGCTATGCGGCGGAGCAGGATTACGAGAAGTTTTACGCGAAAGAGATCGAGTTCCGACGCCTGATGCACTATCCTCCCTTCGGCGCTCTGGCCAACGTGATCGTGCGCGGCACTCGCGAAGAGGAGGCATTGGGGCGAAGCGCGGCGCTGGGCCGTCTGCTGAATCCGGCGCCCGAGGGTGTGAAGATTCTGGGGCCGGCGGCCGCTTCCCTGGCGCGGCTCAAGAACGAGTATCGTTATCAGATGCTCATCAAGACGTCGAGCCGAAAACGCCTTAATGAAATTCTTGGCCAGGCGCGCCGATTCGCTCTGGCGGAGAAGTGGAATCCCACGTCGCTGACGATCGACGTGGATCCAATGACGATTCTCTAACCGCGATGCGAGAGTTCCTGCTGGTGGAAGAAAATCTGCGCTGTGCAATGCGCTTCTTCGGGGAGGCGACGGGAACAGGCGAGGTGCGGGCGCTCGACCGGACCGTCGCGATGTACTCGGGACTCGAATATGGCGTGTTCAACATTTCTTTGTTGACAGGGCCAGCGACCGCAAGCGAGGGAGGCTTGGACGCGGCGCTGACGGAGGCGGCAAGATATTTCAAGCAGCGCACCAAGCGGTGGTCGTTCTGGCTGTGCGAGGATTTGCTCGACGCATCGACGCGCCGCAAAGCCCGGCAGATCTGCCACGATTTCGGGCTGCGTCCGATTTCGCACCCTCCTGGGATGGTCGCATCGAAACTGCTGTCACCGGTGCGGCCACTGCCGAAGATCGAGTGCGTGCCGGTCGACGACGAGAAGACCCGATGCGCGTTCGCGGAAATCACCTCAGTGTGTTTCGAGATTCCCCCTGGGATCGCGAACGCGGTGTACGGGCCGGAGACAGCGTGGCGCGGAGCATACAGAGGTTTCGTCGGGCTGGTAGACGGGCGGCCCATCGCCATCGCGGCGATGGTGGAGGCTGCCGGGGCGCTGGGCATTTACTCGCTGGCCACGATCCCTTCTCATCGTCATCTAGGGTACGGAGAAGCGTTGCTGCGCGCGGCGGCGGCGGCATCGCGGCCACAGTCGAGCGTGGAGCCTTTCCTGCTGCAATCCACGGAAGCGGGTCATGAACTGTACCGGCGGATGGGTTTTCGGGACGTCGCGAAATTTACGGTCTACCTGACGCGCTAGTGCTTTTTCCGCAGCTAACGGTTGAGTGGAAGCGCTCGAGGCGGCGACACCAGTGTCGACGCGGCACGCACGAGTGCTCGCGCCACAAGCGCGCCAGGTCTCGAGCGACACGATAGAATGAAAATCGAGTATGTGGGTGTTGCTCGCGGCTTTACTTGCGCAGTCCGTCGATTTTTCGGCGGAAGGACTGAAGGCGCTCGACGCACAGAAGTACGACGCGGCGGTGGATCTATTCACGAAGGCGATCGCGGTCGATCCCAAAGACTATGGCGCACGATTCAATCTGGCGCTGGCGTACAGCTTTCTCGGCAAGGACGCGGAGTCGATCCCGCAGTATAGAGCGGTGCTCGAATTGAAGCCGGGACTGTACGAGGCCGAGATCAACTTGGGGATTTCCCTTCTGCGCTCGAAGGACGCGGCTGCGGCGATCGGTCCGCTGAAGGCTGCGGTTGAGCAGAGGCCGAAGGAATTCCGGCCGGTTTTCTATCTCGGCGACGCATTGCGGGAAACCGGCGCGTTGGCGGAGGCAGAGACAGCTTACACCGCCGCAGTCGCTCTGAAGCCCGATTCGGCTGACGCGGAGTGGGGCCTGGCGCAGTCCCTGATGCGCGAGAAGAAGCTTGCCGATGCCGAACCACACTTCCGCAAGGCCGCGGCGCTAAACGTGAAGTACAAGAGCTATCTACTGGAACTCGCGTCGCTCTACGAGGCGGGTCATCAGGGGGATCGGGCGATCGCGCTGTACCGGGAATTTCCCGACGATCCGGGAGCGCGAGAACACATGGGCGCGCTGCTGCTGGCTTCTGGCGACGCGACAGCCGCGATTGCCGCGCTGGAGGCGGCGGTGGAAAAATCTCCGACAGCGGCCAATCGCGTAGCTCTGGCGCAGGCATATTCGATGGCCAAGCAAGATGAGAGAGCACTCGCGGTCACCGCGCAACTGGTGGCTGCCGAGCCGCAGGCCTACGATGTTCGCATGTTCGCGGGGCGCCTGCTGCTGAATCTTCATAAAATCGGGCCGGCGGCGACACAGTTTTCGGCGGCCGCAAAAATAAAACCCGATTCGATCGAAGCATGGAAGGAGCTGAGCGCGGTTCTGGTGATCAATCAGAATTATGCGGAAGGAATCGTGGCGCTGGACCGATTGCGCGCGCTGGGCGTCGAGACAAGCGGGCAATTGTATTTCCGCGCGATTTCCTACGACCATCTGCATCAACTCAAGGAGGCGCTGGGCGCTTACAATAAGTTTTTGGAGACCAGCCAGGGGAAGAATCCGGATGAAGAGTTTAAGGCGCGCCAACGAGCCCGGATTATTCGAGACCAGCTGGACAAACGGTAGTTTATGCAATCCCTGTTGATTTTGTGCCTCGCGTTCGATCTGGCGGCGATAAAATTGGAGCCGAACCTGGAACGGAGGAGTGAGAGGGCGCTCGAAAACGCTTCGGCGGCGATGGATTTGGCACGCGATGCGTCGACGGCGGGTGACACCGAGAAAATCAAGGCGGGTTTAGAGGAGTTGCGCGATTCAGTGGATCTGGCGTATCAGTCGCTGGTCGATTCGGGCAAAAGCGCCCGGCGGAATCCGAAATTTTTTAAGCGCGCGGAGCTAAAGACGCGGGAACTGATGCGGCGACTGGCGGGGCTCGCACAGGCTGTCGATGCGGACGATCGCACGTTTGTCATGAGCGTGCACGATCGCGTTGCCAAGGTGCATGACGATCTTATTCAAGACATCATGCAGAAGAAATAAGGAGGAATTGTGAGAAGCGTAATTTGTACGATCGTTTTCACGGTGTGCGTTTTGGGGCAAGCCAATCGCGACTTCCTTACCTCCGACGAGGCCGACCAGATCCGCCTGGTGCAGGAGCCGAATGAGCGAATGAAGCTGTATCTGCACTTCGCTAAGCAGCGTCTGGACCAAGTCGACAAACTCCTGGCCAAGGAAAAGGCGGGACGGAGCGCTCTGGTGCACGATCTGCTCGAAGACTATTCCAAAATTATCGATGCCATCGATGTGGTAGCGGACGACGCGATGCGTCGCAAGGTCGCGGTAGAGTTGGGCACGGCGGCCGTGGCTTCGGGCGAGAAGGAGATGCTCGCGCAACTCAAGAAGATTGAGGAGTTGCAACCTAAGGATCTCGCGCGTTACGAATTTGTCCTAAAGGAGGCCATCGACGCGACGTCGGACAGCGTGGATTTGTCGCAAGAAGACTTGAAGGAGCGCGCAGCTTCGATTGCGGCGAAGGAAAAAAAGCTGAAGGAAGATCGGGAGGCCGCGATGACGCCGGCGGAACTGGCCCAGCAGAAGACCGATGAGAAAAAAGCCGAGAAAAAGAAAGCTCCCAGCCTGCTGAAGCCGGGAGAGAAACTAGGGGACGTCACTACTCCGACCAAGAAGCCGGATTAAAAGAGCCGCCTAAAAAGGGCGGCTGCCACCACTATTGGCGGCCCCACAAGATTACTTGTGCTCGGCTGCGGGAGCGGGTGCAGTCGAAGTGGGGGGCGCGACTACGGCCGGCATGTTCCGCGGCTGGTAGTCCTGGCGGCTATCGAAATCGATCAGAGTGAACATCAGGAACAGGCCGAGAAAGACAAACCCCGCCGCCGCGATTAAGCCGTTGACCGGCTTGTCGTGCAACAAGTGCATGAAGATTAGCGCGACCAGCGTGGCTTTAATGGTGGCGATGGTCAGAGCGACGACGACGTTCGCTGCGCCCGAACCAAAGTGAATATAGGACGCGCCCACGGTAATTCCCGTGAGGATGAGGAGCGCGATCAGCGTCTTCAAGTAAAGGGCCGCTTCTGCCTTGGGGTTGTGTGTGTGTTCGCTCATGAGATCAGATAGTACAGCGGGAACAGGTAGATCCAGATTAAATCGACCAAGTGCCAATAGAGGCCGACCAGATCTACTGGGGTGTAATAGCTGCTGTTGAACTCGCCTCGATTGCCGCGAACGGCAATCCACCAAAGCAGCCCGATGCCGACGAGAATATGGATGCCGTGAAGGCCGGTCATCATGAAATAGAAGCTGAAGAACGTCGCGTAGCCGTGGGTATTCGGGATCTTGTCGCCATGATGAGTGTAGTAGTGACCCGGCAACAGACCTTCTTCAATCTTGTGCGAGTACTCGAAATACTTCACGCCAAGGAAGATGCACGCGCACAGAATCGTGATCATCAGGTAGATGACAAGTTTCTTGCGTTGATTCGTTCGCGCCGAGAGAACGCCCATCACCATCGTCCAGCTCGAAAACAAAAGGACCACGGTATTCAATGCGCCGAGAGGCCGCTGCAGGTGCTCATGCGCCTCCTTAAACTCCTCCGGGAAGCGCGCCTGCATCATTCCAAAGCCGACAAACAGACCTCCAAACAGCAGGACTTCGGTCGCCAGGAACAGCCACATACCGATCTTGCTGGTATCGAACTGCTGCTCCATCGTGGTGAAGTGGTGCTGATGGTGCGGGTCGTCCGGGTGCTCGCCGTGCGGGTCGTGTTGAAGATCGACGGTCGAAGTACTCATGCGTGTTTTTTCACCTTCGGCCGGTAGTCGTAAGGCTCGTGCTCCAGCACCGGCTGCTCTTCAAAATTGTGCTCGATCGGCGGCGAGGAGGTCAGCCACTCCATGGTGGTCCCGCCCCAAGGATTGTCGGGCGCATCCATCGGCTTGCGCAGCGAAGCCAGCAAATAGGCCGCGACGATGAACAGGCCCAAACCCAGCACCCACGACCCGAAGGTCGAGAACGCATGCAGAGGCTGATATTGATCGAGGTAATTATAGTAGCGGCGCGGCATGCCCTTGCTGCCCAGGAAAAACTGCGTCAGGAAGGTCATGTTGAAGCCGATGAATACGAGCGCGCAGGCGATACGGCCCCATTTCTCGTTATACATACGGCCGGTGATCTTCGGCCACCAGTAGTGGACGCCACCGATGAAGGCGATCACGGTGCCGCCCATCATGACGTAGTGGAAGTGCGCCACTACGAAGTACGTGTCGGTCAAATGCACGTCGGTCGACAGCGCGCCAAGGAAAATTCCCGTCAAGCCTCCGATCGCGAACAGCAGGAGGAAGGAGATGGCGTAGCACATGGGCGTTTCGAGCGAAATGTTGCCTTTGTACATCGTCGCCAGCCAGTTGAACAGCTTCACGCCGGATGGAATCGCGACCAGGAATGTCAGGGCCGAGAAAATCACCGTCGCCAGTTCCGACTGCCCGGCGACAAACATATGATGCCCCCAGACCAGGAAGCCGAGCAGCGCCAGGGCAACGCTCGAATAAGCAATCGCGCGGTAGCCAAAGATCGTTTTGCGCGAGAACGTCGGGATGATCTCGCTGATGATCGCCATGCCGGGAACGATCATGATGTACACCGCGGGGTGCGAATAGAACCAGAAGAAGTGCTGAAACAATACCGGATCTCCGCCGATCTTGGGATCGAAAATGCCGATATTGAACGCGCGCTCAAGCGCCAGCAGAACCATCGTGATCCCCAGCACAGGGGTCGCGAGCACCTGAATAATCGCCGTCGCGTAGGTGCCCCACACGAACAATGGCATGTCGAACCAACCCATGCCCGGCGCGCGCAGTTTATGCGTGGTCGCGATGAAGTTGAGTCCCGTGAAGATCGACGAGAATCCCAGGGTGAACACGGCCATCGTCATCAGGCCCACGGCGTTCTGCGTGGTGGTGGAGTACGGCGTGTAAAACGTCCAACCGGTATCGACCGCGCCAAAAATCATGGAGGTAACCGCCAGCGCGGCGCCCCCGCACCAGAGGTAAAAGCTGGCCAGATTGAGCCGAGGAAACGCAACGTCTTTTGCGCCGAGCATCAGTGGCAAGACGAAGTTCGCGAGCGATCCAGGGATCGACGGGATGATGAACAAAAACACCATAATCGCGCCGTGCAGCGTGAAGACGCGGTTGTAAGCATCGGCGTCGATCAGGACTTTGCCGAACAGTTTATGGCTCGGCGTCAGCAGCGTCAGGCGGATCAGAAGGGCGAACATGCCGCCGACGAAAAACGCCGACAGCACCGCTACCAGGTACATCACTCCAATGCGTTTGTGGTCGACCGTCGACATCCAGCTCCAGATGCCGGTGGTCGCGTTGAGGTAATTTTTCGCTGGGCGGGGACGGTCCCCGATGTGCGGATCGCTATGTGTCAGTGCTTGTGCCATGTGAGTAAAACCTCTACTACTTCTATTACTTCAGCGTCTTAATGTACGCGATCAGGCCGCGAATATCCTGCGGATGCAACAGGCCCTGGAACGAAGGCATGATCGCCTCAAAACCTTTCACAATTTTGGCGTTCGGCTGCATCATCGATTCCTGCAGATACGCATCGTCCACCAGGTAGGATTTGCCGTCGCTCATCGTCTCCATTTTCCCGTAAATTCCCTTCCAGCTTGGCCCCTGCCCGCGCGTCCCATCAATCGAGTGGCAGGTGGCGCAGCCTTTTTGCTCGCGCTGCATCTGGCCCCACACCTCGGGCGGATAATTTTTCCAATCGTCGCCGCCGGTCTCCAGCCATTTCTTGAAGTCGGCTTCATTGTCGACCGTCAACTTGCCCATCATGTCGGAATGACCCTTGCCGCAGTATTCGGCGCAGGTGAAATGATGCGGCCCCAGGACGGTCGGCGTAAACCAGACTTCGGTGTAGCGGCCGGGCACGATGTCGTGCTTCACGCGCATATCCGGCACGAAGAAGTCGTGGAGCACATCCTCGCTGGTCATGATGAACTTTACGGGCTTCCCGACCGGCACGTGAATATCGTTGGCGGTGCGGGAGCCGTCTGGATACTCGAACGTCCAGATCCATTTCTTGGCGGTCACCTGAATCTCCATGGACTCGCCCGGAGCTACCGAGTACTTCATCCAGCCTTCCAGGCCCCAGAAAAAAATCACGACACAGAGCAGCAGGGGCAGCACGCTCCAGACGATCTCGAGGGTCGTATTGTGGGTGATATGGGGCGTCACACGGCCCGGCACATATTTATACCGTATGGCGAAATAGATCGCCGCGAAGGCGATCCCCAGGAACAGGACCGCGGACAACCAGAACAGGAACATGTACAGCGCGTCCACCTCGGCCGCGAACGCGGACCCTTGCGGAGGCAACATCAGCGAACGAAACCACTCCATTAGGCAATTCCCTCTTTAAGTCCTCGGGTTTTTAGCGACGCTTTTTTTCGCTCCGCCAGGAACATTCGCCTGAGAAAAAGACCGATGAACAACACCGTCAAAATTCCGCCGGCGCGCATGAGGTTCGTCGCGAACAGGACGTAACCGCCGGCTTTGGGATCGTAGTGATAACAGAACAGCAGAATTTTTTGCACCGCCATGGTGGTGCGATTCTCGGAAGCTTCGGCAAGCGAAAAGCGCAGATCGCGCGGATGGAAAGACGCGCCATAAAGGTAGCGAGCCATCTTGCCTTCGGGCGTCAGCACCATGATGGCGCCGGCGTGCGCGAACTGCTGCGTACGCTCATCCCAGCGGTACTTGAATCCAATCATTTCCGCTAATTTCTTAGCGTTACCGTCGCGGTCGCAGAGGAAGTGCCAGCCCGGCGCGGAATGATCGAAGCTGCTCAAGTAAATTGCCTTTTTCTTCCGCGCCAAATCGAAGGATTCGTTTGGATCGATGCTGATGGTCACGACCTCGTATTCATTACCGGGTGTCCAGGGCAGGATCTCGCGCATCGCGGCTGTCTGGCCGTTGAGAATGAGCGTGCACAGGTTCGGGCAGGAATAATAGATCAGGTCGAGAATGACAGGCTTGCCGCTATGGAAAAATTCCTTCAGAGCGACCGGGTAGCCATTTTCCGCCGTGAACGTTAAATTCAAGTCGATCTGACGTCCAAGATGTTCTTCAATGCCGACACCCTCCAGGATCGCGGGCCTCACGCCAACCGGCAGCGCTCCTGGAACGCCATAGCGGTCGAGGCGTGGTTGTCCGCATAGCGGTAGCGCGAGCAGCACGCCGATCCCGAATTGGAGGGCTTTTTTCATTACTTCTTTTCTGGAGCCGCCGGTGGCGGAGGCTGTGTTCCTGGCGCTCCTGCAACAGGGGGAGGCAGCACCGGCTCTTCCTTCTTCTGAGCAGTCGACTTCCCCGGATAGAATGTTTTTCCCGCGGCCGCATCCTGGAGTATCAGCTCCATCGCACGATCCACCGGAATCCGAACCTGGCCCGACGCCTTGTCCATATACATGTAGTGAGTCAGATTCCAGTCATCGCGGCCGCGAACCTCGCGCAGTTGTTCACTCGGCGGCGCCAGGATCTTCTCGTACACCGCCTGGTTCCAGATGTGTTCGAAATACTGTTGAATCGCCACGATGGTCAGCACGAGGAGAATAAGACTCATGATCATGAACGCGGCGATCGCGCGGGCGCTCGGCTCCCCGCGGTCGAATCCTTCGCGAGGATCGGCTGGAATTACTTCGTGTCCGTCTTCTACGCTCATCTAAATTCCCCTACGCATTCTCAAAATGCAGGCTCTGCTCGAAGCGCAGATCGCCCACCGGCGCCAGCTTGTTCTTACGGAAGCGGCTCCAGAAAACCAGCGCGCAGACGCTCAGCGTCGCCGCCAAGGTCGCGAAATCCATCCAACTGATTTGCGGACCGGTCTTGAAATAGGTCGGCATCACGACCCAGTACAGGTCCACGTACTCGACGATGATCGACCAGATGGCCAAGGCTGCGATCATCTTCAGGCTCCGCTTGGCGGGCCGGCTAAGGGTGATGAAAAAAGGAATCAGAAAGCGGATAAATGGCATGGCCAGACTGATCCCCAGCCAGCCTCCGACCGACCGGTGGCGATACCAGATCGTTTCCTCGGGCAGGTTCGCGTACCAGATCAGCAGATACTGCGAGAACGCCATGTAGGTGTAAAACGCCGTCAGTGCGAACATCCATTTCCCAAGATCGTGATAGTGCTCCGGCGTGATCGAGTTTTTAAGAATTCCGGCGCGCCTGAATCCCAGGCAGATCAAAGTGACAATCGACATGAACGTCAGCGCGCCACCGGAGAGAATATAGAGCCCGAAAATGGTCGAATACCACCTCGGTTCGAGCGACATCAGCCAGTCGTAGGAGGCCAGCGTCCCGACCACAATCGCCAGGAACAGGCCGGGAGCCGACCAGCGTGCAATGACGTTCATCTGCCGCGCCGAACGCTCTTTATCCTGCTTAGTCGATTGATAATAAATCGCAAAAATCCAGATCGACCACAGCGCGAAATAGATATACGTGCGGAGAACGAAGAAATTTTCGGTCAGGTATGCGCCCTTCGTCCCCAGGAGAGGATTAGCGGCCCGGTTTGTCCACGGATAAATATCCTTCAGGCCGAAAGCGATGGGGAGAAACAATATTGCGCACGCCGGCAGCGTGATCATGATGTTTTCCATGATCCGCCGCATGGTTACGCTCCACGCGGATCCGGTGAGGTACTGCACCATGACGAAGAAGAACGCACCGAGACCGGTGGCCGCGACATAGGAGAACGCAATTATGTAGGAGCGATGGAACTGCACCGGGTCGTTCAAGTAGCCCGCCACGCAGGCGATCACGGAGATCAGTACCGTGAGCATCAGCGTGTTGCGGCCCTTCGCCCAGCGGGTCGCGTCCAGTTGATAGTTGTCCGTCTGGTTCATGCTCATTGCAACTCCGCCGTGTGGTCCGCCGGAACATCGGCTTTGGTCGCATGCGCAGCGCGCTGTAGCACGCGAACGTAGGCGATAATCGCCCAGCGGTCTTCCACCGAGACCTGGAAGCGATAGGCCGGCATGGAGCGCCTGCCATTCGTGATCACGTTAAAAATATCTCCGTCGGCAAATTGCACTACCCGGTCCTCGGTCAGATTGGAAGGCTGCCACGTCGGGATGCGGATGGGAACAATACCCTGGGCCGACCCGGTCTTATCATGACAAGGCTGGCAGTACGTATTGAATTTCTGTTGGCCCAGATGAAGCAATGCGGGGGTAAACTGGACCGGACTTTTTCCAACGTACAGGTCGCCGTCCATTCCCGTGAAGTAGGCCGTCTGTTCCATCATGTGCCCCCGCGCCACGGTGCCCTCGGGAGGACGGCGTGCATCGCGCGCGTCGGCCAGAAATGGCAGATCGTTGGCGCCTTGCGGGGTAAATTTGGGCTGCTGCTTCATGTCGTCCCAGACTTGGATTGGAGGATCCCTTTGCACGCCGGAACATCCGGTCAGCAAGACTGCCGCGAGCACTACTGCACCGGTTTTCGTCATCCGATCACGACCTCCACCGTGCCTGCGCCGACGCTCTTCAGATGCTCGGCCGTGATTTGTGGGTCGAATTTCGGGTCATCCGCCTCGACGAGAAGGATGAAGCGGTCGTCGGTCGCGCGATGGGCGAGCCGGTAATTCGCGGAAGGATGATACAAACGCGGCAGACCGTTCATGGCGAACATCCCGATCACGCTGGCGAACGCCGAGAACAGGACTGTCAGCTCAAACGTGATCGGAATCGAGAAAGAAAAGTCGAACAGGGGTTTGCCGCCGATCACAAGAGGGTAGTTGTATGTGCCGCACCACCATTGCAGCAACAGCGCGGTGGCGGATCCGCACAACGCAATACAAATTACGATCCAGCCAAGCTTTGAATACGGCACGCCGATCGCGGCATCGATGCCGTGCACGGGGAACGGCGACATCGCGTCGATCTTGGTATAGCCCATTTCGCGAATCCTGCGGCCGGCATGAACCAGATCGTGAGGATCGGAGAATTCGCCCATGACAGCGTAGATCTTATCCTCGCCGAAGCCCAGTTTATCTTTGATCTGTTCGATATCGATTGCCATTAGTGATGACCTACGGTTTCCTTGGCAAATAGCTGCTTTTCCTTCGCCCACACGCCCTTCACTTCCGACATCGCGATCATTGGCAAGAAGCGCGCAAAGAGCAGAAATAGCGTCAAAAACAATCCAACAGTGCCCGTAAACGTGCAAATGTCGACCCAGGTTGGCTTGAAATAGCCCCACGAACTGGGCAAAAAGTCGCGATGCAGGCTCGTCACGATAATTACGAAGCGCTCAAACCACATGCCGATATTGGTCGTAATGCTGATCATGAACATCACCGGAATCGATGTCCGCATTTTCTTGAACCAATAAAGCTGCGGAATGAAAACATTGCACGAATACATCGTCCAGGCCGCCCAGGCATAAGGCCCGAAGGCCCGATTCACGAACGTGAACCGCTCATAGACACCGCCCGAATACCAGGCGATGAAGAACTCGGTGCAATAAGCGTAGCCGACGAACGAACCGGTGACCAGGATGATCTTGTTCATGTTCTCCAGGTGCTTGATGGTAATCAGATTATGGAGATTCAACGCCCAGCGCGCAATGATCAGCAGCGTCATCACGCAGGCGAAGCCGGAAAAGATCGCGCCCGCAACGAAGTAGGGCGGGAAAATCGTCGTGTGCCATCCCGGAATGACCGAGGTCGCGAAGTCGAAGCTCACGATCGAGTGGACGCTCAGCACCAGCGGCGTCGAAATACCCGCCAGAATCAGGTACGCGACTTCGTAATTGCTCCAATGGCGGGCGGAGCCTCGCCATCCCAGACTGAGGAAGCCGAATACCCATTGACGAACTTTCGTCGTGGCGCGGTCGCGGATCGTCGCCAGATCGGGAACCAGGCCGGTGAACCAGAACAGCGCCGAAACGGTGAGATACGTCGAGACCGCGAACACATCCCAGATGAGAGGACTCCGGAAATTCTGCCACATGTTCAGGTCCGTATTCGGGACCGGCATCAGCCAGTAAGCCCGCCACGGACGCCCGGTGTGGAACAGCGGGAAAATACCGGCGCACATGACGGCGAACAGCGTCATTGCCTCCGCCGAACGGTTGATCGATGTCCTCCATCTTTGGCGGAACAGGAACAGAATCGCCGAAATTAACGTTCCGGCGTGTCCAATGCCGATCCAGAAGACGAAGTTTGTAATATCCCACGCCCAACCGATGGGGCGATTGTTGCCCCACACGCCGATACCGGTCGAAACGAGATAGGTCAGCATCGCGCCGAGCAGCAGGACGATCGATCCCGTAATGCTCAGCGTGATCCAATACTTGAGAGGCGTCTTAAAAACGTCGCCCTCGACGATCGTGCTGATCTGTTCGGTGAGGTCGTGGTAGCCATCGGCATGGACCAGCGGCGGGTTGGTCGCCATCAACTGGGGATCTTGCCGGATTGCGATATCAGCCATGGTGAGTCAACTCCGGGTTGGGGTTCCGCAGCTTTGCTAAGTATGTCGTGCGCGGCTTGATGTCGAGCTCGGCCAAAAGCGCGTAGTTGCGCTCCTGCTTCTTTAGTTTCGAGACGCGCGATTCGGGGTCGTTGATATTCCCGAACACGATTGCGTCCGCCGGACAAGTCTGCTGGCAGGCGGTGACAATCTCGCCATCCTTGATAGGGCGCCGACCGTCGATCTTCGCCTTGATTTTCGTTTCCTGAATACGCTGCACGCAGTAGGTGCATTTTTCCATGACACCGCGCATGCGGACCGTCACGTCCGGATTGTGCGACATCGCGAGTTCGGGCGGATCGTGCTTATGGAAGTTGAGGAAGTTGAAATGCCGCACTTTCACAGGGCAGTTATTCGCGCAATATCGGGTCCCGACGCAGCGGTTGTACGCCATGTCGTTCAATCCCTCAGGACTATGTGTGGTCGCCGCGACCGGGCACACATTTTCGCAGGGTGCGTTCTCGCACTGCATGCACGGAATGGGTTGTTCCACCAGTTGCGGATCGTCTTCTGGACCCGTGTAATAGCGGTCCATGCGAATCCAGTGCATCTCGCGGCCGCGCAGGACCTGATCTTTACCGACCACCGGAATATTGTTCTCCGCCTGGCAGGCGA
>PNAJ01000144.1:3646-116401 GCA_003170295.1 Bryobacterales bacterium | reverse complement strand
TCTCATTTTAGGGGTGCACGTCACTTCTCTGTCCCGGGTGCCACGATCTTCGATAAAGAATCTAAACCCCTGACGCCGGTGGACAGAGCGGTCCCGTAAGGCATCAAGGAGGCCATTGGCCATCGAAGAGAAGGGGCTTCGAATCAATATTTTAGAGCGGGACTTAGCAGTTCGGTGGACGATGGAATGGCCCGTTTTAGTCGGCTAGTACCTTCATTGCTAAATAGTACTTTACAGTCCGATGGGAGACTGTTACTATCGTTGAGTTAACTAAGGTATATATCGGGCATAACCGATGCTTCGGAGGAAGACAGAGTGACGAGTTTTCGGAGACTTAGTATCTTGGCGCTGCTGGGAGGTTGCTTCGCTGCGGCCGGTTTGGCTCAGCTGACGATGCAGCTTGTTCCCCCCACCGCTTCTGGACCCGTGTTAGGCGGCGTCTATATTAGCCCCTACACAGCACTGATCAACGGTACCCCGACTCTGGTAATTTGCGACGACTTTGAGACCGATGTTTCCCTTAACACTCCCCCGTGGACAGCCTACGCTACCACCGTGAGCTCACTGCAAGGCGAAGTGACCCCCAACAATACACTCAAGTATGATAACAGCCCCATGGCTACCGCAGCCACACAGCAAAGCCAATACACCGTGGCAGCCTATCTCGCCACCCAGATCCTGCATGAGCAGAGCTTGGGCCATACCACTGCGCAAGGTGATCTCAGTTTTGCGCTCTGGGGCTTATTCGATACCTCCCTCAGTGGCCCGCTGAGTGGAGGCTGGGTTACAGGTCAAGATTTAACCAATGCGATCACGGACCTTAGCAACGCTGAGACTTATGTCTCAACCCATAATTTGACACCAAGTAACTTTGCCAACGTAACCGTTTATTCGCCGTCTCCGAAGAGTGCTTCGCAGGAATACATCGTCGTCACTCCTGAGCCGTCCGGCATGGCTATTCTTGTTGTCGAACTGTCGGGCTTACTGGCTGTCGTGTACGCATTCCGCCGCCGCGCAGCCCAATCTGCCCGCTAACTGTTAGTCGCTCGCTCCCGGCCCTATCGGTCAGCGCGAGTTACTCCTTCCCTCTCCCCAGCCACTTCTTGAACAGCGACTGCTTTTCTTCCCCCAAGAACTGAGTATCGTCGTTGTTCGCTGCGTTCGGCGGCGGCTTCGGCGCATCTTTTTGAACGGGTTTCCCGGTCGCTGGTTCTCGGGGCGGTACAACTTGGGGTGCTGCGTAAGAAATGGAATCGAAACGCGGCTTAATCGGCGAAATGGGTAAATCCAGTTCCTTACACGCCTCGCGAATATGCCTGGTCTCGACAGTCCGGGTCTCCTCTGAAAACGCGATCAGCAAAGCGTTATCGCAGATGGCGTTGATCAGTCGGGGTATCCCCTTTGACCAAGACGCGATGGCATCGATGGAAGCCTCGGTAAACGGAATGGGACCTGCTGCGCCCGCCTTGTTCCATCGGAAAATCAAGTACTGAGCGACTGTCTCGCGATCCATCCGCACGAGCGACATCCGGATCGCAATCCGTTGCTTCAGTTGCCACAGTTCCGGCAGATTCAGCCGGTCGTGCAGCTCAGGTTGACCGACCAATACCATTTGCAGCAGCTTGTGATCGGCGGCCTCAAAATTTCCTAGCAGGCGGATTTCTTCGAGCAACTCCGCACTGAGCTTATGGGCCTCATCAATGACCAACGCGGTCACCTTCCCTTCCGCGTCTGAACGGATCAGAAAATCTTGGAAGATTTTCAGGCGCTGCGCCTTGCTCGCAGGAATCTTGTTGAAGCCGAAATTCAGCAGCACCATTTCCATAAACTCCGGCCCCGTCAGAATCGGGTTGAGGATCAGACTCGTCTGGACGCTCGATTCGCCCATGAGATGCGACATCGCCGCCACGGCCGTCGTTTTTCCCAAGCCGGCTTCCCCGGTCAGCACTAGATATCCCTTGCGTGACAGTACGCCAAAGACCAGTCCGCCAATTACATCCGCGTGCTGACCCGCGAAGTAAACACACTCCGGGTCCGGCACCATCGCAAACGGCGTTCTCTCCAATTGGAAGAATCTCTCGTACATGGGTCGCTAGAACTTCGGACTCGCGACGCAGAGGGATTAGAAAGGTTGGGCCTCTTCAATCGCGCTTCATCAAGAATAGCCGCCTTGAGTCTTAGGTGCAAACAATCGTCACACCCCGTTATCGGAGTGCACATCGAAATTGATCCGGTTGGACTCCCCGAAATCGTTTGACAAGTACACCGCATGAGGGCCAGCCTTCGCATAGAGGTCCGCCGGAACCATCGCGCTTACTAGATTTCCGCTGCCATAAGACGTTGGCAAAATCGTCGACTCTTGCGGCTGCAGCTTGGAAAACGAGCCATTGCCGAAATGATGGACGAAACAGTCCTCGGCTGCGATCAACCGGCTTCGAACCCTCCTTGTAAAGCACATAGAAAGCCACGAAGCAGAAAAAGGCAAAGGCTACGTCCGCATAGCCAGTGATCAGAAAGTCTCGGCCCAAATATTGGAGGAACAGAAAGCCAGCGATGGACCAACCAGCTAGATAGACACGATCTTTGAGATTCCATGCCAGGCCCACAAACAGAAGCAGAGTCGCAACTGCGAAAAACGGCATCATCGCCTTGGCGAACATCTTTATATCCGCGGTTCGCATCAAGGCGTAGGTGATAGACCAATTGGCTGGAAGCAATTGAGTATAGAGGTCGGTGCCTGCGGGAAAGCGGTTGAGGAACCAATCCTGGGCCCAGCGATCCCAACTCGCCAAGTCGTCGTTTGAGATGAAGACGGTTCCCCAGTTGTCAAAGAGAATTGGAACAAATGCAAGCAGCGTCACCACAGCACCAGCGGCTAAACTCACCGAGCGGAATGATGGCGCCTCGCCAGGGACTTCGGCAGTGGGAACCGAAACGAAGCGCACACCCCTCCAGGCCCGGGTCAGGAGCGCTAACAGGAGGACCTCGGCCGCAATGACCGCCACCCAGGCGGTCCGGTTATTCTGTCCGACGGCAGTGAGAAAGTAGACCACCGGAGAGTTCAGAACTAGGCTGGCCGCGAAACAATAGAGGATCTCGCTGAGACAGGCCATTGGATTGCCGGTTTCGCTGCGAAACTCCGGCGAAATTCACGCTCGAAAAATCGCTCGTTTCCAAATCGGCCACTGGGAGAAATCATCCTTTGCACGCCCCCCTCAGTTGCGGATCACTGGAGCTGGACGTTTGAGCCCTAGGCGATCCTCGATCCGGCGAATGGCTTAAGTTATAAGAAACAAATGGACTGTAACCATAGACCTCTCATACAAATACGCGGATCGTCGTAGCTGGCCTACGTGACATTGCCTCAGCCCTTAGATGAATGATCCTCATGTACTACGGCTTCCAGCCAATTCTTCATGCAACGCTCTGCGGCTATATTTATCTTTAGAAAAGTACTATGAGAAAAGTAATGGTACCATGACTAGAATAGATCACATGGGCAGTTTGGCAACGTTCTTGCTCAAGCCCTCAGTCGCTTTCGCTGCAATCCTGGCTTCATCGTGCGCATTTGGCCAAATCACCATGAGCCTGTCTCCGGGTTCTGGCAGCCCAGGCACTGCGGTAGTTTTGAATCTTTCGATGAACGGCCCAAGTAATACCCACCCTGCAAGCCTCCAGTGGGTGATGGCTTACCCGGCGTCGGATTTTTCCGCGGTCAGTGCGGTGGCTGGAGGCGCAGCGACGGCGGCGGGAAAGGCGCTTTCCTGCAACAATGTAGCTGGCACGTCAACCTGTGTGTTATACGGTCTGAACCAGACCGCGATTTCCGCCGGCATTGTCGCCACGGTCACGTTAACAATCTCGCCGTCGACCTTAAACACATCTTCGAATGTGCAACTTACAAGTGGTATGGCAAGCTCGTCCGCAGGCAGCGCCATCTCGAGCACGAATATCGGCGCAACTGTAACCATTACGCCCATTTCCACCTGTAGTTTCTCGATAAATCCACCGAACGCTTCGTTAAACGGGAGTGCAGCCGCTGGTTCTGTCAACGTCGTCACCTCGGCTGGATGTAGCTGGGCGGCTTCGTCGAACGCCCCTTGGCTAACAATCACCTCCAGCGCAAGTGGATCGGGGCCTGGTTCGGTAAGTTACAGTATGCCCGCGAATCCTGGACCTTCATCCCGCATAGGAACCCTCACCGTTGCCGGTCAGACGTTCACGGTGACGCAGGCCGCGCCCGTTGTTGTCATTACTAACGTTTCCGCCACGCCGTCGTCGGGGAGTGGGTCCGTGCAGACCTTCGGCTTCCTGTTCTCCGACTCGAACGGGTTCACCGATTTGTCGACAATCTACATGCTGATCAACCCAGTTCTTAACTGGCCTGGGAGTTGTTTCACATCTTATGTTCGGAGTTCAAATACGCTCTATCTCCTCAATGACGCCGGAACCTTCTGGCTCGGTCCGGTAACCCCCGCAGGGGGCGGGAGCCTGGCAAACAGCTCTTGCACCCTCAGCGCTGGCGGATCTTCGGTCTTAACCTCCGGTAATAATTTGACCGTCAGTGTGGCGTTAACTTTCGCCGGCGCGTTCGCGGGAACCAAGAGTATCTACATGAACGCCCAGGATGCCGGCGGGTTGTGGAGTAACTGGCAGCAGCGCGGCGCATGGACGGTACCTCCCGTTGGCAATCAGCCGCCTTCGGCAGTCTCCGTCACTCCCGCGTCGGGCAGCGGGTCGAACCAAACATTCAGCTTTCTTTTCTCCGATGCGAATGGGTTCGCTGACTTATCGACAGCGTACATGCTGGTCAATGCAACTCTGAATTGGCCAGGGAGCTGCTACGCGGCTTACACTCGAGCATCAAATACGCTGTGGCTCCTCAACGATTCCGCCACCTTCTGGTTGGGCCCCGTGACGCCGGGGGTCCCTGGCACTCTCCAGAACAGCCAGTGTAGCCTCAACGGTGTGGGATCGTCGGGCTCTGGGTCCGGGAATAACCTGACGGTAAGTGTATCGCTGACTTTCATAAGCGCTTTTGGCGGTGCCAAGAACCTATACATGAATGCTCTGAACAATGGCGGGTTGTGGAGCAACTGGCAGCAGGGCGGCGCATGGACGGTACCTGCCGTTGGCAATCAGCCGCCTTCGGCAGTTTCCGTCACTCCCGCGTCGGGCAGCGGCTCGAACCAAATATTCAGCTTTCTTTTCTCCGATCCGAGTGGGTTCGCTGACTTGTCGACAACGTACATGCTGATCGATGCAACTCTGAATTGGTCGGGAAGCTGTTACACCTCTTACGTCCGGAGCTCAAATGCGCTCTTTCTGCTCAGCGACAGCGGAACCTTCTGGCTCGGTCCTGTGACGCCGGGCGGCACCGGAAGCCTAGCCAACAGCCAGTGTACGCTGAGTGCCGGAGCGTCGTCGGTCTCAGGCTCAGGTAACAATCTCAGCGTCAACTTAGCTCTGACGTTCGCCAGTGCGTTTTCTGGGGGAAAGAACGTTTTCATGAATGCGGAGGACGCAGTCGGGCTTTGGAGCAACTGGCAACAGCGCGGCGCGTGGACCCTACCATAGCAGCCAGCCGCAAATTGACTCGGTGAGATCCTCGCGATCCGCGATCCAATTGCGAAGCAAGTGGTCGTCCACAGAAGTATTTCCAGAGCCTCGTTTTCAGATGTAGGCTTGGCCGCCCAGGTAAGCGTTCCCGCGACGCGTCAAACGGCAGTCAACCAAACGTGCGTCACCCAACGGAGAGTCTGAGAAGGTTGACGCTCGTTTAGGTGATGCTGTTTAGAAAAAGGAGCTCGGGCGGGTTTGGGAGGGACTACGCCACCGGAACTCGCAATCCGCAGGAGATGCAGTGGTAACCGTCAGCTAGCATCAGGCTATCGCCGCCGCATTCGACACACTGTACCCCACACGCCTGAGGTTCTCGTCTCTTCCCGCCGTCTATCAGCCATTGGAGGTGGGACTCCCACACTTCCGCGATGGTCCCTCAATCGAACGGAGTGGACGACGCCTGACGCCTGATCCGGCGAACCACGTCGGGACTTTCAGAAACGGTCAAAATCAGCTCCGTGGCGCGTCGCACGGTCAGCGGGTCTCCCGGATCGCCCTCGATAACGAATCCATTTTCTCCGTGCTGGATCAACTCTGTAAATGCGCCAACCGGGCTCGCTATAACGAGGCATCCTGCGGCCATAGCCTCGACAACGGTAATCCCAAACGGTTCTGCGCGGGTCTGCAACTGTAACAGAAACCCGCTGCGTTTGTACTGGACAGCCAGATCCGGCTGGTTGATAAGACCGCCATAGAAGATGCAGGGCTCGCTGGGCGGCGGATCTTCGGCTCCACCCCAGAGCTGGTTGCCGCCATAGGCATAAAGAGTGAAGCGCCGATCCTTGGCGTGCAGTTGCCGGACAACCTCCCGCGACGCCTCGAAACCCTTGGACGGATGGCTGGAATAGATCAGCCTTCGAGGGTCGCGCCTTGGGCTGAACAGGTTGGTCCAGTTCCAGCGATTTACGCCGTAGTACGTCACGAAAATGTCGTTGAGAGCGACCAACGGGAACAGCCGCGCAACCTCCTTGCGCATGAAATTGCTGCAGACATAAATCGAGTCGGGCGCGAACTCAGCAGTGCCCTTCGGCAAGCCGATTCCGCTGATGACCACCACCTTCACGCGTGCTTTCACTGGAATAGTGAGGAGCGGAGCGATGTCGAACTTGTCGCCGGAGGAATGTGCGATCAGCACGTCGGTCTTGATGTGTTCCACCGAGTCTAACGGGAAGTAAGAAACACGATCGTACAGACGCCGGAGGGGACAGTTACAAATCACGGAGACCTGATGTCCGCGCCCAGCCAGCGCGGCCGCAATGCGAATGCGCGCTGTTAGCCCGCCACCGACACCCACGCGGTCCGGCGTCGCCCCATCGTATACGAAATGGCGGTCCGGGGAATAAATTGTAATTTGCATCGGAAAGTGCGTGCTTCTCCTAGATTAAACTGAAGCCGTTGTTTGGCGGAATAATTTCCCTTTCAGGATTTCCGAAAACTACCAGAGAAGAGAGTTCAGTTATGCAACTAAGCCTTTTAGAAACCTCTGCTTGAGGCCAACGATCGAGACCACGATGTCGCAACTCCAAAACCCCAAGTGGCGGTAATTAACTTTGATAGAAAACTGCTCCATGAAACTCAACACGGCGCCCTGCGCGCCTTGGCTCTCCAGTTGCAATCTGAGTAGCCCTTGTTTAGCATCCTCACCGACATTCGATATTCGGCGAGAAAGTTGGCGCTGCGAACGAATGGATTTAACCGCTATCGGCCGGATTGACGAGACGATGAAACGGGAGCATACTGTGTGAAAAGGGGCATTTTATGAGTCACCCACGTGCAATTGCGCCGCTTCCGATGTTGGCCTTGCTCTTGGCAGTGTGGCCTGCCGCTTCGGGTCAATCGGTCAGATCCACGCATTCCGGCCTCCTTTATTTCTTCGATGGCTATGTCTTCATCGGGGAGGAGCAACTGCAACAGAGATTCGGGCGGTTTCATGAGATCGGCGAAGGCAGTGTGCTGCGAACTGAACTTGGCCGCGCAGAGGTGCTTCTCACCCCTGGTGTCTTCCTCCGTGTGGATGAGAACAGCGCCATCCGCATGCTCTCGAACAGCCTTTCCGATACTCGAATCGAGTTGCTGCGAGGGTCCGCTATTGTCGAGGTGAGTCATGAGGCAGCGAATCCGCGAGACAGTCTTGTTTACAAGGACTGGCAGGTGCGCGTTCGGGAAGACAGCGTCGCCCGGATAGATTCCGCGCCGGCGCAACTGAGGGTTTTGAGCGGCACTGCTGAGATCTCCACGGAAGGCGCTTCCGGGATCGTGACCGTTCGACGGGGCGAGGTGCTTACCTTCGCATCCGTGCTTATCGCTGAGCAAGCTACGATTCCTGCGGCGGATGCATTCAACATCTGGGCTATGAACCGGAGCTCGGTTGTCTCCGAGGACAACAGCATAGCCGAGGGAATCACCGATGATCCCGATCAGATCGATACCTCTGGCGCTGCGCTCGGGAGCTTCAGCTATTTTCCGCAGACTGGAATTGCATCCCTCGGTATTACGTATCCCTACGGACTCAGTTTCTGGAGTCCTTATCAATCTTCGTCTCTTAATCCGTATCTTTCCGGCTACCCTTACGGTCTTTTGTATCAGCGGTTGCCGGCCGGACCGCTCCTCTTTCCGCGACCCATCAATTCTGGACCGATCTTTTCGGGACCGATCTATCCGCGACCGATCGGGAGTTCCACGGGGAGTGGCGTAATTGGGCGGCCGCCTTCCCCGAGACCCTCTTACCCGCCTCCGCGGCGAACTCCGACCATCACTGTTCCTCATGCGACGGCGCCGCACGCGATTCGGCGTTGAGGATCGCTATTGTGAGGGAGCGTAGTAGCCGAGCCTCCAGTGCAATTTGAGGTTGTCGACTCCCGGCGGCGCCGTAATTTTCACTTCCACCTTGCGGTACTTGCCATCGTGATTTCGATTGTTGGAGCGATAGGCCAGAACATATTGGTTCCGCAACTCGATGGCGATCCTTGCCGCTACGCTCGGCAGATCGTTCGCGTCCGAAGCGGTGAAGGCGCGGCCTCCGGTTTGTTCAGCGAGCTGGGACAGCAAACGCGGTCCGTTGACTTCCTCCTGGCTCAAGCCCCGAAAAATGGAGGGCTGAAACACGCCCATGGCGTAGATTTGCACGTCGGCTTCGCGCACCAGGGACTCGATTTCGCGGGCGGAATACCGGCTGTTATTATCGCCGCCATCTGAAATAATCACAATCGCTTTACGAGGATTCTTCGCCTTTCGCATCTCATGGAGCGCCAACTGCGTGCCATCGAACATTGCCGTGAGGCCACCAGGCGAGATAGACGCCAGCTTTTTCTGAATCTCATCGAGCTGACTGGTGAACCCGACGGTCAACGACGCTTGATCGCCGAACTCGATGAGAAACGCCTCATCTTGTTGGTTCATCGTTCTGAGGAACTGAATGGCGGCCCGGCGCGAGGTCCGGAGTTTGTCGGTCATGCTGCCGCTCGAGTCAAAAGCTACGCCAACCGATAACGGAGCGTCCTCGCCCGAGAAATTCGCGATGGTCTGTTCGGACCCATCTTCAGAGAGACGAAAGTCCCCTTTATGAAGACCGAGCACGAAGCGGTTCATGGAGTCAGTGACGGTCACGGGAATCAGAACCAGCGTGGTATCGAGAGTGAAGCGCGCGCTTGGCTGGTCGGCGGGCTGCACACCTGCGTGCAAACCAGGCTGGGTCTGCTCCGCGGCCCTGGTGGTTGGCCCTTCGCCCGCAGAGGCAAGGATTGCCGCGCAAACGAAGATAACTCGAGCGCAACGAAGTTGCACGATTCTGACTCCTGCTCCGTTGAAAGTTTATCAAGTTCCCGGTGATTTTATTTGCGCTTGTGGTGCAGGGTGTTACCTGCGCTCAACGCGCGTGTTCCCCTTCCTGACGGTCGGGGTTCGGTGGGGGGATGCCGATGGTCCGGTGATTTTATTTGCGCTTGTGGTGCAGGGTGTTACTTGCGCTCAACGCGCGTGTCCCCCTTCCTGACGGTCGGGGTTCGGTGAGGGGATGCCGATGGTCCCGGTGGTGCTCCCGCTGGTCGAGGCTCTACATAGCCCGGATGGAACCGATTGCCAATCGGTCCGCAGGTTGCTAGAGGCTGGCGAAAAACTCTTATTAAGTGACGTTCGGAAAATAAGTGGGGCGGACTCCCTGGTCCGCCCCACCCGGAGGAGGAAATGAGTTTCTCAGCAATTACGCGGCGTAGACGGTCTTGCCTCCTACAACCGTGCGGACGATTTGAAGATCCTTGATTTTCTCTTGGTCCACTGTGAAGAGATCGTCTGACAGGATGACGAAGTCCGCCAGTTTGCCCGGTGTAATGGATCCTTTGAGCGCTTCCTCGTGCGAGTTGTAGGCGCCGTTGATGGTGTTGACGCGCAGGGCCTCTTCCACGCTGATTCGCTGGTTGGCTCCCCACGTCTTTCCATTCCACCCGGTCCGCGTGACCATTCCCTGAATGGCCATCCGCGGGTCGAACGGTCCCGGACTGAAGTCGGAACCAGCCGCCGCCATGATCCCGGCGTCGAGGAAGGAGCGATAGGCCATGCAGTGCTTCATCATCGCTTCGCCGTAATATTCGAACTTGTCGGAGTTGTAATACGCATACGATGTGAAGGCAGCGGGAACGGCGCCAGCCGCCTTGATCCGCCGCACCAGATCGTCGTTAACCAACGTGCAATGGGTGATCTTGGGACGCGCGTCCACTCGCGGGAACAGCTTCTGAGCCCGCTCCACCGCCGCCAGCACCATATCGATCGCCACATCCCCGTTGGCGTGGCAGTTGACCTGGATTCCGGCCCGATGCACGCGCTCAATCCAGGCGTTGAGGTTGTCCTGCGTCTCCATGACATTGCCTTTGTATGGCGGCGTGACCCCGGGATACGGAGTGCTCAGCGCCATCGTGCGCTCTGAGAACGACCCGTCGGCCATGTGCTCAGAGGTGGCTCCGAAGCGAATCCATTCGTCGCCGAAGCCGGTCTCGATGCCGGCGGCGATCATCGCCTCCAGCACTCTGCCGCTGGCTTCGTAACTCACCCGGTGCAACAGGTCTCCGCGCGCCCGTACTTGCTGGAGGGCGAATAGATCGCCGTCCTCATGATGTACGCTGGTCACCCCGTAGCGGACAAACTGTTTGGAGATGTATGCCAGCCCTTCGCGGTCGCGCTGCAGCGTCTGTTCCGCGGTATAGGTCGTCCGCTTACCGGCCTTGTTGAACGGGGACCGCGCCCGGTCGGTTACCCGTCCGTTGAGGTCGCCGTTCGCGTCGCGATCGTAAGTTCCACCGGGCGGGTTCGGAGTGTTCTTGTTGATGTCCGCCATCTCGAGCGCCTTGCTGTTGTAAAACGATGTGTGGCCGCCGCGATGATGCACTACCACCGGGTGGTCTTTCGAAACCTGGTCCAAGTCGTGAACGTTGAGCAGGCGATTGTCCTTCACTTTAGTGTCATCGAAAAAATAGCCTTCGACCCAGGCGCCCGGCGGTGTCTGAGCGGCTTTCACGCGGAGTTTGTCGACGATACTCACGATCGTCACAAACTCGACGACATAGGGATTGCCGACGAGGACCTCGTAGAGCAATACATTGCCGGGCGCATGATTGTGGCAGTCGATAAACCCGGGCACGATGGTCATCTGTTTGGCGTCGAGCGCTGGGGTTCCCTTGCCGAGGAGCGACTTCATCCCGGCGGTACTCCGTACGGCGGCGAACCGGCCGCCGCGGACGGCGAAAGCCTCCACCTTCGGCGCACGGGAATCGACCGTGTATACCTTGGCGTTGAAGACCACAAGATCTGCGTCATGCCCATCCTCAGGTGCCGCGGCGCCTGGAGCTGCCGCGGCGCCTGGCCATGCTCCGCCGACAAGAGCGGCAATACCGGCGCTGCTCAGGTTCATGAATCCTCTACGGCTGCTTCGACGATTCATCATCGTTTATCATCCCCCATCCTTGCCTTCGCCACTGTCGTACAAGAGGCGGTTGCCTGCACGGAGCGTAACAGGACACAAGTTTAGCGGATCAAGAAGCGGCTCTCAGACTCTCGGCCAAAGGCCGCACCTTCGGTTGACTGCCCAGGGTTTCGCGCCCGGTTCTACGTTGCCCCTACCTCAAATTCATAGCCCTCGATGAGCCAGGGCTGACCCGGCACGAATTTGATGACGAGGTACTCCCCCGGCGTAAGGTCGGCTGTAGGCCGCAGCGTGACCACATCGTCGGCCGTGGTGGCGGGGTCCAACCCCACGGGCGCGCCCGAAGCGAACGTCATCCGGGGTTCTCTCGCGAACACATCCCGGATGGTGGCAATCAGCTCGCGGTAATCGGTCCGCGGCGTCAGACGCACCACCAACCATCCGTGCTCAGGACGCTGGCTGCGGAGGTAGAGGGCGGGTCGCGGCCCAGCCACGTGTGCGCGGGCCTGACGCCCGGGCACAACATAGCGGCGGTTCTCGCGCGCGCGATCCCAGCTCCCGAGCGCCTTCCAGTTGGCCTTCCAGTGGGCCTCGACATCGGGGAAAAGGGCTACCGAATCCAGAGCGCTCCAGCCGGCTGTGGACTGGAAATAAAGACCGTGCGACACCGGCAGACCCGGCACGGTCGTGCTGGGCTTATAGCGTTGAATGGTCGGAGCTGTGAGAATGAAGTTGAGAATCGGCTCGGTTGCACCCATGTTTTTTAGTTCGACCAGCCCTTGCGTCGAGGCATCGAACTCGGTGTTCCCGCGCGCGATGGCACGCTGGATGGCGAGAACCACGGTTCCTTCCGGCAGGCCTGCCTTTATCATGTTCGCGACGTCTGTATTGTTGAGTGTTTTCTCCGTCACCTGTGCCGGCATCGCGGCACAGACGAGCAGGAGCGTGAGATTCGCTCTGAGGCTCATATACCCTCCCCTGAGGATTTTCGGACTCCATCCCAATTGTAGAACGGATTAGCGCCGGAAAGGCCGCTTCAGTTCGTATCGAGGACCACTTGGTTCGTGTTTCACTCCGTTGGGGCAACTCGGCAGTCAACCAGGCATTCAAGCCGGCCCCATCCACCGCCCCGATGATGCGGTGGAAGTCGGAGTCGAAACTCTCAGCCGCCTGGAGGCGGACCGCAAATGCAGGCTTGGCATTGGCGAACGCATCACGCGCGAGGTTCTGCATGAAGGGCACCGCAACTGATGGCAATTCGTCCTCATCGCCGGGGGCAATCTCAGGTGCTTTCTGGCGACCCCAACCGAGGACAAACCTTACAGCCGCCGCATCTAGCAAGCTGTCCCAGCGATTCTGTTAGCGCGGATTATCGCATCTGTCCGCATGCTTACGCATGGCGGTTCCGTGTCGAGACTGGCCTGGCTGACGCGTTTTGCGGCGCGTACGCGGCACAAACTCGCTGTTGAACCTATTCATTCCTAAGCGCGTCCATCGGTGAAATTGATGCCGCGCGGCGGGCTGGAATGACTGCCGCGAAGAATGCGGACATCGCGAGCGTAGCCGTAGCCACCGCCAAGGCAACTGGGTCCCAACTCGAAACGCCGTAAAGCTGGGCGGAGATCAAGCGTCCGGCTCCGATCGCCAATGGTATTCCGAACCCTAGCCCCAGAAGAACTCTAAATGACGCCCCACGCAAGACCAGGCGGACCACGTTCGTCCGGCTGGCGCCGAGCGCCATCCGTAGTCCGATCTCGTTGGTGCGCTGAGCGACCGAATAAGCCGTTACGCCGTAGAGTCCGACGGCGGCGAGGAGTAGTGCGACAATCCCAAACAGGCCGGCGAGGCTGGCAACGGCTCGCTCCCGAGCGAAAGACAAGGAGACCTGTTCCTGGAGTGCCCGGACATTGATGATCGTCAAATTCGGGTCCACTTCCGCGAGCATTTTTTTCAGCACCGGCTCCAGCGCACCAGGCGAAAGGGCAGTCTTGAGCATCATTCCTTGGATGAAATGACTGCTCAGTTCCAGACGACGCATCAGGTCATCTTTATACTCGATATTCTGCGCCAGGGGCGCGAAAAACATGGGACGGGCAGGACGATTCAGGGCATATCCGGCAAACTTCGCATCGCGAACTACCCCAATAATCCGGAACGTAGAGGCATAATCCGGCAAATCCAACCCGAAGTGCTGATCGATAGGATCTTCACTATCCTTAAAAAAGCGCTTCACGAAAGCCTGATTGACAATCGCGACGGGCGCCGTCGTTTCGTTGTCCGCTTCGGTAAAGGCTCGTCCACGCTGCATCGTCATTCCAAGACTCTGCATATAGCCGGCGCTGACGCGATCCCACGACGAATCGGACTCCCCGTTCATCGTGGCCCGAGGATGGCCTGCGACGAAGATCATTTCGCCCCAGTTATCGGTAAGAGGGTTGTACAACGCGAGTCCCCCGCCCTCGACTCCAGGCAATGCCTTGAGCCTCTGCTCGATGTCGCGGTAGAGCGCGGTCAGTCTCGGGGGCGTGTAGTGGGAGCGCGGCATCCGAATCGATATCATCGTGCGCCCATCCGTGCGATAGCCGAAATCCTGATGCTCCAGATTGTTCAGGCTGCGGCCCAGCATGGTCGCGCCAGCCACCAGCACCACCGACAACGCCGCCTGAAGAACCAGCAGACTTCTTGTTGCCATAGAGGAGCGACTACCCGTGCTGCGCCCGGATCCGCGCAGTGCATCGGCGGCATCGGTGCGGGTGGCGAGCCAAGCCGGGGCCGCTCCGAAAACCATCCCCGTGATCAACGCCAGTCCCAGTGCAAAGCCGAGGACGAGAGGCGATGGCGCAACATTAATCGGAAGAAAATGTGCGTTCCGGAAGGCCAGCGTCAGCAACAATCGCGCGGCGGCGCTTGCCACCAGCAATCCGGCGATGCTTCCTCCGATCGCCAGGACGATGCTTTCCGTCAGCGCCTGCATCACGATTTGGCCGCGGCTGGCTCCGATCGCCATGCGAATGGCGGTTTGGCCGCGCTGCGACACGGACCGGGCGAGCAACAGGTTGGCGACGTTCGCGCAGGCGATCAGCAACACCAATCCGCAAACCGCGAAGAGAATTTGAAGGCTGCGCCCGTACGATTCTTTCATCTCCGCAACTCCGGCTCCGGCGGGAACGATGGTGATGACTTGCTTCGGAAGATCCCGGATCAAATCCGGCATCCAGTTGGAGGGATATCCGGAGTCGTTTTGTAGCCATTGCCTGAGAACGCCGGTGAGCCGCGGAGCGATTCCTGAGGTCGAAGCCCCAGGGCGCAAGCGCCCGATGACTCGCAGCCACGCCGATGGCGATTGCCGCAGCAAAGACTCAGCGGCATTGATCGTGGGTTCCTGCTGAAGGGGAATCCACACGTCCGGAGGATCGCTCCGCAGCGTATCGCCGAAAAATCCCGGAGGAGCGATTCCGATCACCGTGAATGGTTGAGCTTCAATGAAGAAGGAGGAGCCAACGACCGACGGGTCCGAACCGTAGTTCGTCTCCCAGGCATGGTAGCTGATCACCACGACGGCCGCTGCGCCCGGATTATCGTCCTGCGCGGAGAATAGCCTTCCCCCAAACGAGCGCACGCCGAAAGTGGAAAAGTAGTTTCCCGTGACGTATTCCGCGCGCAGCGGCCTGGCAACTTGTTCGACTCTGGCGCGCCGCACGCTCAATCGTCCGCCGCCTGCCTGAAAGGCGGCCAGCTCTTCGAACTCGGGCGCTTCGGCGCGCAGGCGCTGAAACAGAGGAAAGGAAAACATTCCCCAGCGGTCTTGAGGACCGCCCTCGACGCAGCAGTCGTCGCCGTCTCCGACTCTGTAGAGCCGGCCCGGGTCGGATACGGGTAAAGAGCGGAGCATCACGGCATCAACCAGGGTAAAGATCGCCGTCGTTCCGCCGATCCCGAGCGCCAGAGTGAGCACTGCCGCCGTTGTAAACACGGGCGACATCCGGAGCCGCCGAAGTGCATAGCGCACATTGCCGATCAAGGCTTGAATCTGCTGCATGCTTTTCGTTAATACCGGCGGACAGGTGAAGGGTTACAGGAAAGGTTGCGCCGAAGCGGTAGCGGTATATATTTTCGAGTATTTCTTGGAACCCCGTGTGAAAGTTTGCCTCCGCTAAATTCCATTTTGAGCTTTCACCGCAAACTGAGCGCCTTACCGGCGGGCGAAAGAAGCTGAAGCGATTCAGGTTGCGGGCTCACATCTTTTTCATGCAGAATTTCGCGCGGACGCAGGTATGATCGCTGCATGACAATTTCACTTTCACGACGTACATTGCTTGGTGCCGCTGGTTTGGGACTTCCGTTGGCGCGAGGGATCGCCGCGCCTCCTCCCGCAAAGGCGGGCGCAACGGATACGTTTCCCATGCAACCGGCAGAAATGGTGAGGGAAATGGTGGGCGTTTCTCATGGAAACATGAAACGCGTTCGGGAGTTGGTGGAGGCGCATCCGGCATTGGCGAAAGCGTCTTGGGATTGGGGCTTCGGCGACTGGGAAGCGGCGATCGACGCGGCGTCGCACGTCGGGAACCGGGAGATCGCGGAATATTTAATTGGCAAGGGGGCTCGGTCAACGCTGTTCACAGCGGCGATGCTGGGTCAACTGGAGATAGTGAAGGGGCTCATCGCAGCTCATCCTGGGGTTCAGCGATGCGCGGGTCCACATAGTATTAGCCTGCTGGCTCACGCGAAGAATGGAGGGCCGGCGGCAAAAGAGGTTTATCAATACCTAGAGTCGTTGGGCGATGCGGGGTTGCCGGTGCCGGCTCCAATCTCGGAAGAGGAGTTGAACGCGTTGGCTGGTGTTTACTCGTTCGGGAGCGGTCCAACGGAGCAGATCGAGATCAAAGCCAACAAGAGTCAACTCCTGTTTACGCGGACGGGCGCGACTCCGCGCGGGCTGGTCCATCTGGGCGATCACACCTTCCATCCAGCGGGAGCAAGCGCGGTGCGAATCCAATTCAAAGATTCGACGCTGACGGTTCACGACCCGGAGCCGGTGCTGGTGGCGACGAAGACAAAGTAACTATTTTGGGACTATCGCCTTTCGCGGCGTATCTACGCGGGCCGACAGGCGATCGGACCCGCTCTGATCTCCATGCTGAGACTGCCATTACGCCAACGGGCTCTCGGTACCAAATAGAAATCAAACTTCCGCCCAGACGGTTAACACGTGGAGAGCTGCCGCGAATATTGCGCAACTTCCACGAGAGCGGCTTCGCTGGAAGCCGCCGCCGTCGATCAACTGCGATGCTCAAATGTTGCAGTTCCACGGTGAGGCGTTCGAGGCTTGGTTCCAGCCGGCTACGCCAACCGATGTGATTTGGACTTCAACGGGAACCTGATCCTCCGTCGCATCGATCTCAAGGGCTTCGTCGGGGTGACCACCAGACGCGCGATTCCTAAGAACAGGTATATTTTACCTGTGAAACTGCTGACTTATGGGAGGAAATGCGCTTTTAATTCTCGCCCCAGGTAAGGCTGATCGCTCTAATCCGTGAGATTCGCGCCGAATCCGATTTGGTCCTTCGCGTGCTCGCTGGTTGAACATGAACATAAGTACTGCGTCCGTGCCAGTAGAAAACTTCATTTTCTCGACGCCGACTAGTATTTTTGACCGACGGGGAGCCGTTCGCCTTGAAATGGGCTACCCTGTATCCCTCTCTAGACCGGGCGAGGTTTCCGCAGTTGCCTCGAGAACAGAAAATCTGAGTAGCAAAGGCTTTTATTGTGTTTCAGAACGTCCCTTTGCCCCACATGATGAGCTGGATTGCGAGTTGGTAATCCCCACTGGGGCACCTGGACATCTCCCGCAAGTCGACTTGGTGCTTCGGGGTGTTGTGGAAGTCGTTCGCGTGGTGGCAAAAGGCATGAGTCCGGGCTATGGACTAGCTTGCCAGCTGAAGAGCTATACAATCGGTCCGAAACTTTCGTGATTATCAACTTGACACAGTGAGGCGATTCGGTCCATAATTGCTAATGGACCTGATGTCGGTTGCCAGCGAGTTTGGAACGAAGGAAGCCTGCTTCGATTTCCTCGAAAAGAAACGGTGGCCGGAAGGCGTCCGCTGCCTGTTCGTCGATGCCAATGGCGCGCCTTGCGGGTCCGACAAAATCTCCACAATCGTTACGAAAGAAGGCAAGCGCAAGAATGGCCGCGCGATCCCTTCACGGCGTCTCTATCAGTGCCAAACCTGCGGCCATCAGTTCACGCCGACTACTGGCACACTGTTCAACGATACGCACCTGCCGATTCAGAAGTGGTTTTTCGCGGTCGCTCTCATGACGAACGCCAAAAAGGGAATGTCGGCGATGCAAATGAAGCGCGATTTGAAGGTTTCCTACCAGACCGCATGGTATCTCTGCCACCGCATCCGTGAAGCGCTGCAAGGCGGTTCCTCGCTGTTCACGGGCACCGTAGAGATGGACGAAGCCTACATCGGTGGAAAATACGATGAACGCCGCGCACGCGCGAAGTACGACAAGGCCCCAGTTGTCGGCGTGCTGCAACGCGGCACGAAAGAGAAAGCGTCCCAGGTACAGGCGATGCATGTTGAGCATGTCGATAAATCGTTGGTTCAATCGATCATCAACGAACGCGTATCGTTCGACGCAAACATCTACACCGATGAGGGTGGCGTTTATCGCCATCTCGCGAAGACGCGGAACCATCAAATAGTTGTCCACTCAAAAGATGAATTCGTTCGCGGCGAAGGTCACACGAATAGCATCGAGGGCTTCTGGTCACTGGTAAAACGCCAGATCATAGGCCAGCACCATTGGGTTTCCGTGAAGCACCTGCAAGCCTACCTGAATGAGCGCGTACACGCGTTCAACAATCGCAAGGCGGAGGATATGTTCGGGCTGGTCATCACCGCTCTGCTGTGCGGCATAGCGCTGCCCTACGCGGTTCTCACTGCCGATCTAGAAGTGGTTTCTGATAACGTCGGCGACGATCCGCGAACTTAACCCGCTCGCTTATTTCGGGCTTCGATATCGGCGGAGACTGCAATAGTTTTGAGATGGCCGCTCCAAACTCTTCGCGGTCTACCTTCACATCCCTTGCCGCTTTGCTGACTTTTTTCATCGTCCCACTCCCGTACAATGGTCTAAAACGAAAAGCCCGGCGCGAAGCCGGGGCTCTTCGATGTGGACCTATTCACCCTCATCGTAAACCCTCTTCGCGTTTGGCGCAAGAGGTGAACCCTGACGACATGGGAAGAACTTCGCGAAGAGTTCGCGCTTCTGATTGATAAAGAAGACAAGCTCGGGAACTCGATATCGCGATTGTCCGCAGCGCGATTGTCCGCAATGCTAATTCGATCCGATCTCGGAAATCCGTGGCGTGTTGATTTCCGCCAAGGATCGTTCCGTGATCCACTCTTTCTCGAATCGTTCAAATTGATCGCCACCAAAGCCGGGGCGTTGCTACCTGGGCGGCCTGACGAGGCGACGAATCTTGAGCATTGGATGGATAAACTCTTTCAGCACTGCAAGGAAGAGCAAAACAGCGCATTCATTTTAGAATTTAGCAGCGGTGGTGGCTCTCTCGAAGGCGTCTGTCAATGCTCCGCTACCTTCTGTACTTGGCTTGAGAGAGAAGCGCTAGACCTCAAGACCCTAGGAAGGCATGGTGTCAGCGAGCGCGAATTACGAAAGGTGGTAGCGCAGGCAGTCGAAACAGTGTTCCCGTCGGAAGAGACTAAGCCGTCCGTTCCGAACGTCAATGTCGAAGAAAGACAAAACCAGCGTAGAGCACGGCGTCCCCGAACCGTCACCAGTTTAGCAGCCGCCCGGCGCATAGAAGCCTATCTTGACAAGGGGAAAGGCCAGAATGAGCTTTCCATCAGAGCCAATGTCAGCGAGAGAACAATTCGCACGGTTCGTAAAACTGGTAAGGCTGAGCTTAAAACCTTCGATTCGCTCACTGACGCAATGGGAATCACTAGGGAAGAGTTGTTGGCCCAGTTCGACCGGAAAGATATCGGCAAAATATCGGAAAGATAACTGCAACTTAAAGATTTTAATACGTTTCCTGTTCCGCGTATCGCCAGAACTCCAGACAAAAGGTAATCTAGCTTTTGAAAGGAATTAGCGAAATGCCGCTGACGTTAATAAAGCGTGCTCATGTGTCTAGCCCACGGGCGCATGGAGCCTAAAAGCAACGGCCCGCGATCCTGCCTTGTATGAGGGGCGCATGGATCGGGGCCGTAAGTGGGCACTTCTGGAAGCGTCGGGCATCGGCAAGCCCACTGGACTTATAATCCATGAACTCCGGCAGGGGTTTTGCGGGTTCGACTCCCGCCGCTTCCGTCACAATCTTAACACGCGGTGATACACTTTTCGTGATGAACTTTACGTCGCTCTTAAATCAAGAGGCGCTCGTCCTGATTCCGCGCCTGCACCTAACAAGCTATTACAAGGTGAAAATCATAGGCGTTGATGTTGGCGGGATATGGATTGAAAGCCAGTCCTTCACCCAAGCACTGCTACACGCCATCAATGAGCAGGCTACACCAAGGACGCCGGTATTTTTCTTGCCCTATCACGAAATAGCCGTAGCAATTGCCAGCATCGACGTACCCGGACTGGACGAAAAAGCATTTGGCGTATGAGTCCTGTATTCTCTAGTAATCCAATGCCCCACCCGCTCAACGAAGCGCGATCCGCGCCCTTCTCAACCGTCCCAACCTGATCCGTTGTTTGAAAATCTTCGGGCGTTTGATCTCGCGTTCCTCCGCCGTCTCCGGCCCCAGCGCTTCGTCCATGCCATGCGCCATCGCCCAGCGCGTCAGCAGACATACGTCGTCTACTCCGGCCTTCCGCATCGCCTGATTCAGCAGGCAGTACGCCGCGTGTCGCTGGCACCCCAGTCGCCGCGCAATCTCCGGCCCCTTCACGCCGTTCGTGCGCCACGCGATCACTTTCAGTTCCCTTGCGCTGAATCCAGCGAAGCCCTTCTCTCGCATGGAGCGATTTTAGGGCAAAAGCACCGGCCTGTCGAATTAAGTCTAACACTGTGTCAAAGTGATAATCACGGATAATCCGGTGATTATGCACTTGACTAAGATGGGTAGGAAAGGAGTATACTGCATCGGGAAGGGATAAATAACCGATGCAGTTAAAGCCAGTGTTTCTAAAACTAGGTTCCGATTGGATCAACATTAACCTGATAACGCGTTTAGTGATGGACGACGCAAAGAAGATCGCCGATATTTTTTGCGGTGAAGTAGCAGTCATCAAGGGCAGCAAGGAAGCTTATCAGTTTTTCACGAAGCATGATGCCGGATGGTATTTCACGGTGGACCCGACTGCATTATAATCTTTGGCGAAGATAAAACTCGACAGCGCGGTGCTCATGCGCTTAGAATCGCTTCATGCGAGAGAAGGGCTTTCTGGGATTCAGCGCAAGGGAACTGAAGGTGATCGCGTGGCGGACCCACGGCGTCAAGGGGCCGGAGATCGCGTGGCGTTTGGGGTGCCAGCGACACGCGGCGTACTGCCTGCTGAATCAGGCGATGCGGAAGGCGGGAGTGGACGACGTGTGTCTGCTAACGCGCTGGGCGATGGCGAACGGGCTGGATGAAGCGCTGGGGCCGGAGACAGAGGAAACGCGCGAGGTGCCGCGTCCGAAGGTCTACAAGCAGCGGATCAGGCTCGGGCGGTTGAGACGGTCACGCGTATTGAACGCTCGCCTAAAGGAGCGCTAATGCCAGTAACTTCGCCATAGATTCCGCGTTTATTGAAACGAGTGAGTGCTGAATGTCATCAGACTTCTGTGGACGTTTTCAAAGTTGACATGGAATTTTCCTTTTGATATCATCAACTTCCACTTGATGCTAAAGTTTTATGGAGGGTCTGCCGAAATGAAAACCGTGATTCAAACTACCGCCACGATTGCCGGATCTTCTGGAGCTATCCCGTCAACCTGCTTTGGACAAGGCCAATCGCGGTCTTTTGAATTTCCACAGGAAATGAGCCGCACCGTCGATCTTGGCATCAGGATCAGTTGGCCCGCGAATGATTCCACTCTAACGATAGAATCTCCTCGTCCAACATCCTTTGGCCCGGTTGCGTCTGAATAAGCGAATAGCGGCGCTTAGATTTGTTCTTACTTGAAAGTGTCGCACTTTCGATTATGCCGTGTAACAGCGTGAATTCCATCTTTCTAGGGGGTGGCGGGTTACCGGTCGGGATCGCCATGGCGCTAAGAGCACCGGCGGGGAAAAACGGTTCGCGGTTTTCAAATTCCTTTTCGAAATCAAGATAGAGATCCCATAACAGGTCTTCCAATTCCGGCTTCACGTTTTGCGCTACTTTCAAACCGACATCTTCTTTCGCTTCCTTGCGATTAATCGGATGTCCATGGAAATATAGTTTTGATCCCATCATTTCTACCGTTTCCTTCACGACGTGATCCGCATCTTTCATGTGGGTCTTTAAGATCTTTGTTGCCGTGATCCTCGATTGGCTGACGAAGCGTTCCACATTCCCCAGAGCTAGCGGGTGGACCTGATTAGCGAGAATTTCAATTGTTTTTACAAGTTCATCCTCATGGGTGATCCCCACTGTGTTCTTGACGAAGTGAATATACGCCTTCAGATCCTCCACGCTGATTCCTATTGGCCGACCGTTTTCCTTTGGGTTGAAGGCATTTGTAACAGTTGGGTCGATAGGACCAATTTCTCCAAAAGGATGCATCACGATCTCGTCTGCCCCGAGAGCGATCAGTGATGCGGCGCTGTAAGCGCGGAATGGGATCAGTACATTGAAGGAGTTTGTGAATTCGCGAAAGAGGGACACGAGCCTCCATGGAACAACGCTGTCTCCACCGTTGCTTACTAGAAAAATGTCGAGTTTATCGACGGGTCGCTTTGGTAGCAATCGGAGATGGTCGAAAAAAACACGAACGTGTTCATGCGCGATAACTCCTGGGACGTTGTCTCTTAAACTCGTCAGGTAGCAGATCACGCTAGAGCCGCGGAGTTGTTCAATTTCTCGAATCATGTCCCGTCGTGTGCGTGGCACATCCGTTTTGGTAGGACTGGGCGGATTAGAAGTATCGTCAGGCATCCGTTTTTTATTCTCCCGTCGTTCTTTACGACGCCACCGGGAACTTGGTTTGGGCATGATTTTCAACAATCCGGAATGTGCCCCGTTCGTTCGGGACCTTCTCGAATTCGTGATTGCGCGTAAGGGTTGTGTAAATCGCGCCCCACGCATATTTTGGTTTTTTGATGACGCCAGCACCGATCAGAAGTTGCTTTGCGTCTACAATTCTGATGGTTCCCTCGTTGGCCTTTGCGATTGCAATCAGGGCCTCCTTTGCAGTCTTTCCCATGAGTCGGTTGATAATCGATGTATCTCGCATCCCGGAATCGGAAGCTCTGGCTTGAATCGGCTCACGGAGCAGCCGAACCGTTGTTGAAACGGATTCTATCTCACGATCTACGTCGGCAATCCGAGTCTCAAATTCTTTTTGAAGTGCTTCTTTCTTGATCTTTAGTTTTGTTAGCAGGGCGATAACCTGCTGCTGAAAATCCGGTTGTGTCCCCATCCTGCTTACCCTCGAATTGATGCGTTATGGATTGCTAGTTGACGACTGGCATACCATAACGGCTAACCTAAAAACGTAGGCGGAAGGCTGGGGAATTGAACCCTTTGCCCGCTAAGACAACGGCCGATTATAAGTCGGCTGCTAGGACCTTCTAGCTTCAGCCTTCCGCAAAACAGGGCCGGACCTGAGTCGAACAGGCGATAACAACCTTGCCAGGGAGTTGCCTTACCACTTGGCTACCGGCCCAACTAAAGTATATCACCACAATGCAAGAGGTAACACATTCCGCTGTGCACGATATACACATGCTGTGGAAAAAGTGATGTATCCTGTGGAAAAGACGAAGGTTGATCGCTATGCCTCCGAAGCCAAAGGTAAATGATGCAGGTTGATAAGCGACAGTTCGACGCGCTCCTCGGCAAGTTGCTCGCAGCGAAGCCGCTCCCCAAGGCCGCGATAGCGCCCAAGAGGGCGAGCGCTACTCCGAAACCTGCAAAGCGTCCAGTTCCGCGTCCGTAGGGCCGGTCAGGACCTTGTAGCGCAGTGCGCTCTTTATCACAAGCCCGGTAATGACCGCTGCGAATATCTGCTCATCGCGCCGCGAATTGAAACGGAAACAAAACTCTGACAGGTAGCGGTCTAAGTGCTTCACGCTTACGCTGTGAAATGAGCCTATGATTCCGCGCTTGAACAAACTCCAGAACGATTCGATGCCCTGCGTATGAACGTTGCCGCGTACCCACTCATCTTGCGTGTGGCAGACTATTTCGTGCTTCCAGCCGTTCGTGCTGAGTCCGCGGTATGCGCCGTGATCGTCCGTCATGAGATGGGTTCCGGCGGAAACGTGATCGCGGATTACGCCGGTCATCACGTCCACTATTTCCTTTTTCACTGGGAATGCCTTCACCTTGGAATGGGCATCCTCTGTCTTGCGCTGGATCACGCCCGCCACGGCTTGCTTGCCGTACTTGGCACGTGCGCGGCGCTCATCGTACTTGCCGCCTACGAATGTGGCGTCGATCTCCACCGTACCGGAGAACAGCCCTTCCGGGGATTCCATCGCCTTGCGGATGCGGTGATTGAGATGCCACGCTGTTTTGTAGGCAACGCCCATGTCGCGCTCCATCTGCTTTGCGGAGACGCTCTTTTTCGCGTTGCACATGATCGCAACGGCCAACATCCACTTGCTCAGAGGAAGGTGTGTATCGCTGAAGATCGTGCCCGTGGTGGTTGAGAACTGATACTTGCACTTCAAGCACTGGTACATGAAGCGCATCGGGCCGGTTACAACAATTCCTTTTTTGTTGGTCCGGGTCTTACCGGCTATTTGGAACTTGGAAACCTTATCGTGATCGCATTTCAAGCAGTGAACACCGTTCGGCCAACGCGCGGCTTGCAGGTATTCGTGGCAGGATTCTTCGGCTGCGAAGATCCGCGCTGTCTCTATCAGGCTGGGTCCGATTCGGTGAGTCTTTCCGGGCATGATTTAGTATGCCCGAGTTCTCTATCTTAGTCAAGTGCATAATCACCGATAATCCTTGGTAGGGAAATCAGAGACAATCGACCTCCTCCGGCTACCAGTTTCAAAACGACACTATCCTAAATCGGCACAAAGGTTTAGGGGCCTACGCTCCTGTTAGGGGTGATGTGTGTCCATGTGTATCCCAAGGAGAGTTTTGATGACTATTAAGAGATTTCTGGTTCCCGTTCTGGCACTTGCGGCATTTGGATTGCCAGCGGGAGCGGCAGTTGTGAGTTATTGCGACGGCGCGGGCTGCGGGGCGAACACGAATGCCGCGTTCAATACAATGACCTCAGGCGATACCTACGCAAGCGCCATTGCGATCACGTTTGGCAGCGGGCTCGGGGTACTCTCAGGCAACGAATACACCGACAACCTGACGAGTGTGATTTTCCAGGCTACGCACAACTTAACCGATCCAGCAGGGGCGTTGGACACTCAGAGCGGCCAGGGCGATCATCTGATTATTACGATTCCGGCGACCTATACAGTGGTTCTGCTCAGCCTGACATCGCAGAATGGGTCCGGGGGCTTCTGGCTCGACAGCGGGCAAAATACCTACACGGTCCTCGGTTCGACGCCAACAACCGTGGGCTATATCAACGGCAGCCCGTCGGGCGCGTGGCAAGTCGAGATCTTTCCGTTCTCCGGTGCGACCTCCGTTGCGGTCAGCAACTTTAACGTTGCCAACACGGGCGGCGGTGGTGGATCTGAAACGCCCGAGGTCGGCACGCTGCTTCTGATCGGCGCCGGGCTTATCTCGATGCGTTGGATGAATCGCTGGCCGCGACGGTTCTTCCGGACGCCGCGGACAGTCTAGGCATGGTCCGCACGATATCGACGGGGAGCAATGCGGCGCTCTCCAGTGTTTTGCCGGAAAACACCACCTCCGCCAGGGCGCCGCGCTGGGTTTCGGCGCGCTGGAACTGGTCGAACACCAGGTTGCCGAGCGAATAAAAGATCACGCCGTTGCCGACGCGCTCCCAGCCTTGCGTGACGTGGGGATGATGGCCGACCACGACTCGCGCACCGGCGTCGAGGGCGGCGTGGGCGAACTCAATCTGCTGGAGATTGGGGCGGGGTCGATACTCGGTGCCGGCGTGCATCGAGACAATCGCCACATCGGCGTGATTTTCAAAAAGCCGGGCGACGTCGGTTTGCATCGTAGGGACGTCCATTAGGGCGATGCGGTCGTCGACGTCCTTATGATTGCCGTTGGACTGATCGAAGGTGTAGGCGAGGAATCCGAAGCGCAGACCGTTACGCTCGATCATCGTTCCGGCGTGCGCCGCTTCGGCGGTGGGCGCGGAACCCACGGCCTGGATGCCATGTTGCTGCAACCAGGAAAGCGTAAACTCCACACCGTAGCGGTCGCAATCGCGGGCGTGGTTGTTGGCGGTGGAGACGATTCCGATGCCTGCGGTCTGGAGCGCGGCGATCATCTCAGGCTCGGCTTTGAAAATCATGCCGTGCTCCATGAGGCGGCCGCGGTCGGAAAACGGGGCTTCGAGATTCACGAACGCGATATCGGCGGAGCGCAGCACGGGGGCGAGATCGCGCAGAGGCGACGCGGGATCGTGAAGGGCGCGCGCGAGGCGTCCGACGTGGCGGGAGAGCATGACGTCGCCGCCGAGCAGAATGCGCGTTTTTTTCGGGCGTGGAATTATTTCGGGAGGATCGGTGCGGCGGAACGGAACGGCGGCGGACACCCCGGCTAAAAGCGGCAGGAGAGCTCGTCGCGTAAGAATCATATTCGAAGTTTACCGGCTGCGAGAAGATCGAGAAACCAAGCGACGTCACCGCCGTCGCGTACCGTAAGCTGACAGGGGAATTTTTTGGGGTCGTGCGGACCGTAGAGCACGTCCGCCAACGGCTGCGCTTTGTCGGGACCGGTCACGAGCATCACGGTATGTTTCGTGGCGAGCAGGACAGCGGGCAGCAGCGTCACGCGGCGCGAGTTCAATTTTTCGACGAACACGGCGGCGGCGAGGCCGGTGCGATCGTCAATGAGAGGCTCGCCTGGAAAGAGACTCGCGGTGTGCGCATCGGGACCCATGCCGCGATGAATCACATCGAACTTCGGAATGCCTTCACCGAATACGAGCCGCAGTTCGTCGGCGTAGACCTCGGCGGCGTCCTGGGGATCGCGCTCGGTCTGCACGCGATGGATATTCGACGCGGGAAATTTGGCGGGCGCAAGCCAGGTATCGTTGGCCAGTTTGAAATTGCTCTGCGCGTCGGTGGGCGGTACGCAGCGCTCATCGACCCAGAACAACTGCACGCGGTTCCAATCGAAGGCAGCGGTTGAAAAGATTTCGAACATGGTCCGCGGCGAGGAGCCGCCGGAGATGGCGAGGGTCGACTGCGGTGATTCACTGAGCTTTTTGAGAATATGCGCGGCGCACGCTTCGGCGGCTTGGCGGGTGTCGTGAAATTGGCGCAAATCGCTCATTGGAGAACTTTGTCGAAGACCGGATCCGGGCCCAGGATCGACAGCTCCTCGCTCATGAGGATTTCTTCCGATAAAAGGAGCATCGTCGATTTGCGGACGCGGCCGCCGACGCGCACTTCGAGCGTCGTGGTATCGGGGCGCGTGATATTTACTTCGGTATCGCCCGCAAGGACGATCGACCGCAGACCGCGAGCGCCTTCGCCGCGCTTCAGACTAACGCGAGCGTCCGGCAGCACGCATTCGAGCCATCGGGCGAAGTAAATCGAACTGGGCGAGGGCACGTCGCCGCCGTAGAAAACCTCAACCGATGTGACGCCCGACGCAGCTCCCTCGTCGAACAGGCTGGCCATCAGCTCGCGCAGGCCGGTGAGCTTGGTCCAGGCGAGGTCGGCCACCAGTCGGCCCTGTTGACGCAGCTCGCGAATCGCGGCGATGGCGGCTTGCGGGTCCGCTGCGGTGGCGCTATCGACGATGATTTTCTGAACCAGCGGCAGCAGAGGCGCGAAGGCATCGCCCGAAAAAACGCGCGGGCAGAGGCACCACAGAACGGCGGGAAGATCGGAGACGAGCAGCGGGAGGAGCAACTGCGCGACATGGGTTAGCTCTGTTACTCCCGCGGTGATTTCGATGCCCTCGGCGCAGATTTGCTGGTGTTTGCCAAAGGGCATCCAGCATTGGGAAAACACGTTGGCATCGAGTCCGGGCTTTTCATTCAAGTGCAGAACAATGGCCCTGGCCGGATGATTATGCATCAGGACGCCGAGAGTGTGACGCAGCTCTTCTGAATCACCTTCACTTGCGGCGGCGACCACCAGGGTCATGCCGCAGGCGCGCAACACTCCGCCGGAGACTTCGGCGTCGCGCCCCAGGTCGCTCCACAAATTGCGCAGGTCTTTGAGGATTTTCTCTGGTTCGATGGTAGTCGGCATCAGCCGTTCCTCCACTTATGACCGTTGCGCGCGAGCATCGCGTCGCTCTCAGCCGGACCCCATGTGCCCGGATCGTAATTCGGAAAATCGAAGACGCGCTGCGACCAGTCGTCAAGAATCGGCGTCACGGCCTTCCAACTCGCCTCCACCATATCCTGGCGCGTGTAAAGCGTCGCATCGCCGATCATGACGTCCATCAAAAGCGTTTCATAGGCGGATGGCGAACGCTCCCCGAAGCTCGATCCGTAATTAAAGTCCATCGAAACGGGGCGAAGCCGCATGCCCGCGCCGGGATATTTCGACAAAAACCTCAGTGAAATGCCCTCTTCCGGCTGAATGCGCAGGATCAGAAGATTGGGGCGCGGCGCGCGGCCGTCCTCGGATGAAAACAGAGTATGCGGCGCGCTGTTGAATTGAATCGCGATATCGGTGGTGCGCTTCGGCAGCTTTTTTCCGGTGCGAATGTAGAACGGCACGCCCGCCCAGCGCCAGTTATCGACGAAGAATGTCGCGGCGGCGAAGGTGTTGGTCTGCGATTGCGGATCGACGCCTTTCTCCTCACGGAATCCACGATACTGACCGGCGACGGAATGAAGATGTACTTCTTCGGGCCCCATGATCTTCACCGACCGCAGCAATTTCGCGCGTTCATCGCGCATCGCATCGGGCTCGAACACCGCAGGAGGCTCCATGGCGACGGTAGCCATCACCTGCAAGAGATGATTCTGAATCATGTCGCGCAACGCGCCCGCTTCCTGATAATATGCGCCGCGCCCTTCAACACCGATCGATTCCGCCGCCGTGATCTGCACGTGATTCACGTAGCGCCGATTCCAGAGCGGCTCGAAAATCCCGTTGCCGAAGCGGAAGGCGATGATGTTCTGCACCGTTTCCTTACCCAGGTAATGATCGATGCGGTAAACGGCCTCCTCCGGAAAAACGCTGTGCACGCGGGCATTCAACGCGCGCGCGCTATCGAGATCGTGGCCAAACGGTTTTTCGATCACGACGCGATGCCAGCCTTTCTCGGTGCTGCGTCCCAGGCCCGCCGCGCCGATCGCCTCCACCACCGGACCGTAGTAGCTCGGCTGCGTCGAAAGATAGTAGAGCACGTTGGGGCGGTTCAGCTCGTCGAGCTTCTTTTTCAGATCGGCATACAATTTGGCGTCGTTCAAATCGCCCGCGACGTAGAAAATGTTGCGCGCGAAGTTGCTCCACAGCTCCTCGTCAAAGGGCGAATCTTCCAGAAATTCTTTCACCGACTCATGCATTTTTTCGCGAAACGCCTCGTCGGTCATCGGCGTGCGCGAATTGCCGATGATGGCGAACGAATCGGGCAGACGGCGCTCATAAGCCAGGCGGTAGAGCGCGGGCAGAAGCTTGCGTTTCGTGAGATCGCCATTGGCTCCGAAGATCACCAGGGCGCATTCGGGAACTCTGCGATCGAAGCGCAGGGGATCTGCAAACGGATTCTGGGAGGCCACTGGCTTTCAACATACCATGCTAAGATCAATCGTACTTCCACCGTTCCGTTTCGATCAAATTAATTCAAAACTTATGCCGAAAAAAGTCCTGGCCGTGATTGAGGACCTGTTTTTTACCGTAAAGATCAACGAGTCCGCCAAGCATGCGGGGATCGCCGTCGAGTTCGTAAAAAGCGAAATCGACGCCATCGAGCGCGCGAAATTGCAGCCGTCGGTGATCGTGATCGACCTGAATTGCGCGTCGATCGATCCGCTGCGGCTCATCGGCGAGTTGAAATCGACACCGGAGCTGCAGGGGATCAACCTGGTTGGCTTCGTCTCCCACGTGCAGGGCGAGTTGAAGCAGAAGGCTCAGGAAGCGGGCTGCAACATGGTGCTGGCGCGGTCGGCGTTTTCGCAGAACATGCAGCAGATTTTCAAGAGATACGCGGGCTCTATTTAATCGCGACCGTGATTCCACTTTGGCTCGACACGCCGCCCACAATGAGGATAAGCGGCTGCGCACCGGTCAGGCCCGTGGGAACCGTCAGGTTCACTTGCATGACGCCGTTTACTTCGCCGGGCGCGGGACCCGCATAAACAGCGGTCTCGGTGACATTGCCGATGGTGGCCGTGACGGGCAGCGTCTGATTCCCCGCGCCCGGAGCGAGCGCGCCATCGGTTGCTCCTCCTTGCACTGTTCCTCCGCCGGTCGCGAGCACCGCGATCACGCTGCCGCCGGCCGCCGGATTCGACGACGTGTTCAGCGACAAATCCTGATTCAAGACTATCCCTGGCCCGCTGCCTGAGGCGTCGAGGGCAAAAATCGCGGGAGCCGACGGCACGACCGGAAGCGTCGCGGTGTTCGACAGGACGCCGTTGTATTCGTACTGAACCACCGTCTGCTGCTTGCTGGAAACTCCATATGGGACCACGGCGCTCACCTGCCCCGCGAGCGCGTAGATCGACGGCGCGGCAATTCCGTCGAAAAACATTTGCGTGCCCGCGAGGTTCGATGAGACAAGTCCGTTGCTATCGAGCTGCGCGCCGACCAAACTCCCCGGTCCGTAGTTGGCTTGAAAGAGCGTCACCAGTTCGCCGGGCGCGACCGCCCCGCCCTTATAGCTCGCGGCATTCACGAGCGCGGCGGCGTTCAACACCGGAGGCACCGTCTGCATCGCGCCGATCATGGAGGCGACCGCCGGCTTCGCCTGATAGCTCGCATCGAAGGGAAGGGCCGCGCCGAATCCCGGATAGGAGCCGGGGATCCACGAATGCTTGTCGGTGAATCCCCAGGTTTGAAACGCGGTGCATCCCGGATTTTGCAGGCAGACCGTGAGAATGCGCTGATAGGTTTGCGCCTGCGACTGGAGGTCCGCCGCCGATGCCACGCCGCTCGAATCGACCGGCAGCTTCACGTCCATCTCAGTGATGTGGACCTGCAACCCGAGCGCAGTCAATTGCTGGATATTCTGCGCGAGCCCCGCGCTGCTGGGAGAACCAGTGATGCCGATGTGCATCTGGAGCCCGACTCCGTTGATCGGCACGCCGCGCGCCACGAAATCCTTCACCATGGCGAGCATCGCGTTAAACTTCGCGCCCGGCGCTTCGACGCTGTACTCGTTATAGAACAACAGCGCGTTCGGATCCGCCGCGTGCGCCCAGCGAAACGCCTGCTCGACGTAGCCGGTTCCCGTCGCGCCGATACCCGGCTGGTTGTACCAGATGGAATCCTTGAGCGCGATTCCGCCGGCGGGCTGCGAATCGCTCAACGCTTCATTGACGACGTCCCACGCGAAGACCTGTCCTTTGTAATGCGTGACGACGGTGTTGATGTGATCCTGGAAAACGCTCGCCATCGTCGCGGGCGTCGCGGTGGCTGCAAGATTCGTCACCCACGCCGGATTGTAAGACCACCAGCAGAGATTGTGTCCGCGCGTCTGCATCTGATGCGCTTGCGCGAATGCGACCAGCTCATCGCCCGGCTGAAAGTTGTACCTGGTCTGCGCGGGATGAATGGAAGCCCACTTCATCGCGTTCTCCGGCTCCAGCATGCTGTACTGCGTCTCGAGAGTGGACGCATAGAGCGGCTCCTTCACCAGTGGGTCCGGATTTGCGTCAGTGGCATCGGCCGCGGCGCCGATGAGAAGGGCTCGTTGAGCGCCCGCCTGTCGTAGCGTTTGCGCTGAGAGCAACGCGGTGCAGCAGAGAATGAATAGAAAACGTCGCACGGCTGAAGTGTACCTATTTCCACCGGCTGATGCGGAGCTCCATGTACTTTTTCGGAAGCTGCGAGCCAATCGTGATTTCGTGAAGCTCCGTCCAATCGCCTTTTTCATCGATCCGCAGCAACGCACTGGTTCGAATCTGTTCCAAGGCGAATCCCCACGTGATGCTGTTGCCGTCGACCTTCACCTCGGTCTCCAGAAAACGCCCGTCGTTGAACGCGCGCATCGTGTATTTTCCGCTTTCGTCGTCATAGGAGACGACTCCGAGCGCCTGCGTGAGCCCGACTCCTTCGATCACGAGAACGAGCCCGTCGAGCTTGTACTGCGCTTCCTCGGTTTGCGTCATGACGACTGGCTCCGCTCGGAAAATGCGAGCCTCGCCGGACCACTTTCCAACCAGGAATTCAAGTTTTTTCATCGCCGCGCGCTGCGCGTCGAGGTCGGGTACTCGGGGGCTGCTGATCGACGCAGGGGGTGAGCGAGACGATGCAGAAGACCAGAGCCTTCATGTGCATATTGTAAGCTGTCGGTATGAGTCTACGGTTAGGCAAAAGCCTCGTCGACCTGCCTTCTACATTGTTTTTATACTTTGCCACCACCAATTTGCTTTCTATGTTTTTGTACTATCTTCTTGATCGATGGGGCAATTGGTAAGTCTTCCGGCTTCTTTCCGTCCTCTTTCTGCATTACCGCTCGAACCTCTCCTCCGACCGTGCGAACCGTATTGATCGCGTCCGCCTCGGTATCGACGTTCTCTCGATTTAGCCGATCCTCCGTCAGCGTGATTCTGAAATCGTGGGCGGATAACTCTAACGGTCCTATCCGATCAAGCAATTCTTCGCCGTCGGGAACTCCCTTTCGCCGCTTTACTTCGGACACCCCCAAACCTCCGTAGAATCCTCTATGGCCTGCATCCTGGAATAACGCGTATCGGATCACGCCGGCCTTCTTTGCCGCACCAGCCAAGCGCTTATTGTTCCCAATAGTCCTCAGCCGGATTTGAACCCGCTTTTCTTCGTCGCCGAGCATCTGCCGCTCCTGAATCTCTTGGCGGCGAGTCTTTACGGCAAAATAGGTCATGGCATGCCCTACCTCCACCTTGCTTGAATCAGCACTCATCGCGATCAGATATGCAGCGTACCGGGTCAGATACCAGTCTGCCTTCTCGCGCTTGGCTCCGCTTCCGATGGAGACCATATTTGCCGTTTGGGAAAAATGGTTATCAACGGGTGCGCCTGCACTCTTCGCAGCATTCCGCGCTTTCTCAATAACGCCTTCAAATTTGTCCCATGCGGCATAGCCGAGCAACTTCATCAGATCTCGTGCCATCCAAAACTCAACGTTTGCCGCAGTCAAACGCTTGGCTGCTTCGAATCCGGCCATACATTCGCTATATCCGATATCCATACCACCACTCCTTCGCAAATAGCTGTATACAAATACGATAAAACTTCATCTCCGAAGGGATACAATTGAAAGTTTATCACATAAAATGTCATAATCTCATATATGGGCTTACGCGAAAAGTTTCAGAAGCGCATTGATGAAAAGCTTCAAGAGATTGCCTCCCTCCACGACCGCATCAGGGATCTAGAGGTTTATGTGCGGGCGGTTGAAGATACGATGCGTCTGCTCCCGCGAGAAAACCAGGAAAACCGTTCCGGCGACCTTCGCAGCGGAACCAACATTCACAAGGCCTATGAGGCTCTTCGCGAACGCGGAGTGCCCATGCATATCAGTGATATCGTGAAGGCAATAGGCAAACCCGACGAGCACGATAATCGAGTGGCACTGGGTGGGTCGATCTCCGCCTATGTTCGCAAGGGGCAACTTTTCACTCGACCGGCTCCCAATACATTTGGCCTATTGGACTTTCCACAGAAACCTGCGGCCGGCATGCCACCTCCCGATTTTGGCATCGAGGGATCAGAGGCTGAAACTGAGGTCGTCGTAGAGGACGACGTTCCGTGGTGACGTTGTTAACTCATTTCACCGTCCCCGACTTCCTCACCCGCTCATACTCCGCCACCAACTGCTTCGCAATCTTCTCCGCTACATCCGCGCTCGCGCCGTGGAATTTTGCGCCGTTGCTTTCTTGCGTGGTCGACCACAGCACATCGCCATCCTTATTCACCAACCGCACTGTGGCCAGCGCTTCGTGCTTCCGCTCCTTCACTTCGCTCGATTCGCCGCCGCCGATTCCGCTGCCCATCGATCTTGAACTGCGCGAGCTTACGCCGGAGCTTGCGCCGTTATAGCGTGAATCTGAGCTCACGCCCTCCGACTCGCTCGAATTGCCATGCATGGTTACGTTGTCGGAGGACTTGAACATGTCGGTATAAATCAAATCCTCGGCCGACCCGCGGATGAATGCGTCGGCTCGTTCCTGATTTTCGGTGAGGACGAACAGTTTGGAATTTTGCAGCGCCGTGATGATCAGGTCGCGCATCTGCGCCGCCGTTTCACCGCCCGTTAGCCGGTCGACGAAGACACGTTTGATCTTCGGGAGCTGATCGGCCAGATCGTCGCCGAATAACAGCAGCAGTAAAAAGAGCGTCATCCTCGTCCCGCCTTTCGCGCCTCTTCATCCTGATACGTCACTCGCTGACCGGTGCGCGCTTCCAGGCTCGCCAGCATCGCGCGAATGTCGTTCTTGTCCACGCGAAACACCAGCGCCTGCTGCTTGCCGTCGTCATCGGTATAGCCGACCGTCAGAAAGTGTTTGCGCTTCTTCACCAGCAAAAACGCAGGCGAGACGATGATCGCCAGATCGAGCCGCCGGCTGACGGTCTGGCCGTATTCCAGAAGATTGACGTTCTTATAGGCGATCCGCACGTTGGATCTTCGCGAATAAAAGGCGAAATACTGGGGGTCGCTCACGGCAATTGCGCCGGAAGCTCCGACGGCCACTTTATCTGCCGTTCCACCTATATATTCCGCTCGGGCCTGACCTTGCGCGGCCGCGGCCAGTCCCAAAATGCACACAATTAGCGTTAGCAACCGTTTCGGCACAATAACTAGTCGATTCAACGTCGGAGATTTCTCAACATTGCTATCCTGAAATTTCATGTTCCAGGAAGTCGTCGAGGCCGAAGGCCACCTGATCGATTCGCACCTGATGGAGCGCATCTTCGACACGGTGGTCGAATATAACGGCAAATTTGAAGTCGAGCGGTTCAGCGTCGGCAAGACCAACGCCGAGCCTTCGCGTCTGCGGATGAAGGTCGAGACCAGCGATGCGGCCGATATGGAGCAGATGCTTTCGAACCTGATCGCGCTCGGCTGCACGCCGGTCGATACGGGCGACGCCGCGCTCGAAACGGTGGAGCAGGATAGCTGCGCGCCGCTCGATTTTTATTCGACGACAAATCACCGGACGCAGGTTCGTCACGAGGCGGAATGGATCGAGGTCGAGAATCAGCGCATGGACGCCATGATCGTGGTCGGCGATGGGCATGCAGCATGCCGCCGCCTGCGCGATTTGAAGAAGGGCGACCGAGTGGTCACCGGAATGCGCGGCATTCGCGTGCTGCCGGAATCGAAGGAGCGCGACCGGCTCGCGTTCGCGTTCATGAGCAACGGCATCTCATCGGAGCGGCAGCTTGATACCGCCGTGCGGCAATGCGTCACGTTGATGGAACAGGCGCGCGCGGCAGGGCAGAAAATCGTCGTGGTCGCCGGACCCGTTGTGATTCATACCGGAGGGGGACCAGCGCTCGCATCGCTAATCAAAAACGGCTGGGTGCAGGCGCTGCTCGCCGGGAACGCGCTGGGCGTGCACGATATTGAAGCGGCACTGCTCGGCACGTCGCTCGGCGTGCGGCAAACCGACGGACGGCAAGAAGAGCACGGTCATCGCAATCACATGCGCGCGATCAATGCGATCAATCACGCGGGCAGTATCGCGAAGGCGGTGGAAAGCGGAAAGCTCACGCGCGGCGTGATGTACGAATGCGTGAGGGCTCATGTGCCTTTCGTGCTGGCGGGTAGTTTGCGCGACGACGGGCCGCTGCCCGACACCATCACCGACATGAATCTCGCGCAAGACGCCTACGCAGTCGAACTGCGCGGCGCGGGATTGGTGCTGTGCCTGGGATCGATGCTGCACTCGATCGCGACCGGCAATATGCTGCCGAGCTGGGTAAAAATCGTCTGCGTCGATATCAATCCGGCGGTCGCCACCAAGGTCAGCGATCGCGGCACTGGACAAGCCGTCGGAATCGTGACGGACGTCGGCCAGTTTCTCGGACTGCTGCAACACGCATTGGAGAGTCAGCAGTGAAGCGTCAGTATACCGACGATCACGCGGCGTCCGGAGTGAATGCGGAACTGCCGGAAATCGAGACGTGGCCGAATCAGTATAAGACCGGCTATGAAATCGAAATCACGATGCCCGAATTCACCTCCGTATGCCCGAAAACAGGCCTTCCCGACCACGGCACGCTGACCCTGCGATACGTGCCGGACAAGCTTTGCCTGGAGCTGAAATCGCTCAAAATGTATATGCTCGCGTATCGCAATCTCGGAATTTTTCAGGAAAATGTAGTGAACAGGATGCTCGCCGACGTCGTCAAGGCGGCGAAACCTCACTCCATCGAGATCGTGGGCGATTTCACGCCGCGCGGCGGAGTGTACTCGAAAATCACGGCCAGTTGGAAACGCAAAAATGGCCGCTAATTTAGAAGACGACGAGTTGACCGCGGCCATTCAGGCGGTCCGCGACCGCGTGCGCGCCCGCCACCCCGCAAACGGGTTGGGAGTCGAGGGCGTTGCCGCCGCCGACCTGCATCCTCTGCTGCACGCGCGCGATGCGGCGGAAGCGAAAGTAGCGGCGATCGGCCAGGTGAATCCGCGTCCGCCCGGCCTCAAGAACTCCATCGCGCAGTGGTTCAAAAAGAAAATTGCACGCGCGCTCGATTGGCACGTGCGCGAACAGATTGAATTCAATCGAGCCTCCATGCGCTGCGTGCAAGCGTCGCTGGAAGCGCTGGCGGAAACGAATCGCGCGCTGGCAATGCTCGCGTCCCATCACCGTGACCTGCTTCGAATCCATAACGACGAAATGGCTGCGGTCCATCTGGAGATGCAGGAGTTGAAGGACATTCGCACACATTGGTCGGAGTGGCGCGTCGGCATCGAGGAGCGCCGTTCGTTGAGCGAAATTCACATGCTTCGCACGATTTCCGAGTTGCAGGCTGCGTTTCAACATCGCGTCACGCTAATGGAACAAAATTTCCGCGACGCGAACATGCAGCAGCATCGCGCCTTCACCGATGCTCTCGATCGCAGCGCGCTCGAAGTGCAAAAGCGCATGTGGATCGACCTCGAAGAGATCCGCCGCCAGTACGAAAGACTCATTCACAACGAGTTGAAAGTGATTCGTCAGAAAGCGGCCGCGACGACCGTGTCCGCGGCGGCTCCTTCTACGCACGAAACACCCATTAACATCGACTGGCTGCGATTCGCCGAAAATTTCCGCGGACCCGAGGAAGATGTTCGCGACCGCCAACGCCACTACGTCTTGCGATTCGCCGGTTCTGCCCCGGTGCTCGACCTCGGCTGCGGACGCGGCGAATTTCTCGAGGCTGCCCGCGATGCCGGTCTCGCCGCGTCGGGCATCGATCAGAGCGGCGAGTGCGTGGCGCTCTGCCGCTCCAAGGGCCTCGACGCGAAGCAGGCCGATATGTTCGCCTATCTAGACGCGCTCGCCGATCAGTCGCTCGGTGGAATATATTGCGCGCAAGTGGTCGAGCACGTCGACCCGCATCGCCTGCCGGATCTGGTCGCGCTGATGGCGAAGAAACTCCGCTCTGGCGCGCTCGCCGTGATCGAAACGCCGAACCCGGAATGCCTCGCGATCTTTGCGACGCATTTCTATATCGACCCGACGCACACGCGTCCCGTTCCTCCGCAACTTCTGGGCTTCTACATGGAAGAGGCAGGATTCGGCCGCATCGAGGTCGAACGATTATCCCCAGCCGTCGATTCCATGCCCGCGCTCGCCGAACTGCCCGCCGCCGTACGCGACAAATTCTTCGGCGGACTCGACTACGTCATCTTCGGTCGCCGGCTTTAGTCAACGAGACTTAAATCAACTGCGCGACGTCGAATCGCCACTCGCCCGCGCGATGCTGCTCCCACAAGGCGAGCGCCTGTAGAGAAAATGCCGTCGACACCGGATTCATATACGGCAACATTTCGCCGCCCCTTTTTCCGAACCAGAATCCTCCATCGAGCCTCGCATCCTCCGACCGCGCCCGATACTTCGCGACTCTCTCGGCCTCCTCCGCGGCAGCGGTTTCATTGAGCGGAACCGCTCCCAGATAATGCGCCACCAATCGCACTCGCAACAACTGCGCGCACACATCCGACCGTTCGAACTGCGGAGAGATCTCGCGCAGCAACGCCGCCACACGTTCGATGCCACAGGCCAGAATGTTCGCGCACTCCGCCCGCCCGGCAACGTATAACAGCGCTTCCAGGAAATATAAATAAGGATGCAGCCGGTCCATCACGCGGTTGCGGTCCTCATCTCCCGGGAAGAATGACTCGTGTGTCGCGAGCGCCGACGTGAGCGCCGCATCGAACATCCGCGCTGCGGCCACATCGCCCACTCCCAGCCACGCCAGCGCCGACTTCATTTGATAACAACCCGGACTCCGCGACCATTGCCGCTCATACGGGAGCGGCTGTTTATCCGGCAGGGTCACCACCGGGTGAAAGGCGCCGTCGCCGATAAAATCGAACGCCAGCGATAATGCGGCCTCCCGCGCCCGCTCGCGAAATTCTTCCGCGCCCGTCGAGAGCAAACCGCGCGCGATAATCCCCACGTCGAAAAAATAAGCGAGTTTCGATTCGAGCTCGAAGGGAAACGTATGCGCCGCCCGGTCCCACGCATCGTTCGCGAGGAAGCGTGCCGATCCCATCGCCGCATCGCGATACGCCTCTTCACCCGTGATCGTGTGCAAATAGGAAAAAGTGCTGACCGCGTATCCCGTAATTTCCGTCGAAATCGGAACGTTCTTGCCTAGATCCGAGCGGTAATAACGCGCCACACCGCCGCCCGGCGCCCTAATTCCGGAGCGAAGGAACCAGCGCCCGGCGTCTTCGAGAGATGTCGTCAACCTCTAATTGTATAATGACGAATCATGTGCCGGCCTCCGGAGCGGTTATTTCAAAACCCGTAAGAATTTCGCCCGCAACGCCTCAGCCGTCTTCGCGTCGGGCGCAACCACCAGAATCGTATCGTCGCCCGCAATCGTGCCGGTGACCTCCGGCCACTCCGCCTGATCGAGCGCCACAGCCACCGAATTTGCATGACCCGCGGGCGTGCGCAGCACTAGAAGGTTTTGCGCGACGCGAATATCCTGCACAAATTCGCGCGCCAGCGTAATCACATCCGGACCGCTCGACCCCGCCTCCGGCATTCCTTGCGAATAACCATCGGCCGTTTTGACTAAACCAAGCTCGCGAATATCGCGCGAGAGCGTCACCTGTGTGGCTGGAATGCCGATCGCCCGCAAAGCCTTCGCCAGATCCTCTTGCGTATGCGGATGGTTCGAGCGGATCAGTTTGAGAATCTGTCCCTGGCGATAACTCTTGTTCATTTGTTCATTTCCGCGAGCCGCGTACTCGCGTCCGCCAGCGCCTTCGCCACCGACTTCGGCCCCGTCCCGCCCGGCAACTCGCGCGTTTCGATTCCCTCCGCCGGTTTCACGTAACGAGCCATATCGGCCGTGAACGCCGGATCAAATTCCGCGAGCGCCTGCGCAGTCCAGTCCGCCGGCTTCTTAGAATCGCGCACGCTTTCGAGCACCAGACGCCCCACGATCTTGTGCGCCTGATGAAACGGCACTCCGCTGCGAGCCAGCGCGTCCGCAAGGTCGGTCGCCACAGCCCAGCTTTCTTCCACCGCCGCGAGCGGACGCGCCGGATTCAGACGCGTCGTCTCCACCACCACGCGCGCCATTTCGAGCGAGCCTCGCAACTGGTCGGCCGCGTCGAAAATGCGCGGCTTGTCTTCCTGCATGTCGCGATTGTAGGTCATCGGCAGTCCCTTCATTGTCAGGAACAGCGCCGAATAATCGCCAAACACGCCGCCGCACTTGCCGCGAATCAATTCGAGTGAATCGGGATTCTTCTTCTGCGGCATGATGCTCGACCCACTGGTCACGCCGTCGCCCAGTTCCAGCCAGCCGTACTCTTCACCCGAGTAAAGAATCCAATCCTCGGCCAAACGGCTCAGGTGCAGCATGGTCAGGTTCGCGGCATGCAGAAAATCGAGCGCGAAATCGCGATCGCCCGAAACGTCCATCGAGTTCCGCGTGATCGATGCGAAGCCCAGATCTTTCGCGATGGCGTCCCGATCGAACGGAAATCCCGACCCCGCCATCGCCCCGCTGCCCAGCGGCATTACGTCCACGCGTTTCCGCGTTTCCTTCAGTCGCTCTAAATCGCGGGCGAACATTTCGAAATACGCCAATAAATAGTGGGGCCACAAAACCGGCTGCGCCCGTCGCGTGTGCGTGTAGCCGGCGACGATCGCGGTGGGGTCGCGCTTCGCCATATCGACCAGCGCCGACATCAACCCCAGCAGTTCTTTCAACGTCGCGTCGATCTCTTCGCGCAACCACAAACGAATATCCAGCGACACCTGATCGTTCCGGCTGCGGCCTGTGTGGATTTTGTCCGCAAGCGTCCCCGCGCGCTCCTTCAGCTTGCGAATGACAAGCGTGTGCACGTCTTCATCGGCACCTTGATCAACAGCGCCCTGCCAGAACTCGGGCGTTTGCGAGTCTTTTTGAATCGCCAAGAATGCAGCCGCCAATTCGTCCCGCTCCTGCGTGGTGAGAATGCCTACATGCTTGAGCGCGCTCGCATACGCGATCGACCCGCGGATGTCCACATCGATCAACCGCTTGTCGAAATGGAGCGAGCCGGAAAAGCGCTCGAAGACCTCCGACGGCCCCGCTTCGAAACGCCCTCCCCAGAGCTTCATACGGTTTTCTTCTGTGCCTTGTTAAGCGACGCCCGAACCTGTATCGGTAGCCCGATCAGATTGATGAAGCCCCGCGCGTCGCGCTGGTCATATTCCGCGCCCATCGTGAAGCTCGCGATATTCAGCGAATAGAGCGAATAAGGCGATTTGCGGCTCACCGGCTCGATCCCGCCTTTGTAAAGGCGCAGCGTGATTTCGCCTGTCGTCGTCTCCGCCGCCTTCTCGAAAAACGCGTCGAGCGATTCACGCAGAGGCGTGAACCACAGGCCGTTGTAGACCAGCTCCGCATAATCCAGCGCCAGCTTTTCCTTGTAATGCGCCATGCTCTTATCGAGCGTAAGCGACTCCAATTCGTGATGTGCCACCATGATCAGCGTGCCGCCCGGCGTCTCGTAACATCCTCGCGACTTCATGCCGACGAAGCGATTCTCCACCAGATCGATGCGCCCGATGCCCGCCTCCGCGCCAATCGCGTTCAGCTCTTCCAGCAGCATCACAGCCGACAACGCCCTCTTGCCGTTCACCGAAACCGGCCTGCTCTTTTCGAAACCGATCGTCACATCGACGGATTTATCGGGAGCCTGCTTCGGACTCTTCGTCAGCATCCAGATCCCGTCCGGCGCCCCGTTGGCGGGGTCTTCCAGTTCCCCGCCCTCATGCGAAATATGCCAGATGTTCCGGTCGCGGCTGTAAATCTTCGTCGTCGTTTGCGCGATCGGCACGTTGTGTTTCGCCGCGTACTTGATGCAATCCTCGCGCGAAACCAAGTCCCACTCGCGCCATGGCGCGATCACCGGAAGATGAGGCGCGAGCGCCTTGTACGTCAACTCGAAACGAACCTGATCGTTGCCTTTGCCGGTGCATCCGTGCGCCAGCGCATCGCAACCCGTTTGTAGGGCGACCTCAACTTGTCGCTTGGCGAGCAGCGGCCGCGCGATCGACGTTCCGAGCAGGTACTTGTGCTCATACTCGCCGCCCGCGCGCACCATCTTCCATAGATAGTCCGCGACAAACTCCTCGCGCATATCGGCCACATATACTTCCGACGCGCCCGTCTTGCGAGCTTTCTCTTCCAGCCCCGTCAACTCATCGCCGCCCTGTCCGATATCGCCGCACACAGCCACCACTTCGCAGCCGTAGTTTTCCTTCAACCACGGAATGATGATGGAAGTGTCCAGCCCGCCCGAATAGGCAAGCGCTACTTTTTTAGGTTTGCTCATTATTTGAATTTTACCTGTGTGGGCAGGACCATGCCTGCCTATTTCAAAAGCATCATCAGCAGCGCCTTCTGCGCATGCAGCCGATTCTCCGCTTCGTCGAAAATAGCCGACCGAGGCGATTCCATCACGGCGTCCGTTACTTCCAACCCGCGTTTGGCGGGCAGGCAGTGCAGGAAAATCGCGTTAGGCCGGGCCTTCGCAAAAAGCCCTTCGTTCACCTGATACGGAGCGAAAATCCGCGTGCGCTCCGCCGCTTCGCTCTCTTGCCCCATGCTCGCCCAAACGTCGGTGTAAACCACGCTTGCGCCCTCGACGGCTTCGCGAGGATCCGTCGTGATCGTGATTTCGGCGAACTTCGAAGCTTCCGCGATAATCTCCGGATTGGGCTGATAATTCTCCGGTGCGGCGACCGCAACGTGCATGCCGAGCCTTCCCGCGGTCAGCATCAGCGAGTGCGCGACATTATTTCCATCGCCGACAAACGCCAGCTTCAATCCGTCGAGCGCTCCAAACCGTTCCTCCATCGTCTGCACGTCCGCCAGCGCCTGGCACGGATGATACAGATCGCTCAGCGCGTTAATCACCGGCACCTTCGACCATTTCGCGAGCTCCTCGATGGTCGTCTGCGAAAACACCCGCGCGACGATTCCCTGCGTCCACCGGTCGAGATTGCGTGCCACATCTTTCACCGGCTCGCGCTCTGCAATCGGTCCGATGCTCGCCACCGCATCGCCGCCCAATTGCTTGGTCGCAAGCTCGAAAGTCAGCCGCGTGCGCAGCGAAGGTTTTTCGAAAAGCAGAGTGACGTATTGGCCGGCCAGCGTTTTTGAAAATCGCGCCGGCGTCCTCTTCACTTCGTGCGCCAGATCGAGCACCGCCCGCAGCGCTTCGGGCGTTAAATCGAGATCCGACGTCAGATGCATCGCGAACGGCTCGGTGAGAGGTGAATACTTATGCAGCAAAGTGAATAATAATACATTTACGGTGTGCCCTGCAACCGGACGATTTTCAGCGCCGCCGTATGTCCGCTGATAATCTCGACCTTTTTCACTCCATAGTGTGCTGCGAGAAACCGCACCAGCTCGTCGTTCGCTTTCCCTTTTTCGGGCGGCGCCGCGATCTTGATCTTCAGCGTGCCGTCAGCCATCTCGCCGACGATCTCCGTTTTCGCGCTGCGCGGGATCACCTTAACGCGGAGCGTCATCTCGATAAAACGGCTTCGATGAGCCCATGCGGCTCGTCAGTCGGAATAAACACGTCCGCGTGCTTAGTCGGCAAATAATGTTTGTTCGGCATCGTCAGACGGATGCGCTCGATATTCTCAAAGCGTTCGAGTACCGCTTCGCCGATTGCATACAGCGTGTGCTGCACGGATTTGCTCGCGTGCCCAGCGAACGTATCGGTGATCACGCTCATGACGTCATCCCAATTCGCGTCGCCGCTCCAAAGTGCATCGAGCGACGTCGCCAGAATCCGGTCCGATGCCTCCGGTAACGTGGTGTACTCGTCGCGCAAGAATCCTTCGAACGCCGAACCGGTCGTTTTCATCATCAAGTAACCTGAGACGCCCGATTCGACTGACACTTTATCGCGCGAAGCCTCAATTTTCGCGATTCTGCGATGCGGAGGCCCAGCAGTGAACGAAAAGCGGTCGTTACGAGACCATAAATGACCACAAATGTCGATTTTCACGCTCGAAACATGCCTTAAATGACCTAAAAAATGCCTTGCAAGGAGCATTCCGAAGCTTTCCGGCTGCTCCACCGCCGGATCATCCGCCAACGCATAAATGGTATTTTTCATGGTGTCGGTAGGAAGCACCAGCGAGTTATCGCCATCGCGGTAACTGGATTCAAAATCGCCTTCCAGCGCAATCGAAACCGTCATCTCGTGAAAATCGTGCCGATCCTTGTGGCGCACGATGCGCGCGACGCGCACCTTGGATTTTCCGTAGCGATTTTCGACGATGTTCATTAGCTTCCCCGATAGGTGGTGTAGCCGAAAGGGCTTAACAGCAGCGGCACGTGATAATGTTCGTTGGGATCGCGCACTTCGAACGTGATCGAAATCGTTGGAAAAAACGTTTCCGGCATATAGACCGCTACGTCGAACATCAGGCGGTAGACGCCGGGCGCGGGTTTTTCTCCGAAATCGAGGATGCGCCCATCCGGGTTGGTGACGCCTCGGCCGGCATCGCGCCAGCCGTGGCCGCTGACGAAGACGTCGAGTTCGACCGGAATGCGCGCCCCCGGCTGGCCGGTGGCGGTATCGAGAACGTGGGTGGTGATCATCATATTTGTCTTTAAGTACCGATTTTCCGCAATCTTAGCCGCGTAATCAAACGCTGCTCCTGGAGGGCGATCGAGAATTCTTCCTCCGGATCGTTATCGAGGCGTTTGCGGAGCAGCGCCAGCATCTCCTCGGCGGATTTGCCGGTCGCGCAAACGATGTAAATATGGCCGAAGCGCGCCTCGTATTCGCGATTGAGCCGCGCCAGTTCCTGGAGTGTCGAGTCGGACGCCGCGCTTACGGCAGTCTGTTCCTCCGCTCCTTTATAGTCGCCGATCTTCGGATGGGCAGCGAATGCTTCCAGAATCTCTTCGCGTGTGCTGTCCTTCCAAAGTTCTGTCGCGGTCTCTTCGACTCCTTTCCAGGACGCAAACGGGCGCGCCGCGATCATCAGATTCGCCCATCTGCTGCTTTTGCAGCATTGCAGGAATTTTCGGAAAGCGATGGGAGGCGTCCACGCGTTGACCAGGCGGAGCCGATGCGCGGCGCGGCCTTCTTCGGTCGGCACGCCCCAAATCCGGAGCCGGCTGACACCTCCATCGGGATAAATGCGGAATCGAACGCGCGAGGCAGCCGCCAGCAGGAGCTCTTTTTCGAAGACGTGCAGATCGTGGGCGCGGAGCGGAGTGCGGCGCAGAATTTCGACGCCGCCCTCGGTCTCCAGTTCGCAGCTTTCCGGAAAGTTTCCCTTGAAATGAAGCGTATCGACTTCGACGCGCTTGATCACTCCGTAGGCGCCGAGTTCGACAACGCACCAATCCTCATGTTCACCCCGGCTGCGGCGGGTTTCCCATCCATCGTGCATCCCTGTGGAACGACCGGGGAAAATCAGGTTGTGACGCGATCCGAAAAACATGTCACTCGCTTCGACGACACTTCCACCGTTTTCGACCGCCGCCAGATCGACGAAATCGCCCAATGTTTCCGGCACGACTTCTCCATGCACGCGCAGACGCGCGACGCCTCCATCAGGATAAATATGAAAGCGCAGGTGCGTGTAGCGATGTGGATCGTCAACAGCGAAAAGATTCTGCGCATCACCTGATAAAAGCGATGGCGGAAGGATTTCGGTCCACTCTTCGAGGTCGGCGCTGGCCTCCAGCGAGCACTTTTCGGGGAAATTTCCCTTGAAATGCGCCGTATCGACGACAATTCCACGGATGATACCCGCCGCGCCCAATCGAATCTCGCACCAATCGTGATCCGGCGCGCGATGGCGGCGCGTTTCCCATCCGTCCATCCACTTTCCGGTGTCGATGTACTTATCGGGAAGAAATATCGCCGGACCCGCTTTGAGCAGATTCTCTTTGGGCGCGAAAAAATCGTCGGTGGCGGAGAGCACCGTGCCACCGAGGCGCTCGGATGCCAAGTCAACCAGATCCGTGAAGTCTGTCATCTTTTGAGAACGTACCCGCGTGGCGCTGCGGCGAACTCTCCATCATCGTAGATTTTCTCGCCATGAAGATACGCCGCGCGCACGCGGCCTCGCAATTCGCGTCCGGCGTACGGCGTGATTTTGTGGCGCTGGTGAAGTTTTTCGGGATCGACGGTCCAGATCGCGTCAGGATCGAACAACACCAGATCGGCGTCGTAACCCGGCGCGATTCGCCCTTTGCGATTCAGGCCCGCGAGCTTCGCCGGAGCTTCCGACATCCATTTCGCAAGATCGGCGAGATTGGGATGGATGGTCGCCATTGCGGAGAGGCCGAGTTCGAGGGACGCGATGCCGCCCCAGGCTGACTCGTAAGGTCCGGTTTTCAGCTCGGGAGGCGAGGGGGAGTGGTCGGAGACTACCATTCCGATTCGAGAGAGGGCTTGGCGCAGGCGGCCTCGGATGGGAGGGGCGCATTTTAGGAGGTTGTCGCGTCTGTCCCCTCCCTGACGGTCANNCCCTGACCGTCAGGGAGGGGACGTGCGGAAGACGGCTCGAAAAAGACGTAGTGGGGACACGTTTCTACTGTGATCGGCACACCGTCCGCTTGCGCCTCTTCGATCAGCGGCAGCGCTTCGATTGCGGCCAGGTGAACGATGTGGACGCGCGCGCCGGTTTCGCGAGACAGGCGAATCATCATGGCGATGGCATCGAATTCCGATTCGGGTGGGCGCAGCGGCAGGTATGCAGGGCTTTCCGCGTGTACCAGAAGAGGCGCGCCTAGACGCGCTAGCACGGGCATGGCCTCCAAGAGGTCGGCTTCGTCGACGTGTGAGAATTCGTCGACGCCGGATGGGACTAAGAAGCATTTGAATCCGAATACGCCCGCGCGCCACATCGGCTCCAGCTCCGAAGTATTACCCGGGACCACGCCGCCCCAGAATCCGGTGTTGACGTGAAGTTGTCCTTCGGCAGCGGCGATTTTCTGTTCGTACGCGGCAAGCGTCGTCGTCGCGGGGATGCTGTTGAGAGGCATCTCGATCAGCGTGGTCACACCGCCAGCGGCGGCTGCGCGTGTTGCGGTCTCGAAGCCTTCCCAATGGGTGCGGCCCGGCTCATTAATATGAACATGCGTGTCGACGAGGCCGGGCAGGATCGCGGCTTCGGTAATGGGAACGTCCGCACTCTCGAACGGAAGAATGGATGCGATCACGCCGTCGCGAATTTCAATCGCGGCAGGCTGGAACGCACCGTCCATGACAACGCGGCGGCTACGCAGAAGCATGCAGGAACTCTTCCATGAGATTCTTCGCGACCTGCATCCGGTAGCGCGCCGTGGAGCGCACATCGTCAATGGGCGAGATCGCGGAAATGTCGCTATTTTCCAGAAATATTGGAGCAGGGCCCACGCTTCCGAGGGCGACGCGCATCTGGTCTCCACGACGCACACCGGCAAAACAGACCTTCGAGATTGCTTGCGCGCGGCGGGTGCCGACCTTGCGATAGAAATGGGTCCAAGAAGCAAACTTTCTCGGCAGGCGTATGCGAGTGAGGAGTTCATCGCTCGCAAGGTCCATTACTTTGTAGCCTTTGTGAAATTGGGTGTACGGGACCCAACGCGATCCTCGGGGCGATGTGAGCTCTACTTCGGCGTCGTACACGAGCAGAGCCGGAGGCGTATCGGCGGCGGGGGAGGCGTTCACGATATTTCCTCCGATCGTCCCGCGATTCTGTGTAGCGATGCCTCCTGTGAGCGCGGCGGCTTCGATCATGAGAGGAAATTCGGCGGCGATAATCGCGCTGCGGCGAACGTCGGTATACGTCGTCAATGCGCCGAAAGTGATGTGGTCCGGAGTAACGTCGATGGTACGCAGCTCGGGAAGACCGCGAATGCTCATCCATTTTTTGTGCGCGAGTTTCCCGGCCTCGAACAACACCATCACGTCGGTGCCGCCAGCGATGGGGCGGAAGCCCTCGGTCAACATCGATAGAGCGTGGGGAAGATCGCGCGCGACGACCAGCTCATAGGAAGGCACGTGCGATCTCATGGGCGCACCGCTTGAACGACGGCCTCGAAGATTCTCATGTAGCCGGTGCAGCGGCACAGATTTCCGGCGAGTCCTTCCTTTATATGTTCGAGCGTCGGATTTGAGTGTTGTTCCAGCAACGCGATTGCAGCGAGAATCATTCCGGGCGTGCAGATGCCGCATTGCGCGCCGCCATGATCTAGAAACGCCTGTTGCACTGTGTGTAATTTCTCACCATGCGCGACGCCCTCAATCGTGGTGATCGACGCGCCTTCGACTTGAAGTATCGGGACCAGGCATGAATTGGCCAGCTCGCCATCGATCAATACGGAGCATGCGCCGCACTCGCCTTCGCCGCAACCTTCTTTGACGCCGGTGAGGTGCAGCCCTTCGCGGAGGACATCGAGGAGGCGAGACATGGGAGGGGCTTCGATGGATCGTTCAATGCCGTTGACACTAAGCTGCATTGAACACCCCGCTCCCTATGGTCACGGCTCGGTAGGCATTTGAGGGTAGAAGTGAGGATTGATTAACGCGCAAGCAAGCTCTCCATGACCAATTCCGGAACGAGAGGGATGTGGTTGAACGCCACGCCGGTGGCGTGTTCGATGGCGTTGAGGATCGCGGGCGCGACGCCGTCCATCGGAAGTTCGCCGATGCCTTTCGCGCCGGAGGGTCCATAGGCGTACGGATTCTCGGCGAAAAACACGCGGATGGGCGGGAGGTCGGCGGAGGTCGGCATGATGTAGTTGGTCATCTGACCATTCGCCATGCGGCCGTTGTTCCACGCGACTCGTTCATAAAGCGCGAAGCCGATGGCCTGCGCGACGCCGCCTTCGATCTGGCCCATCGCGAGCACCGGATGGATCACTTTTCCGACCTCCTGCATCGCGACGAAGTCGTCGACGCGGACTTCGTACGTGACTGGATCGACCGTCACGATCGCGACGTAGACGGCCCATGCATACGCGCCGTACGCGTCGCCTTGATAAGTTTCGTCGTTCCAAGAAACGTTGGGCGGAGGCTTGTATTCGCCAGATGCGCGCAGAGGACCGATGCGATCGATATACGCCGCAGCGGCGTGCGCGAACTCGACGGAGCTGTAGCCTGGTTCGAGCAGACCGCTGAATATCAGCTTGTGTTTCAAGCCGACGCACGCGGCTTCGACCAGCTTACCGACCACCATCACGGTGCGCGATGCGACCGTGGGTCCGCTGTTGGGAACGGTGGATGTGTCGGGCTGCGCGAGCTCGATCAATGAATAATCGACGCCCAATGCATCTGCCGCGATCTGCGAAAAAATCGTGTTGGTTCCCTGCCCGATCTCGGTCGATGCCGCAAGAATCCGCACTTTCCCTTCGCGCGTTGCCTCGACAGTGACCACGCTCGATAGCGCCACTTCGCCCGATCCGGTGAAGCCCGCGCCGTGCATGAACGTCGCGAAGCCGATACCTCTCTTCAATCTGGACGCCGGGTTCGCGCGGTCGAAGGTGTCGCGATGATGATGGTAATGCGAAAGCTCCAGCGCGCGGAAGAGAAGATCGTCGAGGTCAACCTTTTCGCGAATGACCTGGCCGGTCGCGGTCGTGTCGCCTCCGTGCAGAAAATTGCGGCGGCGAAATTCCTCGGGCGGGAGACCGAGCGCGGCGGCAACCTTGTTCATCTGCCGCTCCAGCGCGAAGATGCTCTGGGGGGCGCCGAATCCGCGAAACGCGCCGTGCGGCGGATACGTGGTCGCGAGAGCACGGCTGCGGATGCGCACGTTGGGGCACGAATACGGACCGGCGGCGTGGATCGTGCCGCGCGAAAGCACCACCGCGGAGAGCGTCGCGTAAGCACCGCCGTCGATATCGAAATCGATTTCCATCGCGACCAGTTTGCCGTCGCGCGTCACGCCGGTGCGATGTTTCGTGCGCGAAGGGTGGCGCTTGGTGGTCGCGGTCATATCTTCGGCGCGATCGTAAATCAACTTCACAGGGCGGCCCGATTTCCACGCGAGCAGGGCGGCGTGGCCGGCGATCATCGAGGGATATTCTTCCTTGCCGCCGAAGCCTCCGCCGGTCTCCATTTGAATGACGCGAATTTTTTCGGGCGTGAGGCCGAAGAGCGGGATGAGCGCCTTGTGCACGTAATAAGGGCACTGCATCGAACCCCACACGGTGACGCCGTCGTGTGGATTCGCTACCGCGATCATGCCGTTCGATTCGATATAGAGCTGTTCCTGCGCGCCGGTTTCGTAGTCGCCCTCGATGATCAAGTCAGCCTCGGCGAATCCGCGATCGACATCGCCCTTGTTCATAAAATACGACTTGAAGATGTTGTTGTCGCCCCAAATGATCTCCGTCCCATTGAGCGATCCGGCAAGCGAGTCTTCGAGCGAATCGACGCACGGAAGCGCCTCAACATCGATGCGCACGCGGCGGCGCGCTTCTTCGACCAAATAGCGGTCTGGGTGCGCGATCAACACGATGGCCTCTTCGCCATGCGCGGTGATTTCACCCGCGAGAAACGGTTGATCGTTGAGAATCAGCGCAACATAATTTTTTCCCGGGATATCCTTCGCGGTGACGATGGTGAATTCATCCCATGGGACGCCAGGCAGGAAAGCGATGCCGCGAATGTTTCCGCGGCGAGCGGGGTTCCGCACTGTCGCGCCGTAGATCATGCCGGGGAATTTCAGATCGTCGACGTACTGCGCCTGGCCCGTGACTTTGCGCGCGCCCTCTTTGCGGGGCACGGATTTTCCGATCAGCGAGTTGGCGTTCGTACCTATCTAGACATCGTAACCGATCGAGTCGTCATTTCTTTTCGACCAGGTCCGCGGTCGCACCGTGAAACTCTTCGATGTGCAGATGGACCGCCTTGCGATCCTCGGCCTGCGCCTCGGGCAGTTCGAATCGCGCGCCCACCGTACGATCCAGGCGCTGATGGGGCGCGATTTTGTCCTGGATTCCCAAAACGTCGTTGAACTTCGGCCCGAGGATCGGATTGTACTTGAAGACACTTTCGATGTCGGGCTTCGAGACGGTCATGCCATCGAGCGTCGAGCCGGAGGCGGGGTCGAGCGTGAGGCTGGCGCCTTTCATCACGAACGGAACATCGGACGGATTCGTCACTCGAAAATCCACGATCACCAGCGAGGCGACCGGCGAGAGCGGCAACACGCGGACCTTCAGAATCGTGCCGGTGAGTTCGAGATTATTCCCTTTCGTGCCGAGGAGCAGAGCTCCGATGCCGATCGCGACCACGGCGAGGCCGACGATCAGGTACATCCAGAACTGTTTGCTCACAGGGTTTCGGTGATGCGCATGATCTCGCGCATGGAGGCGTGGGAGCACGCCACTTGCCCTTCGCCGAAGATGTGCGTTTCCAGGCCGAGCTGCCCTTTGTACCCGTCTTTCTGCAACTGGACGAAGATCGCGCTCCAATCCAGATGGTCGGGATAATCGAGCACTGTTTTGCCCTTGATCTGCACGTTCAGGATGCGATGTTTCGGCAGCACGTCGTAGCCATCGGGATATGGTTTTTCGCCCAGCGCCGCGCCGTTCAGCGAATCCCAGTTGATGGCCAGCGCCTTCTCGGGCAGCAGCTTGACGAATTGCGCCGCTTCGGCCGACGTTCCGACGTTCTGCGACGCCTCATTTTCGATCAGCAGCTTCACTCCTTCTTTTTCGGCGAGCATCGCCATTTCGCCGATGTGCTCGGCCACGCGCTGGAAAAGCTTTTGCGGCTCAGCGACGCGGGAGAACGAGAACACGCGCAACAGAGTGCAATCGAGCGCATGGCCGCAGCGGATCGCCTTGCGAAATTCTTCCATGCGTCCGTCGAATTGCGCCTGCTCCTTCGCGATGCGCTTCTCGCGGGCCTCGGGCTTCTCGGGCGTGCGGCGCAATGGCTCGGTTCCCGGCAAACCGAATTTCAGCAGAGGAGTATTGAGAAACGAGATGCGGATGCCGGCCTCTTTGAACTCGGCGCGCGCTACGAGAAGGTCCTCCGGCTCCAGCGTATGATAAGACTTTTTTGATCCGGGCACGTCGCGCAATTCCAGCCACTGCATGCCGTAGCGCTTGGCGAACGCGATGGCCTCGGCGGGCGACTTCGCGATTTCGTCGGAGATGGCGCTGATGTGCGAGCGGTCGATTTTCGCCGCGGCAGCTCGCAGCGCGAGAGCCGATCCTAAGCCCGCGGCGAGGCCAGTTGTAAGAAACGATCTTCGGTTTAACCTTCGGTTCAACGTGGATGGGAGCATAGGATCAGTCACCGAGCAATTTTCCGTAAGCCTGCAAACTGCCAACGTTATCACATACCGCCTTGATCGCGGCGGTGAGCGGAATCGCGAGCACCAGTCCGATGCCGCCCCACAACATGCCCCAGAACATCAGCGCCAGAGTGACCACCAAAGGATTCAGATGCACGCGCGCTCCGACAAACTTCGGATAGAGCAGATTCAATGCGAACAGGTGCAGCAGCGCGACGCTGACGCCGAGAAACAGATAAATTTGCGGTCCGGTCGACATGGGCAGCGCGGCGATCATGGGAGGCATCAGGGCCAGTGGCAAGCCGATATACGGGATCAGACTCAGGAATCCGCTCACGGGTCCGGCAATCAGCCAATAAGGCAGCTTCACGCTGGCAAACAGAATCGAACTGGCGAGACTCAACACCAGACCCAGTAGAAAATTTCCCACCACGTAGGCGCGTACCATCTCCGCCACACTGGCCAGGGCATGTCCCGCCACGTGACGATCCGCGCCGTCGAATAAATACAACACGCGCGTTCGTAAGTGGTCGCCCCAGCTCAATTGAAAATAGACCAGGAACGGGACGAAGCTCGCCATCAGCAGCACGTTGTAGAAGGACGTCAAATAGACGTAGACATAGTTCACCAGAGGCGTCGGCTCGGGACGCACGCGCACCTCCTGAATGGAAGGCACCGGGGCCGGCTCAGGTTTTTTCTTTTTGTTATTGTTCCGCGCCGCAGCCTCGCGCTCGGCTTGCTGCTGCGTCTCCTCTTGAAAGCGCTTCGGCATCAGCCCGCGGTACATGCTCTTCTCCATATTGTCCATGCGCCCGGTAGCACCGTCCACCAGTTCATTGATGCGAGCGCCGTAAGCCGGCAGATCGTTCAACATCGCCAGGCCTTCGGTATAAATCCCCAACCCGGCCAGGTAGAGAAACATCAAGCCGAGACTGCAAACCACGAAGCTGGCGACCCCGCGCGGCATTTTCAGTTTCATGAAAAACAGCACCGCAGGATCGAGCAGAAAGGAGATGATCGCGGCAATGATCACGGTGATGAAAAACACGCGTCCGAAATAGAGCAGCGCCACCGCGACGCCGAACGCGAGAATCCCCACGCCCCGGGGAGCGGGTCTTCGCGCGCTGCTGATTACCGGAGTTAGCAAAGCGAGGCCCTTTCTATAACTATAATTAAAGAGACGCGTGGAGGACCAGAAAAATACATTGAAAGGGCGCATTCTTGCCCTCGATTTAGGCAAAAAGCGCATTGGGTTGGCGTTGAGCGACCCTCTGGGCATCACCGCGCAGGGGCTCGCGACGCTCGAACGGACCAATATCCGGGAGGATATGGCCGCGATCGCGCACATCGTTCGAGAGCGCGAAGTAACGCTATTGCTGATGGGGAATCCTCTTCACATGAGCGGCGACGAGGGCCGGCAAACGGCATACGTTCACGAGTTCGCGGAGCGGTTGGCGGAGCATACCGGCGTCCCGTTGAAATATTGGGATGAGCGGCTGACCACAGTCGAGGCGCACCGCGTGCTGCGGTCGAGCGGCATCGGAATCGAGAAAAGAGCGCGCGCGATCGACAAGCTGTCGGCGGTTATTTTGCTGGAGAGTTATTTAGATTCGGGTGCGGAATGGTAAACACCGCTCCCTATGGTCACGGCTCGGTAGGGAGCCGGGATCGCAACAGTGGTTGGGATCGAGACAGTTCTCTAGCGAGCCGCGACCACAGGGAGCGGTGTTGAAGAAAATCGCCCTGATCCTCGTCGCCCTGTGCTTGATCGCAGCTGTCGGAGCGGTCTGGTCGCTCGGACAGCCCTACCTCTCGACACCCGGAGAAACGTTCGTGCGCATCGAGCACGGCTCCGGCACCGCCTCGATCGCCCGCACGCTCCAAGAGGCCGGCGTCATCCGCTACTCCTGGCAGCTCTGGATGGCGCGCCTTATGAATCCCTCCGCAAAGCTGCAGGCAGGCGAGTATCGATTCGCGCAGGCATCGAGCGTTCTCGCCGTGCTCGACCGCATCCATCGCGGGGACATCTATTTTTTCGAACTCACGGTGCCGGAGGGCAGCAACCGGTTCGACATCGCGCGGCTTGCTTCGGCGACGGGAACCATTTCCGCAGCCGATTTCATGAAGGCCTCGGCCAATCCGGCTTCGATTCGCGATCTAGCCCCGCGCGCGCCGTCGCTCGAAGGATTTTTGTTTCCGTCCACCTATCGCTTGTCGCATTCGACCACCGCGGTCGAATTGTGCCACTTGATGACCACTGAATTTCGACACCAGTGGAAAAGGCTCGCTCCCTCACAGGATGCTTTGCAGGTGGTGACGCTCGCCTCCCTGGTTGAAAAAGAGACCGGTGTCGCCGAGGAGCGCAGGATCGTCGCGGGCGTATTCGCCAATCGCATTGCGAAGGGCATGCGGCTCGATTGCGACCCCACCACGATCTATGCCGCTCTGCTCGACAACCGGTACACGGGCGTGATCCACAAGTCCGATCTGCTGAACCAGAATCCGTACAACACCTATCAGAACGTGGGCCTGCCGCCCGGACCCATCGCCAATCCCGGAGCCGCGTCGCTCGAGGCGGCGCTCCATCCCGCCGAAACCGAGTATTTGTTCTTCGTGGCGAAGGCCGAAGGTGGCGGCCACGTATTTTCCGCTACGCGCGCCGCGCATGAGAAGGCGGTCGCGGCCTACCGTCATGCCAAGCACAAAGCGGGCTAGGCTGGCGGAATGGATCGAACGGAGAAAGCCCTCGCTCATCGGTCCGGAGGAATTTGAGCAACTGGCGGAGGAGCTCAAGCCCATTTCAGAGAGCTATCTCAGAAAGCTTTTTCGGGATTCCGGAGTTCCTCTTGCGCCGATGGTCGATGGAGTCCGCCAGTCGAATTTGGAAGAACTGGAATCGACGCTACTCGCTCTTCTGGCCGAATACGAATCGGGCGACGCCGCGCATCGGCGGGCGGTGCGGAAACTGGTGATCACGGCCAAGGATCACGCCAAGTGGACAAGCAAGCAGGAGAATCTGTTGTGGCTGACTACGTGGCTCGAAAACCCACCGCTTTTCCCCGCCTGGGCGCGGCTGCGAAGGTCGGTGCACCCGTCCGCTCCCTGACAGTCGCGGTTCCGTGGGGGCGCCCGGAAGACGACGGCTGAAGCCGCCGCTGCAAGCTGAAGCTCGCGCCCCCTGTGGAACCGCCATGCGTGAGCATGCGGACAGACGCTACGGCAGCAGTTCCACCGCTTGCACCTTGATGACCTCGCCGTCCAAAGTGCCGGTCACCTTGACCTTCAAGTCCTTATCTTTAGAGCTTTTTTTGAGCATCGAAAACGTGCGCGCGTTCCCGCTTTCGTCGAATTTGAGAAATTTTCCGTCCGCCTGCACCAAGCCGAATCCGCTCTTGGCGCAATCGATCGCGCAGGAGCGGGTGTGCCCGGCCAGATCCTTGTTTTTGCACATCACGTCGACCACAGTGCCCGAGAACGTTTCGGCCGAGGCGAGCCCCGCCGCCAAAATAGTCATTGAGAACAGGCTTAGTTTCATGAAAACTATTATGTACCTTGCGGAATGCCGATTGGCGGTTTATACTGCATTTTTTGTGGTCCGCGTCATGGCATTCCAGGAAGAGATCGACCCTTTAGCGCCGCAGCGCGAAGCGGCTCTGTTCTACGGGCTATTCCTGCGTGGTCACTCCGCTGAGACGCTGCGGCGCGATATCGACGTTCCCCGCAAGGTCCTCGATAAGATGATGAAGCGCCATCGCAATGAAATGCAGGTCCGCGAAAAGTTTCATCGCGTCTATCATTTCCGCAAGCAGGTTTTAGCGATTTTCGATGAGCTCGTCGATCGCGAACGGACCGGCAAGCGCGTGCAGGAACGCGTACATTAAGGCGCTATAAGGGCTCGGGGAGCTTCAACTGTGCCTTGCTAAGGGCTTTTTCGAGCAGATCCGCAGCATCGGCCACATTCAGGCCGCGCGACGTCGAAAACTCCGTAATCAGCATGTGCCGGGAACGGTCCAGCATTTTCTTCTCGCGGAACGAAAGAGGCTTTTCGAGTTGCAGCAGCAGCAGGCCTTTCATGACCTCCGCGACCGCCAGCAGGCTGCCGTCCTGCATTTTCTCGCTGTTCTCCTTGAACCGGTCTTTCCAGTCCTGACGACGCTGACAGCGCCCCTCGGAAAGGAAACTTATCACCCGCGACACCTCGCCATTCCGCGTCACTTTGCGAAGACGCAGATCCTCCACGTGGGAAAAGGGTACCATCACCGTCATGCTGGTGTAGGTGAGCTTTAGCAGGTAGAATCGTTCGAAATGCCCGGCGAATGCCCGGCTGCTGATATTCTCGATGGTCGCGACCCCATGGTTGGGGTAAACAACCTTTTCTCCGATGTGAAAGGTCAAGCTCGGATGCACCGCGCACTCCTTGGACCTGCTGGTCTCCGCACGATAGTCTCCCCATTCTCCAAAGGGAGTAGGGAAAGAGCATCTTAATCTGAACTTAATCTTCTGTCAACAACAAAGTGCGTCTTTCGATCATCTAATCCAGATCATTGATTCCAAGTGGCTTTTTAAGAGCGTTCTCGGAATCGGTTACGATGAGTAAATACCCGATGCCTTACGACGACTTGAAGAAGACTGTCCATCTTCCCCGCACCGCCTTTCCAATGAAGGCGAATCTCGGCGCGCTGGAGCCGAAATTGCTTGCGCAATGGAAGGAATCGAATCTTTACGAGCGCATTCGAGCCGATCGAAAAGGCCGCCCGGAGTACATTCTGCACGACGGGCCTCCCTACGCCAACGGGAATATCCACCTGGGGACTGCGTTTAACAAAATCCTTAAGGATTTTGTCGTCAAGCTGAAGACAATGGAGGGTTACGACTCGCCTTATGTCCCTGGTTGGGACTGTCACGGACTGCCGATCGAGAACAAAATCGATAACGAGCTCGGGTCGAAAAAGGCCAGCATGACCCAGAGCCAGATTCGCGCCGCTTGCCGCAAATACGCGCAAAAATACGTCGATCTGCAACGCAAGGACTTCATCCGGCTGGGAGTGCTGGGGCGTTGGGACGATCCGTACCTGACGATGAGCGCCCAATATGAGGCGGTGATCGCGCAGGCGTTCGTCGATTTTCTCGACCAGGGATTTGTATATAAGGGCCTCAAGCCGGTCAACTGGTGCATCTACGATCGGACCGCGCTCGCCGAGGCGGAGGTCGAATATGCCGACCATTCGAGCCCTTCGATCTGGGTGAAGTTCGCGCTCACTTCGGACCCTGCCAGGATCGATCCTGCGCTGGCCGGTAAACGCGTGTTCGGGCTCATCTGGACCACTACACCATGGACGATTCCGGCCAATCTGGCCATCGCCTATCACCCGAAGTTTTCCTACTCAGCAATTGAAAATAATGGAGATGTTTACATAGTCGCGGAGGATTTGGTGAACGCCACTGCCGAGGCGTGCGACTGGCAGGCACCTGTTCTGCTCGCGACTTTTCCCGGCGAAAAAATGGACCATACGATCTTCCGGCACCCGTTTTTAGAGCGCGATTCCATCGGCATTCTCGGCGATCATGTCACGCTCGAACAGGGCACTGGAGCCGTCCACACCGCGCCCGGTCATGGCGCGGACGATTACGTGGTGGGCCGCGCGAACGGGCTGAATGTGTACTGTCCGGTCGACGCGGCGGGTCGGTTTTTTCAAGCCGAAGGCGCTGCGGGAACTTTGCCTGAGGAATTGATCGGTAAAACGGTCTGGGAAGGCAATGCGATCGTCATCGAGCTTCTGAAGCACGCCGGCGCTTTGGCCGCGACGCGCGTGATCAGCCACAGCTATCCGCACTGCTGGCGCTGCCACCGGCCTACGATTTTTCGAGCCACCGAGCAATGGTTCGTCGGGATGGATCGAAATAATCTGCGTGCGAATGCGCTGGCCGCGGTGAAAAGTGTCCATTGGACACCGGCTTCGGGCGAAGAGCGCATGCACAACATGATCGCGACGCGTCCGGATTGGTGCATCTCTCGGCAGCGCGTTTGGGGCGTCCCGATCACGGTATTTTATTGCGAAGCGTGCAATGAGCCGCTCACTGATTCCAAAATTCTGAATCGCGTGGTGGAGCAGTTCCGCCAGCATACCGCCGACGTCTGGTATACCAAGACCGCCGCGGAGCTGATCGGCGATCAAACGACGTGCTCCAAGTGCGGAGCCGCATCGTTCCGGAAAGAAAGTGACATTCTAGATGTCTGGTTCGACTCCGGTGCGAGCCATCTCGCCGTGCTGACGCCCGAGAATAATCTGCCCTGGCCGTCCGACATGTATCTCGAAGGAGGCGATCAATATCGGGGCTGGTTCCAAAGCTCGTTGCTGATTGCCGTGGCTTTGAAGGGTTCGTCGCCCTATCGCGCGTCCGCCACCGCCGGATGGACGCTCGATGGCGACGGGCACGCGATGCACAAATCGAAAGGTAACGCGGTCGAGCCCGAGGTTTTCATCAAACAGCATGGCGCTGATCTGTTGCGCCTCTGGACCGCGTCGGTCGACTTCACCGAGGATGTGCGGCTGTCGCAAACCATCATCGACCGGCTGGTCGAGGCGTATCGCAAACTGCGCAACACGTTCAAGTACGCGCTCGGCAATCTGGAGGATTTCGACCCCGTCGTCGACGCGATTCCGCCCGCCGAAATGCTGGAGCTCGACCGTTGGATTCTCGCGCGCGCCGAAGAACTGGTGCGCAAGTGCCGCGCGTCTTACACGACGCTCGAATTTCACAAGGTCTATCGCGCGGTGTACGATTTCGCCGCCGCGGACCTGAGTTCTGTCTATTTCGAGATTCTGCGCGACCGTCTGTATACGTCGGCGACGAAAAGCCATGCGCGCCGCAGCGGGCAGACCGCGGTCTACAAAATTCACTACGCGCTGACGCGGCTTCTCGCGCCGCTGCTTTCCTTCACGGCTGAAGAAGTGTGGTCGTACACGGCCCGGCCCGTGGGCGCGCCCGATAGTGTCCACCTGGCGCATTTGCCGGAGCCGGAGGAATTGGCTGGCGGCTTGGATGCCGCGAAGCTCGAAAAATGGGACCAGATCCTGGCCGTTCGCGAGCGCGTCCTGAAGATGCTCGAAACGGCGCGCCAGGCAAAAGAAATTGGCTCGCCTTTGGAAGCAAAAATCACGCTCATCAAAGAGCCGGTTCTCGAAGAATATTTCGCCGATCTTCCGTCGCTCTTCGTCGTCTCCCAAGTCGAGTTCGGCCCCTCCGACTGCGTCCTCAAAGCCACCGGCGCGAAATGCGAGCGCTGCTGGAAATACACGGCGGAGGAAGGCGCACAGGTCTGCGCGGTATGCCGGGCCGCCCTCACGGAAATGGGCATTGTGGAAACTCCGGAATGAACTCCCGCGTTCGCTCCCTCGCGATCATCGCCGGTGTTGCGATCCTCGACCGCATCACCAAGCTCTATATCCAACGAAATTTTGCGTCGTGGGATACCAAGCCGGTCATCGCCGGATTCTTCAACATCGTGCATGCGGAAAATCCTGGCGCGGCGTTCGGATTCCTTTCGGAATCGACCAGCCAATGGCGCAAGGTGCTGCTGGTAGGCGTCTCGCTCGCGGTGATGGCGATTATCGGCGGCATGCTGTTCCGGCCCAGCGTGAAAAAGTCGGCTCTGCTCGAAATCGCGCTCGCGCTGGTATTCGGAGGCGCGGCGGGCAATATGTTCGATCGATTGTTTCGAGGCACGGTGACCGATTTTCTGCAATTCTTCTTCGGCAGCTACGAATTCCCGAGCTTCAACGCGGCCGATAGCGCGATCACGGTGGGCGCGTGCCTGCTGCTGATCGATTTGTGGAACAACCGCGGGAAATAGCGTCTGTCCGCCCGTTTGCGGGGCGGCTCTACCTGAACCGCGACCGTCAGGGAGCGGAGAGACGCGGCATTGCCGCTCGTCCGCCGTTTTTCGCCGTTTGCCGGTTTCCCGATGGAGGGCTCAGCAAGCTCGGGTACTCTACAGGCAATGGTAACCTGTAACAATCGCCCCGCAAATTCCGTATTTTAAGGAAGCAAATGAAACAAGTTCAGTCCATCCTTGCGCACTTCTGCGTCTTCCTCACCGCGACGCAGAGTTTCGCCCAACAGCCTCCGAAAATCGAAGTCCCGGAAACCACCAAGTCGCAAACGCCGCAGATCGATTCCAGCCGCCCGCACTGGTATTCCAACGCGACGCGTCCCTACGAACCCAAAGTGGTGCCGCCCGTCAACGTATCGAACAGCGTGCGCCTCTCCTCGCTGCTGCGCGGCGGCAAACTCTATTTGTCGTTGCAGGACGCCGTCGCACTCGCGCTCGAAAATAATATCGACATCGAAGTCGAGCGCTATTTGTTCCCCCTGGCGGAAGCGGATTTGTTGCGCGCGCAGGCAGGCAATTCGACGCAGGGCATTTCCACTTCGACCTCGGCCGGCCCCACTGGACTCAGCGCTGGCGGAGTACAAAGCTTCATCGGCCTCGGCGGTGGCGGCGGCATCGGCGGCGGGCCATCCCCCAATCCGAACGGGTTTGACCCGACTATCAACAGCACCATTCAATGGGGCCACATCACGTTGCCGCAGCAGAACACGGTGACCACCGGCACCACGTCCCTGGTTTCGACCAACAAGCTCGCGAACTTCAATGTGCAGGAAAACTTCGTGACCGGCGGCTCCGCCACGCTGAGCTATAACAATACCTTCTCCGAACAGAACTCCTATTTGAACCTCTTCAATCCGGTGACCACCGCGTTCCTGGATCTCTCTGTATCGCAGCCGCTGCTGCAAGGCTTCGGCCTGGCGGTCAACAACCGGACCATCCGCGTGGCGAAGAACAATCTACGCGCGGCCGATATCGTGTTTAAGCAACAGGTGACCGTCACCGTGCAGACCATCGTGCAGGCATACTGGCTGCTGGTGAGCGCCAATGAGGATGTCGAGGTGAAGCGCAAGGCGCTCGCGCTCGCCCAAAAGCTCTATAGCGATAACAAGAAACAGGTGGAGGTCGGAACACTGGCGCCGATCGAGATTGTTCGCGCCGAAGCGGAAGTGGCGGCGGACGAGCAGGCGCTGGTGAGCTCGCAAACCGTCGTCCTGCAGCAGGAGACCATCCTCAAAAACGCGCTGAGCCGGAATGGACTGGCCAATGCGGCCGTCGCCGCGGCGAGCATCGTGCCCACCGACCGGATTAAGGTTCCCGCCGTCGAGAAAGTCGAGCCGATTCAGGACCTCGTCGCGAGCGCGCTCGACAACCGTCCGGAGTTGCAGCAGAGCCGCCTCCAACTTGAAAATGAGAAAATCGCGTTGACGGGTACCCGCAGTCAGATGCTCCCGACCTTGAGCGCCTTCGCGGACCTGCGCAACAGCGGTCTGTCGGGATCCCGGAACACGCTGCCGGTCCCAGGCGCCACAACGCCTTTTGCCAGCAATCAGAACCCGTATTTCGTAGGCGGCTACGATAACGTGCTGGGACAGTTGTTCGGGCGCAATTTTCCGAACTATACGGTCGGCGTCCAGTTGAGCATCCCTCTCCGCAACCGCAATGCACAGGCCAACTACGCCACGGCCTCGGTCAATTTGCGCCAAAACGAGCTGAGCGTCCAGCGGCTGATCAACCAGATTCATGTGGATGTGCAGAATGCGACGATCGCCGTGAATCAGGCGCGCGCCCAATACGCCGCCGCCGTGAAAAGCCGGATTCTACAGGAGCAGACCCTCGACGCGGAACAGAAGAAGTACGCTGTCGGCGCATCGACACCATTTCTCGTTATTCAGGCACAGCGCGATCTGGCGACGGCCGGCGGCACCGAAGTCGTCGCGGAGGCCGTTTACATCCAGGCCCGCTTGCAGCTCGACGTAGCGACCGGACGGGCGCTCGACGTCTATAACATCGAGATCGACGAAGCGAAGAAGGGCCGGGTATCGAAATCGCCCAGCGCTCTTCCCGTGGTCGAAAACAACAAGTAGTGGTGGAACGCGGCCGGTAAAACGCGCTGGTTTTGCCGGTAAGTCTTTCTGAGGTGTATGTCACATTGGCACCCAAACCGGAACCTGCCGGAGAGCCAAATCGGGAAATCAATGAGTTGCGAGCTTGGCACGAAGATTGCTCTTGAGTATGGCGTGACCAACAAGATGAGTGCTCAAGGAACCATGGTTGCCCCTCACACAAACCCCCTCAATTTTTTCCCCACCCCTACCCTCTAAAAAACCCCTGTTTCCCTCCCAACCGAGTTCCTTGAGCCCTCTAAGGGGCTGTTAAGAATCCTGATTGCGTGGCATTTTGTCGCCGTGGGGCGGACCCCTGGTCCGCAGCCGGCCCCCCAGCCGGCTCTGACAACGAACTCAAACCGGAAGCCGACGAGGGCGTCCGCAGCGGTCCAGGGGGACCGCCCCACATGCCGCTTAATTGCTGGCAGATCCCGCATCCACGGCAATTGTCGCCGTGTTCGAGGTAAATCCACCGATCGCCAGCACAATCGGGACTGCGGAGCCAAGAGGCGCCGTGTCCGGAATCCTGACGTTCACCAGATAGAGCCCCGCGAATCCTGGAGCCAGACCCGAGAAGGAAACCACGCCGGGCACTCCACCGATACTCACTGCGGGACTAGCCAGCGTCGTCGAGAGAGGGCTCGCCTTCGCCGCAGAGCCAAGCGTCGGCCGGTTGGTCACGTCGCCGAGACCGGTGCAATAAATCGACAGATACTCGGCAATGTGGATCGGCCGCGAGCCGGGGAATGCGCCCACCGGCGCGGCTATGGACGCGGTGTTGGCGATCTCCGCGGCGGCTTGCCCGGTTCCTCCGCCATTGGTCGTAAACAGGGCGGGAGCGTACGGCTGGACCGTGACCGTTACAGTGGTCGACTGGCCGCCCTGATTGATGGTCAAGGGGACCTTCGAGGGTCCGCTCACATTCAGGAACGGAACCTGGAAATTCACCAGGCCTGGAGAGACAAAGAACAGCGGGACATCGTTGCCGGCGATGATCATCGACGTGCCGCCCAGGCTGAACGGGAGAGGCGGCCCGAGATCGGCGTCCGCTGCCAGCGCCGACAAGTTGGTGCCGTAAAGAGACGAGATGCTGCGCTGCCCCAGCACCGCCCCTCCCTCAGGATAAGCGGCGCTGACGGCGGCGGCCGAGACTGTCGCCGGAGCGGGTCCGATCGTGAAGGAAAATGCGTTGGAGGCTCCTCCGCCGGCCGCAGCGGTGAAGGCCGCCACCGATGCGCGTCCCACCAGCGCGATATCGCTCGCCGGAATCGTCGCCGTCAGATGGCTGGAATCGACGAAGGTAGTCGAGCGGCTCTGGCCGTTCCAGCGAATTTGCGTGGAGGAGCCGAATCCCGATCCGGTGACCGTGAGCGTGAAATCGGCACCGGAAGAGTTGCCGGTGGTGGGTGAAATCGATGTGATCGAAGGCTGCTGGGTGCCACCGGCTAACGGCACCAGAATGTCCCAGACACTGCGGCCGTGGGTTCCCGCGCGCAGGATCCGCGAGCCGCGGTCGAGAGTCAACGACGAGACGACCACATTCGGCAGGCCGTTGCCCAGGCTCGACCAGGTGGCGCCTCCGTCGGTCGAGACCATCACGCCCGCATCTGTCGCGACATAGAGAGTCGAGGGAAGATCCGGATCGATGACCAGGTCGTTCACCGGGATGTTCGGAAGGTTGCCGGTAACACTCACCCAATTGGCTCCTGCATTCGAGGTCTTGAAAATATGGGCTGCGCTTGCGAACCCGGAGTACGTTACGTAGGCAGTGGCGGCGTCCACCGCGTCGATCGCGATATGCGTCGGCGTGAGAGTTGGCAGGCCCGCGCTGCGATCGATCCAAACGGCGTTCAAACCATCTTGAATGTCGGAGGTGACCTGCATTTTGCTGTTGCTGGTGGCGACATAGACCGTGTTGGAATCGGACGGGGCCACGGCGATCGCTTTAATCGTCTTCTTTCCGCCGGTCAGGTCGAGCGAGACGGGATTCCATCGCCCAGCGCTGTCGACCGTCCGCCACAAGCGGTAGGTTCCAAAATATAAGGTCTGCGGATTCGAGGGATCGATGACGAACGGCGAAATGAACTGCGTGAGATCGGTCTGATCGATTCCGTAGTCCGCGGGAATCCAGTTGATGCCGGAGATATCGAGGGTCCTTTGTGGAGAAATATCCTGGCAGGAGGCGTATGCGTACTGCGGAAACGATGGGTCGATCGCGGTGAATCCTCCGTCGCCGCATGCGACGTTATTCCAGCTCACCGAACCGCCGAAGCGCTGCGTCCCGTTATCCTGCGCCCCGGCAAGCGCTACTTGCGGGTTCGCGGGGCTGATGGAGATTCCGGGATAGAACTGCGTGACCGCCAGCGTGGAATTCAGCGGAGTCCAGTTGGGACGGTTGGCGCTTATGTCGGAGGTGCTGTATGCGCCCCCATCGTTTCCTATGTAGAGAGTGGTTCCGTCGGGGGTAAAGGCGAACACGTGCTCATCCACGTGAATGAAAGCGCCATTAGGCCCGGCTTGCGACAGTTCGGTCCACGAGACTCCTCCGTCAAGCGTGCGGTAAATCAAAAGACCGCCGGCGTAGACGATGTTCGGGTCCGTGGGACTGACGCGGATCGGATTGTCGTACCACAGCTGGTTGCCCCACAAAGCGCTGTTGGGAATCGTCAGCTTGTTCCACGTGCTGCCGCCATCGGCGGTCTTGTAGATCCCCAGCAGAGAGCCCGAGGCCGTGCTGGACGTGCTCTGAATTTGAACGTAAATCGTCGACGGCGCGGACGGTGCCAGAGCAATTTCAATTCGTCCGACATTAACGGACGGAAACATTCCCGCCACGGCGCCAGCACTGATCTGGCTCCAGGTGACGCCTCCATCGCTCGAATGGTACAGGCCGTTTTTCGCACTCCCACCTATGGCTCCGAGCGCGGCCCAGACGTCATTGCCATTGGGATCGAAAACCACGGACGTGGCGACTCCGGTTAGGACCTGTTTCCACGTCGCCGCGCCGTCGGTCGATCGCCAGAGTCCCTGCGCGGAGGTGCACAGCATGCTGGTGCTGGCGGGATGGATCGCGATGGCCGATATGTAGTCGCGCAGAAACGGCCCGACGAGATTCGTCCACGTCGCACCGGCATCGGTCGATTTGAGGATTCCCGCGCCATAATAGCTATCCTGCGCGAAATTCTCCTCGCCCGTTCCCACATAAACCGTATCGGGATTGTTCGGGTCGAGGGCGATCGCGCCGCTGGCAAGCGAAACCTGCGCGTCGGTAAGAGGGAGCCAGTTCACTCCGCCATCGGTCGTCTTCCAAACACCCCCTTCCGCCGCGCCGATGTAGACGGTTTTGTTACTGCGCGGATCGATGGCGATGGCGTTGACCCGTCCAGCCGTCACGTAAGTGGATCCGGCATCGGTCGGCTGCGGCCCGATCAGCGTCCAATTGGACGAATCCATGGTAATCGCGGCATTCGCCATCGGGCGGCGAGCGGCAAGGGATTGTCGCTGGAAGCGCGCGGCGCGGTCGATGCGTTGAATTTCACGAATCGCATTAAGCCGCGCACCCGTGGGGATAGTGCCGTTGGGATAGGCCCGCTGGGTGTAAAACCATTCCTGGCGCGCGGCCTGCCGGTCGTCGACTTCCTGACCCGAAAGGAGGCTAAAAAAGGTGAAATTAAGGGCGGTTAAGGCTTCGTATCGCGTCATTTTTGACCAATTAAGGCGTTTTATCAAGTGAAAGAGTACCATATACCTATCGACCGGGATCCTTAAGCCCGATATAAAGGATTATGCAAGTTTCTCCCCCATCGGTTCCGCAAAACGGCGAGATCGAGTTCCAAATCAGCCTCCTGAACATCGCGTCGTTGGGCGCAGCGGAGGACCAGGCTCAGGAACTCGAAAAACTGCTCGCCGAGCAGAGCGCAACCCAAAAACACTAAGGCTATATTAGGGGAGTGCGAATCGTCTCCCTCATTGCCAGCGCGACTGAAATGGTGCATGCGCTGGGGCTAGGCGAGTTCCAGGTGGGCCGGTCGCACGAATGCGATTATCCGGCGCCCGTGCTGGACCTTCCCGTCTGCACCGCCCCCGTTTTCGATATTCACGGCGATAGCCGCCAAATCGACCAGCGCGTGAAAGAAACGCTCGCGACCGCGGAGAGCGTTTATCGGGTTTTCGACGAAACGCTGGAGCGCCTCCAACCTACTCATATCGTTACCCAGACGCAGTGCCAGGTGTGCGCGGTGAGTTTGGAAGATGTCGAGAGGGCGCTGAGCAAGCGATTTTCGACCCGTCCTCAAGTGGTCGCGCTGGAGCCCAACTCGCTCGACGAGATTTATCGCGATATTCTCCGGCTTGCGGCAGCATGCGGTGTCGACGGTCGCGGGAGGCGGCTTGTCGACGAAATTCAATCTGAAATGGCGCAAATCGCGGCAGTTGCAAGGGCGACGGGACGGAGGCCGCGCGTTATCAACGTGGAATGGCAGGAGCCGCTGATGGCAGCGGGCAACTGGATTCCGGAGCTGACCGAAATGCTCGGCGCGCAGAATCTGTTCGGAGTTGCAAAGGCGCATTCTCCGTGGCTGCAATGGGATGATGTTCTGGCGGCCGATCCGGACGCGATCGTCTGCATGCCTTGCGGCTACGATTTAAAGCGTACCCGCGCCGAGATGCACTGGCTCACATCGGGTAAAGACTGGACTCAGCTTCGGGCGCAGGTTTACCTGGCGGACGGAAATCAATATTTGAATCGCCCTGGTCCGCGCGTCGCCCAATCGCTGCGGATTCTGGCGGAGATTTTGTATCCTGAGTCGTTTGAGCCGACGCTTGAAGGAATCGGCTGGGAAAAATTCCTTGGCCGCTGATCGCGGTGGTCCCGGGGCGGCGACACAAGTGTCGACGCGGCACGCACGAGTGCGCGCGACAAGCGGCGGCGGCCGCGGTAGACTCATTGCTTTAAGCCCATGCAAAAACTTGTGGTGTCTTTTGGGGAGATCATGCTGCGCCTGGCGCCGCCCAGAATGGAGCGATTCTTCCAGTCTCCCGAGTTGATGGCCACGTTCGGCGGCGGCGAAGCGAATGTCGCGGTGGCGGTGGCGGGGTTCGGATTGCCGGCGCGCTATGTGACCGTGCTGCCCGAAAAACATCCGGCGGCCGAAGCTTGCATCCGCGAATTGCGCGGGCTGGGCGTCGACACCTCGCACATCGTCCGCGGCGAAGGACGCATGGGGGTGTACTACGTTGAAGCGGGTGCGAATCAGAGGCCATCGGCGGTGACCTATGATCGCGACCGGTCCGCCATTGCGCTCGCGAAACCGGGCTCGATCGACTGGCAGAAGGCGTTTGAAGGCGCGGGCTGGTTCCACATCACGGGAATCACGCCGGCCATCAGCGAATCTTCGGCGAAGCTGGCGATGGAGAGCGTCGCGGCGGCGAAAGCGCATGGACTCACCGTGAGCTGCGACCTGAATTATCGAAAAAACCTGTGGAAATGGGGTAAAAAAGCTCACGAAGTGATGCCGGAGCTGTTTCAACACGTCGATGTGGGGATCGCGAATGAAGAGGATGTGCAGCTGGCGCTGGGGATTCACGGCGCAGCGGACGTTGAAAGCGGCCATCTCGATCGCGGCGCGTATGAGAAGCTGGCGGAGACGGTGCTCGCGAAATATCCGCAACTGAAGATGATCGCAATTACGCTGCGCGAATCGAAGAGCGCTTCGCACAACAACTGGTCGGCCTGCCTGCACGATCGCCAGAAATTCCATTTGAGCCGGTATTACGAGATCACGCACATCGTCGACCGGGTGGGCTCGGGCGATTCATTCGGCGGAGGTCTCATTTTTGGTTTGCAAACATTGGGGAGTCATCAAGAAGCACTGGAGTTCGCGGTGGCCGCGTCGTGCCTGAAGCACTCGATTCCGGGAGACTACTGCCGGTTGACGCGGAGTGAGGTCGAGGATCTCGTGAAGGGCGGAGGGTCGGGGCGGGTGAAGAGATAGGGTTTCGTTGGAAAACAAACGCACGCCGGCTGAAGCCGACGCTGCAAGCTGAAGCTCGCGCCACCATGCCGGCAATTTGACGCTCCGCTGGTTTGCCTCTACACTAAAAGCGAAGTTCAGTCGGCCTGCTCGTCACCATGAAGACAGCCCCTACTCAAGAGCGAATCGCGCGCGTGGGACAGCGCCGCCAAGTGGTGATTCCGCGGGATATCCTCGAAACCTTGCAGCTTCAAGCAGGGGATTTTGTGGCGTTTACAGAGAAGCGTGGCGGCGTACCGATAAAGCCGAAACGCTCGGTCGATCCGGACGACATATTGACGTCCGAAGGAGCGAAAATCGTGCGGCGCGGGTTGGCTCAGCTCAAACGAGGCGAGTCGAAGCCTTGGCGCACCGTCAAGAATGCGTTATCGCTTTGAGCTTTCTGACGACGCCCGCGACGTGCAGGAAAGGCTGGGGCGCGCCATCGGATGACCTGGAATCCAAGGACGACTCGCAATGGAGCAACGTTAAGGCTGGCGGAGATTGCCGCCATTCTTATTAAGTCGAAGGACACTTACAAGTAAGGCGCGCCGCCAAATAACGTCTGGCAAAAGAACGTTATTTATATGGGCCTCAATTCCGTGAGCAAAATACGGCGATCCGGTCCGCGTCCGACGCACCGATCGCCTCCAGCCATTGCTCTTCGGCGATGGTTGGCGTGCAGGGGCCGAACGTGCAGATTCGAATCTCGCGGCTGGCGGCCTCCCGTCGCAGCGAGTCCAGAACAGCACGCAGAATCGTGCCGATGAAAGGTGTGTATAGATAAAACACCGTCCCGACAGACAAATCCGCTGTCCGCGCGTCCTGCTGTAGGAACGTCACGTTGTTTAAGTTGAGCCCCTGAGCGCTCTGCCGGGCGCAATCGATGTAGGCCGACTCCAGCTCAATCCCGATGGTGCGGGCGCTGGTACAAATGGAGGCCAGCAATGGAACGTGACCCAGCCCGGAGCCAAGATCGACCAGCACATCGCGCTCAGTGAGTGCGGTGCGGCCGATCAGATCGAATATATGGCGCGCCGGCGTGGGCTGATAAAACACCATCTCGGCCCCCAACGGGACCACCCCGGCGCCGGGCTCTCCAAACTGCAAGACTCCGATGATCAACTCGTCAAGATAGTCATAGCCTTCGCCACGCGCGCGCCCAGCATCGTGCCGCCGAAGCAAAATATCCGGCCCGGCGCCCCGTTGAATTTCATCGCGGATGGCCCGGAAGAGTTCTGAATTGGCAGCCTCCAGCCGCGTGTAGAGCGCTCTAGCCCGGTGGTGGATTCCCGCCCCATTGGACTCGTTGCCCCCAATGAGATAGGCCTCCAGGCGATCGAGCGCCTCGACGCGCCGGCAGAGCCGATCCGGTTCGTCGAGCGAACGATCCTGTTCCAGTTCCTCGACCAGACTCCGCAGCGCACCCGTCATCCCTCTGAAACTGCCTCCGTTCAAGTGTCCCACGCAGTGCAAAAAATTTGGGGCGTGGTGGGAGGGTAACCCGCTGGACGCGAGCACGCAACATAACATCTCACTCCGCGCGAATGGCGATTGCGGGATCTACTCTCGCGGCGCGACGCGCTGGTAGAAAAATCGCTATGAGCGACGCCGCGGCTACGGTCAATAACGTTAGCAGCAACGTCGCGGGATCGAGCGCATTGACGCCGAAGAGGAGCGATTCGAGGGCTCGTCCGGCGAAGACTGTTGCGACCAGTCCCACGGCGATTCCGGCAAGAAGCAGACGCGCGACGCCCGAGGCGATCTGGCGCACGATCTGTCCGGGCGCGGCGCCGAGGGCCATGCGCACGCCGATTTCTCGGGTTCCCGAAATCGCCATCAGAGTCACCAGACTATAAATGCCAACCGATGCCAGCAGCAGCGCGGAGAGGGCGAAGAAGCCGATCATCTGCGCATCGAGGCGCGGCTGGTCGAGCGTCGAGTCGACCACGTCGGCCAGCGAATTGAGCCCGAACACGGCTCTGGCTGGCTCGACCTCATGGATCGCGGCGCGGATCGCGTGGAGCAAGGGCGTGGTATCGCCCGCGGTACGCACCACATATTCGGGATCGGGCCAGTTGCCGGGTCCGATACAGATATAGACGTAAGGCACGGGCGCGGTATTGAGCGCATCTTCTCTCGAGTCCGCTACGACGCCCGAGATCTCGAAGGGTTTTTGGACATCCGCCATTTTGAAGGTCCGGCCGATGGGGTTCTGGTCGTTAAGGAATTGCTTGACGAAGCGCAGGTTGACGAGAGCTTTCTGCGGCGCGGCAGCAATCGCGCGAAGCTCCGGACAGGATTCGCCCGCAACCACAGGCGTTCCAACGGCCTTGAAATAGTCGCGCGTGACGCTGCGCTCGCCGGCGGTCACGGCAGGTTCGTTGCCGAACATGTATTGATAACGAAGCGTCGCGCCGGAGGCGGGCAGGAAGTTGGCGAAACCGGCGGCTTCGACGCCGGGCAGGGCGCTGAACTTATCGAGCAGGGCTTCTTGCATCAGGCCGACATGCTGGCGGTCCTCGTTCCAGGCGGCTCCGACATGGAAGGCCACGGCGTGCGAGGTTTGAAATCCTGGATCGGAGTGGGAGAGATTCCGGTAGGTGCGCAGCATCAGGCCGGCTCCGGAGAGCAGCAGAAATGTGAGAGCGATTTGGGCCATGGCGAGCGCGCCTTGCCAGCGATGCCGCTGCCCGGAATTGCCGCGTCCCGAAGATGCCAGCAGAGCCGCGGAAGTGCGGCGGGTTGCCTGGATCACGGGAACGAGACCGCACAGCAGCGCGGCAGCGCAACCCGCGAGTGTGGCGACGGCCAGGGCGCGCCAATCGAGTGCGATTTCGGCGGGGCGAGGAAGGTCGGCGAGGCGAGATCGCAGCAGACGCAAGAGCAATGCCGCAAGAGCCGCGCCGCCCGTCGCGCTCAGCGCCGCGATGATTGCCGACTCACGCAATACTCCTCCCGCGATCTGCCAGCGGTTGGCTCCGAGGGCGCCCCGGATGGCAAATTCACCCGATCTTCTCGTAACCTGCGTCAGCGAGAGTGCGGCGGTATTGGCGATGGCGATCAGGAACAAGAGAACGACGGCGCCCAAAACGAGGAACAGCCCGCGGCGGAAATTCCCGACTCGCGCCTCCTTCAAATCGCCCACGTCGGCGGACCAGCCCCGATCGGTGGCAGGAAACTGTTCGCCTAACTGATTTTGCACGCCCGCGAGATCCGCCTGCGCCTGCACGATGGTCACGCCGGGCTTCATCCGCCCCACGCCGGAGAAAAAGCGGGCCTCGCGAATCCGCATCAGGAATGCCGGGACATGGGCGGGCATCCACAGGTCGACTGTGGGATCGGCGAAACTGGCCGGAGAGACGCCGACGATGGTATAGCCTTTCCCGCCGAGAACGAGCCGGCTTCCCACTACCGCTGGCGATTGCTGGTATCGACGGGTCCACAGCCGGTAGCCGATCACGGCGCTGGCCGGTCCGTTCTCCTGCTCCTCCTCCGCGGTGAAATAGCGGCCCAGCGCGGGCGGCGCTTGCAGGACTTGAAAAAATCGGGGCGCGACGCGGCGGCCGGATAGGCGTTCCGGTTCGGGGCCGCTCGAGTCGGTCGCGTTTTCGCTATAGAGGCCGGAAATGGCCTCGAGGGTCCGATTCAAGCGGTTCCAGTCTTCCATGCGGGCGGGCGCGAGCAATCCTTCGCGGCCGGTCTTCGGGCTGCCTTCCATGACGACGACCAAGCGGTCGGGATTGGCGTAAGGAAGCGGCTTGAGCAGCGTGGCGTCCACCACCGAGAATACGGCGGTGTTCGCGGCGATGCCGAGTGCCAGAATCAACAGGGTCGCCGCGAAAAACGCGGGCCTGCGCCGGAGAGAGCGCCATGCGATCAGCCAACGTGACAGCATAATGTCTCCTTTGACGATTTTCTCAGGCAAAAGTTGGTGCCGGACGCGAAAAACGAGAGCGGGTGCAACGAGAAGCTCGCGGGTGGCGTCTGTATCGATACTCTGTCTTGTCGCACAAGGGGCTATAATTGCGAATAGGTTCTTACATGCGGGTCATCGTTTGTCTGTTCATCACGGCGTTTTGTCTCGAATCGCAGCAGCCGCAGCAACAGGTTGCCAGTCAGCCTAATGCGACGCTGCCCGCGCAGCAGCAAGGTCCCGTGATCAAGACCGACGTGACGGAAGTCATCGTCCCGGTGACGGTGACGGACGAAAAAGGCAAGTTCGTCTCGGATCTGGTGCAGAGCGATTTTCAGATTTTCGATCAAGGCAAGCTGCAGAGCATTCAGTACTTCACCCGAGAGCGCGCGCAGCCGGTGGTGGTCGGGATTCTAGTCGACCTCAGCAACAACAGCCGCACGCATTGGAAGAATTATCAGGACGCGGCCATCGAGCTGACCAACACGCTGCTTCCCGGCGACAAGAAATACTCGGGTTATCTGATCGGCTACGGCAACGAGGCCGAGTTGATGGTCAACACCACCAGCGACGGCGAGAAGATCATGGAGAAGCTCCGCAAGCTGAAGCCGGGCGGAGGGTCCGCGCTCTACGACGCGATTTATCTGGCCTGCACCAAGCGCTCGCTCGTCGCGGGCGAACCGGTCGACCCGCGCCGGGTGGTGGTGGTGATCGGCGACGGGAACGATAACTCGAGCAGCAAGACGCTCGACCAGATTATCGAGCTGGCGCAGCGCAATCTGGTGACCGTGTACGGCATCAGCACGTCGGCCTACGGCTTCGAGGCTACGGGCGACGCGGCGCTGGTGCGCCTGGCGGAAGAGACCGGAGGGCGCGTCGAATATCCGCTGGTGAATCCGTACAAAGACGTTTCCGGATATCTTTCGACGCCGTCCGACGACGGCAATTATGCACTGTCGGTCGGCAGCGGCGGCTATGCTTCGGCGATCGCAACATCCATTTTCAAGTCCGTCGCAAGCGTGGCGGGCGAGGTCACGCTGCAATATATTCTACGTTACATTCCGGATGTGACGGCCGATTCGGTCCGGCAATATCGCAAGATCGAAGTAAAGGTTGCGCTGGCGAACGTGAAGGTGCGGGCTCGCCGCGGGTACTATCCGTTCACTCCTTAATAGATATAATCCACAAAGCCGGGTTTTTGCCGATAAGCTGGCTTGAATGTCCGTCCTGACAACTCAGAACGCTCGATACATGATTCTCACCTTGGAATTACCGGACGCGGGCCGGATGAATGCCGGCGTGCTGCTCGAAGACCCGTCGACCGACCGATTGTGGGTACGGCTGCGCCGCGACTGGGTTGAGTTCGCTCCGGAAGAAGCGGAAGTGCTGGCGGCGATCGAGTACGATCTGACTTCGAAGGCTCAGGAGATTGGCGCGACGCAGCTGCTTGGATACCTCGAAGACACGCTCTCGAATACTTTGCAGGTGTCTGACCGGCGCGAGGTGGTGGTCGAGGATTTTGAGCGCGCTTTGGGGCGGTTATACCGCGAACACGTGCAATCGACCGTGCGGCCGTTTGCGACCCATCTGCCGCGCTACTCGCTGGCAGTGGCGGCGGGGAAATTTCTGGAGAATCAGGAAGTTTCCGAAGAGGGTTGGGAAGAAGCGCCGTCGGATCTGCGGCTGACGCCGGAATTGTTCGTGGCGCGGATCGCGGGAAGATCGATGGAGCCGAAGATCCCCGACGGCAGTCTGTGTGTCTTTCGGCAAGGCGTGACGGGATCGCGGCAGGGGCGCTTGGTGCTGGTGGAGCAGCTAGGCGGCGGCGCCAACGATCGCTACACGGTGAAGCGTTACGCGAGTCAAAAGGCGTTGCGGGAGGACGGAACGTGGTCGCACGAGAAAATTACGCTGGAGCCGCTGAATCCTGAGTTCGAGTCCTGGACGCTGGACCCAGAGGAAGAACGGTTCCGGGTGGTGGCGGAGTTTGTGCGGGTGCTCGACTAAAAGCAGTCAGGCAGCGACTTCTACGTAGTCAACGGACGAAACTGGTTCCGGAATCGGCTCGCCTACTTCGCGCATGGCTTCAAAGTGAGATGCCAATGCATCTCGAAAATTAGCGCGAGTTTCCTCCGCCGTATCGCCGACGGCGGCACATCCCGGAACGTCCGGCGAGTAGGCGGAATAACCCGTTGCGGTTCGCTCGATAATTAGCGGGTAACGTTTTGCGCTCACTTTAAACCTGCCTTCTTGAGTATAGCGTTCAAGGTGCCGGGTGCGATTTCTTTGCCGTCGTTGCCCGGCACGGTGATCACCCAGGGTTGGTTGAGATGCTTGAAGTGGCGATGGCTTCCCTTCGACCGCATCTCCTTCCATCCGTTCTTCTCGAGCAGCTGGATCACTTCGCGCACCCTCAATGGCATGGAGCTATTCTAAGATCTCTTTCAGTTTTTTCAGGAATTCCGCCCAACCTGTTTTGGAGCCCTCGAATTCGTCGTCCCAGGCCGAGCCCGGACCGAAGCCGGAGTGGACCAGACGCAGACGCGTGACTCCGTCGGCCATCGCTTCTATGTAATAGTCGACGGCGACTCTCTCGGTGGTTCCGGCGTCGACGGGCAGGCCGCCTTTCGAGCTATAGGCGAAGGAACGCTCGGTATATCCACCGAAATGCGTATACGGGTCCCAGGCGGAAATGATCGAGGCGCCTTCCACGCCGGGTCCCCAGGAGATGAAATATTCTCCTCCGACGCGCGGGTCGACGCGGGCTTCGGGCGCGAACCATTTCACGATTTGTGCGGGGTCCGTGACGGCTCGAAAGACTTCTTCGGGTGTCGTCTTGATATCAATGATGGTCTCGTGCGATCTGCTCATATTCACTCCAGATTTGCGGATTCGTTGCTCGATTCTTCGTGCTTGATGGCGGGATATGCAGCGGCAACGACGCGAAAACGCCGTCCTCCCTCAGCGCGCTCATTGTGATATTTCGCGGCGAGATGCGCGATCGATGCGGTCAATTCCTCCGAGAACGCGGCGCGGGACTCGGCGGAGGCGAAGCGAATCTCGGTCTCCAGCGTCAGCGTCGCGAGGCGTTTTCCGGCGCGGCGGGCGCGCAGACACAAGGCGGCGAGATCGCGAATCACGCGGGCCGCGGTCGAGACGAGATACGCGGCGGAGAAACGGTCCGCGGTCACGGCCTTGCCTGCGTGCGGAGCAATCAGGAATTCGCGCGCGGTCGAGCGCACCACCCGCTCGATGCAATTGCCCTTGCGGCGCTCTTCGAATAACTCCAAAAAACCCTCGCGCTCCAGCTCGCGCAGGTGGTAATTCACTTTCTGGCGCGGGATGCCGAGGCGGCGCGCCAGACCGGCTGCGGAATCGGGCTCGGCCAATCGCTCCAGCAAGCCGAGACGGCCGGGTTGCAGCAGGACGGCGGCTTTTTCGGCGCTCTGGACGATTTGCAGCATGGCCGGCATGTTGCTATTTAACACTGTATCAAGATATCTGTCAAGACAAATTTATTTGTCGGACAAGCCGAGCTAAACTATTAGCAAATGTGGAAGCATTCGATTGTCCTGCTGCTTTGCGGCGTGGCTTGGGCTCAGAAATACGACGGCCCCCGGCCCCCCAAGAAAGACATGATCTACCTGCTTCACGCCGACAACCTGGTTCCGACCGAAACCGGCGAGGCGAAGGAAGAGGGCAAAAAGAACGATGCTGTTTACACTTTTGCCGGTACCAGCTCCCCCGCGCGCACACCTCTGGCCGAGCCGATTTTCATCCTCGACAGCGACACCATTAAGCCGGATTCGGTGGAGCTATACAGGATGGACGTCAGGAGCGGACATCGTGAAGTGAAAGTCTCGGGAGGGTCGAGGCGCGGGGGCACGAAGGCTCTGCGCCTCTCCGTGACGAAGCTCGATCGGGGACTTTATAAGCTTGAAGCGTCGGAAACACTCGACCCGGGCGAATATTCTCTCTCACCAACCGGCTCCAACCACGTCTTTTGTTTTGAAGTGTACTGATAGACTGGAGATTATGTTTGTTGGATTAGAGCATACCGCCATTGCCTCGCCCAGTCCCCAAAAGCTGGCCGCGTGGTATGTGGAGCATCTGGGATTCCGTATTAATTTCGAGTACGACGGTAATTATTTCGTACGAGCCGCCAATGGCGCGATGCTGGAAATCATTCCATCGGAAGGCGCGCGCGCCGAGCAAAAAATGCGCGACGAAGGGATCCGCCATCTGGCGATTGAAGTGACGGATTTCGACGCGGCGCACGCGGCGCTGAAGGCTCAGGGCGTGAACTTCACCGGCCAGCCTTACGTGAATCAGGGCAACCGGCTGGTGTTTTTCACCGACTGCGACGGCAACTTCGTGCATTTGATCCAGCGGGAAAAGCCATTACCGTAAGAAGACACCCCTTGATCGAGCGCGTCTTCAAAGCATTTCAATATCGCGACTTCCGGTTGATGTGGATCGGAGCCTGCACCTCGACCGTCGGCACTTGGATGCAGACGGTGGCGCAGAGCTGGCTGGTCTACAGGCTGTCGAAGGACAATCCGTTTTATCTCGGCCTCGACGGATTCCTTGGACAGATTCCGATCATGTTGTTTTCGCTGATCGGAGGCGTGATCGCCGACCGCAGGGACCGGCGGACGGTCCTGCTGGGCTCGCAATACCTGCAGATGACCTGCGCGTTCACGCTCGCCACGCTGGCGTATTTTCACGTGGTACAGGTGTGGCACATCCTGTGCCTGTCGTTCACCGTCGGCGTGGCGCAGAGCTTCGGCGGACCGGCGTATTCGGCGCTGATCCCGTCGCTGGTGCCGAAAGAAGATCTGCCGAACGCGATCGCGCTGAATTCGATCCAGTTCAACCTGGCGCGAATCATCGGACCGGTGCTGGGGGGCGTGGCGCTGGTGAAACTCGGAGCGGACTGGTGCTTCGGACTGAACGGAATTTCCTATGTCGCGGCGATCATTTCGCTGTACATCATCAAGGTTGGATTCATCCCGGCGAAATCCAGCGGAGCGGTGCTGGCCAGCATGAAGGAAGGGATCGGCTTCATTCGCGTCCAGGAGGGCATGAAGCCTCTCATCGTCCTGTCGTTCCTGATGACCATGCTGGGCATTCCTCTGATCACGTTTCTGCCGGTGTTCGCCAAAGAAGTACTGCATGGTGACTCGAAAACGTTCACGCAGTTGCTCTACTGCTCCGGCTTTGGCTCGGTGTCCGGCGCGCTAATGGTGGCGTGGCTCGGAAAGACCAAGGGGCAGGGCGCGAGGGCGCTGCTGATGCTGATTCTGCTGGGCGTGGTGACGGTGATTTTCGCGCGCTCGACCTCGGTGGCGCTCTCCTCCGTGATGATGTTTTTCGGCGGCGCGGCCATGATCACGGTGTTCGCGACCATCAGTTCGCTGGTGCAGGCGATCACCGAGGACAGCATGCGCGGCCGCGTGATGAGCGTCTACAACGTCGCGTTTCGCGGCGGCATGCCGATCGGAATGCTGATCGTCGGAAGGTTGATCCCCATCTACACCGCTCCGGTGACCATGTCGGTGGTGGGCGTGCTGACCGCCACCCTCGGGTTGTACTTTCTACTGATCCACCGGCGCATCGCGCAACTGTAAAATCAAAGCATGCGCTGGGGCACTCTATGCGTGCTTGCTGTGATCGCCGGCAAGGCGAGCACAGCATCAACGTGGATTCGTATTTCCTCGCCGTCCGTCGAGATTGTCACCGATAGCGGCGAGAGCACGGCTCGCGCGGTCCTGAACCGCTTCGAGATGCTGCGCCGTGTCTTCCGTGAATCCTACGCCGCCGATTCCGCGGCGCCTGTGCGCGTCTTCATCTTCGCGTCGGAGCACGAATTCGAGAAGTTTCGCACCGATCCGGCGGCCGCTGCGTTTTACAAAGCGGACGAGGACCGCGACTTCATCGTCCTCCATGAGGGAATCGCGCTGAAGCACTTCGCCGCTCACGAATATCTGCACATGGTAGTGCGTCACTCCTCCGCTGTGCTCCCGCGCTGGATGGAAGAGGGCGTTCCGGAGTTTTACTCCACCCTCTCGGTCAGCACGGAAACAATGCACGTAGGAGAGGTAATCGAACCGTACCTTCACTGGCTCGCCTCCCAACTGTGGATGGATGCGGAAGACCTGGCGCTGGGCACTCCCCGTGATGGCTCGATCTTCTACGCGGAAAGCTGGGCATTGGTGCACATGCTGAGCCTCTCCCCGGGATGGAGCGAAGGAATGCCGGAGTTTTTAAAGCTTCTCACGGCGGGCACTGAGCAGGACGAAGCTTTTACGAAAGCGTTCGGCGTACCGATGGAAGATGCGCTCGTGGCACTGCGCATATATGTAAAACGCCTGCAGCATGTGACGCTACCCGCGCCGCCAATTCAGGCGATTGAAGCGCCGGAGAAATATCAAGTGACGCGCCTCTCTCCGATCGACTCGACGCTCCTGCTCGCCGATCTGGCGCTTCACACGGAGCATCGGGACCTGGCACGGTCCCTGTTCCTGCGCGCCGCAAAAGACAATCCGCAATCTCCCGCAGCGGCCGCCGGTCTGGGCGCACTCGCCCTGGCCGAGGATCGCAAAGAGGATGCCCATCGCGAATGGGAACGAGCCATCGCCATGGGGTACCGCGACGCGAACACGTACTTTCAACTGGCGATGTTGAAGAACGATAACTCGCTACTCGAGAAAACATTGGCGATCGATCCGAATTTCGCAGTGGCTCATTTCTTGCTTGGCGTTCGCGCCACTGACGACGGTAATTTCCCAGCGGCGATCGAGCATCTGCGCCAAGCGGTCGCGATCAGGCCAAGGCGCTTTTCTTTCTGGCATGCGCTCGGATACGCGCAAGTGAAGTCGGGCGACCGGCAGGGTGGAGCCGAATCGGCGCGGCGCGCGGCGCTCACCGCATCTACCGGTCAGGAGGAAGAAATTGCGGCGGCACTCACCTTGTTGGCGGCGGAAACGCCCACCACGGTCCACGAAAAAAGACCCGGAGTCATTACGCCGCAGTCCTGGCAGAATCGAAAAGGCGACGCGCGCGTCGAAGGGACTTTGACCGAGGTGAATTGCGATTCGTTACCGGTCCGATTGCTCGTCTCGGTCGGCGCAGCCAAGGGGAAAGAGGCCAAGACCATCGAGTTGAGCGTCGAAGATCCTACCGGAGTGGTCTTGGTCAACGCCGAAGGAATTTCGACGACTCTGGTGTGTGGAGAACAATCGCGGCTCGTCGCCGTGGAATACTTGGCCGCGACCAAGGAAATCACTCGAATCGAGTTTAAGCCCGTTGTTATAATAAAACGCTGACCATGCCTGAATCCGCGTTTACTCGTTTTTGGAACACGGTGAGACCGCCGCCGAAGGGTAATCGCCCAGTTGTATCGTCGGAAGTCATCGCGCTCCGGCGCCGCCAACGCAGGCTGGTGCTGATCACCGTCGCCGCAATCGCTCTCGTCGCGGCGGGCACGGCGGCGTATTCCTACATTTCGAACGCGCCCCAACGCGCCGACAAGGAATTTCAGGAGGGAATGAGACTGATGGGTCCAAGCAAGTATCCGGACGCCGTGGTCCACTTCACGCGCGCGCTATCCATCTATCAGCAGCTTCCGGACGCTTACCTGGAGCGAGGAAACGCGTATCGGATCCTTGGCGAACCGGATGCGGCCATTGCCGATTATCGAGCGGCCACGGATCTGAATCCCAATCTCGCCGCCGCGCACAACGGAATCGCGGTGATTTACCTGGAGCGGCACGACTTCAATCACGCGCTGGAAGAACTAAACAAATCCATCACTCTTCAGCCGACGGTCGACGCTTACTATCAGCGCGGCCAGATTCGGGAGTCCCAAGGCAATCATCAAAAGGCCATCGAGGATTACGACCGGGCGATCGCGGAGCAGCCTGACGCGCCGTACATGTACCGGGCACGAGCGCTAGCCAAGGCGAATCTGGGCGACCAGGATGGCGCGCACGGCGATAGAATGATCGCCAATCAGATCGAGCATCACTAACGGCCCTTCTTTTTTCGGTTACAATCGAGGCTTCGCGCTTGAACCATGTTTGTTCCACTCACTCCTCTGCGCTGCTTGCATCGCGCCATTGACGTCTTCGGCTCGAAGACTGGAATCGTCTCAGGCGAGCGCTCCTTCACGTACGCCGAGTTCGGCGAGCGCTGCGAGAAGCTAGCTACAGGTCTTCCGAAATTTGGAATCCGCGCGGGCGATCGCGTCGCGTACCTGAGCTTCAACACCCACCAGTTGATTGAAGGCTATTTCGGCGTGGTGCAGGCGCGCGGCATCGTGATGCCGTTGAACGTCCGCCTGTCGGAATCGGAGCTGACCTCCATCCTCTGCCACTCCGGCGCGCGAATGCTGATGTTCGAAAGCGATTTCGCGCCGCTGGTGGAGAAGCTCCGAAAGAGTTGTCCCGCGGTCGAGAAATGGATCGGGCTTGACGGTCACGGCCCGTGCGCCGACCTGTCCTATGAGGAGATCGTGGACGCGGGACATCCCGAGCGCGCCGACATTTTCACGTATGACGAAATGGCGATCGCCGAGCTGTTCTATACCAGCGGCAGCACCGGAACGCCGAAGGGCGTCATGCTCGCGCACCGGACTCTCTATGTGCACGCGCTCGACGTGTGCGCGTTGAATAAGGATATTGAGAGCATGGTCGATCTGCACACCATCCCCATGTTTCACGCCAACGGATGGGGCCGTCCCCAGGGATCGACAAACATGGGCATCCCGCAGGTGATGGTGCGGCGCTTCGAACCGGCATTTGTTTTCGAGCTGATCCAAAAACATAAAGCCACCGACATGTGCCTAGTGCCGACCATGGCCAACGCCATGATCAACGCTCCCGACCGCGCGAAGTGGGATACGTCCAGCATGAGGCGCGTCATGATCGGCGGCGCGGCGGCTTCGCCCGAGTTGGTCGAGCGCGTCGAGAAAGCGTTCCCCACCGCGGAGTGTATCGCCGGATACGGATTGACCGAAACGGCTCCAGTGCTCACCTCGTCGCGGCACAAGGTGCCTTCGTACCCGTCCAACGAAGAACGGTTGCGGCGTCAAGCGATGGCCGGATGGCCTGTGCCCGGCGTCACTGTTCGTGTCGTCGATATGGAAATGCGCGACGTTCCGCGCGATATGCAATCGATCGGCGAAGTGGTCGCGATGGGAGATCACATCATGGAAGGTTATTTCAAGGAGCCCGAAGCCACCGCCGCCGTGATGAGCGGTCCCTGGTTCCACACCGGAGACATGGCCGTGTGGGATGAGGACAGCTACATCCACATTGTCGATCGCAAGAAGGAGATCATCATTTCGGGCGGCGAAAATATTTCGTCGATCGAGGTCGAGCGCGCCATTTTCTCGCACCCCGCGGTGTTCGAATGCGCCGTGGTTGCGGCTCCCAGCGAAAAATGGGGCGAAGTGCCCGCAGCTATCGTCGTCTTGAAACCCGGCGAATCCGTTACGGCCGAAGAGTTGACGGCATTCCTCGAACAGCGCCTTGGAAAATTCAAGCTGCCCCGCATCATCGAATTCTCCGATGAGCCTTTGCCTAAAACCGGTACCGGCAAAATTCGCAAAATGGTTCTCAAAGAGAGATTCTGGGCCGGGAAAGAGAAACGCGTTCAAGGCTGATGTTCGTCGTCTCCTCGTCCCTCGATAAGATTGCCGAACTCTACAGCGCAGGTACTCTCGGCATTATTGAGCATGAGGGGTGGGTCGAAGCATTCTTCGCCGATCGCGCCGTCGCCGCGCAGTTTGGCGAGCCGCGTGAGGCTCCGGATATCGACTGGGTGCGGGAAACCGAGGACGCCTGGCCTCCTTTATTAGTCGGCGAAAAGTTTTTCTTAGTCGCGCCGTGGCGCACTGAACCGACGCCAACAGGCCGCTATCGTCTCGAAATCAACCCCGGAATGCAGTGCGGCACAGGTCAGCATCCGTGCACCCAAAAGTGTCTGGAAGCGATGGAGCGCATCGTCAAGCCAGGCGATTCCGTGCTCGACGTCGGCAGCGGCTCAGGTATCTTGTCGATCGCCGCGAAGCTGCTGGGCGCGAGTCGAGTGATTGCCTGCGACATCGATCCTGAAGCGTCCACGCGCGAAGTCCCGTTCTTCGTAGGCAGTGTCAATGCTGTTCGCGAAAACGCATTTGACGTGGTCGTGTCGAATATCAATGAAGAAGTAATCGGCGCCATGCGTCCCGATTTCGAGCGGGTCGCACCCCGTCGAATCCTGTCGGGATTCCACGACGACGAAGGCGAATGGACCTGCGTCGTGTGCTAGCTCTGCGAGCTTAGCGCCTTTGCGTGAACCTCTTTTTTCTTTCTTCCCCGAAGTTTACCACTTTCATCCGGCGAGCTTTTTTCCTTTGCGCCTCTATCCTTCAATCGAGAGGTTGGCGCTCTGATCGGCGCCCAGCCTACCGGAGCGTGAGTGTCCTAGGCAACCTCATCGACCGACGTTAAAACGATGCAGCGAGAGCAGCGAGTTCAGCGATACAGCGCCCCGATACGTTTTGGGTTATAGACGAACCCCCAGTCCCTCTGGGTTAAAAGGGAGGAGATCTCCGAAAATGAATGTGTTGCTTTTAAAAAATGGGGACAAACGGCCTCTGGAGCCGGTCCGGCGAGACTGGTTCGCGGCGGAAACAGGTCCGCCGTCCCCCGTTATCTTTACGGCGTTTCAGGCTAATCAATCGGGAGTTTCATCGACCAACGCGCGGATCGTCTCCGGCGCGTTGCCTTCAAAGCGATTGTTGACAAAAATGTAAGCGGAGCGCCGCTCCGCCGTCATGCGCGCAATCACATCCCGCAGGGCCTTCCGCCCCTCCGGATTCTCGTCCTGAATCTTGTGGTATGGCGCAAAGGTCTCAACCGCCGTCTCGTACGCCCGACCCGCGCGCAGCAGCGCTCGCACCACCGTGAAATCCGCGGTGAACGCTCGCTCGATTGCAATCTGTTCGTGCAAAGGAGGCATCTTCGTCCACGCATTAAATACGTGCGCCGCGCGATGTTCGCGCAATGCGTCAAAGTATGCGGTTCCCATGAGATATTCACGATTGCGAACCTCGACCGCGTAGCGGAACGTCGCAGGGACCGCATCGAAAAACGGGACAATGTTCTCGACAAACTCCTCGACCGTTGCCCCGCGCGCGCCGAATTCGAAAATCAGGCACGCGATCCGCGAACGATACTGCTCCAAAGGCTCCAGAAACAGCGCGCGAAATGCGTCGACGCTCAGATACGATTCGTTGGTCCGCCCCGCGCGCGCCCCGTATCGCGGATGCTTCGGAAACACTTCCATCGTCACCTCTTCCGGCACTTTCAGCGCGAATTGCAGCGGCTCCGGAGCGGACGTGAACAGTTTTTTCCAAAACGCAGGCGTCGGGAATTGATAAAACGAGAAGTCTCCGCAAACGATGGGGAATGTTTCGGCAAACTCCGCCAAACACTCCGCTTCAAAATGTTTTTGGGAGAATTTGCCGCGCGATAAGTACCGGTCGCGCGTATAAATCTGGTCCAGCCATCCGTCGTACTTCCACGAGCTTGTTCCGATGAAAATGCGCCGGTCCGCCAAAGCTCGCAACCGCCGAGCCAGCGCCTCTTTATCGAACGAAGACGGCGGCTGGAACAGAGAAAGATTCACCAGGCGTGAGCGGAGCGGTTATAATACGGGTCCGCGCCGGCTTCAATAATGGCGCTCGGCAGCACTTTGATCATCACCGGCGCAGCGCCGTTGGCGTAGCGCGATCGCAAACTGGTATGGTGGCCGCGCTCCGTCAGATCCGTCACCACCGCCGCCGAAATCCGATCGTCGAGCAGCAAATCGCCGCGATTCCAGGCGTGATTATCGAAGCTCGAAACCAGGTGGCGCGTCTGAAATCGCGGAGCCTCCACGGCATTTTGCGCGTTCATCCCGAACTCGATCACGTTCAAAAACATCTGAATCAGCGCCTGATCCTGATTGTCGCCGCCCGGAGTCGACATCGCCAGATACGGCGCTCCATTTGCTTGCGTCACGATGGTCGGACTCAGCGTCACGCGAGGCCGCTTCCCACCAGCGAGCTCATTTGGATTCCCAGGCACCAGCACGAACTGCTGCCCGCGCGCGGTGAGCGGAATGCCCGTATCTCCCGCGATCACGCTCGGCAGCCATGCACCGGAAGGCGTCGCGGAAAATACCATGCCATCCCGATCGATCGCGTCGACGCACGTCGTGTCCTTCGCCATCAGCGCGTCGTCGATGCGAATGCTCGCCATCTCCACCTCGGCCGGATGCCGGCCCGTTTTTCCGTCGATCTTCCCCGGCAAAAATTCCTGCGACGCTTTCTCAGTGATCAATTTGCGGCGCTCCGCAGCGTAGCTCTTCGAAAGCAGAATATCCGACGGAATCTTCGAGAACTTGGGGTCGCCATAATACACATCGCGATCCGCGTAAGCGAGCTTCAAGGCTTCATCGGCGCGGTGAATATACTCGGCGGAATTGAGCGGCGTGCTACGTATATCGTAGCCTTCGAGAATATTGAGTGCCTCGATCATTGCTGGCCCCTGGCTCCAGAAACCGGGCTTGTAAACGTTGTACCCGCGATACGTCGTCGAGACCGGTTCCTCCACGCTCAGCTTGAACGCGGCCATATCTTCGTAGCGCAGCAGTCCCTTGTTCTCCTTGCTGAACTCGTCGATCTTGTGCGCGATCTCGCCGCGATAAAAGTAATCGCGAACCGCGTCGATCGCGGCCTCCCTTTTGGCGCCGCCGGCCAGCGCTTTTTTCTCCGCCTCCGCCATCGCACGCAGAGTGCGCGCGGTATCGGGCTGCCGGAAAATCTCGCCGACTCTGGGCATCTGCCCGTTCGGCATGAAGTGCGCTTTCGAAGTCGGCCACGCATCGAAAAACGGCCGCGAACCCGCGATGGATTGCGCGCGCATCTGATCGATGGCGTATCCGTCCGCCAACTCAATCGCCGGAGCGATAATCTCCCCGAACGACTTCGTTCCAAACTCGCGCAGCGCAAGCAGCCCCGCGTCCATCATCCCCGGAACTAGCGCCGGCATGATCCCCGCCACCGGAATGATGCCCTTCAGTCCGCCGGGATCCATTTCCAGAATTTCGAATGGCATCAAGCGGCGCGAGCGGAACATTTCCGCCGTCGCCAGCTTCGGCATCGTGCCCACGCCCGCGATCGCGAACACCTTGCCCGCCTTGGTGCGAATCAGAATCGGAGCCTCGCCGCCCAGGCCGAAGTGCGAAAGCTCGGTCACGGACGCGGCGAACATCGCGGCAACGCCAACATCCACCGCGTTGCCACCCTTGTAATAGGTGCGCATGCCGGCCTCGGTCGCGTATTCGCTGCCGGCGGCAATCGCGCCATGCGTACCTCGAACGGCCTGACGCACCGGCCGCTCCGCTTCGCGGCGGGTCTGCGCCATCGACCAGCTCGCCATATTCAGAGCGACCGTTAGAGCAAGTAATTTTCGCATTGCTACCTTGATCTTAAATTATAATGGTATCCAAGTGTCAGAACTGCAAGAACTTTTAGAGCGATTCCGCCGCGGCGCGGAACTGCTGGCCGTGGTCACCACCGGCGCCGCGGGCCCCGAGCTCGACTTCGCGCCCGCCGAAGGTAAATGGGGCGTGCGCATGATCGTCTGCCACCTGGCCGACGTCGAGGCCGTCAACGTGATGCGCTTCCGCCAGATGATCGCCGAGGAGAACCCCACGCTGGTTCCCTTCGATCAGGACAGGTGGGCCACGAATCTCGATTACAAAAAGCGCAAAATCTCGCAGCCCATCGAAACCTTCCGCCGTCTGCGCGGCGAAAATTACGAGCTTCTACACGAGCAACCGGAGGCCGTCTTCGCACGCACCGGCAATCATTTAGAGCGAGGCCAAATGACCGTCCTCGACATGCTCCGCCTCCACGCCGAGCACGTCGAAAAGCATGTCCGGCAAATCCAGGCGGTGCGCGCGGCGTATAAAGAGCATCGCGCGAAGCTGGCGGCGACTCCGGCCACGTAACTACAAAAAGAGTTACACTGTAAATGGAGTTTGAGTGGGACGCCAAGCGGAGCACAATATCCTCAAGCACGGTGTCGTATTTGAGTACCCAGCGAGGGTGTTTTTCGACCCTGATCGAATCGACCGTGAAGACGGCCGCCGTGATTATAGCGAAGAACGCCGCGTTACTTTTGGCAGGATCGAAGGGAGGGTATTCGCAGTCGCCTACACACGGCGCGGAGAGATGCTCCGTCTGATTTCCGCGCGGAAGGCCAACCCCCGCGAGCAGAGGCAATATGATAAAGCGCTTTCGACTTGATCCTAATAATCCGCCCAAGATGACCGCCGCGCAATTGAAGCGGCTCGACGAGATGCCGATCGACTATTCCGACATCCCGGAGCTCAACCACGAATTCTTCAAGAACGCAAAAATTGTGAATTGGCCCCCGGCGAAAGCGCAACTGACCATTCGCCTCGATGCCGACGTACTGGCGTGGCTCAAGTCCAACGGTCGAGGTTATCAGACGCGCATCAACCGCATTCTGCGCGTGGCGATGGAATCCCAGCCGAAACCTCGCCAGAGAAGAACGCCTAACGCTTCGCGATCTTAAATACAACGCCCTCCTTCATCACGAAGATAACTCTCTCCGTCGCGTGGATATCCTCCACCGGATTCCCCGGCACCGCGACAATATCCGCCCACTTCCCTGCCTCCAGCGATCCCGTCTTCTCAAACACCCCGAGCAGTTGCGCGTCCACTGATGTGCCTGCTTTCAGTGCATCTAGCGGCTTCATGCCGACCCGTACCATTTGCGCAAACTCTTCCGCGTTCCGCCCGTGTGGATATACCGACGAATCCGTGCCCAGCGCGATTTTGACCTGCTTCGCGATCGCCTTCTTGACCGCCGTATCGAGCGCCGCCGCCGCTGCCCGAGCCTTCGCCGCGATCTGTGGCGGCAGGTATCCTTTTTCGAGCACTTCCCGCAGCCCCTGCGCCGCCATCATCGTCGGAACATAATACGTCCCGCGCGCTTTCATCATGTCGAGGGCTTCGTCATCGAGAAACGACCCGTGCTCAATCGAATCGATGCCCGCGCGGATCGCCCGTTTCGCGCCCGCCGCCCCATGCGCATGCGCGGCCGTTTTGCGGCGCAGCGCGTGTGCTTCATCGACCATCGCATCGAGCTCGGCCTGCGTCAGCTGCGGCGTATCGACATCGTCGGTCAGCGACAACACTCCGCCGGTAGCGCACGTCTTGATCACGTCCGCGCCATATTTTATGTTGAATCGAACCGCCAGCCGCATCTGGTCGGGACCATTCGCGACGCCATCCTGAATGCCCGATTCACGCCCAAATAGGCCGAATTTATAGCCTGCGGCGTTGTCGCAATGCCCTCCCGTCGCGCCGATCGCATTGGTCGCCACCAGCATGCGCGGCCCCGGAATTTTTCCCGACGCGATCGCGTTCCGCAGCCCGACGTCGAGAAAATCTGAAGCACCGACATCGCGCACGGTCGTAAATCCGGCCATCAGCGTCACACGCGCATTCACACTCGCATCGAGCGCCTGTTCCGCCACGGTCTTCGTCAAACCATCAATCTGCTGCTGCCGGTAGTCGAGATCGAACGGCATGGTTAGATGCGTGTGCGCATCCATGAATCCCGGCAGAATCGTCGCATCGCCCAAGTCGATCACTTCGGACCCAGCGGGAATCTCCGCGGTCGCACCCACGCCTCGAATCTTCTCTCCGAGAACGACGATCAGCCCCGGCGAAACCACGCGGTCGCTCACGCCATCGAACATCCTGGCCGCCTTAATCACGATCGGTTTCGACTGACCGAACCCAAGGGACGCGGCAAGAGCAAACAAAATGATTCGCATTAGCGGCTATTCTAACGGAGATGAGTCTGCGATCGCGCGGAGCACTAACGGCAATCCTTCTGCTCTACGTCGCCTCCGCGCTGCTTTTCGTTCACCGCCCCGGCATCGAGGCCGACGAAGCTCTGGTGGCGAGCCCCGCCATCTACTCATTTCACGGCATTCCGTTAATGTTGATGAGCTACATGGGCGCGCTCAAAGCGTGGTTCTACATCGCGCTGTTCGCCATCGTGAAACCTGGCGCGGGTTCGCTCCGCACACCGACCATCCTCGCCGGAGCCGCCGCGATCTTGCTCTTTTTCTTGCTGCTCGATCGCACCGTGGGAAGGCGCGCGGCGTGGATCGGCGCTCTGCTGCTCGCCACCGATTCGATGTTTGTGATCCTCGAAGCCATCGATTACGGCCCCAACGCGCTGCACTTTGTTTTGAAACTCGGCGCGATGCTGCTGCTGGTCCGCTTTCATCGCGAGGGCTCGATCTGGGCGCTCGCCACTGGATTTTTTCTCATCGGCCTCGGTTTGTGGGACAAAGCGATCTTCGCCTGGGCACTATTCGGCGTCTCGCTCGCGACCCTTCTCGTCTTTCCTCGCGACGTCTGGCGTCACCTCACGATCCGCAATCTCGCAATCGCCGCCGCGTCGATGATCGTGGGCGCATTGCCGCTGGTGGCTTATAACATCAGCCGGCCGTTCGTTACGTTCAAAGCCAATCAAGGTATGACGAATGACCCGTTCGAGCACAAGCGCGTCCTCCTGGAACGCACGCTCGACGGATCCGTGCTGTTCGGATTCTTCACTTCTCTGCAGCCTTCCCCGCATCCCGGCGAAGCCAATACTCGGTTGGAAAAAGCTTCGCAGGCGGTCTCCGAGGCCGCGCATCTGACGCGCAACTACACCATCTGGGCCGTCTGCATCAGTTGTCTCGGATTGTTCGCGCGCGCCTCGCGCAAGCCGGTCCTGTTCGGACTCCTCGCGTGCGCCGGGACCTGGCTGCCGATGGTGCTCACGGCGGGCGCGGGCGGAGCCGCGCATCACGTTATCCTTCTGGGACCCTTCCATTTTTTGACGATTGCCGCGACTCTTGCGGCTGTTCCTTGGCGATGGGTCGCGATTGCCGCGACGCTCATCCTCTGCGTCGTGAGCCTCACTGTGACCAACGAATACTACTGGGAAATGCTGCACAATGGACCCGATATTCGCTGGACCGACGCGGTCTATCCACTGGAGCGGCGCCTCGAAACATTGCGCTCCCCCAACATTTATATCGTCGATTGGGGCATCATCGAAACGGTTAATTTACTGAGCGACAACTCGATGCCCGTCAGCGCGCCGAATTGGAGCGACGCGGAGAGCCTGCGTAAAATCGTCTCCGATCCGCGCGCGGCGTTTGTCGCGCACACCGTCAGGTACGCATATTTTCCGCAGCAGCGCGCGCTGCTTGAAGACGCCGCCGCGAGTGCCGGCTACGAAGAAGTTCCGATCGAGATCATTTACGATCGTAACGGGAGGGCTACGTTTGACGTTTTCCGATTCCGGAAAATTCCTCTGTAATATCTGCGGAACCGAGTGCGACCGGCCGCCCGAAGGCATCTCGCGGGAAGGCGCAAGCTGCCCCGTCTGCCACTCCTCCACGCGCGTGCGAGCGGTCATTGCGCTGCTGTCGGAAGAGATGCTCGGGATTCCCATGACGCTCACCGACTTCCCGGTCCTCAAGGGCATCCGCGGCATCGGCATGAGCGATTCCGACGAGCTCGCCGAAAAGCTCGCGCAAAAACTCGATTACACCAACACGTTTTATCACCAGGCTCCGCGCTTCGATGCGATGCATCCGGACCCCAACGATTTCGGGCGCTATGATTTCATCCTGACCAGCGAAGTGATGGAGCACGTCCCGCAGCCGGTCGAACAGGCGTTTGTGAATCTGTTTCACCTGCTCAAGCCGGACGGGCTGCTCATCATGACCACGCCTTACACGCTCGGCGGCAAAACGAAGGAGCATTTTCCGGAGCTGCACAATTTCACGCTCGCGTCGCTCGGTGAAAAAACCGTGCTAGTGAACCGCCGCCGCGATGGATCGATCGAGGTATTTGAAGACCTCGTATTTCACGGAGGTCCCGGATCCACTGTGGAAATGCGCGTATTCACCGAGGAATCCCTGCGCGACAATCTGCAGCGCGCGGGATTTTCGAGCGTTCGCGTCGCTTTGGAAGACGTGCCCGAGTTTGGTGTCGAGCACGCGGAAAACTGGTCCCTGCCGATCGTCGCGCGTAAGGGAACGTTTCATCCGCCCGTCGCGGAGCTGGCGCGCGAGTATCGCAAGCTTCGCCATCTGGCCGCTCATCTGGAGAACCACATCGCCGAGCTGGAGGGCGATTACCAACGTTACGTCGCGCATCACGAAGCGTCGCACATCGAAGCTACGCGCGAATTGGCAGCGCGACACGAATGGGGATCGGCACTCGACCGCGAGTTAAGCGCGCGCACCGAATGGGCGCTGAGCCTTGAGCACCAAATCGAAGTCCTCAGGCGGCGCCTGGCGGCCTCGGAAGCGGAGCAAGCCCGCCTCAAGGCCCGCAGATGGTTCGGCCTAGGAACGCGATACAGTAAATAGGCCCTACAGGAGGACTTCATGGACCCATCGATTTTTGCGATTGTCGCAGTGATCATCGCGATTTACTTGCTCTCCAGCATCAAAATTCTGGCCGAGTATGAACGCGGCGTCGTGTTCCGGCTCGGTCGGGTTCTGCCGAATCCGAAAGGTCCCGGCGTCATTCTCGTCTTCCGTCCGATCGATCGCCTCGTCCGGCTTTCCCTTCGCGTCGAAGCGATGGAAGTGCCCGCGCAGGACGTGGTGACCCGCGACAACGTGACGCTCAAAGTGAACGCCGTGGTGTATTTCCGCATCGTCGATCCGACGAAAGCTGTGATCGAGATCGCCAATTATTTATATGCTACGTCGCAGCTTTCCCAAACCACTCTGCGCAGCATCCTGGGCGAGGCGGAGCTCGACGAAGTGCTTAGTCAGCGCGAAAAACTCAACGTGCGTTTGCAGGCGGTGCTCGATGAGCACACCGGGCCGTGGGGCGTGAAAGTGTCGATGGTCGAGATAAAGCAGGTGGATCTGCCCGAGTCCATGATCCGCGCCATCGCCCGCCAGGCCGAAGCGGAGCGCGAGCGTCGCGCGAAAATCATTCACGCCGAAGGCGAGGCCGCGGCAGCGCAGAATCTTGAGAAGGCCGCCGCGATCATGGCCTCGCAGCCCGCCGCCATGCAGCTTCGTTACTTGCAGACCTTGGTTGAGATAGGATCGGAAAAGAACACGACAGTTGTGTTCCCATTGCCGATGGATATACTCTCGAACGTAGGTCGTATACTTGAAAAACTTGCCAAGGAAGCATGAGTGCCCAAGAACGAAGACGGCGAATTTGAACTAATCCTCGCGAACCGCCAGTTGCTGAGCGTGTTCTTCATTGTGGTAGTGCTGCTCGGAGTATTTTTCACGATGGGCTACATCGTGGGACGAAATTCCGGCCCGGCGCAGGTGGACGTCGCTTCCGCCCATAAGCCGGAGCCGAAGCCAATCGTGGTCGATTCGCCCGCCAAACAGGATACGCCGACGCCGGTCAGCGCTCCTCCCGCTGAAACGCCCGCGCCTACCACGACGAAGCAGCAACAGCCCACCGAAGAGGCCAAGGCTGAGCCCAAGCGGGAGGAACCTCCAGCGAAGAAGGAGCCTGCAGCCAAGAAAGAGAAAGAAAAACCCGCGCCTGCCAGCGCCCAGCCCACTTCCGGTCAGACATATTTACAGCTCGCCGCCACCGCGAAAACTGAAGCTGACGTGCTGGTCGACGTGCTCCATCAGAAAAAATTCAAGGCGCTCGCCGTCGAGATTCCGGAGAAGCCCGGAGTCTTTCGCGTCCTGGTAGGACCACTCGCCGATGGCGCCTTGAACCAAACCAAATCGGATTTGCAAAGCTCCGGATTCCCGGGCAACAAGGCGATCAAGAAAGTTTTTTGATGGAGTTGGTCCAACTTGAACCGCCGTCTCCAAGGCTCCCCGAGTGGTTGCGCAAATCGCGAACGCATCCTGAGTCCGTTCACAATTTGAAGTCGGAGTTGCGCCGGAAGCACTTGCACACGGTCTGCGAATCCGCGCGCTGCCCCAATATGCATGAGTGTTTCCATCGCGGCGCGGCCACGTTCATGATCCTCGGCAATCTATGCACGCGCGGCTGCGGATTTTGTTCCGTGCCGAAGGCGAAGCATCCCGGCGCTCTTGATTCAGAAGAACCGGAGAATATCGCGCGCATGGCCGCCCAGATGAATCTTCGCTACGTCGTGATTACCAGTGTCAATCGCGACGATCTTCCAGACGGCGGCTCGATGCATTTTGCCGCGACCGTTCGCGCCGTGCGCATCGCCCTGCCCGAAGCGCGTGTCGAGGTGCTGACGCCCGATTTCTGCGGCGATCTCGACGCCGTCGCCCGCGTGCTCGACGCAGCGCCGCACGTCTTCAATCACAACATGGAAACAGTCCCACGGCTCTATAAAACCGTGCGCCCGCAAGCGAATTACCGCCAGTCGCTCGACGTATTGCGGTTCGCAAAACGATATAGACCGGAGTCGTTAACGAAATCGGGCGCGATGGTAGGCTTGGGCGAATCGTCGAGCGAAGTCGAGCGACTATTACGCGACCTCCGCGAGGCTTCTACCGATGTCGCGACGCTTGGCCAGTATTTGCAACCCACGCGCCGCAATCTGCGCGTGGCCGAATATGTGTCGCCCGAGCAATTCGACGCCTATCGCGATTACGGCCTGTCGATCGGCTTTAGAATGGTCTTTAGCGGACCGCTGGTGCGCAGTTCGTACATGGCGGACCTGGTTAGCGAAGAAGCCTCCCACGCGTGAATTTCGCTCTTTCCATTCTCTCCGCCGTTCTGCTGATCCTGATTTTTCCCCGCTTTGATTTGACCTGGCTCGCGCCAGTTGCGCTCACGCCTCTGTTGATCGCATGCGCGCGCGAATCGTCGTGGAAACGCCGCTTCCTGCAAGGCTGGGCCGGAGGATTCGTCTTCTGGTTCGGCGTCTGCACCTGGATTCAATTCGTGCTCGAAGTGCACGGAGGCATGGGCAAATGGGGCGGATGGGGCACGTTCCTATTATTCGCGGCACTCAAAGGCCTGCACATGTCCGTGTTCGCCGCGCTCGCCGGATTCGTGATCCATCGCTGGTGGGCCATCCCCGCGTCGGCCGCCTTGTGGACCGGTATCGAGCGCACGCACGGCCCCTTCGGCTTCGCATGGCTCGACCTGGGCAACGCCGGAATCGACATGCCAGCGGCGATGCGGCTGGCTCCCATCATCGGAGTCTATGGCTTGTCGTTCGTGTTTTCAATGACGGCCTGCGCGGTCGCCCTGGTCGTGATGCGGCGGCCCCGGCGCGAATTAGCGTGGCTGCTGATTCTCCCACTAGTTTATTTCTTGCCTTCCCAAGTAATCGCGCCAGCAACGCGTCAAGCGTTGGTGGTGCAGCCCAATGTGTCCAGCGAAGTCGAGTGGAACAGTGGCCTGCTCGCCGAGACGGAACAGCAGCTCGCGCTTCTCTCTCGCGCGCGCGACACGGACCTCCTCATCTGGCCCGAAATGCCGGTGCCATTGTATCTGAACAATCCAGCGTTCCTTCGCTATGCTGGCCGCGTGGCGCAATCCTCCCGCGCGTACTTTCTCTTCGGAGCAGTGGGCCGCACTAAGAAAGGTGCGCCCCTCAATTCCGCGATGATGATCGATCCGGATGGCAGCGTTCTCGATGAATACGACAAAATCAAACTCGTTCCCTTCGGCGAATTTGTGCCCGACATTTTCTCGTGGGTGAATCGCATTACGAAAGAGGCAGGCGATTTCGAATCCGGCAGCCGCGTCGTGGTCTTCCCGAATCGGGTGGGCGCTTTTATCTGTTACGAATCCGCGTTCCCCGATTTGGTTCGCCAGTTCGCCCGCGACGGCGCGGAAGTTTTCGTGAGTCTATCCAACGACGGTTATTTTGGCGCCAGCGCCGCGCACGAGCAGCACTTGTCGCTGGTCCGCATGCGCGCCGCCGAGAATGCACGATGGATTATCCGTGCGACGAACGATGGCATCACAGCAACCATCGATCCATCGGGCCGGGTAACCGAGCGCCTGCCTCCGTTCACGCAATTATCTTCAACGATGCACTATGGCGTATCCAGGGATCAAACTCCGTACACGCACCACGGCGATTGGTTCACGTGGTCCTGCCTGGCGCTCGGAATTTTATCTTGTGGGGCAGCCAATTTTGGCGGCCGCCGCGCTTTCAGCCGGCGCTCTTCGTAGTCAAGGTTCCTTACGCAATATCACACTCCGAAAAACGGAATTGTCAGCCCGCGTCAGCGTCCCCTCCATCTTTCGGCCGTCGACTTTAAACTGCCAACGCCCTTGCGAGTACTCGCAAATCAGAAGATCCCGATCCTGGTCATACCGGAACTCCAGAGTCCCCATGTTGACCGCGTTGCCGTTTACAATTTTATCGGCGGAGACCGAAAGATAACCAGACTTCTCGGGGATCTTCGCAATTCTATAGATGACCGTTTCGTCGCGACAAGCCGTGTTCTTCGCGACGCACGTCGAGTCGCCGCGCCACTCGCCTACAAGTCGCTCCAAGTCGTCCACCGGCGCCATCGGCATGGCGATCATGAATGCCCACGCGTATGCTGCGCTCATGAACAGTTTGACGATTGGATCCGCGGATTGTTAGCTGTGCCGGATCACCAGCACGTCGCCGTCCTTGACGATGTACTCTTTTCCTTCGAGCCTTAACAGCCCTTTTTCGCGAAGGCCGGGATAGCCGTTGTGATCCACTAGCAATTTCCAGTTCACGGTTTCCGCGCGAATGAATTTTTTCTCGAAGTCGCTGTGGATCGCACCCGCGGCCTTTTGCGCGGTGCTGTTCATCGGAATCGTCCACGCGCGCACTTCGGTTTCTCCCGCCGTCAGAAACGACATCAGGCCTAACAAGGAATACGTTGCCGCAATCAGTCGCTCCAACGCGGATTCGTGCAGCCCGTAGCTCTTCAGATACTCAGCCGCGTCTTCTTTCGGAAGCTCCGCCAGCTCCGCTTCGATCTTTCCGCAGATCGCCGTGACCGCCGTGCCTTTACGTCCAGCAAATGGACCAGTGCGATACTTCTCCTCAACCTCCGCCATGCGCGAGGCGTCTTCCTCACCCAAATTGAGCACGCACAACATCGGCTTTTGCGAAAGAAACTGAAAGCCGCGAATGCGCTTTTCATCCTCGTCGCTCAAGTCCAGCACGCGCACCGCCCGATTGGCTTCCAACTCGACCTTAATCCGTTCGAGCAAATCGAGCTCTTTCTCAAACTCGACATTCTTTCCCTTTTTCAGTTCCTTGTGCAGCCGTTCGATGCGCTTTTCGACCACAACGAGGTCGCTTAGAATCAGCTCCATCTCGACGTCTTCAAAATCGCGAATGGGATCGACCGACCCCGCTTCGTGCGGCACCGTGTCGCTCTCGAACACGCGCAGCACGTGCGCCAGCGCGTCCACTACTCGCAGGCTCGACAGATATTTCGGATCGCGCAGCGACTCTTTCGAGATCGCCGGGAAATCCAGATACTCCACTGTCGCGAAGGTGATTTTCGGCGGATCGAAAATCTTCGCCAGCGCGTCCAGTCGGGCATCGGGGACCTTGGTCACGCCGACTCGCGCTTCGAGCGAGCCGATACGCGCCGCTTCGTGCACGCCGGTCAGAATCGTGAACAGACTTGTCTTGCCCACCATCGGCAGGCCAACGATTGCAGTTTGCATTTATTTATAGGGGAACGTCTACCAGCGTCAAAATCTCGCCGAGGATCTTTTCAGCCACTTCGGCCGAGCGCTGCGCCATCGACGCGCGCGCGTTGATCGCCACGCGATGCGCGAACACCGGCACCACCATTCGTTTCACATCGTCCGGAATCGCGTACTCGCGGCCTTCCACCGCCGCCAGCGCTTGCGATGCTCGGAACAACGCCTGCGCGCCGCGAGGACTCACACCCATCGCAAGCGAATCGTGCGTGCGTGTTTTCTCGACGATCGCGAGCATATAATCGACCAGCGCTTCGTCCACTTGCACCTGCTGCACGGCGTCCTGCAAGTGCGTCAGCTCCTCGCCGGTAATCACCGCGCGGCCAAGATCGGCGGACGTTTTACTCTGACGCACGATTTCGCGTTCGGCGGCGATATCGGGATAGCCAATGCGAATCCGCATCAGAAACCGGTCGAGCTGCGATTCGGGCAGCGGGTACGTTCCGTGATGCTCCACCGGATTCTGCGTCGCGATCACCATGAACGGCTGGATCAGCTCATACGAACGGCCGTCGATGGTCACCTGCTGCTCGTTCATCGCTTCGAGAAGCGCCGATTGCGTCTTCGGCGTGGCGCGATTAATTTCGTCGGCCAACAGAAAATTGGTGAAAATCGGCCCCTTCTTGAACTCGAATTCCTCGGTGTGCGCGTTATAAATCGTCACGCCCAGCACGTCCGACGGCAGCATATCGGAGGTGAACTGCAAGCGGTGAAAACTCGACCGGACGCTCCGAGCGAGCGCTTGCGCCAGTGTTGTTTTTCCCACGCCTGGCACGTCTTCGATCAATAAGTGGCCGCGCGCCAGCAGGCAGGCGAGCGACAGGCGCAGCACTTCCCCTTTACCTCGAATCGATTCGCCCAAAGCCGACTCGATTTCGGATATCTTGGAAAGCGAAACTAGTGGGCTGAAAATGGGGTCCCGCTGGACCATCACTGTCATGATATCGAAATTACCGCTGGTATTAGTATTGGTTACGGTTTGCGGCCGCGCCGCGTCGGTCGAGGACCAGGTGCGAGCCGTGCTCAATAAGCAGGTGGCCGCGTGGAATCGCGGCGATACGGACGCGTTTCTGGACGGTTACGCTTCCGACACAATTTTCGTCGGCGAGAAAATGACGCGCGGCGTCGAGGATCTGAAGAAGCGCTATCAAGCCCGTTATCCGACGCGCGCGGCGATGGGCAAGCTATCGTTTTTCGATCTCGAAATCCATGCGATGGACAAAGATTACGCGTACGTAATCGGCCGCTGGCAACTGGAGCGCGACAAAGAAGGCGGCGGCAACGTCAGCGGCGTGTATAGCCTGGTGTTCCGGAAAACCGCGATCGGCTGGAAGATCGTGCTGGATCACACGAACTAAGATAGAGGCATGACCGGTAGCGGCAGCGGTCATCGATCTCCAGAAACCACATAATAGCTGTTGCAGAGAATCACTAGCCTGTCCCCTCCTTTACACTCAGGGTTCGGTGTGAGTACGATCTCGTAAGTAAGGATCGAGGTCGCCCTCGGCGCCCCCCACCGAACCCCGACCGTGAGGAAGGGGGACAACAACAGTGGCGTTTCTCTGCGCCGGGCGACCAAACCCATCGGCATCAGCCGCCAAAAGTCATCCGTGCGAGTTCTTCGCGAAGCCTCTTGGTTTCGGCCGGATCTTTGGATTTCTGAAAACGGTCCGCGAGTTCGAGAAACGCCTTTCGCCGCTCCTCATACGCCGCGATCGCATCCGACAACAAGTCCACAATGGCGCGATTCGCGCTCACCTGCCGAGCCAGAGAAATGGCGTCGATTTTCTCAGCCATATCAGATGGTATCGAGATGCTGCGTCTAATTATGTCTGCGCCCACTATACCAAGCGCCTACTGCACGCTCATATTCACGACATCGAACGTAAACCGCTCCGGCGGCAGCGCGCTGATGGGACTCGGCGTCAATCCGGCCCATGTCTGGTACGCCGTGTTCCCTACTTGCGAATTCAAGTACAGCAGGAACTGGTCTGAGAAGCATTTCAGCGGCGGAGGCTGGCGGAACGTCAGGCGCAGCCCGACCGCTTTCTCGATCCCGACGCCATGCGTGTCGACCGATTTATCCCCGATCAGCGTCACGAAGCTGGACCGTCCGGCGTGAGGCCAGAGGTCGGCTTTGAGCAGGTTGCGCAGGTCGATGCGCGTTCCGAACGTGGTCTCGCACTGGCGGATCCATTCAAGGATGCTATCGCCCCACTGCCAGTGCTGCACGAATCCCATGTATTGATCGATCAGGTTGAGCGCGAGGTCCATTTGCGCCGCCTCTTGTCCGGGCGGCAGCATGTCCTCGTGCGCGATCAGGTCGTTCGCCATCTCCATCACCCGGTCCAATCGCCGCACGGCCGGAGCCATACGGACCAGAAGAGGCGGCAGCTCGTGTGTCTTCGAGCCTGGCACCTCGACGAATTTTTTGTCGCCTAGGATATCCATAACACCCTCACCTCCTATTAACATCGGCCGGCCGGCGGAAAAACTTAATCCGTCACTCTATTTGACGGTGCACCCCAGGCTCGCGTTACGCGACTTGGCATTACGGTTCCTTCAGAACATAGTACACCTAAATGTTTGTTATGATGCCACCGCATGAGTGAATATTCTATCGGGGTCGATCTCGGCGGCACCAACCTGCGCGCCGCCGCCATCGACTCGCATGGCAAACTGCTCGAAAAAATCGCCGGCTCGACGGAGCTCCAGGCGGGACGCGACGCGGTGATCGACGATATGGTGCAGTCGATCGAGAAGCTTCGCGCGCGTCTGGGCAAGCACAATTTGCGCGGCGTCGGCATCGGCCTGCCCGGATTTATTCTGATGGATAAGGGCATCATCATCGGCTCCAACAACATGCCGGAGTTTGACAATTATCCAGTTCGCGAAGAGATCGAAAAGCGCCTTGGCGCCAAGGTGATTTTAGAGAACGACGCGAACGCGGCGGCGCTCGGCGAAAAATGGATGGGCGCCGGACGCGAAGTGGACGACCTAGTACTTTTGACGCTCGGTACCGGGATCGGCGGCGGAATTATTGTGGGTGGGCGCGTATTGCACGGCCAGCTCGGCATGGCGGGCGAATTAGGCCATCTGACCGTGGTCCCGAACGGTAATCCGTGCGGCTGCGGCAACCGCGGTTGCGTCGAGAAACACGCGTCGGCTACTGCGATCTCGGCCATGGCGCGCCTTATCGGCCTGGGTCACGATTTGACTTCCGAAGATGTATATAAACTCGCACAGGAGGGCAACGATCGCGCGAAAATGACCTTCCATTCCATGGGCGAAGCGCTGGGCGTCGCGCTCGCGAACCTGATCAATATTTTCAATTTCCCGTTGTATCTGTTGAGCGGCGGACCGCTCCCGGCGTGGGATTTTTTCGCGCCGGCCATGATTGCGGAGGTCGAGCGGCGGTCGTTCACCTATCGTCATTCGCCCACGCGAATTGAGAAAGCCACGCTCGGCAACGAAGCGGGGCTTTACGGAGCGGCGTATCTGCCGTTCAGCTGCGAAGCAGCCCGCCGGATATAGATCGATGAGCTATTATCTTGGACTCGATATCGGAACCGGAGGCAGCCGCGCGCTGCTGGTCGATGAACAAGGGCATGTGCGTCACGCCTTCACCGCCCCGCATGAAGACATGCGCATGGAGCATCCTTTGTGGGCGGAGCAGCGTCCCGAAAACTGGTGGGAGGCGTCGCAGGCTGCGATTCAAGGCGTGCTGCATGAAGGCGGCATCCTGGGCGCCGATGTACGCGCCGTCGGGCTTTCCGGCCAGATGCACGGACTGACGTTGCTCGACTCAAGTAATCGCGTGATCCGTCCCGCGCTCATCTGGTGCGATCAACGCAGCCAGCCGCAGGTCGACTGGATCAATGAGCGCGCAAGTGCCGAATTCGTCGTCAAATCGACCGCCAATCCCATGCTGACTGGCTTCACTCTTCCGAAACTGCTATGGGTCCGCGATCACGAGTCTGAAAATTTCGCTCGCGTGAAAAAGGTCCTGCTGCCGAAGGATTACATCCGCTTCGAGCTGACCGGAGAATATGCGAGCGACGTTTCAGACGCGTCGGGCACAGGCCTCTTCGATGTAGTGAATCGCCGCTGGGCCTTCGAGCTTGCCGACAAGGTCGGCGTCGCACGCGCTCTTCTGCCGGCAGCTTACGAATCGAGTACGGTCACTGGAAAAATACACGCGCACGCAGCCGCGGCCACGGGACTTAAGGAAGGAACACCGGTCGTCGCGGGTGCAGGCGATCAGGCCGCGAGCGCGGTGGGCAACGGCATCGTCGAACCGGGAATTGTTTCGTGCACCATCGGCACCTCGGGCGTGGTGTTCGGACATTTGAAGGAGCCCGCCTACGACCCCAAAGGCCGCGTGCACACCTTCTGTCATGCCGTCGAGGGCGCATGGCACACCATGGGCGTCACACAGGGCGCGGGGCTCAGTATGCAGTGGTACCGCAATCAATTCGAGCCTGGCGCGGGATACGACGATCTCACTTTCGAAGCCGCGGGCGCGGATGCCGAAGGGCTTTTCTGGCTTCCTTATTTAATGGGCGAGCGGACGCCGCATCTCGACGCGCTGGCCCGCGGCGGATGGATCGGCGTGACGGCGAAACACACTCGCGCCGACCTGGTTCGCGCGCTGATCGAAGGCATCAGCTTCAGTCTGAAAGATTGCCTCGATCTGGTCGCGACCCTAGGCGTCGACATCCAATCCGTGCGCGTGTCGGGCGGCGGCGCGAAAAGCGCGTTCTGGCGCCAGATGCTCGCCGACATCTTCAATAAACGAGTAGTGTCGCTCGAAACGCAGGAAGGCTCGGCTTACGGAGCGGCATTGTTAGCGATGCCGGGCCCGGTCCAGGAAACCTGCAAACGGGTCATCCGCGAAGTGGAATCGGTCGAACCAAGAAACGCGGATCGATACGCAAAAAAACACGCGGTGTACCAGTCGCTCTATCCCGCCCTCCGCGAATTTTATCGAACATGACTTTTGAGGACGTCCGCAAAATCGCGCTGAAGTTTCCGCACGTCGAGGATGGGACGTCCTACGGCACAGCCGCTCTAAAAGTGAAGAAAAAATTCTTCGTGCGTCTCAAGGAGGACGGAGATTCCCTGGTCATCGGGATGCCTTTCGAGCAGAGAGAAGCGCTGATGGCCGAGGATCCGGAAATCTATTACATCACCGACCACTATCTGAACTACGAATACGTGCTGGTGCGCCTCTCGAAGGTGTCGGAGGATGCTCTGCGCGACTTGCTGAAAGGTGCATATCGCGCGGCGCTACCGAAAATTAATTGACTTTTGTGGGGCGGACCCCCTGGTCCGCGCGGGTCCCCCCGGACCCGCTCTTGGAGCGGACAGTCGAAAGTCTCTCACGCAACAATCCCGCCCCCCGCGATCCACTCATCAACTAACCGAATCCTCTCCGAAAATACCTGGTCCCCCTCCCAAGCCGGCACCACCTCCCGCAACTTCTTACGAACCCCCTCGATCGCCGGGCTCGACCTCAATGGCGCAAGAAAATCGAGCGCCCGCGCCGCCGCCAGCGCCTCCATCGCGATCACCAGCCGAGTGTTCGACACGATATCGCGCAGCTTCAGCGCCGCCGTCATCCCCATGCTGACGAAATCTTCTTTGTTGCCGCTAGTCGTGATCGTCCCCGGCGACGCCGGTGTCGCGAGCACTCGATTTTCCGCCACCAGCGACGCCGCCGTCACCTGCACCATCATGAATCCCGATTCCAACCCCGCGTGCGCCGCAAGAAACGGCGGCAGTTCTTCGTTCAACGCCGGATTCACCAACCGATCGATGCGCCGCTCGGAAATCCCGGCCAGCGCCGTCATCGCGATCGCCAGATAATCGAGCGAGAACGCCAGCGGCTGCCCGTGAAAATTCCCACCCGAAATAATTTCCTCGCCAATCACCAACGGATTGTCCGTCACCGAGTTCAATTCGATTTCAAACACCCTCCGAGCCTCGGCCAGCGTGTCGCGCACCGCTCCATGCACCTGCGGCGCGCAGCGCAGCGAGTAAGCATCCTGTACTTTCCGGCAAGCAATATGCGACTCGCGAATCTCACTGCCTTCCAGCAGCTCCTCCAAATGCGCCGCCGATGCGCGCTGCCCCGGATGCGGACGAATCTCATGAATGCGAGCATCGAAGGCGCGCGGAGTACCTTTCAATCCGTCCAGCGTCATCGCCGTCACCACATCGGCCGCGCGCGCCAGCATCTCCGCCTGTTCGAGTTCGAGGCACCCAACCGCGAGCATCGCCTGCGTACCGTTCAGCAGCGAAATTCCTTCTTTCGATTCGAGCTCGACTGGCGCAATTCCAGCGAGGCGCAACGCTTCTTCCCCCTTCATGCGCGAGCCCCGATATTCAGCTTCGCCCTCACCCATCAGCACGAGCGCCATGTGCGCCAGCGGAGCCAGATCGCCGCTCGCCCCGACGCTGCCGCGCGAAGGCACTACGGGAGTCACGCCCGCGTTCAGTAAATCGCACAGCCTCTGGGCGACCACAGTTCGAATCCCCGAAAATCCCTTGGCAAGCACGTTGGCGCGAATCAGCATCATCGCGCGCACTTCACTTTGACGCAGCGGAACGCCGACGCCCGCCGCATGCGAACGCACGACATTCCGTTGCAGCGCGGCAAGATCAGCCGCCGGAACGCGCACTTCAGCCAGTAACCCGACGCCCGTATTCACAGCGTAAACCGGAGCATCGCCCGCAGCAAGCCTCTCGACCACCGCGCGCGATCTCCGCATCGCGTCGAGAGCCGCCTCCGTAATCTCGACCCTTTCATTACGCCGCGCGACTGCGCAAACCTCTTCGATCGTCAGATCGTGACCACTAAGCGAAACCATCTCCTCTACTATATTGACTGGGCTGTACTAACGTGACCCGTCTCCCTTATCGCGCGACCACACAAGCCGCCGCCTACGAGCACATCGTGAAGCTGCCGGTAAGCGTGCTGCTCGATAACGTCCGGAGCGCGTACAACGTCGGCGCATTCTTTCGCGCAGCCGATGGCGCGGGCATCGCCAGACTGCACCTGTGCGGTATCACAGGCCATCCGCCCTCGAACGCGATCACGAAGACGGCGCTCGGTGCGGAGGAAACGGTCGCGTGGAATTACACCGCGGACGCGATCGCACTGGTCAACGACCTCCGCACGCAAGGCCACGAGATCGCCGCAATCGAGACCACGCCTCAGAGCATCGACATCTTCGATTGGACCCCTCATTTCCCCGTGTGCGTGCTGTTCGGTCACGAAGTCAACGGCCTGCGCCCCGAACTAGCAAGCCTCGCCGACACCCATATCCGTATCCCGATGCTGGGAGTGAAGCATTCGCTCAACGTCGCTACGGCGGGCGGAATTGTAATGTACGAACTGCTGCGAAAATATCGTATGCTGGCAGCAGGCGCATAGCATGGACATTCAATGCACCACTCGGGTCTTCAAAGAGGGACGCATGTTCGTGGCGCACACGCCCGAGACTCGGCGTTTCCTCCTGCGGTCACTCCAAAGAAAAGGCCATCAAGAATCTCAAAGAAGCCGTGCGGATGTTTCTTGAGGAATGCGAAAAAATGGGGACATTGAAGCAGGTCCTCGGCGAGCGTCCATAATCGTATGGTCGATCTGAAGCGATGGAGGACACTCGCGTTCGCATTTTTGCTTGGCGCGGCGGTCGGCGGCGCTTTCAACACGCATGCGGCGGAGAGCATTCCCTGGTTCCTCCAGTGGCTCTTAGTCCCAGGGTTCATTCTCCTGGTTCCGATCTACGCTGTTACGGGCGGTGTTCACGGCAGTTTTATGGGCGTCATTATCTGGCTTGTAGCGCCCGCCAACGGGGTAGCATATGTTCTGATAGCGATTCTCTTCAGACGCATCAAGAGGACGATAAATGAGAAGATTGCTAAGACAAACTAGGACGAGATAGGCCTCCGCGCCCTGCGCGTCTCTGCGTGAAATCCGCTCTTCATGCGACCATAACCTTATGAGCAAGTCCCGAGCCTCCCTGCTGCTCTTCATTGCGGCGTCCTCCGCCTTCGCACAAAATCCGCATACGATGTTCCCCGCCGTTCGCGGCACACGCGAAATGGTTGGAGCCGCCAACAATCTTGAAGTCGAGGCGGGATACCGCATTCTTGAACAGGGCGGTAACGCGGTCGACGCCGGTGTTGCGAGCGTCCTCGCCGCCGCCGTCACGGAGCAGGATCACTTCGGCCTTGGCGGCGAAATGCCGCTGCTTGTGAAGATGAACGGCAAGCCTGTGGCTGTCGTTAGCGGTATCGGCGTCGCGCCCAAAAAAGCCACCGTTGAGTATTACGAAAAGCGTCCCGTCGAGCCTTTCGAGCAAACCGGCATGCCCCGCCCGCCTATTCCCGGCCAAGGCATTCGCGCCGCGATCACGCCCGGAGTGGTCGACGGTCTGCTCCTCGCGCTCGAAAAATTCGGCACCAAATCGTTCGCCGAAGTCGCCGCGCCCGCCATTGAGGACGCCGATACTTTTCCTTCCACTGAGATTTTTTCCAACACCCTAGGCATGTTCCAGAAGGTTCTCGCGTTCTGGCCTTCGTCGCAGCAATTTTATTTTCCGAACGGATCGGTGCCGAAGCCCGGTCAGATCGTTCACATGCCGAACCTCGCGCGCACGCTCCGCGAGATGGCCGCCGCCGAGAAAAAGGCGCACGGCAATCGCGCCGCGAAGATCCGAGCCGTGCATGACCTCTTCTATAAAGGTTCCATCGCGAAGCGCATCGCGTCTTTCAACGACGCAAACGGCGGCCTGATCGCCTACGACGATCTCGCGAATTTCCACGCCGAGCTCGATGAGTCGCGCTCCGCCACTTATCGCGGCTACGCCGTCCACAAGCCGGGATTTTTCACCCAGGGTCCGGTCATGATTGAGGCGCTCAATATCCTCGAAGGCTACGATCTCAAGGCGCTCGGCCACAACACGCCCGAGTATCTGCACATCGTGGTCGAAGCCGTGAAACTCGCCTTCGCCGATCGCGACCGCTATTATGGCGATCCGAAATTCAGCAAGATCCCGGAAGAAATTCTGCTCTCGAAATCCTACGCGGCGGAGCGCCGGAAGCTGATGGATCCCGCCCACGCCTCCATGGAATCGCGACCGGGTAATCTCGGCGCATCGGCGCCTATGACCGGTGGCGGTGGCAATTCCAGCAATCGAGACACCACCTGCGTCAACGTATTCGACAAATTCGGCAACGCGTTTTCAGCCACGCCCAGCGGCGCCTGGCTGCCTTCGGTCATCGCGGGCGATACCGGCATTCCTCTCTCGATTCGCCTCAATTCTTTCGTGCTCACGCCGGGCCACGCCAATCGACTCGCGCCCGGAAAGCGTCCGCGCGTCACGCTGAGCCCGACCCTCGTCACCAAGGACGGCGAATTTTACATGGAGCTCTCCACTCCCGGCGGTGACAATCAGGACCAGGCGCTGCTACAGGTCCTGCTCAACATTCTCGACTTCGGCATGACGCCGCAGGAAGCCGTCGAGTCGCCCCGTTTTCAGTCCGAGCACTTCTACGCCTCGTTCGATTTTCATGAAATCACGCCCGGCCGCCTCAGCCTTGAAGGCAGAATTCCGCGCGCGACCATTGAGCGCATGACCGCCCTCGGCCATCGCGTGCAAGTCGGCGGCGAATGGAGCAACACATCGGCCCCCGTGGTTATTTTGAAAAAGGACGGCGTGCTCAACGGCGCCGCCGACCCGCGCCGCGGCCGCTTCATTTTCGGGAAATAGCCCTCATCCGTCCGCATGCTCACCCATGGCGGTTCAGCGGAACCGCGACCGTCAGGGAGCGGACAGGCGCTATAATGATGACGGAGACAATGTAGTGAACCTCGGGAAACACATCCGCCTTTTGGCCCATATCCAACTAATGCCCGCCCTTGAGAACGGCGAGGAAACTACCCTCGTCGGCGGCCAGGCCGTTATGGAAGGCGTCATGATGCGCGCCCCTCACAGCTATTGCACCGCCGTGCGCAAGCCCAATGGCGAAATCGTCACCGAGCAATATCCCATCCATCGCATGTCCGAAAAATATTCCCTGTTCAAGCTCCCCATTCTTCGCGGATTGGGACTCCTTGGACAAGCGATGACGCTCGGCGTGAAGGCTTTAAAATTCTCGGCCAACGCTGCACTCGACGAAGGAACTAACGAAAAGCCCAAGGAAATCACCTCGAAAATGATGGCCGCGAATCTGGCGATTTCCCTCATCGGATTCATCTTCCTCTATAAATTCATCCCGCTCTTTTTAGCAACCAGCCTGGGTCACGCGGTGCCATCCTTATCGAGCCGCCTGGCCGTTAACCTCACCGACGGCGTGATCCGCATGGTGATGTTCTTCACGTTCCTGTTTCTCCTTTCTCTTCTGCCCGACATGCGGCGCGTGTTTCAATATCACGGCGCGGAGCACAAAGTGGTCTTCAATTTCGAATCCGGCAAACCGGTGAACGTCGAGAACGCGCAGAAATTCACGACCTTCCATCCGCGCTGCGGCACCAGCTTTTTATTCGTGGTCCTGGGCATCGCGATGATCACTTACGCCCTTCTGCCCATCGACGGATTCTGGATGAAATTCGTCGCGCGCATCGCCCTTTTACCCGTGATCGCCGGGGTCAGCTACGAAGTAATCCGCTTCGCCGCGCGTCGCCAGGGCACCTTAATGTCGGTTCTAACTCAGCCCGGATTGTGGCTGCAGCGCATCACGACAAAACCGCCGGACGATTCGCAAGCCGCCGTCGCGATCCATGCTCTGGAAGGCGCCATGGCGCTCGAAGCGAAGCAGGGCGGCGAATTAGTAATCGCATAGCCTTTCCGGGAAATCCCTGCAGCTTGTGGCGCGCGCACTCGTGCGTGCCGCGTCGACACTCGAGTCGCCGCTGTGATTCGTGCTTCCACCTGGCTAGCATCGAAATCCCCTCCCCCGCATCTATAATAAAAGAGCCGCATGCAATATCAGCAAAAACTCGACGACATTGAACGCCGCTTCGACGCGTTGAACGCTCAAATGGCGGACGCCGAGGTCATTAACGACTCCGCGCTCTACCGCAAAGTGTCCAAATCGCACAACGACCTGGCCGAGATCGTCGCCAAATATCGCGAGTGGAAGGACGCCACTCGCAACCTCGCCGAAGCGCGTCCGATGCTCACCGAAACCGATCCCGAACTCCGCACCATGGCCGAAGAAGAAGTCGCGAAGCTGGAGCCTCTCATTGCGAAAATCGAGGACGAGCTAAAGGTTCTCCTTCTCCCCAAGGACCCCAACGACGAAAAGAACGTCGTGCTCGAAATTCACGCAGGCACCGGTGGCGACGAAGCGACTTTATTCGCCGCCGAAGTTTTTCGTATGTACGGCCGCTTCGCCGAAACGCGCGGCTGGAACGTCGAAGTAACTTCCTCAAGCGAGTCCTCCGTCGGTGGATTAAAAGAAGTCACCGCGCTCATCAGCGGCGTCAAGGTTTATAGCCAGATGAAGTACGAGGCCGGCGTCCATCGCGTGCAGCGCGTCCCCGCCACCGAACAACAGGGCCGCGTCCACACCTCCGCGATCCGAGTCGTCGTGCTGCCCGAAGCCGACGAGGTCGAGGTCAATATCGACCCAAAGGATCTGCGCGTCGACACATTCTGCTCCTCCGGCCCCGGCGGCCAGAGCGTCAATACGACGTACTCCGCCGTCCGCATCACGCACCTGCCCACCGGCGCCATCGTCTCCTGCCAGGACGAAAAATCGCAGATCAAGAATCGCGCAAAAGCGATGCGCGTCATGCGCTCGCGCCTCTATGAACTGGAAGTGCAAAAGCAGCAGGACAAGATCGGCGCGGAGCGAAAGACCATGGTCGGCTCCGGCGACCGCTCCGAGAAAATCCGCACCTATAACTTCCCGCAGAACCGCCTCACCGACCATCGCATCGGCCTGACGCTCCACCAGTTAAACCTGGTTATGGAAGGCAAACTCGAGCAGGTCGTCGACGCCTTGACCCAACACTTCCAGGCCGAAAAACTGAAAGGCGATGGCAGTGACTCTCGAAACGGCGCTCCTCCAGGGCCAGAAACTGTTCAATGATGCTGGAATTTTAGCACCTCGCCTCACCGCCGAAGTTCTGCTCGCCCACTCGATCGGCTGCCCGCGATCCTGGCTCTTCGCGCACTCCGATGAGGAACTCAAAGAGCTCTGGTGGATCCACTACGGCCGCTATCTCCATCAGCGCCTCTCCGGAATGCCGACCCAGTACATCACCGGCAAGCAGGAATTTTTCGGCCGCGATTTCCACGTCAACCCTGACGTCCTCATCCCGCGCCCCGAGACTGAACATCTTATAGAAACCGCGCTCAAAAACCCGTCGGAGACGGTTCTCGACATCGGCACCGGCTCCGGAGCCATCGCCATTACGCTCGCGCTGGAAGCTAAAGCCCGCGTATTCGCAACCGACATCTCACAAGCCGCGCTCCGCATCGCCAAAACAAACTCGCAGCGTCTTCAAGCCAGTGTCGACTTCGTGCAGTGCGATCTAGGCTCCGCCCTCCGCGACCATTCCTTCGACCTCGTAATCTCGAATCCCCCCTACGTCCCCGAGACCGATCGAGCCACATTACAGCGCGAGGTCCGCGACCATGAGCCCGCGCTCGCGCTCTTCGCCGGCGCCGACGGACTCGCCATCTACTCGCGCCTCATCCCCGAAGCCGCGCGCCTCCTGAAACCCGGCGGCCGCCTGATTCTCGAACTAGGCCACGATTCGCTAGACCCAGTCCGCCAGATGCTCAATCGCAAGTGGCGCGATATCGAAGTGACCAACGACTTAGCCCAAGTACCCCGAGTCCTCTCCGCAGAAATCGCTCAGCCCTAGCAATGTGGTGCAGGCTCGCAGCCTGCGGCGGGTTGGTAACCCGCCTGGAGCGCCGGTAAGCAACCGGCGGGGCAACTTACCAGTGTTCTGTGTTTTAAGTGGAGCGGACCCCCTGGTCCGCAGCCGGCCCCTGTATGGACCGGGCACATAGGTAACACATTTATCCGAGCACATGGGTAACACTTTTGAAGCTGATCAGCTATCAAAGAAGCTGATGAGTTGGAAAGAAACGTGTGCCATGGAACAACGATTGACGTTCGTGAAAGCAATCGAACAAGGCGATGAATTCTTCGCCGAGCTGTGCCGAGCTTTCGGTATCAGTCGAAAAACTGGCTATAAATGGCGGAAGCGATATGAAACGGGCGGCGCGGTGGCGCTTGCCGACCAGTCGCGCGCGCCACACCACCAGGCCCACGCCATGTCGGAGCCGATCGCCAAAGCGATCCTGGACGCGCGCAGCGACCACCGGCGCTGGGGCCCGGAAAAGCTCAGAGCTTGGTTGCAGCGCAAACAGCCCGATCAGCATTGGCCTTCCGCCAGCACCATCGGCGAGATGCTGAAGCGCGCCGGCCTCACCGCCAAACCTGGCAACAGGCTATGGGTAGCTCCGACGCCCGGCCGCTTGCAGTCCGCCGAAGGCGCCAATGCTGTTTGGTGCGCAGATTTCAAAGGATACTTTCATTGCCAGGATGGGAGCCGCTGCGACCCGCTGACGGTAACCGACGCCTACAGCCGCTACCTGCTGCGCTGCCAGGCCGTGGACGGGCTCGATGAAAAGTACGCTCGGGCGTTGTTTGAGGCGGCCTTCCGCGAATATGGGTTGCCGAAGACGATTCGCACCGACAACGGAGCGCCGTTTGCGAGTGTGGCGCTGGCCGGACTATCGACGTTATCGGTGTGGTGGATCAAGCTGGGCATCTGGCCGGAGCGAATCGATCCCGGGAAACCGCAGCAGAACGGAAGGCACGAGCGAATGCATCGTACGCTGCGAGAGTCCACCGCCGAGCCTCCCTCGACAACGCTGGGCCGTCAGCAACGAGCCTTCGATGCGTTTCGTCAGGAGTACAACCACGATCGTCCGCACGAAGCCCTGGAAATGAAAACGCCCAGTGAGTTTTATCAGCCCTCCTGCAGGAACTACCCGAACCGCCTAAAGAGACCCGAATACCACAGCGATCTGCTGGTACGCGGAGTAGGGTCGTGTGGCCGGATCCGCTGGAGCGGCGAGCGGGTTTTCATCACTAAAACCCTGGCTCATGAGCCGATCGGTCTGGAGGGAATCGCCGATGGCATCTGGAAACTCTGGTTCGGAAACTATCCCATCGGCTGGATGGATGAACGTACTATGCACGCCACCGATCTCAACTTTCCACCCAAACGGCTCCTGAACACCCAAACCCAAGCCGAACAAAACCTTTCTAAGAAGGAAAGCCAAAGATGGATTCTGATGATCCGCCAGAGCCGGTAACGGAGAAAGCGGAAACGAACTAAAGTGTTACCTATGTGCTCGGATAGATGTGTTACCTATCTGCCCGTTCGTACACCCCCCGGCCGGCTCTTCGGCTTCAAAAGTATCAAACCTTTTTTCAAGCCGACCGTCTGTGCTCCCATGCGACCCTTGCTTCGGTTTTCTCTCTGCCTCGTTTCACTGGCGATTCTATCGGCTCAGTCCCCGGTCTTAACTCTCCCGCCCAGCGGCAACAATCAAAAGGCGTCCGTCACCCAGTCGATGGGCGCTATTAAAGTGACCGTCGAATATTCCAGCCCCTCGGTTCACAGCCCCTCCGGCGAAGACCGGCGCGGAAAGATTTGGGGCAAGCTCGTGCCCTACGGTTTAACGTCTCTCGGCGTCGGCGGCGGCAAACCTGCCCCTTGGCGCGCCGGCGCGAACGAGAACACCGTCTTTTCGGCCTCCGAGGACATCAGTGTCGAAGGCAGCCCTTTGCCCGCCGGCCGCTATGGACTCCACATGATTCCCGGACCCGAGGAGTGGACCGTCATCTTTTCCAAAAATTCCAATGCCTGGGGCAGTTTTTTCTACGACGAAGCGGACGACGCACTTCGCGTCAAGGTCAAGCCCCACAAACACGAATATCGCGAATGGTTAGCCTACGAGTTCCCCGTGCGCCGTCCGGCGGAAACTACGCTGGAGCTGCAGTGGGAAGACCTCGCCATCCCCCTCGCCATCGCGGCGAAGACCAACGATAGCTATATCACCCACCTGCGCCGCGAATTAACCAGCGGCTACGGTTTCGACTATCGAGCTTACATGGCCGCCGCGCAATTCTGCATTCAGACCAACACCAATCTCGACCAGGGTCTCGAATGGGCGGAGGCCGCGGTCAGTAAGCCCTTTATCGGTCAGTCGAATTTCGATACATTGAGCACCAAGGCACAGGCGCTCGCCAAACTGAAGAAGGACTTCGAGGCGAAGGCCATCATGCAGGTCGCCCTTAATGATCCCGCGACCACGGCTATTCAGATCCACCAGTATGGCCGCGCGCTCGTGGCCGCGCATAAGAATGCCGAAGCCTTGGAGATTTTCAAATTAAATGCCCAGCGCCACGGTGACGCATGGCCCGTCCACGTGGGTCTCGCGCGCGGTTACTCCGCGACCGGCGACATCCCGGCAGCCCTCGAACATGCACGCAAGGCCTTGCCTCAGGCCCCCGACGACTTGAACCGGAACGGTCTGGAAGCCATGATTAAGACTCTTTCGGAAGGACACGCGATCACCCAGTAAATCGAAAATCAAATCACATGGCAACTCGACATTGTTACTGCCGCAGCTTGTAGTTACTGTTACTTGACTTGCAGAGGATCGCGAGGCTGAGCGTCATACGACACACTAGCCCGCTGCAAGGCCCGGTTCAACGCGTTTAAAACCGGCTCGCCGGTCTTGGTTTCAGCAACAATGGGACGCTTCTCCGGTTGCGATGGAGGCTTAGCATGCGCATCTTGCTTGAACAGCGGCATCACCGACTCCACGTCCGGCCGATTCTGTTCCAGAAAGTCCATGCCGTCTACCGTGATCTCCATGTTGCTCTTGTCGTCAACGACCACCAAACTACGCTTCTTCAAGTACCACACGGCAAAGTTTAACTCCTCCGATGGGGCTTGAAGCATGCCCTCGATGTGCCGCATCGATAAACCTGGCTTGAAAGAATTGATCTGCCTCCGGTCATAAAGGATGCAGAGAACCGCCGACCGCAGCAACGCGCTCTGCGTCAGTCTGTGGAAAAACTCCACCCCGGTGAATTTCGGATCACCCGTTTCGTGATCCACCCCCTTCACCTTGTCGAAACTGGCTCTCAGCCCGGGATCGGAAAGAACCTCAAAGGCTTGATTCAGCGCATCAAGCTTGCTTTTGTCCCCCGTCTCGGCGCATTTTCGCGCGAGCTTGCTATAAGCCGCCTGAATCGTTTCCGAGTCCGCGTTGGTCTCGATGCCAAGAACCGCGTAGTGATCCTGAAATTTCCCACCGACAGAAGAGGACATAAGCTATTTTTGAAACATCGGCAGATCCGCCTGATTTCTGCACGACTTAAGGAACAAGGTAGAACGGATTCGGCAGCTTGAAGACACGCTCCGCGCAGCACCCCGCCAGGTCGCTAGCCTGGTCGCCGATTGACAGCACGATGCGATAGCCTTTGCTCTCGATCGCTTGCCGGTTGCGCGGCTTGAACGTTCGCGCCGGGTCCTTGTTTCCATCGGGCTCCATAATCAGCTCCACCCAGCCCGCATATCCAACGTCGGTCAGGTTCTTGGTGGTCGGCGCACGCTGCTTTTCCTGCCGCCCGGTCACGAAGAAAACGGCAACGCCTTTACTCTTTGCCAGGTTGAACAACTCGCGCGTCGGCGAAATCACGGCCGCCGTGGCGTTGGGATAGAGCTTTAGCTCCGCCGAATAAGCGCAGAAACCACAACCGGACATCGAATCCCAATTGGAGAGCGATGTCTCATCGATGTCGAAAACTGCGGCGAGTTTTCCGCCCGATTTTTCCGCCCGCTCAATCAGGTACGCCTCCGCCGAATTGACCACCTGTCGAATCTGACTCTCATACTCCCCGGAATCGTGATATCTCATCAGACGATCCACGGACAAAGCATGATTTTCCGGCTCCGCGACCACGCCAAAGCCAGGCACGCCCGGCCCGTTCTGCCCATAAGCGAGCAGCACCCCGCCAAGTACCAAGTGAATACGAGTCATCGAGGAATTATCACACTTCGTAGTGCAGGTTGCCAGACTTCCCCGCAGGTGGGGCGGACCCCCTGGT
>PNAJ01000144.1:0-3610 GCA_003170295.1 Bryobacterales bacterium | reverse complement strand
TGGGGCAGGCGGTTCCGCCTGCCAGCGAGCTTTTTTAGCAGCCTCTGCCAACCGCGGCCACGTTCCCACTCGCCGGAGTGTTCGCGATCGGCGTGGAGTCGAAGTTGTAGCCGTTCGGCTTGGTACTGCCTAGGGGACCGGCTGTTGCAACCGCATCGGCCCTGACGATGCCGGCGGACGTACCGTCCATTGCCGCAATCGCAGCCATCGCGGAAGCGTCCACGAACGTCTGCAGCTCATTCTTATACAGGAACATCCTGCCGACGTCCACCGCGAGTCCCATCATCCCCACCGTGGCGAATATGGACACGGCGAGTATGAGCGCGGTAAACCCGCGCTCTCCCCGCTTCCCCACCCTGACTCTTTGTTTCATTTGTTGAAAAGCCATCTTCGAAGTCTCCGCGCTATTCGCTCTTGTTGCATTATCGACGCAACTTCGTAAATCGTGAATAGGCCGCCAGTTCCATTTTTCTAAGGAGAATCTAGGAAAGCAGCTCGGCAAAATCCCTTAGGCTAAGTAAGGTTGAAGCACCGCCAGGACACCTTCGATTGCGCCATTGGTGCAGGTTTTCCAGGTTTTGTGGGGCGGACCCCCCGNNGGGTCCCCCTGGACCCGCTCCTGGCTGACTCGGTCCATCCGGAAGCACACAAAAGTGCGGCACGCACTCCAGTTTCGGAGCGCCCGCGCTCACTTCCGCCGCCGGCGAGCGCCAATTCCAGCGATCAGCAAACCGGCGCCCACCAGCGCCACACTCGACGGCTCTGGAACGTCCTGCGCACTCAACTGGAAATAGACGTTTTCGTTGGTCGTTCCAAGCTGAAAATAGTTCGGCAGGGTGGTCGCGGCGATCATAAAAGAGTTATCGCTCGATCCTACCGTGGGCGGCTCGAACATGTCGACTCCGAGATCCACGCCGAGGCTTACATTGCTCACACTCAGCGTGAAGATAAGGTCCTGCGGCACCGCCAGGGCCCCGAGACTGAAACTCAGATCGATCTTGCCCGCTCCGATTGAGTTACCTGTCAAGTCGAAGGTCCCGATTAAGGCGCCCACTACTGGAGAACCCACATCGAACAAATCCAGCTCGGCATCAAACGTCCCCCCAGCGGAGCCATCATTGGAGAATTCCACATTCGCCTGGCTGGCCGCACCGGGTGAAATCAGATGGATCCGGTCTCCAAGTACGACCCAAGGGCCGGCGGAATAAAAGAAAGTATCGAGGGTATCGGTTGTCGTGTTGCTATACAGAGTGCTCCCGCGCGCTACGGCAGCGAATCCCAAGGTGAGCAGAGCGAACGAACGCAGAGCGCTCTTCATGCTCCTATCTTAGCCTGTGGTGAGGATCAGCGCGGACCCGAACCCAGCACGCGCGCCGTGTAAGTGATCGGCGGCGTCCCGGTTCTTGTGAAATGAATGGTCAGTGTCACGGTCGCCCCTGCGCCGATGGGACCTGCTTCTAAGTACGGGCTTCCCGCAGGTAGCGCCGCATTCGTGGTTCCGCTCGGGTTAGACATCGTCACGCCGGCATGCAAAGAGTCCAGTACATACGCCGCTGCTGCTAATGCCGCTCCGTTGTTGGTCAGCTTCACCGTCTGAGTAAAGAGGCCGGTACCGCGATTATATGAGACTCCCGTCGCGTAGATACTCACCTGCGGCGTGACAGTAGACACGATGCTCGTCAGATAAGCCGTCCAGTTCTTCTTCACTGCCGCGGCAAACGGCTGGAGCTGCGAGTAATCGATGGACCAACTCGTGTACATCAGCCCCGTCACCCCGGGAATGCCACTCGCCTGCTGCAATTCCTGGGTCGCCGACGCCGCGCCGTCGCCCGAGTCGTAATAGCCCGCGATCACTTGCTTGTATGCCGTAGGCTGCTGCAAATTCAGACCGGAAAACCAGGTCAGCGAATTCGTCAGATTGCCCAGGTTCCAGTTCATGATCTTAAAATTCGCGGGAACGCCCGCCCACGATCCCGCAATGTTGCCTTCGACCAAATAATAATGGTCCACCGCATTGTGATACGGATCGAACATGTCGCTCCAAGTGTATAGCGAGGCCGACGGCGCGAGCGATTGATAAAGACTCGCCGTATTTGTCACGTGCCATCCCAGCAATTGCCCCGGAGTCATGTTTTTCGCTTTACAGGACCCGCACGAATCCATATGCCGCATCTCGTCGTATGAGAGCATGTAGTTCATCCCGGGCATGTTATTGACGATCGCTTGCGCGTTTTGTTGCAGCCACTTCTGCGCGCCCGTCTCGGTGAGGCAAATCCCGACATCGGCGTTTTGCGCGATCGGCTGCACCGCATAATAATCGATCGCGACCTTCTGTCCCGGCGCGAGCGATGTAGTGGCAGGCAACGTCACCGTCACAGGCGTGTGATAGAAGTTGCTGAAGGGATAGTAGGCGCCCGATACCAACTGTGGATCCAGGATCGGGTTGAAATCGGTTCCCTCCCAGAATACATGACTCGGGTTGGCCGGGTCGTAGGCATTTAATGGAGTCCCCGGCCGCCGCAACACATAAACCAGCGACGTCTCTTCGACCAATGCGTCGTCGAACCAGATGCTGCCTGCGGATCCACCCCAAACGCCGAAGTATAAGCCCGGTTGCGAAGCCCCCCGGCTATTGAACGTGAAGTCCAGTGCGGTCCAGTCCTGCGTGGATTGCTGGCCAATTGGAGTGCTGAACAGCACAGTGCTACTCGATGGATCATAGACTTCAATGAGGCCAAAGGCCTGGAAGTTCGCAGTCTTGATCCAGATGCGGCAGTGATACTGTCTCCACGGGATCACATTGAGCACCTGATGGAAGCGCGAGAATCCAGTCGAGTTGGTGATATAGCCTGAAGCAGAACCGCTGTGAAAAACGGTGGTGTCGACGCCCATATTTGGATCGCCGAAGTCGAACCAACCCGTCACCCCCGATTCGAAACCGGGATTCACCAGCCCTCCGAAACTGTTCACCGGCACCAGCGCTGTTTTGGTCGCATTCACCGTGAATTGGGACCCGGTCAGGTGCGCTCCCTCGGCCCAATTCGGATTGTTGATCAGCGCATCGTCGGAGTACCCGTAAGGCGAGACTTGTCCCGTAGTCTTCATGCCTCTCGCTTGGGCGTGCGCGACCACTTGCTGCATGTACGCAACATTGTTGGCGGGGAAAACGGAAGATCCCATGAAATTGAACGCCGAGCTCCAGAACACCACGCCCGTGTAGCCGTAACTGAACGCCAGATCGATCTGCGCTTCGATCGCACTGACGTCGGATGAGCTCTCCGGATAGGCTTGCTGGAAGTACCACAGGTCCGGCGTACTGTTCTGCGCGAACGCGGCAGTAATAAGGACCAATGAAAGGACGACAGTCTTCATAGTATTCACCTTAGAAACATCGGCAGATCCGTCTGGTTTCTGCACAACATAGCGCTTCCATCCGCCTCATTCCTCCGCCCGCCCTCCTTACAATGACCTGACATGCCTCGTTCCCCCGACTCCGGCCGCCTCGACCTCGCCGAAGTCTTCTACAGCGTCCAGGAAGAAATGCTAGCCCAACTCGCCGTCGGTGGATTCTTCGAACACCCCTCCGCCGCCGGCGCCGCCACCGAGCGCC